>JBNLDK010000025.1:0-18844 GCA_050304295.1 Polyangiaceae bacterium
GCGTTGAGTCGTTCGCTGCGGGCGCGCTCGCGATCGAGCAGGACCTGGAGGTCGCTCGCCGACTGCTCCGCCTTGGCCTTTGCCGCCTTGGCCTCGCGAGCGCTGCGCTCCGCCTCCTCACGCGCATCGACCGCGGCCCGCTCCTGGCTCCGGGCCTCCTGCAGCGCTGCTTGGAGCTCGACGTTCTTCGCGGCGATCTCCTCGGCGTTGAGCTTGACCTTGTCCTCGAGCACGCCGGTCTTCTCCTCGGCGACGCGCCGTCGACTCTCGGCCTGCTTGCGCTCTTGTTCGGCGCGCGTGCGTTCCTGCTCCGCCCGCAACTGTTCCGCGAGACGCTGCTCCGCAATGTGTGCGTTCTCGTCGGCGATGCGCGCGTTCTCGTCCGCCTTGCGCCGCTCCTGGTTGACCACGTAGAGCCCCACTGACGCGGCCGCCAGGAGCACCGTCAGGAGCGCCACCCCGCCCGCCTGCAAGCGCCGCCGCACCGTTGCACTGCGCTGCTCCTGCTGCTGAACCGCCGTCGCGAACGCGCGCGCCAGGTCTGGGAGATTTCCCCGGAAGCGGCGTCGAAAATGCTCCAGCTCCGCGGCCATCTCGCCACGCCATAGCATGCCGCCATCGCGGTGCTTCGCCGCCCACTGATTCGCGGCTGTCATCAGCTGGTCGATGAACACACTGTCTTCGTGGCTCTCGTCCAGCCAGCGCCGGAGCGACGGCCAGCTCGCGATCAAGGACTCGTGCACGACCTCGACCGTCGGATCGCCTTCGCGAGCCGTAACGACCCAGAGGCGTGAATCCACGAGCTGATCGACGAGCCGCGCCAGGGCGTCCTCGTCGCCGGCCAACTCGGCCAGCTCCTTCATGCTGCGAATCGCTCGCGTCCGTTCCTGCGTGACCAGGTGCATGAACAGACTACGGCACAGCATCTGCAGGTCGGGGGGAAGCTGGTTGTAGACACGATCTGCGTGGCTCACGAGAGCCCCCTCGACGCCCCCCATCCCCCGATAGCTCTGCTCGGTCAGGACTCGGTGTTGCGGGTCCCGCGACTCCCACAACTGAGCGGCCGTGAACTGCAAGAGCGGCAGGCCGTTGGGAGTCCCCTCCAGGAACCGGATCATGTCCTCGACGATGGTGGACTTCTCGAACCGATAGCCCACCATCTCCAGGGGACGGACCAGCGCCTCGCGCAGACCCTCCTCGCTCGGTGGCCCCAGGAAGAAGAGCCCCTTGCCGAGGGCACCGACGAATTCGGGATCTTCCGTGGCGCGACCGAGGAAGTCAGCCCGAATCGACAGCATCACGCGAACTGGAGACACCGCATCGTCCGCCGCTCCCAGCAGGGCCCGGGTCAGCGCCTGGCGCTCCTCCGAGGACGCGCCGAGGGTGTAGAGCTCCTCGAACTGGTCGAAGAACAGGAGCAATCGTCCGTCCTGACGGCGACATCGTTCGCGCAGCACCGAGCCCAAGAAACCCGGCTGATCGGTGAGTCGGCTCACGACTTGCTCGTCCGTGGGAGCCGGTGGCAGCGACCCCCCGCTCGTGGCCACCTCGCCCACGTAGGGTCGAATACTCTCCGCCAGCGCTTGCATGGGCGCGCGACCCGGACGACAGACGACCACCTCCCACCCCGCGCCCGAGTTCTTCAGCGCGGGGATCACTCCGGCCCGCAGGAACGACGACTTGCCCACGCCCGACGGGCCTACCGTCGCCATCAGGGGGGTCTCGCGGAGCCGCGTGAGGACCGTGCCCAGCTCGCGGCTCCGACCGAAGAAGCGCTCCGCGTCTTCCTCCTGGAACGCCCGCAAGCCAGCGTAGGGTCCAAGCTCGAGCTGGTCTTCCAGGGCCTGGCGACGCCCAGGAAGAAACGGCTCCAGCGCCTTGAGCAGCGACCGGGCATCCGGATACCGCTGGTTTCGGTCGTGCTGCAGGCAGCGGGAGATGGCGTCCGACAGCGGCTCCGGGATCCAGGGGGCGTAGCTGAGCGCCGTGGGGATGGGCGACCGCTCGATGAGAAACACCGCCACCGCATGAAGCTCGCCGAGCTCCTTGAGGAAATTGACCCCAGTCACGAGCTCGAACAGCGTACAGCCCACCGCCCAGATGTCGGCTCGATGATCGACATCGTCGGGGGTCTCCCACTGCTCGGGTGACATGTAGCCGGCCGTCCCGGCGATGCCCGTGGAGGTCGAGCCGCTCAGCAGCTCGGACGGCGGTTCCCGGGACTTCACACCGAGCTGCTGGGTGGCCAGGTTGGCGGTCGCCTCGCCACGGCGCAGCTTGGCAATCCCGAAATCGAGCACCTTCACCGTTCCCGACTCGGTGATGAAGATGTTCTCGGGCTTCAGGTCGCGATGCACGATGCCCTCCTCGTGCGCGCGCACCAGCGCCCGGACCACGCTGACCATGATCTCGACGGCATGACGAACGGTCAGCGGCTCGTCTTCCTGGTACTCGGCCAGCGTCTTGCCTTCGAGGTACTCGAGCACCATGAAGGGCGAGCCGTGGTGCTCGCCCACCTCGTGGATGATCACGATGTTTTCGTGAGTGCAGCGGGCCGTGGTGCGAGCTTCGGTGATGAAGCGTCGCGTCAGCTTCGGGTCCCGGGTACGCAGCACCTTGATCGCCACGCGGCGTCCCAGCCGCTTGTCGCGAGCGAGGAACACCACCCCCATCCCGCCCTCGCCGAGCTTGCGGATGATCTCGTACTGACCGATGTGGGTCTCGGCAGGTCCGACGGGCGGCTCGGACTCCGTCGGCAGCGCGCCTCCTGGGCCCGGCCTGCCAGATTCGTGGCGAGACTGGCGCAAGACCTCGCGACTCGACTGCCAGCGGTGCGTGCGATCGCGACTCGGAGGCGGGGAGCTGGCATGGCCGGATGGCACCGTCTGACCCGAAACGGCGGTGTGGATGGTGCTGGCGTCCGCTTCGCGGACCCCGGAGCCCATCGCTTCCGGCAGCGAGCCGTCCTGCCGCTCCTTTGCTGCCGCCATCGCGCAGTCGCCTCCTGTCCTCGCCGGTCGGGTCGTACCCGGCCGCTAAGCCTTACCCCCCACGATACAGCGCCGGCTGGCCAGTTCCAATCCACTAGTACGACCACACCCGGAAGTTCGTTCCAGGTTGTCGTACTCAAGGTGATCGGGTGCCCAGTTCGGACCGGCGCATCTCCGGGTTTCCGCCGGCCCTCCACCCAAGTCTTGCGCCAACGAAAGCCCGACCGCACTGGCCAACCCCCGCAGGCATTTTCGCTACCACCACGACGCACCGCGCGAACGAAAGCACGCGCATCGCCACAGCTCTAAACCCGCGCGTTGGCCGTGGAGGTGTGCACCGCAGACCGGCGAACACCCAGACCGCCGGAAAGCTCACCGGTCATCGGGCGGAAAGCCGGATGACGAGCCCAGCGGCTCGACGTCCACCCCCACGTGAACCCGATGCGCCCCACCACCCAGAATTACCCCGGTCAGAGGTGACACGTCACTGAAGTCCCGACCCCAGGCGACCGTCACGTGCCGATCTCCGGGGAACACCGCGTTGGTCGGATCGAAGTCGACCCAACCGTGACCGGGCACGTACACGCTCGCCCACGCGTGCGACGCATCCGCCCCAACCAGACGGGGGCGGCCGGGCGGCGGGCGCGTCTCCAGGTACCCAGATACGTAGCGGGCGGCCAGCCCGAGCGCCCGGAGACAGCCAACGGCGACATGGGCAAAGTCCTGGCAGACGCCACGCCGCTGCCGCATCACCACCGGCAGCGGCGTGCCCACCTCGGTCGCAGTGGAGTCGTAGGTGAAGTCGTCGTGGATCCGCTGATTGAGATCGGCGACAGCCTCCAGGAGGGGACGCTCCGAGGTGAACACCGGAGCCACGTAGTCACGCAACGCGGGGGACCCGCGAACCAGGGGAGAATCGTAGCGGTAGTCCTGGAGGTCGTGATCGGTGAGACGCCGGGCGAGCTCCGCCCGGCAACTCTCCCAGGAGACGCTGACTTCCGGGACCCCAGGCAGTGTCAGTTGGCGGTGTCCGCCCGTGTCCACTTCGAACCGCGTCGTGACCTCGAACCGGTCATGCCGGTCGAGCACGTCGATCGACGCGACGTGATTGCCAAAGTAGTCGCACGCCTCGACCACTCGTGCGCCGGCGGGCGCGCACTCGATCCGGAAGTCGAACACCCGCTGGTGCGCGGTATCCCGCGGACGCAGACGCCCACGGTGCTGACCATGCAGGACCGGCGCCTCGTAGCGGTAGCACGTGGAATGAGTGACCCGATAGCGTGTCACGTCGCCTCCAGATCGTTGTCGATCCACCGAGGAGCTGCCACGTTCGTCGGATCGAGCGCGTGCGAGAAGTAACTCCCGCTGAGCTCGTCGGAGACGGCCCAGAACCCCGTCGCCATCTCCTCCAGCAACTCGCGGAGCGCCTCCCCATCACCCGCGCAGACCTCGAACACGTCCGTGGTGAAGAGTCGCGCCTGCATGGCGACCAGCTGTCGCTGCAGAGGGGTGAGCAGGGCCTGGTGCTGCCGAGGAAGACGATCGGCGCTCTCGATCAGGCGGTTGACCTGGAAGATGACAGCCTGCGGATTCGTTTCGTCGAGGAGCAGCAGGTCGACCACCGGCGCCGGGCGCAGCACGGCCAGGTAGCGCGATCGGTAGGTGAGCAAGCTATCGGCAACGTCCAGCAGTGCCTCGAGATGAACTCGACCCGCACCCCGTGGGACGAACGCGAGCACGACGCGGGACATCGACACCCCGCGCTCGACTCGGCGACCGATGTCGAAGAAGTCCCACGCATGCCCCCGCACCATGGCGTCGCCCATCAGCCCCCGCACGGCCGCCAGCGCCACGATCAGGCCGCGCACCAGATCCCGCCCTCGCTCCGGCTCGGCTGCCGCCTGATGGAGGACCGCTGCTGGTGGGCGCAGACCACGGAGCGCCTCCGAGGTGTCGCGAGAAACGCGGGGGCGAACCGCCAGGGCCAGCTGGTGAAGGCGGTCGAGCAGCGACGCGAGGTTGTTGATCCCACCCGCTTCCGAGAGGCACGCGAGGTAGGGTTCTGGAACGCTCGGGTCGATGACGGCAGAAGGGGCGAACTCCAGAGACTGCAAGGCGGCGACGATGCTGGGCAGCGGCAGCTCCGCGTCGGGCCCGACCTCTGAGGTGCTGCGCTCCAGCCCTGCCCGGATCAGACGCGCGCCCTGATCGCAGCGCTCGACGTAGCGTCCCAGCCAGAAAAAATCGTCGATCAGTCGGCTGGGCAGATCCGCCCCGCCGCGCTTGAGCACCGGTGGCTGTGGGGGCATCGCCGGGAGCGGTGGAGGCGGACCGGACCCCCGACTGGGCACCCAGACATCCTTGCTCAGCTTCTCCTCGCCGCTCCGGATGAAGACCCCGTCGGGCTCGGCGTCCACCCGCGCGAGCCCACCCGGCATGGCGAAGAAATCGTCCCCAGCGCGACAGAGGAAGGTCCGCAACGCCACGCTTCCCGTCGATGTACCGATGCCGGCCACGGGCGCGCTGCTGCGCTCAGGCCATCGCTCCGCCACGAACTGTTCGGGGCGCTGCCGGAAGCGTTCACGGAGCTCGGCTTGCTGATCAGCGGGCAACTCCCCGAAGCGCAGCGGGCGCTCCCGGCGCTCGAGAAACGCGGGCTTGAGCACCCAGTCGTCGAGTGCGCCCTCGACCTCCGCCAGCATGCCCGGGTCACCACACCACCGGGTCTCGACCGCGTCCAGCAGGAGCGGCTCGCCCAGCATCACGCGGCACAGGCGCGGCAGAAAAGCCTTCACGGCCGGGCTCTCGACCACGGCCGCGCCCAGCGGATTGACCAGAGCGACGGTGCCCGCGCGGGCCGCCGCGAGCAGCCCCGGTACCCCCAGCACCGAATCGGCGCGCAGCTCGAGTGGGTCGCACCAGTCATCGAACACCCGGCGGAGCACCGCGTCCACGCGCTCCAGTCCGGCCAAGGTCTTCAGGTAGACCACCCCCTCCCGCACCGTCAGGTCGCGCCCCTCGACCAGCAGATAGCCGAGGTAGCGAGCCAGGTACGCGTGCTCGAAGGAGCTCTGGTCCTGCAGTCCGGGTGTCAGGACCACGACGCGCGGATCGCGGCCACTGGCCGGCGCCAGATCGCGCACCGTCGCGTCCAGCGTCGAGAAGAACCGGTTGATCTTCTCCACCGGATAGCCCTGGAACGGCTCGGCCAGCAAGCGCCCCACCACCAGACGATTCTCGAGGGCGTACCCCGAGCCCGTCGGTGCCGCCGTGCGATCCGAGAAGACGCGGAAAGCACCGGACGCATCACGACCAACGTCCGCCGCGTAGAGGTGGAGTCGATGTCCACCGTGCGGGCTCCAGCCGAACAGAGAGCGAAAGTAGTGGGGGTTGCCGTAGACGACCCCACCCGGCAGGAGCCCGCGCGTGAGCAGTGTTCGTTCGCCGTACAGGTCCTGGAGCACGGCATCGAGCAGGCGCGCCCGCTGCCGCAGACCGGCCGCCAGCTGCTCGAACTCGTCCCGATCGATGACCAGCGGCATCCAATCGAGCTGCCACTGACGGTTGGTGCCCGCCGGGTCGCCCAGGATGTTGAAGGTGACCTCTTGCTCGACGGCCCGGCGGCGCACCGTCAGTCCCAGTGCATCACGCCGGTCGCGATCGAGCGATTCGACGAACTCGGCAAGTCGCTGCTGGTGTGGACGAACCCGACCATCGTCCGCCCAGAACTCGTCGAAGCTTCGCTTCATGCCAGGAATGGAACCGTGGCAAGGAAACGTCACGGGGACAAGCGACTCGGGAGCAGACGAAGGTCGAGGGTGAGCGGAAAGTCAGGATTCGCCCCCGCGGAGGCGGGGCGGTAGCGCCCCTGCACATGGCCGGCCGACTCGAAGCGCGCGATGCGCCGGCTCTCGGCCGCCACGGCATTGACCGGACGGTCTTCGTTGGCGCGCCCCCCCGGGTGAACCACGTGATACGTGCAACCCGCCACCGCCCGCTGGTTCCACGTGTCATGGATATCGAAGCGCAACGGGTGGTGAACACCAATCGTCGGGTGGAGCGCCGACGGTGGCTGCCAGGCGCGATAGCGAACTCCTGCGACGACCTCGCCGAATACCCCCGTCGCGTGACCGGGAACGAGCGCGCCGTTGCAGCAGACCACGTGACGCCCGGGCACGAGTCCCCGAGCGAGCACCTGGATCCGCTCGAGGGACGAGTCCACGTAGCGCGCCTGTCCCGTCGCCGTCGCCTCCTCGCCGAGCACGTGCCACGGTTCGAGCGCGCCCCGCAGCTCGAGATGCAGGGCCTCTCGCTCCAGCGTGCCATAGAGCGGGAAGCGGAACTCGTAGTGCGGCTGAAACCACTCGTAGGGGAGCGAGTAGCCGTGCCGCGCAAGGTGGCTCAGCGCGTCCTGGAGATCCTGGCGGACGAAGTACGGCAAGAGGAAGCGATCGTGCAGGCTGGTCCCCCACTTCACGAGTGGAGTGGTGTAGGGCTCGCGCCAGAACGCCGCGATGAGCGCGCGCACGAGCAGCGCCTGGACGCTCGCCATCCGCGAGTGGGGCGGCATCTCGAACGCGCGGAGCTCGAGCAGCCCCAGTCGCCCGGCAATCCCGTCGGGCGAGTAGAGCTTGTCGATACAGAACTCGGCGCGGTGAGTGTTGCCGGTCATGTCGACGAGCAGGTTGCGGAGCACGCGGTCGGCGAGCCACGGCGGGCAGACGGCGCCAGGCTCGGGGAGCTGCTCGAAGGCCAGCTCCAGCTCGTAGACGGCATCGTTGCGTGCTTCGTCGACACGCGGAGCCTGGGAGGTGGGACCGATGAACTGGCCCGAGAACAGGTACGAGAGCGCCGGGTGGTTGTGCCAGAACGCGATCAGGCTTCGCAGCAGATCGGGGCGTCGCAGAAACGGGCTGTCGAAGACCGTCGCCCCTCCGAGCACCACGTGGTTGCCCCCGCCGGAGCCGATGTGGCGACCGTCGAGCTCGAACTTCTCGGTCGTCAAGCGTTCCTCCCGGGCGATCTCGTACAGCTGTTGGGTCTGCTCGCGGTGCTCGGCCCAGCTCGCTGTGGGAGGGACGTTGACCTCCAGCACCCCTGGATCGGGGGTCACCTGGAAGACCCCGAGGCGCGGGTCCCGCGGAGGCGGGTATCCCTCGATCTGTACGGGTAGCTCGAGCTCCGCCGCCGTGGCCTCGATGGCAGCCACCAGCTCGCACCAGGCCTCGAGAGCGACCAGTGGGGGCAGGAAGACCCGCAGAGTTCCCTCCCGGGGCTCGGCGCACAGTGCCGTGCGGACAAGCCCCGACGCCGATTCCTGCGCCGCCGGCGCGACGAAGGGATCCGCGCGCGTTTCCCCTCGACCTGGGCTCGGGTGCGAGGCGAGCCCGGCAGCCTCTCCCGCCGCGGAAGTGCTCGGATGTCGGTCGCGGTACTGCGGCAGGATGCGATGCTCGACCGGTTGCGATCGCTGCCCCCACTCCCAGGACCGGGGTAGCGGCGCGCGCTCCACCCCGGGATCCAGCTCGAGGAGCTCGCGTTCCTCCGCGACCACCCAGGGCAGCGAATCGAGGGGCAGCCGAAAGCCCATCGGAGAATCGCCAGGTACCAGGAAGCAGCGCTCCTCACGGAAGAACCACTCGCCGCTCGTCCACCCGGCACCCGGACCCAGGTGAGCGAGAGGGAGGAGCCAGCCCACCGACGCATCGAGTCCACGCCGAAATACCCGCGCCAGCCGCTCGCGTTCGAGGGGATCCTCGAGCCGAGCATCGAGCGGGTCGACGTTCACGGGGAGCCGTCGCTCCTTCCACAGGTAGTACCAGGCGTCCTCGAATCCGGGTTGGGCGCCGTGGCGATCGAGACCGAGCCGCGCCGCGAGCGCCCGCACGAAGCGCTCGGCATCGGCCACGGTGTGACCGAGATCGGATCCCGTGTTCGCCATGAGCTGCGGCTCTTGCCACAGGGGAACCCCGTCGTGACGGAAGTAGCAGGACAGCGCCCAGCGGGGGAGCTGCTCTCCGGGATACCATTTGCCCTGCCCATGATGGAGGACCGCCCCCGGCTTCCACGCCTCCCGCAGGCGCCGCACCAGGTTGTCCCCCAGCCGATGCTTCTCCGCCCCGAGCGCCTCGAAGTTCCACTCAGGCGCGTCCGGGTGGTCGATACCCACGAAGGTCGGCTCCCCGCCCATCGTGAGTCGCACGTCCTGCTGCCGGAGATCGTCGTCGACCGCCGCGCCCAGGGCATCGATGGCAGCCCACTGCTCCTCGGTGTAGGGCTTGGTGACCCGGGGCAAGTCGATGACGCGCTCGACGTGCATCTCGAAGTCGAATTCGGTCTCGCATTCGTCGAGCAGTCCCGTGATCGGGGCGGCGGTCTGCGGCTTCGGACTGCAGGCCAGGGGGATGTGTCCCTCGGCGGTCAAGAGGCCGGAGGTTGGGTCGAGCCCGATCCACCCTGCCCCAGGGACGTAGCACTCACACCAGGCATGCAGATCGGTGAAGTCGGCGCTCGGGCCCGGGGGGCCCTCGATCGGCTTCTGGTCGGGGGTCAGCTGGATCAGGTACCCCGAGGCGAAGCGGGCAGCGAGACCGAGGCGTCGCAGGGTCTGGACCAGGAGCCAGGCCGAGTCGCGACAGGACCCCCGCCCCAGCTCGAGAGTCTGAGCAGGAGTTTGCACCCCCGGCTCCATCCGGATCACGTAATCGACACGCTCGTGCACGCTTCGATTGACGTCGACCAGGAAGTCGACCGTGCGCCGCCGCCGTCTGTCCACGGTCTGGAGGAAGGCGGCGAGGCTGGGCGTCAGCGCTTCGCAGTCGAGGTATGGAGCGAGCTCTTCCGCCAGCTCGCTCGGGTAGGTGAACGGAAACTCTTCTGCGCTCGGCTCGAGGAAGAAGTCGAACGGATTGTAGGCCTCGAGATCGGCGATCAACTCGACCTCGACCTCGAAGCGGGGCACCTTCTCCGGGAAGACGACCCGCGCCAGGAAGTTGCCGTGCGGATCCTGGACCCAGTTCAGAAAGTGTCCATCCGGACGCACCCGGATGGAGTAGGAGTGGATCGGCGTCCGGTTGTGAGGCGCGGGACGCAGCCGAATCACCTGCGGGGCGAGGTGGATGAGCCGATCGTAGCGGTAGGCGGTGCGGTGACTGAGCGCGACTCTGATGGACATGGCGTTACCGAGACGGGGCGCGCAGCGCCCCCCACAAGAGACCGTCCCCAGCCTCGCTGGCGGTCATGATTCGATGGCGAAGAAACGATCGTGGATGGCGTCCCCTACGTCATTCAGGGTCGCTTGAACACCGTCCAGGTACTCGTGTAGCCCACCTCGCATCACGGGCCCAATCTCTTCGTAATCCAGCGTCGCACAGAGCCGTCCGAGCAGTCGCTCGGCCCGCGTCGTGAAGCTGCCCAGCGGCCCCCCGGTGATGGCGTGCAGGCTATCCTGAGCCCGCGCCACGCACCAGTGGATCGAGCGGGGAAAGTCCCGGTCGAGGAGCAGGAACTCCGCCACCCGCGACGGGTCGATGATCTGGTAGCGCTGGCGGTACATCTGCAAGGCACTGGCGGAGCTGAGCAGAGCGCTCCACCCGACCTGGTCCACGGTCGTTCCCACGTCACTGGGACTCGGCAGCAGGATGAAGTACTTCACGTCGAGAATGCGGCTCGTCTTGTCCGCCCGCTCGATCATCCTCGCCAGCTGAGCGAAGTGCCAGGCCTCGCCGCGCGACAGGGTGGCATCCGTGACACCGGCATAGTGGATCCCCGCCATCTTCACGCGCTCGAAGAATCCGGCCATGTCCTCTGGCTTCGTCGGGTCCTCGGCCGCCGACACCACCATCAGGTACAGCTCGTTCAGCTCCTGCCACATGTCCCGGGAGATGATGTTGCGCACGACCTGGGCGTTCTCGCGGGCCATCCGGACCGCGCTGAGGATCGAGTTGGGGTAGCGGTCGTCGAACGTCAAGAACCGCGTCACCGCCTCCGGGTTCGCTTCCCCGTAGTGCTCCCGGAACCAGGCCTCGTCCCCGGTTGTCATCACCAGCGGCGCCCAGCTGGGACGCTCGTTGGTGGGGGAGTCGAGCATCAGATCCAGATTGACGTTGACGAAGCGCGCAACATTCTCGGCCCGTTCGACGTAGCGGCTCGACCAGTACAGCGCCTCAGCGACTCGACTCAGCATGCCTGACCCTCATTCAGCGAGCACCCAGGTGTCTTTGCTCCCTCCCCCTTGGGACGAGTTGACGACCAGCGACCCCTTGCGCAGCGCGACGCGGGTGAGGCCTCCGGGCTGCACGTAGATGGAGGCGCCATGCAGCGCGAACGGCCGCAGATCGACGTGGCGAGGCACGATCTCGCCGTCGATCAAGGTCGGCACACGGGACAGCGAAAGGGTCGGCTGCGCGATGTAGCCACGGGGATTTCCGCGGATCCGCCCCGCGAATTCCTCGCGCTCGGCGCGACTCGCGTGCGGCCCAATCAGCATGCCGTATCCACCCGCTCCGTCAGTGGCCTTGACGACCAGCTCGTCGAGGTGCTCGAGCACGTAGCCGCGATCCTCGTCCTCGGAGCAGACGTAGGTCGGCACGTTGGGGAGGATCGGCTCCTGGTCGAGATAGTAGGAAATGATGCGCTCGACATAGGCGTAGATCGCCTTGTCGTCCGCCACTCCGGTGCCAGGAGCGTTGGCCAGGGCGACGTTGCCCGCTGCGTAGGCCTTCATCAGCCCGGGGACCCCGAGCAGCGAGTCGGGGCGAAACACTTCGGGATCGAGGTAGTCGTCACCGACGCGTCGGTAGATGACGTCGACCCGCACCAGCCCCTGTGTGGTCCGCATGAAGACCTCGGCGTCGCGAACGACGAGATCCTGCGCCTCGACGAGCTCGACGCCCATCTGCTGCGCCAGGAAGGCATGCTCGAAGTAGGCGCTGTTGAAGCGCCCCGGCGTCAGGAGCACCACGGTCGGCACCTCCCCCCGCGCCGGGCTCAGGTACTGCAGAGTCGCCAGCAGATGGCGACCGTAGTCGGACACGCTGCGGATCGACAGTTGCTCGAAGATCCGAGGGAAGGTCCGCTTGAGCAGGGTGCGGTTCTCGAGCACGTAGGAGACGCCGGATGGGCAGCGCACATTGTCCTCGAGCACGTGCACCGTGCCGTGGTGGTCCCGGACGAGGTCGGTCCCCGTGATGTGGCACCAGATCCCCTTCGGGGGCGAGAAGCCACGACAGGCCTCGCGATACTCGGGACAGGACTCGATCAGGTACCGCGGGACCACCCCATCCTGGACGATTCGCTGCGGCCCGTACACGTCACTCAGAAACAGGTTGAGCGCCTCGATCCGCTGCCGGAGGCCCGCCTCGATGCGGGCCCACTCCCGGGCGTCGATCACTCGCGGGATGATATCGAAGGGGAAGATGCGCTCGTTCGTGCCGCGATCACCCTGCAGCGTGAAGGTGATGCCCGCCTTGTAGAGCGCTTCCTCGGCCGCCGTCTGGCGCCGAAGGAGTCCCTCCCCGCCCACCGCCGCCAGCCGCTCGACCAGCGCCCGAAGAGGAGCCCGGGCCTGCCCGGGCTCCTCGAACATCTCGTCGTAGAAGGGACCGTTGTGGGGATCGTAGCCCGCAAACAGGTTCTCGGACTCGTTGGTACGGAACGTCGCGGCTTGCGCTAGCGATGCCATGGAAGATACTGAACCCGAGGGAGGCTTCCCGGCGCTTTCGCCCATGTTTCCGCCGCGTGGCAAGCACCCCGGGGCTCCGACCGGGCAGGAGGAAAGGCAGCACACCTGCCCAGTGGTGGCCACACTGCACCGCCGAAGAGGCGTCACCGCTTGCGCCCCGACGGCCGTCGACTAAACCGCCGGCCATGGCGAAAACACCGGGGAGAGGGTTCGACACCCGTCTGGTTCACGTGGGCGAGCGCGCCCTGCCGGGACCGGCGCGCCCGACCGCCACCCCGATTTTCACCTCGTCCACGTACCTCCACGAGACGATGTCCGGCCTCGACGGGGCGTTCGCCTCGGGCAGCGACTTCGTCTACGCCCGATATGGCAACCCCACCGTGGCGCAGCTCGAGACGGTCGTCGCCGACATCGAAGGCGGCGTCGGGGCCGTCGCGTGCAGCTCGGGGATGGCGGCGCTACACCTGGCGGTGCTGGCGGCGGCCACCCCACGCGGAGAGTCGCAGCCGCGCCTGCGAGGCGTGCTGGCGGCCCGGGACCTCTACGGCGCCACCTCGGGCCTGCTCGAGGGCTTCTTCGCGGCCCAGGGCGCCGAGGTGCACACCGCCGATCTCTGCGATCTGGCCGCCGTGGAAGCGGTACTGCAGAAGCACGCCATCGACCTCATCGTGGTCGAGCAGATCTCGAACCCGCTGCTGCGAGTTGTCGACGTGCACGCGCTGTCAGCGCTGGCGCGTGCAGCAAAAGCCCGCCTCGTGGTCGACAACACGCTCGCCACTCCCATCCTCGAGCAGCCGCTCGAGCTGGGGGCCGACCTGTCGGTCCACAGCGCCACCAAGTTCTTCGGCGGCCACGCGGATGTCACGGGCGGCGTCGTCATCGCCCGCACGCGCATGATGCTCGACGTGCTGCGCACCTACTCGAAGCTGCTGGGTCCAGTGCTGGGCCCCTTCGAGGCGAGCCTCATCAGCCGGGGCGTCAAGACGCTGGGACTCCGCGTCCGCGCGCAGTGCACCTCGGCGCTCGCCGTCGCGCAGTGGCTCGAGCGGCAGCCCCGGATCGCCCGGGTCCACTATCCTGGGCTGCCCAGTCACCCGCAACACGAGCTGGCCGAGCGCGCCTTCGGCGGGCGCTACGGAGCGCTCGTCTCCTGCGAGCTCGCCGACGCCGGGCGCGAGGAGACGATGCGGTTCGTGGACGCCCTGAAGCTGATTCTTCCCGCCACCAGTCTGGGGGACATCTACACCCTGGTGACGGCACCCTTCGTGTCGTCCCACCGCGATCTGACCCCGGAGGAGCGCGCCGCCCGCCACATTCCGGACTCACTGCTGCGGTTCTCGATCGGGATCGAGACAACCGAGGACATCATCGGGGATCTCGAACAGGCACTTTCCTCTCTCTGATCCCCCCACTGGCGGAACCGGCGTCCGGCGCGCTCGCTGCCACTTCGAGGAGAACCGGGACCGAGCCGGGTTCCGCTCCGCCGCCAGCTGCCCAATGTCGTCGACGCCGTGAGCCAACCGTCCCCAGCCGCCCGCCCCCTTGGACTGCTGTTGCGCAACCACGCAACCGCAGCGGGTGGCGCCATCCCGCTGCCCAGCCTGGTCGAGCTCGTCCGCTCGCAGTTGCCCGCGATCGGGGAGCCGCGCCCGGGCAATCCCGACCGCGCCGCGGCGGACACCTTGACCGAAAACGTCCGCCTGCTCGGAGCGCTGGTCGGTCTGGTCCTCGCCGAGCGGGAAGGACCCGAGTTTTACCGCGCGGTCGAGACCCTGCGTCGCGCGGCCCGCGGTGCCCGGCGCAGCCGCACTGGACCGAGCTGGAACGAGCTCGCAGCGATCGTCGATCGGTCGCTGGCCGAGCTCCCCCCCGACAAGGCGGTGCGCTGGCTCGGCGCCGCCGCAGCGGCGTTTCGTCTGTTCCTGGCGGTCGCCGGCCTGGCGGAGAGCGTTCATGGGTCGGCCAGCGCGAGCGAGCTGGACTCGGTGCTCGACCACGTGACACGCTCGGATCCCGCCAAGACCCGCGAGGTGGTCGACACGCTCCGCGTGCGCCTGGTCGCCACGGCCCACCCCACGAAGATCCTCCGGCAGAGCATCATTCGGCACCATCGCGAGATCTGTCGCCTGCTCCGGCAGCTGAACTCCCCCACCCTGAGTCGGGTCGAGCAGGCGGAGGCGCTCGAGGCGCTGGCGGGCCAGATCGAGACGATGTGGGCCACACGCTTCAGCCGCTGGGAGAAGCCCAACGTCGTGGAGGAGATCGAGCACGTACTGTCGTACTTTCGGCGCGTGCTCTACGACGCGGTGGGCGACTTCGGTCACCGCTTCGACCGGACCTACGAGTACTTCGCGGGCGACTCCGCCCCGGTCGAAGTCGAACCCCGCATTGTCTTCGGCAGCTGGGTCGGGGGCGACATGGACGGCAACCCGTTCGTCACTCCCGAGGTCTTCGAGACCGCCCTGATCCGTCAGTACCATGCGATCCTCGAGCTCTACGCCAGCGAGCTCGATCGGTTGGCGCCGCTGTTGACCCACTCCGCACAGAACGTGCCGGTCTCCGATCGCCTCGCGCGCAGCATCGACGAGGATCTGCGGCTCCTGGACGCCGCCGGGTGCCCCACGCAAGGGCTGGCCACTCAGCGCGACCGCGAGGTCATCCGGCTCAAGCTCGCGTTGATGGCCGAACGACTGCGCGCGGGCCAGCGGCGCTCCCCGCTCGATCCCCACGGACCGCGCCGCGGCGCCGAGTACCGAACGGTCGAGGACTTCGTCCGCGACCTCGACCTGGTCCGAGATTGCCTCCGCCAGGCCGGGTACTCACGCACGGACCGAACCCGGCTGCAGACCCTCGCACGGCGGATCCGCAGCTTTGCCTTTCACCTCGCTTCTCTCGACCTGCGCGAGGACTCCGAGAACATCGTCGCCGCCGCCAGACTGCTGCTCTCGGTCGCCGGAGGCGAGCCCGAGGACACCTCACCGGAGGCGCTCGAGGCGGCGCTGACGCGAGCCATCCTGTCACCCACCACCGTGGCCCCGTGGCAGCTGGAGCAATCCACCGAACACCCGGGACACCGCATCCTGGCAAGCCTGCACATCGCCCGATCCGCACAGCAGACGATCGGGGCGCAGGCCTGTCACCACCTCATCCTGACGATGGCGAGCGCGGCGCGGGACGTGCTCGCCGGCCTGCTCCTGCTGCGCACCCAGGGGCTGTTCTATCGAGACGTGCTCGGCAACTACCGGAGCTCGATGGATCTGGTGCCCCTGTTCGAGACGATCGACGACCTGGAGCGCGGTCCTGCCATTGTCGCCCGGCTGCTGGAGAACGAGGCCTACCGAACCCACCTGCGTTGCCGCGGACAGCGCCAGCTCGTCATGCTCGGCTACTCCGACAGCACCAAGGACGGCGGCTACCTGACCAGCAGTCTCTGCGTGTACCTGGCCCAGCAGCGGCTGCTGGCGGTCGCGGAGCGCCACGGCGTCGAGCTGCGCTTCTTCCACGGCCGCGGCGGCAGCATCGGCCGGGGCGGCGGACCCGCACGGCGCGCGATCGGTTCGTTGCCAGTGGGAGCCGCTCGCAACGGCTTCGAGGTCACCGAGCAAGGCGAGGTGCTGTCGCGCCTGTACCTCGACCAGACGACCGCCGCGCACCATCTGGACACCGTCGTCGCGGCGCTCCTGAACAAGCGCGTACTCCCGTCGCGCGACGGCGATCCGGAATGGATCGCCGCTGCCGAGACGCTCAGCCGAACCGCCGTCACGGCCTACCGGAGCCTCGTCCACGAGGACCCGGATTTCCTCGGCTACTTCGACCGCGTGACGGTGCGCGAAGTCGAGCTGCTCAAGCTGGGTTCCCGTCCCCAGAAGCGGCGTGCCGCCCAGTCGGTGCGCGATCTCCGCGCCATCCCCTGGGTGTTCCGCTGGTTCCAGTCGCGGCAGATCCTGCCCGGGTGGTACGGGGTGGGCGCCGCGCTCGAGGTGTTCGTCGGCGAGGCTGCCAACCCCGCCGCGGCCCTCGCACGGCTGCGCGAGATGCACGAGCAGTGGCCCTTCTTCCGCAGCGTGATCGAGAACTGCGAGATCGTGCTCCACCAGTCCGATCTGGACGTCGCCCATCTGTACTTGACCGAGCTCGACCCCAGCCCCGCCGCCGAGCGGGTGTTCGCCCGGATCCGCGAGGAGTACGACCGCTGCCAGCAGTGGCTGCCCCAAATCACCGGCCGCCCGCTGCTCACCGCGGCGGAAGACGAGCCACTGCGGCGGTCCATCGACCTCAAGCTCCCGTACCTGGACCCCCTCAACTTCATGCAAGCGCGACTCCTGCGCGAGTACCGCACGGCGTGCCAGGCGGGGCTGAAGAGCGACACCCTGGCCGCCTACGAGGAGGCGATCGTGACCAGCGTCGAGGGGATCGCGACGGGCCTCGGCGTCACGGGCTGACGCCCGTCCGAGGCCCCCACGGCGCGATCAGCGCGAGGGATGCTCCCCGAGGAGATGCTCGCGACGGGATGCGCCAGGTCCGCCAGGCGGGAAACGCGAATCGCGTCGTCGGCCATCCACCACCCTCAGCGGGCCTGGACACCGCGACTCGGCGAGGCGGGCGCGGGACGCGGGGGGCGGATCCAGAGCTGCCACGGTGGTCGCGTCTGTTCCCGGGTGAGTCTGGCGCGCCCGGGATTCAGACCAGCCGCACAGGCCGGATCCCAGGCCACGGCGTCCACTCGCCAGAGCCACCGAGTTGCCGCGACGACGTTCTGGATGCGCTCTCTCGGGGCAGGGTAGTCCGACTTGGTCCGGGTGATGGACAGGAGCGTCGGGACGTCGAGCTGAGAGGTGGCGTAGATGCCGTTGTCGTAGTCACGCTCGCAGCCCATCACCAGGGTCAGTCCCGAGTAGCCTTCGGCCGCGATGGGCTCGGTGGGGGCCTCGGCGAGCCAGAACCCCTCCACCCGCTGCTTGTTGGTGGCGTGCTGGGCGTACGAGAGAAACGCGATATCGCCGCCCAGCGAGTCCCAGCCTCGACTCGACTCGAGCCAGGCCAGGTGCGTCACCCCCAGCTCTTGCATCAGGGCCTGCACCTGGTCGGGTCGCGGAGCCGTGGCGTAGCTGATCCCCCCCTGCCAGCTGGCCGCGTCCGAGACGACCGGGACACCAAACCCAAGTCGCAGGTGCTCCTCGTGCAGGAGCAGCCGCGCGTCCTTGCCAGCGAGGATCTTCTTGATCTGGCTGCGCACTCCAAACGGTTCCTCGAAGGGCTTTCGCTCGTGGCGATAGCTCGACGAGGCCTGCTCGATGGCCAGCTTGAGCGGACTCGTGTGCACCATC
Source organism: Polyangiaceae bacterium (assembly GCA_050304295.1). Classification (GTDB taxonomy): domain Bacteria; phylum Myxococcota_A; class Polyangia; order Polyangiales; family Polyangiaceae; genus JAFGBI01. Next base: position 18,000 of record JBNLDK010000025.1, read on the forward strand.
GAGTGAGTGGGAAGGAACGGCGCGTCCGCGCCCCAAACGACCTGGGCAGCGCACAGCGTGGTGGCCGCGATCCGCGGCCCCCACCCCGCGTCGAAGGCAGTCTTGAGCACCGCCGCCACGTACGCTGCCATCCACGGGACCAGCACGTGCAGGTAGCGATCCTGGTGAAACGTCCACCACCAGACGAAGACGCCGAGGTGAACGGCCCCGAGCAACAGCATCGCGCGGCCACGGCGACGCAAGAAGAACACGCAAGGGAGGGTCAGGGTGAAGAGGGACCCGAAGATGGGCACTTCCCGGTGAAAGGTGATCCAGTCGTGCGGGACGAAGGAGAAGGTGAACATCACCTGGAGTCCCTCCGCGACGCCGGCCCACGACCGCGGCGCGATCCACTCCTGGGGGGTGAAGAAGTCGAAGCGCTCCGCCGCGCGGGGGACCCAGGGATCGGACGGGAACCACTCCGGCAGCAGTGGGTAGACGGGGTTGCCGTACGACAGCGTGTTGCGCAGCCAGTGGGGGGCGGTCAGGGTGAGCGCCGTCGCGAGCACCAGGAACATCGTGACGAGCAGTCCCCAGCGTGAGGGTCCCGAACGTCCCGGTCTGACGAACAGCCAACCGCCGCGAACCAGCATGACCAGGGCAGGGCCGAGGACGATACTGACAGCGCTGTACTTGGTGAGCAGCGGTCCGGTCGCGAGGCAGGCCAGGAGCAGGCACTGGCGACGCCCAAACGTCGGCAACGCGCGCAACGTCGCCAGGAAGAGTGGCGCCGCCCAGAAGGCGGCAACGTGGTCGGCCCCCCCATTGAGGTTCGAGTCGTAGACGTAGATCCCCGGGAAGGCGAG
>JBNLDK010000026.1:0-35962 GCA_050304295.1 Polyangiaceae bacterium
AGCGTGCTGGCCCCATTGAAGACAGGCAAGAGCACCGAAACCTCGGGTGCGCTTGCCCGTCCACCGCGTTCAACGTTCACCGCGGGGCAGACTCAGTTGGCTTCACCAGCACTTAGCTCACCGGCCGCCTCAAGGACCTCCGCGACATGGCCGTCCACCCGTACCCCGCGCCACGTTCGTACCAACTTGCCACTCCCGTCGACGAGGAATGTGCTCCGAATGATGCCCATGCTTTCCCGACCCATGAACTTCTTCGGACCGTAGGCGCCGAAAGCCTTGGCGAGAACTCGGTCGGGATCCGAAAGCAGCGTGAAGGACAGCTTGTGCGTGTCGCGAAAGCCGCGATGACTCTTGGTCGAATCGGGACTCACTCCAATCACCCGGACCCCAACCTCGGAGAATGCCGGCGATTCGTCGCGAAATCCCTGCGCCTCCCGGGTACAGCCAGGCGTATTGTCCTTCGGATAGAAGTAGATGACATAAGGATGTCCCGCCAGGGACGCCGACGACACCGTGGCATCATCCTGGTCGCGGAGCTCGAACTCTGGCGCTGGGTCACCCGCCGCCGGCGCTGCCTTCGGAGCTACCGCCGGGAGCGACGGAGCGGCCCCAACGTCACTCTTCCCACGTTTCCGCGCCGCCTTCTTCACAACCTGGCCCGCCTGCTGGGTGGCTTCCTCGGCGACGGCAACAACTCGCTGCGCCACCGTGGCAACGCGGCTCGCGACCTGCTTCAGCTTCCCCTTCCCTGCTCCCTTCGAGCGAGCCGCACCCGGCGTCGGAGCAACAGTCTTCTTCGCCGACTTCTTCGCGGCCTTTCGCGCCGCCTTCTTCCCCTCGCGTGCCGCCACGCGCGCCGCCTTCTGGGCAACCCGCGCCGCCTTCTTCGCAGCCCGCAGCGCCTTGCGCTCGGCCGCCCGCTCCTCCTTGGTGGGCGTCGGCGCCCCCGCCTCTGCGACATCCGCCTTCGCGCCACGAAGCTTCGCTCGTACCTTCGAGCCGCCCACCACCCGCTTGGCGGGTCGCTTGGCGGTCTTGGCGACCTTCTTGGTGACTCGCTTGGTCACCTTCTTGGCGGTCTTCTTCGCCGCTTTCGCGGCCGCCTTCTCGGCGGTCGTCTCGCTGACCCTCGACGCTGCCTTGCCGTTGGTCTTCCCGGCAGCCTGCTTCGCCACCTTCGTGGTCGCCCTCTTGGCGCTCTTTCGCGTCGCTTTCGCCACCACGTTGGCCATGGCTTTCCTCGCCGCTCCAGCCGCTGCCGCTACCTTCTTCGCCACTGATTTCCCGGTCCCCGTCTTCTTGCCAGCCTTCGATGCAGCCATAGCCGTCCTCCGTTCCGCAGACTCTACTCCAATCTTCGGGAAGGAGAGTCGCGAAACCGCACGGAACGCCTCCCGCCAGGGCGAGGTCAGCACCGACACCCGAGTCGAGGACGAAGTGTGTCACGACCTCGGCAGCCCTTTCCGCACGGGTCTCGGCGCGGCTCCCGAGGCGCGACGCCAGCCAGGACTCCAGCACCTCGACCGGTTCCGAATGCGATCGAGCGCGGGCAGCGGGCGGCCTGTCACCACAAACACCCACCGGTCGCTGGCGGGTAGGTGCAGTCGACCAGGATCGAGGCTCCCAGCTGCCGAGCCTCCTTCTTGGGTCCCCCCGCAAGGCGCACCCTGCGACTGGCCGACACGGACGAGCTAGCCCGACGGAACTTCGATCGTGCGCAGCGAGACGACGACGGGGTCTTCGTTCCCAGGATGCCGCCCCCACACGCTGACCTGGTAGCGACCGGATAGTCCGCGATCATTCAGCGACACTCCGACGGAGAACCGTCGACCCTCGAGCTGGACGGTCGTCGGCTCGCCGGCACCAGCCTCACTGGCGAAGTACGTCTGATGCGGATTCGGGATGCGGTAGGTGCGCTCCTCAGGGGTATTCAAGCTGGCAAGCTGAGCGCCCGACAGCGGCCGCGCGGGATCGAGCCGCCCAACACCCACCCCCCTAAACTCAACTGGGTCGGAGAGCACCCCCGAAACCGTCACGATATCTCCCAAGCGCGCCTGACGAGGGAGGGGCTCGTACTCGCCATAAGCGTCGATGAAGAGCTGCACCATACAAGGCTGGCCGCCACCGACAGGTCGAGCCAGGCCGATACCCAGACCGTTGTGGGTGGGCTTCAGGATGTTGCGTCGATGGCTGTCGTTGGGCGGCACCTGCTGGAGGAACGCGCTCTCCACACGCTCCAACTCCTCGATGTGGAACACCGGATCGGGGTCGAGGGGACGCGTCGCTCCATCGATCACGCAGAAGGCATTCTCCTGCGCCATGTGCTCGCCCCCTGCCTCGCTGTACCGCTGCTCGGGAACCGACCCGTCCGTTCCCCAATGGGCGGTGAACCCGTGCGATGCCATGTCTTCCACGTGACGCTGCGCCGCAGTGGTGGCGATCGCGTCACCCACGACCGCCGCTACGCCGTGCTCCTCCCGGTCGCCGTTCACCAACTCCAGCACATAGGCACGGGCCGCCTCCGCGCCGAGCGGGTCCGATGGACCCGTCGCCGCCTCGCCCTGGCGCTGATGTGGGCCAGCGCAGGCAGCCGTCATCCAGCCAGCAAGCGAGAGCAAGCCGAACCCTGCGAACGGCGTCCTGGCCCTGAGCACCGCGTCCTTATGCCACACGTTCGCATCCCCGGGCACCCAGAACGAGCTACCCGGCCGGGCCCTTGTGCAACGGAATCGATGAGTTAGATTCAGCGCTCGCAAGCCAACAACCGAGAAACACCATGATCGACCTGCCCGAACCCGGACTGTATCGCACCACTCAGGCTATGCCCGGCAACGAGGAGGCTTTCCCGTCGGGCGTCCTCGTCTATGTCGGGCAGCAGCCCAACGGCGGTGGACGCTTCGTCGTTCGTCCCGGAGCCAATCGCAAGAACCGCTGGTTCTGGGGTGAGCCCACGACGCCGCTCCGCTCCCCCACCTGGAGCAAGACGCTGAAGCGTCTTCCGTCCGAGGGATACTACACGCTTCCCCGAGCCATCGAGTTCGAAGGCGGAGGACGATGGCTGCAGAACGCGATCGTGCAACTCGGGTACAACGAGCAGGGTCGGGGCATTCTCTTCGTCGCCGAGCAGCGCGACAGCGAGGAAACCAACGCGCTCTACTTCAGCGACCGTGGCCTTTCCATCGACGACAACATGCTCGACGCCCTCGTCTGGGCGCCGATCCTGCCGGTCCGAAACGAAGACGACTGATTTCGACTCAGCGCCTGACCTTGCGTCGGGCCGGGATGCTGTTGGGAGCGGTCAACATCGCTCCCAAGAAATCTCGGTTCATCTTGGCAATGAAAGAAACGCTGATTTCCTTCGGGCAGGCCGCTTCACACTCATAGTGGTTGGTGCAGTGGCCGAACCCCTCGGCGTCCATCTGTGACACCATCTTCCTCACACGGTCGGGCTTTTCCGGCTGACCCTGGGGAAGCAGGTTCAGGTGGCCGAGTTTTGCGGCGGTGAAGAGGCTAGCCGACGCATTGGGGCAGGCTGCAACACACGCACCGCAGCCAATGCAAGCAGCCGCGTCCATGGCTGCATCGGCGTGGACCTTTGGCACGAGCATCTCGTTCGCCTCCGGAGCGCTTCCGGTGCGCGTCGAAACGTAGCCGCCAGCCTGAATGATCCGGTCCAGCGCCGTTCGATCGACAATCAGATCGCGGACGACTGGAAAGGCCACCGAACGCCAGGGCTCGATGGTCAGCTCGTCACCATCCTGGAAGTGGCGCATGTGCAACTGGCAGGTGGTCGTCCCCTTCAGCGGCCCGTGGGGCTGGCCGTTGACGACCATTCCACAAGCGCCGCAGATGCCTTCCCGGCAGTCGTGGTCGAACGCGATCGGGTCCTCGCCAGACTCGATGAGCTGCTCGTTGACGACGTCCAGCATCTCGAGAAATGACATGTGTTCCGACACATCCCGCGCTTCATAGCGAACGAATTTGCCGGGAGCACGCGGCCCCGGCTGGCGCCAGACGTGGAGGACGAGGTTCATGGTCTTGGCCATCAGGAACGTTCCTCGGCTACTTGTAGCTCCGCTGCGAAGGTTGAACGAACTCGAATTCCAGCGGTTCCCGATGTAGCTTCGGTGTCCCGCCCACGCCGGCGAACTCCCACGCTGCCACGTGGGTGAACTCCGCATCGTTGCGCCGCGCCTCCCCTTCGTCAGTAGTGTGCTCTTCGCGGAAGTGGCACCCACACGACTCGTCTCGCTGCAGCGCGTCGTGACACATGAGCTCCCCCAACTCAAGGAAGTCGGCCACCCGCCCCGCCTTCTCCAGTGTCTGGTTGAGCGCCGCGCCAGTCCCGGGAACGCAAAGGTTTTCGTAGAACTCCTCGCGGATCGCCGGAATGCGCTCGAGCGCATCGCGCAGGCCGGCGGCATTTCGGCTCATCCCGCAGTGATTCCAAATGATGTTACCAAGTTCGCGATGGAAGGAGTCCGGGGTACGTCGGCCTCCAATCGAGAGGAGGCGTTCGAGGCGCGCTTCAACCGCCTCGACCGCCCCTCGCACCTCGGGATGGTCCGCAGCAACGCTCTCATGCGGGGTCTGCGCAATGTAGTTCCCGAGCGTGTACGGCAAGACGAAGTATCCATCAGCCAGTCCCTGCATCAGGGCGCTGGCACCCAGGCGGTTCGCGCCATGGTCGGAGAAGTTGGCCTCGCCCGCGACGAACAGGCCCGGAATCGTGCTCATCAGGTTGTAGTCGACCCACAGCCCCCCCATGGTGTAGTGCGTCGCGGGGTAGATCCGCATCGGCACTTCGTACGGGTCCTCCCCGGTGATCCGTTCATACATGTCGAACAGATTGCCATAGCGTTCGCGCACCATGTCCTTGCCCAGCCGCGCGATGGCGTCGCGAAAGTCGAGATAGACACCACGTCTAACTCCTCCCACCTCGGGGCCAACTCCCCTTCCTTCGTCACACATCTGCTTGGCGCGACGGGAAGCAATGTCGCGGGGAACCAGATTCCCAAAGCTGGGATAGATGCGTTCGAGGTAGTAGTCACGCTCGGCCTCGTCGAGGCGGGCCGGGTCCCGGCTGCAGTCGTCAGCCCGCTTCGGCACCCAAACCCGACCGTCATTCCGCAGGCTCTCGCTCATCAGAGTCAGCTTGGACTGGTACTCCCCCGCCACGGGAATACAGGTCGGGTGGATCTGGGTGAAGCACGGATTGGCAAACAGCGCACCCTTGCGGTGTGCGCGCCAGATGGCTGTCGTGTTGCACCCCTTCGCGTTGGTCGACAGGAAGAATACGTTGCCGTAGCCGCCGGTGGCCAAGACGACGGCGTCAGCGGTGAAGGCCTCGACCTTCCCGGATCGAAGGTCTCGCGTCACGATGCCGCGAGCCACGCCATCGACCAGGATCACATCGAGCATCTCGTGCCGAGCGAAGACCTTCACGGTGCCCGCCTCGACCTGTCGCTCGAGCGCCTGGTACGCGCCGAGCAGCAACTGCTGCCCCGTCTGCCCACGAGCATAGAAGGTGCGGGAAACCTGCGCTCCACCAAACGAGCGGTTCGCGAGCGTGCCGCCGTACTCGCGAGCAAATGGCACACCCTGGGCGACGCACTGATCGATGATGTTGACACTCACTTCAGCGAGCCGATGAACGTTGGACTCGCGCGCCCGGAAGTCCCCTCCCTTGATCGTGTCGTAGAACAGCCGAAAAACGCTATCGCCGTCGTTCGGGTAGTTCTTGGCCGCGTTGATCCCCCCTTGCGCGGCGATACTGTGAGCACGCCGAGGGCTATCCTGGTAGCAGAAGCTCAGCACGTTGTAGCCCATCTCACCGAGGCTCGCGGCGCCCGCTCCCCCAGCCAGCCCCGTCCCCACGACGATGACAGTATATTTGCGACGATTCGCTGGGTTGACCAGCTTCATTGCGAAACGATGACGTTCCCAGCGGGTCTCGAGCGGACCGCTGGGAGCATGCGAGTCGAGCTGCATGGAGTGACTCCTTACCTCACCAAGCCGGCGAGGACGGCGAGGGGGATCGAGATGTTGCCAACGACGATGAGCACCGAAACGAACTGGGCGCCAGCGCGAGCCTGGTCGTGATACTGAGGGTGATTGAATCCCAGACTCTGCAGCAGGCTCCAGGCGCCGTGGTAGAGGTGGGTACCGAGTAGCAGCTGCGCGGCCACGTAGAGGCCGGCAACCCAAGGCACAGCAAACCCATTGACGACGTTCGCAAAAACGTCGCCGTGGCTGTGCCCGTATCCGCTGCTCATCGCCACTCCGGGGAACGTGAAGTGGGCAAGGTGGTAAAAGAGGAAGAGCAGTAGCAGGGGGCCGCTCAGCCACATCGTACGGGCAGCATAGCCAGTCGCCACGTCCTTCTTGCGGCGATAGCTTGTTCCGCGAGCAGTCCAGGTGGGGACCCAGAGCTGCATCGCCGCCACCACATGTACGCCCAGCATCATGGCAAGGAATGCCCGGACGGCCCAAAGCAGCGGCCCCAGATCCCGCAGATGCTTGGCGTATCCGTTCAGTTGGTCCGGCCCCAGGTACACCTGAAGGTTGCCCAGCATGTGGCCCAGCACGAACCCAAAGAGGACGAGCCCCGTCAGGGCCATGACCACCTTCTTGCCGATGGTCGTCTGGTAGAGGGTGAGAGCGTTCTGCATGTCGATCACTGCCAGCGCTGGTCGCCGGTCGCCAGCGTCCGAAGGGTGCAACACATGGGCCCCGGACGTCCAGCTGGCGAGGATATCTCGCCCGCTGCCGCCGCAACCCACGCCAATCCGAGCGGACCTGGCACCCGCTTCCGGGGGACAGGGTACATCAGTCGCGCCCGGCCCGAAGCGCCTGCGTTCGCCTTCTTTCCGTCGCAAACATCACTCGTCGCCCCCACCAAGTCGGCCTACCGACCTACCAGTGGACCCGACCGTGGCCGGCGACTCGAGCTGCCCGCGTCGCCGCCGCAGCTCCACCCACGCCTGAACCAGCTCTGGTGACTCGCCGAAGTGGCCCTGCCAGCGTTCAAGGTGGGATTCGACCTCGTCCAATCGTCCCGTGGCGAACAACGCCTTCAGCAGGGAATAGCGCATCGGCGCCTCACCAGGAAAGTCGTGGGCATCGAGTCGCAGATAGGGCAACGCGGACTCGAAGTCGCCCCGCTGCATGTGCGCCGCTGCGATGCACTGTCGCGCCCGATAGGCCGACGGCTTGACTCGCTCGATCTCACGGCAAATCTCGAAGGACTCTTCGATCCGTCCCGCATCGAAGAGCACCCAGGCGCGGAGTACCGAAGGGAGCGCAACAGCTGGGCCAGGAGAGCAGCGACCACCCCATACAGCACGAGATTGAACGCGTGCTGCCCGAAAGCCTCGGCACCCAACAGCTGGTAGCTGACCCAGTTGAGCAGTCCGGATAGCGGTCGCCAGTAGGGAATGGGGCGGGGGCTGCCCGTCGCATTGAACAGCTCCCACGTCAGCAGCGCCTTCAAACCTCCCCACTGCCGAACGTATGGATTGTTGACGAGCAACTCGAAGTCATCGGTCGTGTACTGATTGAACAGCGACGGGAGATGTCCCAGCACCCCGACGCCCCCGAGAACCCACACGACCCAGAAAGGCGCCAAGGCAGCAGCCGCGGGTGGCGCCCTCGCAACGTCGCTCGTGGGCGTTTGCGGGGAAGTGGACGCAGAGGAACAAGACACGAGATATCTCCGCAATCTACGCCGGGACCAAGGATTCCCCAAGGGCTTTCACAGGCGCGCCGAGGGGCGTGCTCGCAGCTCAATCGTCGTGGTGCTCGATCGGATCGATGGGCGGGTCGGTCTCGAGGGTCAGCCCGGGTGCACTGCGCACCTGAGGCACGAACGTGAACAGGTCCGCGCGGCGATCCAGACGCTGTGTCACGCTCCCCGAAGCCCGTGATCGATACAGGTCGTTGATATCGAGGTCGGTCACCAGCAGCATCTCGACATTGCTGTCGGCTTGGGCCTGGACACCATCGCGAGCGAACTCGAAGTCGCTCGGCGTGAACACTGCCGCTCGTCCGTAGTTGATGTCCATGGCGTCGACGCTGGGAAGATTGCCGATCACCCCCGCCGTTGCCACGTAGACCTGATTCTCGATCGCGCGAGCCTGCGCGCAGAGGCGAACACGCAGATGCGCCGCCCGGTTGTCCGTGCAGTACGGAACGAACAGGATCTCGGCACCCTGGTCAGCCAGGTAGCGCGCCACCTCCGGGAACTCCGAGTCGTAGCAGATGAGAATGCCAACCCGGGCCTTGGGAGTCGAGATCACCCGCAGTTCATCCCCGCCGGTAATGCCCCAGTCGCGCCGTTCCGCCGGGGTGATGTGGAGCTTGGGCTGCAGCACGGCACTCCCATCGGGTCCGAACACGGGGGCGACATTGAAGATCTTGTCCCCTCGCAGTACTGGGGTACTGCCAGCTACGATGTGAAGCCCATACTCCCGTGCCAGCCGCGCCATTAGGTCGCAAAATGGGCGTTCGAGCTCCGCCAGGCGGCGTATCCCGGCCAGGGAAGGAAGACGCCGAAACTTCTCCTGGGACAGCAACTGAACCGTGAATAGTTCGGGAAAGAGCACGAAGTCGGAGCGGTAGTTGTGCGCCGTCTCAACGAAGTACTCGACCTGCTCGGCGAAGTCGTCGAAGTCGCGCACCCTCCGCACCTGATACTGAACACAGGCCACCCGCACGTTCCGCTCGTCAGCGTGGGCAGGACGGTGATCCGGGTTCAACCACTCAATCAGCGTGGCAACATTGCGGCTTCGCGGATCACGAATGTAGTTGCGCAGGATACCACGAACCACGAACCGCTCTCTCAGCTGAAAGGTCAGCACCAAGTCCGTCAACTCACGATCCTCGACAGCGCGAACGTACTGCTCCGGCGTCATCTCGGGGCGATCGACGAGCCCGTGCAAACGCCCACCGGCGAGAATGCGGCGGAGGTTCAGGCGGCGGCAAAGCTCCCGCCGCTCAGCGTAGAGCAGGCGACCGACACCGGCACCGCGATATTCAGGATCCACGTAGACGTCAGCGCCATAGAGCGTGTCACCCTGAGGATCGTGATTGTGAAAATAGCCCCCGTCGGTGATCCCCGAGTACGTGTGCGCGCGATACGGGTCGGTGCCAAGGCGCACGACGAGACTCGCGACCGCACCAATGACCCTCCCGGCCACTTCGGCAACGATCTGACCCTCCGGAAAGAGTCGCTGATGGTTGCGTAGTTGACCTCGATTCCAGACGATATTCTCCTCCACCATCGTCGGGAAGCAGGCCTTGTTCAGGGCGATCAGTGCACCGATATCCTCATCGGTTGCCTCGCGCAACGTGACCGTCCCGCGCGGAGTCTCGTGTCGGCTGGGAAGCATGGATTCACCATGCCGCAGGCGTCAAAGGGTTCAACCCAGAACGCGAACGAGCCTCCAACCCTGACGGGCGGAGGCTCGCGCGAGCACGGGAAGGGCCCGCTAGCCAGCGGCTTTGAGGTTGGCGGCCACGAACTCCCAGTTGATCAGCTGATCGCAAAACGTTTCCAGGAATTTTGGCCGGGCGTTGCGGTGGTCAAGGTAGTAGGCGTGCTCCCAGACGTCCACCGTCAGCAACGGAACCTCGGTCGAAGTGAGTGGGGTTTCGGCGTTGGGCGTGGTGATGATCTTGCCCTTTCCGTCATCCAGCACCAGCCAGGCGTAGCCGGACCCGAATCGAGCCCCAGCATCGGATATCCACTGTTCGCGGAACTTCTCCCAGCCCCCGAAATCACGCCGGAGCAGATCCGCTACCTCACCCGCGGCCGGAGCGCCGCCGCCGCCCGGCTTCATTCCGTTCCAAAAGAACGTGTGGTTGTAGACTTGCGCGGCGTTGTTGAAGACCCCACCGGTGGAGGACTTGATGACTTCCTCGAGCGACTGGTTTGCCTCGGGCTTGCCCTCGAGGGCTGCCTTGAGCTTCGCCATGTAGCCCTTGTGATGCTTCTCGTAGTGAAACTCGAGGGTCTCAGCGGACATCGCTGGAGCCAATGCGTCCTTGGCGTACGGCAGTTCCGGTACGACGAATTCCATGAGCTGTGATCCTTCCTTCTCGCCCCGGAACGTTGGTTGGTTCGTGACACATGTCAAGGTGCAGCTCACCAGCAGTCGCAGGCGCCCCAAATCACGGTAGGCTGCACGACATGCGCACCCCGCCTCCCGTGAAGCTGCGCTACGAGTGCGACCTCGATCTGGTGCGTGAGGACCTCCGGCCCGGCTTCATTCCCCTCCAGCCGGACAGCTCCACGGCAGCATATCTGGCTCGCGCCGAGCGGCGGCGACTCTCGCGTATGGGCCTGACCGTTCGCCGCATCCTCGGTTTCTACCTGTCCGACTACGATATCGACGGCATCCTGAACACCTACCCCATGCACCTCGCCAGCGCCGCACAGTGGGAAACGTTGCTGGGCCCCGCCCGGGGGGGACGACTGCTCGATATCGGCGCTGGTTCGGGGGACATCACGCACGAACTGGCGCAACGATTCGACACAACGCACGTCACGGAGACGGCACCGGTGCTGGCGTGGCGACTGCGTCGTCGTGGGTTCACCGTACACCTCGAGGACGTCACTGAAAGAGCTGTCCCCGCGGCGCCCTACGATGCGGTCTCGCTCCTCAACGTGCTGGATCGCTGCCGTCGGCCGCGCGCCCTGTTGGCCTCCGCTGTGGCGGCACTCCGCCCCAGCGGCCACCTGATCGTCGCCGTGCCGCTACCCTACCGTCCGGTCGCGTATGACGGGCCGTACTTGGTCGAATCTGTGGAGCCGCTCCACTGTGCGGGCACCACCTGGGAGACCGCGCTGAACTCCCTCGTGGAGCAGAATCTCGAACCAGCTGGCCTGTCCGTGACAACCTGGACTCGTCTTCCCTACCTCGCCGGGAGCGACGCGCACCATGAGCTCACGGTCTACGATGACGTGCTGGTCGTCTGCCGTCAGGGCCACCAAGCCGAGCGCACCGCGGACGGGTAGCGGATAAATCGTCTCACGACCCAAGCGGAGACTGAGCCTAGCTGGTATCTTCCTGGATGCGACCGCTCACCGGCGGTCGGGGGGAACGGCTTCGGCCAGGGGAGCGATGGCCCATGAGTGGGCAGCATCGACGGAGGCGCAATGCTGCACATGGTCTGCCTGAACGTGCGAAAGACCCAAGGCGAAGTGCTCGACGACGCGCTCGGTCTGGTTCCCCATCGCCTCACCTTCCACGTGACGCCGCACCCCTCCCCGGGGCATGGGACGGCTAGTGGCAGCTACACGTCGCTCTTCGGATTCATGAACGCCAAGGTCTCTGGCTGGCGCACCGACGAGCCCCTGGTGCTGCTCTGCCATGGCGTGGGCAACCACTGGGTCCGACACTGGCTGCGGCGCGAGGAGGACCGCGAGCTGGTCAGTGCTCTCGTCCTCATCGATGCCCTGCATGGCGCTCCCGCTCCCGGCGCTCGGTTCGACGAGGAGTTTTCCGGCGTCGTCGAGTTCGCCCGCGACTGCCTCGCCGATCCGGGCGAAAAGCTCTTGCTCGCACTCAGCAGGACTATCCGCGCTGGGTCTGCGCACTCCGTGGGCTTCGGGGCGCTGCTCCGTCACGCGATCTGGTCCTCGGGCACGCGGGCCAGTCCATGCACGGCGAGCTGGGCATCGAACATCGAGGTGCTCGATCTTTCCGACCTGGGCCCCGAAGACCTGCCCGCACCGGCCGTATCGCTCCTTCGCACCAAGCTCGTCCCCTTCGCCACGGATCTGGGCCCGGCCTCGGCCCCAGACCTGCCGCCGCGGTAGCTCGGTTCCCTCTGCAGAAGCCGCCACTTCTGGGCGATCGGTCGGAGCGCAGATCGCGGAGCGAGAGGACTCGCAGCGCTCCCCGCAATCTGCTAAGTAGCCGTTCCTCCACGGCGAAGTGGCGGAATTGGCAGACGCGGCGGATTCAAAATCCGCTACCAGAGATGGTGTATCGGTTCGAGTCCGATCTTCGCTACCGAACGGTTGTGAGTGGTCCTCGGGGCGCGCAGCGCCCCTGCGGTCGTCGGTGTCGGCGTTCCCCCTGGGCTTCTCGCGAACCGAAGAACCTCATCCCACGCCGGCCCCGCCACGGAATCCGATGCTAGGCTGAGTGCCATGGGCCGCTGGCACTCCCGCGGCGGTGGCCGCGCCTCGGACGCGCCGCGCAACCGCCCCCCTCAGCACATTGGCGCGTTGCTGGCGCGCGTTCAGCAGGAAGCTGCACGCGCGGCGGGAGTGGGCCCCGTGGACCGCGAAACTTGGCGCCAGGTCGTCGGTGACCGCATTGCCAATCGCACGATGGCTGACCGCCTCCAAGGCGACACACTCGAGGTGCGTGTCGCCTCGAGCGTCTGGGCGCAGGAACTGTCGCTGCTGTCCGCCGACATCCTCGCTCGCCTGCACCAGCGCCGCATCCGGGTGCGTCGCATCCGCTTCAAGGTGGGCACCATTCCAGAACTGCAGGGCGCGGAACGAGTAGCCCCCCCACCCGACCCGGCACCGATCCCGGCGGAGCTCAGCGCCCGCCTCGCGACCGTCGAGGACCCCGAGCTTGCGGCCGCCATCGCCGAAGCGGCCCGCTATTCGCTGGGCCGCGCCGCTCGCCGTGGCAAGTAGCAGCGACCGCGATCTCGCACGCACTCAGAGCTTCGCCAAGCGTTCAAGCCCCTCGATACGCTGCAACAGGAAGCGCTCCGCTGGACCAAACTGCGCCTGCCGCGCATGGAGAACGTTGAGGTAGAGGCTGAGCCCCCCCCGGTTGATGTTACGCACCCTGCGCAGCACCTGGTAGAGTTCGTCGACAATCGCCGCCGGCATGGGACGGCGGAGCAGCGTGTAGAACTCGATACCGTAGTCGACCCACTTCGCTCTTTCCGTCACCGCGGCCAGCTTGACAGCGTACTCGACGGCCCGGGCCGCGGTCTCCGTGTCAGGCATGCGACCAGTCCGGGCATCCTCGATGAGGTTGTCGAGAAAGGCTCCCAAGATCCTCTCTGCCTCATCCCCCCTCCGCAGCGCCAGGATCTTGTCCGCCACGCCCCCCAACAGCAACAGCGCGTTGCCGCGGTGAGTGGAGTCGGGTTCCGCCGCATCCGCGTTCGTCACCTCGCCTCCCATTAGTGCGGTCGCCTCGAATCCGCTCAGCGTCGCCGCAGTGAACCGCTCCCGCTGCTGTCGCTGCCGGAACCGAGTTCCTGAACGCAGCACCATCTGCTGCTGTCCAATCGTGAGCAGGTCGCCAGGCTCGAGCAACCTCGATCCTTCGACCCGCTCACCGTTGACCAGGACCCCGTTGGCGCTCCCCAGATCCTCCACCACAACGCCCCGAACCCCGCGAACAACGCGCGCGTGTCGCCGCGACACCAGGGCATCGTCGAGAACGATCTCGCACCCGGCGCTGCGGCCAATAGTGACGCTGTCCCCACTCACGTCGAACTGATGGCTGCGATACTCGAGCCAGAAACGGACATCCGCCCCATGAACGGTGAGGGGGCTCGAATCAGGCCCGGTCGGGTTGTCCCTGTGGTCGTCAGCGGCCAAGGCATCTCAGGATACTCGCGAAGCCACCGGGGGTCGAGACGCGAACCAGCAAGCGCCAACGCGACAGGGACGTCGGGGCCACCCGCCGCAACGACCTGGTGCGACGCACCCTGCGCGGGGCTGGGCGCCCCAAAGTCACAGAAGAGCGGAGCTTCGCCCGGTCAGGAATCGTCGAGCAACGCGCGGATCCGAACGAGACTGGCCGCGTTTTCCGCAGAGCCGTCGCCTGTCCCAACCGCCTCCAGCAACCGCATCGCTGGCCCCGCCAACGCCCGACGCGTCGCCACCGGCATGAGGTCCAGCGGCTGGAGCACCTCCTCAGCGGGAATCCAGCCCAGTGTTGAGTGAATCGTGAAAACCCACACCGCCCATGCTGGATCCCCTTGGTGCGCCGCGAGGCGCACAGCTGCCGTCGCGACCTGATCGAGATGACTACGCTCGACCGGATGGTCGCTGGCCAGCCGGGACTCGATGTTGGCGCGCGCACGGGTGAGCATCCGATTCACGTCGGACCACCGCTCCAGGGTCACCCCTTTGCCCAGCACGTCCACGAGGAGGTCGAGCGTCCAATTCCGATCTGCTTCGCTGACAACTCCCGTGATCGTGTCATCGTCCACGCGGCGGTCGGAGCCACAGTGCGGGCATGTCTTGGACTCGGCGGGATATGGCGAACCACAAGCAGCGCAGTGGCACATGAATCCCGTGGTGCGCCGCCCTTGCTTCTTCACAGTTGCGCGGTCTGCCGCGTGACAGAAGACCAGCTCGAGCGTCCCAATCCTGACGCGGTCACCGTCCTCCAGGGCGATCTGCCGGTCGATCCCCTTTCCGTTGACGAATGTGCCATTGCGCGAATCCAGATCCTCGACGAGCGCCAAGTCTCCGGCGATCCGCACTCGCGCATGGTGCCGCGAGACGAGTGGGTCCTCGATAGTGACATGACAGTCGGCGCTGCGACCGATCAGCGTCTCGCCCTCGTTCAGGTCGATCTCTTGCAGCAGGAAGCGCAGTCTATAGCGGGCCACTCGATTCCCTGGTCAACGTCACGCGGGGGGATCATGACCCTAGCTAGCCGCGGGTCCCGAGTCAAAGCGAGGTTTGGGGCCTCGGGCCGATTCCCGTTCGGGCGTCCAGCACCTCTCGTTGACGGGAACCGTGAGTCGTCGCAACGTCGCCTCGAGAGCCGCCAACGGAACTGACGCATGCCAAGACGCTTCTGTACGACCGTGCTCCCGGCCCTAGCGCTGCTCGGGTGGGGGACGACCGAGGTGCAAGCCCAAACCACCGCCCCCACGCCACCGGCTGCCCCCCTCGCGGAGGAAGACCCCCGCCGAGAGCCCGGGAGCTCACCCGATGCCCCGCCGACGGGAACCGAGGAGGCATCCCCCCCGCTCGTCCCCCACCCGACCACGGCTGCTGCGGCACCAGGAACCGGCACGAGCGAGGCTTCCGGCGAAACCAACCAGGGAGCGGTCTCCGACCCCATCTCACAGGAGGACGCTTTCCCCGCTGGGGAGCCGCTCCTGAACCCAGCACTCCCGCGCACCGCCCACGTGCAATTGCACGTAGACCGCGCGGGGGCGTGGTTGGAACTACGGGACGATCTCGCGGGGGGACAATGGCACCACGCGTGCGATGCGCCGTGCGACCAGTCCGTCAACGTCTACGCGATGGAGGCCCGACTCAACGGCCCTCGGATGACACCGTCCAATGCCTTCCGCATCGAACCCGGTGTCGGTGCGGCGCGATTCAAGGTGAGATCAGGATCGCTCCAAGCCCGGCGCTGGGGAACAGCGATGCTGGCCGCTGGACTACCTGTCGCCGCAGCCGGCTTCGCTGGCTATGGCTACGGAGAGATGACCGACCAGCCTGGGTTTCGTGACGTCGGAGCCATCGCCCTTGGCGCCGGCGCGACGGCAGTCGTGACGGCATTCGTGCTGGTCAGTCGCGGCGCGACCCGTGTCCGAGACGCGCGAGGACGCCGCATCGCCAGGGTATCGACGGACGGCTCGTTGTGAGCCGCCCCACCCCGCGATAGCCCGCCGAGGCGAGTTCGTCTGCGCTCGAAATGGCGAAACCCGCCAGGGAAAGCCCAGGCGGGTCTCAGCGCGGGCGACGCGGCGACGTGAAGTCGACGCTCGCCCACGCGTCACCAGCTCAACCGAGACGAACGCAGAAGGCCTTGTTCACTGCCTTGCTGGCCCGAATCCGTTCCACGACCTCGTTCGACGGCTGGGAGTCGAGCGCCCACACCGAAGCAGCCTGTCCAGCCTTCGCGTCGAGTCCCATCTGCATGCGCGAAATGTTCACCGCGTTCTCACCGAGTAGCGATCCGATGGTTCCGATGACACCGGGCTTGTCCTCGTTGAGGATGACGATGTTGGTACCCTCGAGCTGAGCATCCATATCGTACCGTCCCCACCGAACGAGTCGCGCAGAGCGATCGGCGGCCAATGTTCCTGACGCCGACGCCGTCGCACCGTCCTCGGCCGTGATCGTCAACTTGAGCAAGGTGGTGTACTTCGAGTGCAAGCTGCTCTTCAGTTCGCGCACCTCGATCCCGCGGTCCTTGGCGAGGACGGGTGCGTTGACGGCATTGACCGCTTCTTCGAAGAACTTACCGAGGACCCCCGCAAGGGCTGCATTGATGACTGGAGCGACCGTCAGGTTCGCGAGCTCGCCCACGCACTCGACGGTGATCGAGCGCGGAGACAGTTGCTCCACCTGCCCCAGGAACTGCCCCAGGCGCAGCGCAAGATCCGTGTACGGGCCGAGCACTGGAGCCATGTCGCGAGACACGCTGGGAACGTTGATCGAGTTCGTGATGGTGCCGGTCGTCAGATACGCCGCCACCTGCTCCGCGATCTCGACCGCCACGCGAGTCTGAGCCTCCTCCGTCGAGGCGCCCAGGTGGGGCGTCGCCGTGCATCTGGGGTGCTTGACCAGATCCGTCGCCCCCGGCGGTTCCTCGGTGAAGACGTCGAGTCCCACACCGCCGAGTTTCCCCGACTCGAGGCCCCGGAGCAGCGCGCCCTCGTCCATTACCCCACCGCGCGAGGCGTTCACCAGCAGCACTCCGTCCTTCATCTTCGCAATAGCGTCGTCGTTGACGATGGCGCGAGTCTCGTTGGTCAGCGGTGTGTGCGCGGTGATCGCGTCGGACTTCTCGAAGAGCTCGTCGAGGGTGACCAGCGCAACCCCCAGCTCCGCCGCCTTCTCCGGGGTGACCACTGGGTCGAACGCGATCACGTTCATCTTCAGCCCCACCGCGCGATTCGCAACGATGCGACCGATGTTGCCGAGCCCGATCACGCCCAGCGTCTTGCCGGTGAGTTCACGTCCCTGGAGCTTCTTCTTCTCCCACTGGCCAGCCTTCATCGTGGCATCGGCCATGGCAATCTTCCGCGCCACGGCGAAGAGAAGACTGAGCGCATGCTCGGCGGTCGTTACCGCGTTACCGGTCGGCGTGTTCATCACGATGATGCCACGTCGTGACGCCGCCGCCTTGTCGACGTTGTCGACGCCGATCCCGGCACGGCCAACCACCTTGAGTCGGTCTGCGGCCGCAATGACCTTGGCCGTCACCTTGGAGCCACTGCGAATAACGAGCCCGTCGTAGCCGACGATCGCCTCCGCCAGCTCGTCCTCGCTGAGTCCGGGTCGGTAGTCGAACTCGATCCCGTCGGACTTCTCGAGGACGTCGAGACCTTCTTGGCTGAGATTGTCACTTACCAGAACCTTGGCCATCACGCCCCCTTATGGAAGTCCTTCATGAAGTCGCACAGTGCCTGCACCCACTCTCGCGGAGCGGCGTTGTAGATCGAGGCTCGGATCCCACCAACGGACCGATGCCCCTTCAGACCCACCATGCCGGCCTTCTGAGCTTCGGCGACGAACTCCGCCTCCAGCTCCGGGGTGGGCAGGTTGAAGACCACGTTCATCATCGAGCGGGCGGCCTTCTCCACCGGCGACCGATAGAAGTCAGCGCGGCCGTCGATGGCGGCGTACAAGAGCTCGGCCTTTTCCCGATTGCGCTTCTCGGCTGCCACTAGCCCGCCACTCTCGTCGAGCCAACTCAGCACGTTGCGCAGCATGTAGATGGCAAACGTTGGCGGTGTGTTGCTGAGCGAGTTGGCGGCCGCGTGGGTGCGGTACTGGAAGATCTGCGGAATGTCGTTGCGACCACCCTCGACGAGGTCCTTGCGAACGACAACCAAGGTAACGCCACTGGGGCCGAGGTTCTTCTGTGCTCCCGCGTAGATGAGGCCGAACTTCTCGACCGAGAGCGGGCGCCACATGATATCACTCGACATGTCCGCCACGAGCGGCACGCTGGCCGTCTCGGGGAAGTCGAACCACTGCGTTCCGGCAATCGTGTTGTTGCTGGTGATGTGGCAATACGCAGCGTTCGGATCGAGATCGAGTGCCTGCTGCGAGGGGATGCTGGGGAACTTCTTGTCCTGTTCGGTAGTCGCCGCCACGCGCACCGTGCCGATCCCCTTCGCCTCGCCGAGCGCCTTCTTCGACCACGATCCGGTCAGGATGTAGTCCGCGCTCTTGCCGGCCGGGAGCAGGTTCATCGGCACGATGGCGAATTGCCCACTGGCGCCGCCCTGCAGCAACAGCACATCGTAGTCGTCGCCCACGCCCAGCAACTTGCGGACGAGCGAGATCGCCTCGGCGTGAACAGCGTCGTATGCCTTTCCGCGATGGCTGTGCTCCATCACGCTCATGCCGGTTCCGTTGAAGTCAACGAGCTCGGCCTGGGCACGCTCCAGCGCCCCAAGCGGAATCGCGGCAGGGCCGGCGTTGAAATTGATGACTCGGGACATGATCCTCCGGTTGGTCCGGTCGTCGCGCGATGGCCGCGGAAGGCGCGGCACGCGGACAGCCGCGCTCGACTGCTAGCCGCTCGGCACGAACGGGTCAACCCCGGGCGGCAGCCCGAACGCGAGCTTCCGAGATGGCTCCAACGCGCACGACCCGCAGGTGGCCACCATCCACCACCACCACCGTCGAGGGCTGCTCGCCGGGGGCGTTCCCTGGCAAAATCTGGAGCTGGTCCGGGGAGGCATCCGGGAAAGCGCGCTCCACCTCGGCATCAGTCACCGCGGGAGGCATCCCCGGCAGGTTGGCGCTGGTCGCCGTCAGGGGGCGGCCAAACCGGGCAGCCAGCTCGGCGGCCACGCACGGACCGGGCAGACGGACTGCGACCCGCCCATCCAGCAGCACGCGCGGATCCACTCGTGACCCAGCGGGCAGAGCGACGGTGAGAGGTCCGGGCCAGAATGCGTCTCCGAGTCGTCGCGCGACCGCCGGGAGCGCGACCACTAGCTCTCGCCAAATCTCACGCGACGGAAGAATGAGGGGGATCCCCTTCTCGGTCCCACGGGGCTTGAGGCGTAGCAGGGCGTCCACGGCGGACGCGCTCGCGGCATCCGCAAGGAGACCGAAGTACGTCTCGGTCGCCGCCGCGACGATCCCCCCCCGGCCCAGGTGTTCAACGGCCGTCAGCGTCACTGCCCGAGCACTCGCCAGCCGATGTCGCGCCGCAGCTGCATCCCAGAGAAGCGAATTCCGTCAGCAGCCTGGTAGGCTCGGTCGCGAGCTTGCTGGAGGGTCTCACCGCTGGCGGTCACTCCAAGGACGCGACCGCCGGCCGTCACCACAGACCCATCCTGCACCCGCGTGCCAGCGTGATACACCCGGACTCCCTCCAGCGTCTCGACCTCGTCCAAACCGGTGACCACATCGCCCCTGCTCGGAGATGCAGGGTATCCTTCGGCGGCCAGCACCACGCACATCACGTGGCGGTTCGTCGGAACCAGGAGTCCAGGGTCGAGCCGCCCGCGAGCGGCGGCCGCCAGAGCTTCGGCGAGGTCGCCATCGAAGCCAGCCATCAGCACCTGGGTCTCGGGGTCACCGAAACGCACGTTGAACTCCAGCAGATAGGGTTCACCGGCGGGGGTGATCATGAGTCCGGCATACAGCACTCCGCGGTAGGGCACCCCATCGCGCTGCATCCCGTTCACCGCAGGCTCGAAGACCTCGCGAACGATTCGCTCACGCAGCTCCGCGGTGACCAGCGGCGCCGGCGAGTATGCGCCCATGCCACCGGTATTGGGCCCCTGGTCGCCCGCGAAGATCCGCTTGTGATCCTGAGACGAGGGCAGAACGATGAGGCGTTCGCCGTCACTGATCGCGTGCATGCTGGCTTCGGCTCCCGCCAGCTGCTCCTCGATCACGACGGTCGCTCCCGCGGCGCCAAACCGCTGCTCCTCGAGCATCGCTCGGACGGCCTGGCGTGCTTCGTCATGGGACTCAGCCACCACCACTCCCTTGCCCGCGCACAGGCCATCCGCCTTGACCACCGGCGGCGTCTCGAAGCTGGCCAACGCCTGCTCCGCTTCCAGGACCGTACCGACCCGGAGGTGACGCGCCGTGCGAAGTCCGTGGCGCTGGGCGAACTCCTTCATGTAGACCTTGGAACCCTCGAGACGAGCGGCCGCCGCGGAGGGTCCAAACGCGAGAATCCCCGCCGCTTCGAGTCGGTCGACGAGCCCCTCCACGAGCGGTGCCTCGGGACCAACAACGACCAAGTCGCATCGCTCCACTTGCGCCAGCTCGACCGGATCCCCGCTCACGTTGCGTAGCACCTTCTCGAGCGAGCGGGGCGGACGCGCGGTGCCGGCATTCCCTGGGTTGACGAGCACTTCGCCCACCGAGTCGCTCTCGAGAAGCCGCCAGGCAAGGGCGTGTTCGCGCCCCCCGGACCCCACCACCATCACCTTGCGAAGCGCCGCCATGGCGCCCCCTCCTAGCAGCGAAGCCGCCACCTGAACAGCGCTCAATCAGCTGGGCTTTGGCCGGGGTTGCTGGTACCATTATTGTCCCAATCCACGGCCCCCCGTGTCAGATCCCGTCATCATTCGCGTCGTCCGTCCCTATGCGACCGCCGAGGAGTTTCTCGACGCCGAGTCGCCGACGATCGACAAGCGGGGGATGCTCCTGATCGATGCTGACCCCCTCGCGCCGGACACACTGGTGAGGTTCGTCGTCAGCCTCGAGACGGGCGAGTCACTCATCAAGGCAGAGGGTCGAGTCAAGAGCTACATCGCCGGGGGCGGAGGGATCCCCGGCGGGCTCATGGTACGCTTCAAGCGGTTTGGAGGAGTCACCAAGCAGTTCATCGACCGCGCCGTGAGTCACCGCATCGCCTCGCGGCGTCCCCCGCCAGCGGATTCGGATGTCGAGTCCTCTCGACAGCCCACGCAGATTACGGAGACGGAGCTGTCCGCGCCAGACGCGGCCCCGCCCCCGCCGCCGCTGACGGATGCCGTGGCACCAGGCGGCGAATTCAGCGGCGTTCGCGCACGGTCGGGGCAGGACTTCGCCGTCCCCGCCAACCGCGACGAGCTGCTTGCCCGACTGCGCGAACGCGCCTCACGGCTGACCGACGAGAAGATCGCGCTACTGTCGAAGCGAGTTCGGGCCGGCTGACGCCTGGCAACCACATCAGGCGGCGCGGGGCAAGCCGCTGAGAATGCGCGCTACACTCTCCGCGTCGGAGACGGCGAGGAAGACTGGTCGTAGCGAGTTGCCCCGCTCCATCTCGCCGAAAGCCCCGCTCATCGCCAAGGCTCTGGCGCGCGGCCCATCGAGAACGAGGAATACGTCGCGCACACCATCCCCGGCTTCGGCGTCGATGACATCGACGATCTTGCTGCGTTCCAGATGCAGCTCCTCCCGTCCGCGTGAGATCAAGACGTGCTTGTTCGTGATCATGTATCGCGTGTCGCGCACGAGTCGTGAGCCCCGGCCCAGTCCCTCGTACGCGTAGTATCCAGCCATGGCCAGCATCAGCAGGGCGGTCAGCAACTCCGCCAGCACGAGCGCCAGAAACTCCGCGGAGCCTGCCCCAAGGCCGGCGGCGACCAGGTGGGAGGCATTCGGAATCGCCCTCGCCACCATCACGACCAGCGCCACAAAGAGCCCGACCGCCAGCGCAGTGTGCCCCCATTCCCGGGGCGATGACGGGAGGTAGCTTCGCAGGCGTGGACGTGGGCGCGCCGCCCACACGACCCGCTCATCGATGTCGAGCCGTTGGGGCAACGGCAAGTTGCTGCTACCCCTCGGAGCCAGGTCCTCCGCCCCCCTCACGATCGCCCAGACCCGATTGGGCTGACGAACCCCGCGCAAGACCAGCGTTAGCCGCCGGCGGAAGGGGCCAGTCTGAACCGCCCGGACGAGTTCGACGTCTCCCGCATCAGGATAGCGCTGACTCCAGAGAATCCGAGCAAAGCTTATCGCACGACGGTCGATGGTCCTGCGAAACACCCCCCGCTCGATGATGACCCGCCGCTCCGTGATGGTGTAGCGCACGCGAGCCAGCCAGATCTTGGTCCCGTTGAGGATGAGCAGGCCCAGCGTTGCCGCCCAGGCCCCGAGCGCCAGGAACGTCAGCGGCGAACTCCCAAGCGCACGACTGACCACGATGGCGAAGAGTACGGAGACCGCGGACACCACGAAAAACACCGCGGAGAGAGCCATCAGAAACCGCGGTGTCTCGATCACCTCGGGTCGCCCCGACCAAAGGATCGTCTCGGCGGTGAGTGGATCGCGCGACATGGAAGCTCTTGGCTTAGACGCTACTGCTACCAGGAAGTTTGAGACAGGATCCTCAAACATTCCAGCCCTAGAGCAACATTTCTTTCCTACTGGAATATCTTACCAATCTGCACTGCAACCTATCGGTCACCGAGCCGCCGAATTCAGGAAGTTGGCGCCACAAACACGATCTCTATCCTGGAGTTCCGCTCCCTGGCCCCGCGCCGACCCGGCTCCACCACCGGCTGCGCGTCGCCGGCCAGATGGAGCTCGACACGGCCGGCACCACCTCGGCGCAAGGCCTCCACGATGGCGTCCCCGCGAGCAGTCGGGGCCGCCCCTGGCTCACCATGCACCACAACGAGAACCGGAAACGTGGGGTGTGCCTTGGCAACTCGGCCCAGCATCGCCAGCTGACCTTCCGCTGCGGGAGTGAGCTGTGCCCCCTGCGCAAACAGGCTCCGCAGCGTCACTACGATCCCGCGATCGTCGCGGAACACGAAGAGCCCACCAGCATCGCCGAGCTCGGCGAGCAGCGCGTCCGACGCACCAGCCGCCGGAGCGTCTTGGGTCGGCCCGCGGCGAGTGATGGTCAAGCGCTCCAGGCAAGCCGAACGGAGCCGAATGGCATCGTCGACAGGAACGACCTCAGGGCGTGCCGCCAGCGCCTTGTCCAAGACATCGAGCGCGGCATGATGCTCCTGCAGCTCCGGGCTCTGGTCGTCGAGCAAGCGAGCGGACGTGCACAGGAGCCGACCCTGGAGCGCTAGCGAGCGAGCGACTTCCCATCGCGCCTGCTCGCGCTTGGCGGAAGTCGGAGCGTTCCTTGGCAGCGGTTCCGCGTCGCGGACCACACGGATCCGCATCTCCAGGTCGTCCGCCTCGGCGGCCACCAGTTGCTGTTGCTTGTCGAGCTGGTGCAGGGCCTGCTCCGCCCGCTCGAGGTCCTCCTGGGCGTGCTGTCGCCGCTCTTCCGCCTTCGCCAGTCTTGCCAGGACGAAGGCATGGTCATACGCCGCAATGGCGTGCTCGCTGAGGATCTGGGCCACGGGAAGATCGTCATCTGCGAAAGCTGCGTGAGCCTTCTCCCGTAGCTGCTCGGCATGAAGGAAAGCCTGTGGTGCCAGGCGCTCGGCTGCCTGCGCGGCACGTCCCTCCGCCACCGCATCGGCCTGACTCAGAATCCGGGGTCGCGGAGTGATGCCACAAGCCGCTAGGACAGCCAGGAAGGGTGCCAGCCCCCAAACCAGGTGTCTCATGGCGACCCCTCCTCGGACTTCGCTCCCTGACGCTCGAGTTGCTCGAGGCGGGCGCGCGCGCGGCCCCGGCGCGCTACCGTCTGTTCGAGCAGAGCGCGGGCCCGGACAAGTCGTTCTTCCAGCTCCGACGCTCGCGTTGACAGCTCGTCGGCCTCCGCCTCCGCCTCCGCCGCCCGGACGAGATCCCGACCCGATTCGGCCCACTCGAGCGCCACCGCTTCGAGTAGCGCCGCGTGTTCGTGGTCGCCTGCCGCGCGAGCGTCGTCGGCCCGACGCAGCACGGAGGCGACATTCTCCAGCGGTTCTCGGGCGAGCCGAGCGTGGGCGGGCACTGCGGACACCGCTTGTGCGGTACGTTCCGCAGCGGCCCGAGGGCTCTCGTTCCCGGCCAGCGCGGCGCCAGCCACGACTCCAATGACAGCGAAGACGAAGGCGGCAGAGCGCCAGAGTGTCCCAGACACGGCGGAAACCAAGCCACGGGCCGGGGAAAAGGTCAAGCGGCGGTGTGGCCGGATCCAGGAGTCTACCAGCCGGTCGTGATATACCGCGGCTCGATGCGAAGAACGCGGGTCAGCTGGGACCAATATTTCATGGGGATCGCCCGCCAGGTGGCGACGCGGTCGACCTGCGATCGCAAGCATGTCGGTGCCGTCGTGGTCCGCGATCGGATGATCCTGACAACCGGCTACAATGGATCGATCCGTGGCCTGCCCCACTGCGACGACGTCGATCACATGATGGAGTCCGGACACTGCGTGCGGACCGTTCACGCCGAGGCCAACGCCATCGTTCAGGCGGCAAGGAACGGGGTCCGCCTCGAGAGCGCCGACATCTACGTCACCGCGTCACCGTGCTGGAACTGTTTCAAGTTGATCGCGAACTCGGGATTGGAACGCATCGTGTTCGCCGAGTTCTACCGCGACGACCGCATCTTCGACTTCAGTCAGAAGCTCGGCATCGAGCTCGTCCATCTCCCCAACCCAGGCGACGAGGAAGGCCCATGAAGACGGTGGCGATCATCGCAGGCGGCCCCTCCAGCGAAGCAGCGGTGAGCCGCACCTCGGCCGTCGCGGTTCGCGGCGCACTGGAGACAGCGGGCTACGAGCCCCTGGTGCTGGAACTGGACACTACCCTCCCAGCTCGGCTGGCGGAGCTGGGTCCGGCAGCCGTGTTTCCGGTTGCCCACGGACCCCAGGGGGAGGATGGCTGTCTGCAGGGATTGCTCGAAGTGCTCGCTCTCCCCTACGTGGGCTGCGACGTACGCGCCAGTGCCCTGGCTGCGAGCAAGCCCGACGCCAAACTCTACTTTCGACAAGCCGGCTTGCCGGTGGCGGACGACCGCCTCATCGCGCGAGGAGACGACCTGGCAGTGGCAGCGCGCGAAGCGCGGATGCGGCTGGGTCGTTCGGTGGTCGTCAAGCCTGCCGCAGGCGGCTCCGCCATCGGGGTCAGTCGCGTCACGAGCGAGGACGACGACGCGGTCCTCGTCGCAGCGCTGACTCGTGCGCTGAACGTCGACCCCCTCGCACTGGTGGAGCGTTGGATGGTGGGACAGGAGATCACCTGCGGGGTTCTCGACGTCGACGAGCGAGGGCCCGTGGCACTACCACCCACCGCCATCACCAGCCGCGCCGCCGACTGGTACGACTTCACCTCGCGCTACGCGCCAGGAGGCAGCGCCCACGAGTGCCCAGCCCAGCTCCCTTCCCCAGTCATTCGTCGCATCCAATCCGTTGCCGAGCAGGGATTTCGTGCGCTTGGTGCGCGAGACCTCGGACGCCTGGACTATGTCGTGGCAGCCGATGGCACGGTGACATTGCTCGAGCTCAACTCGCTGCCCGGGATGACCGCCACGAGCCTGTTCCCGGAAGCCGCGGCCGTGGCTGGAATTCCCTTTCCCCAGCTCTGCAGCCAACTCGTGGAGCGCGCGATCGCGCGGCCCCCGCGAATCCCCCCCGTTGCCGTGCCGATGCCCGAATGAGTCACCTTTGCACCGGTGCCGCTACCCGATGTCGCGCGACTCGGACCAGAGAGCGCTCGAGGTCGCGTTGACAGTTGCGCCGGTGGAGGCGCGCATTTTCGACATACTCGTGACCGGCCGCCTCGGCAGCCACCAGATAGCTCGACCAGTGCGCGATCGCCTCCCGAAGATGGGTCTGCTCCAGCTCATCCTCGTGACGACGACCCGCGTGCTGCGCCAGCGCCATGTGTTCGAGCGCCTTGTAGTAGTAGATGTCATACGACGGGACGAAGAAGACGCTGGGCTGGTCGAGGGCAGTGTAGGGAGCTAGCGCCGGCCAGTTGGCACGCGCCCTCCGCATCGCCTGCAAAGCCGCCGGGAGATCGCCCCGGCGCTCGAGGGCGATGCCCAGCCCGTAGTAGGAGAGCGACACCAGGTCCATGCGGCGGGCCTGGCGCACCGCCTGACGATAGTCGCTCACCGCAGCATCGAGGTTGCCGAGTACCATGTTGGACTCACCGCGATTGAGCAGGATGTTTGCCCGAAAATCGTGCTCGTGAACGACCTCCAGCGCCTCGGTGTAGGCGAGGTTCTCGCAGTCGGGGTCGTCGAGCTTGGCACAGACGACTCCCAGCAAGAACCAGCCGCGAGCGGCGTTCGGGGATTGCGGGGACTCCTTCAGAGCCTGGTCGAGCATCCGTCGAGCATCGCGATAGCGAGCCACGAGGTCCTCGGAGAAGACGTCCGCCAGGAGGAACCTGAGCCGCACATCGGGCAGCGAGGTCAAGTCCTGTTCGGCGACGAGCGCCATGACCTCCCGATAGGTGCGGTGGCGCTCCTGAAGATCGAGCGAACTGGCATCCACTAGCTTGCGCTCAACGGCGGTGAGCAACGCGTAGGCCCGCTGCGCATCGGGATCCCGAGCGCGCTGCCAGAGGCTGGGCTGACCAAGGCTCGGTGAGGTCCAGCTCAATGCGGCCCCCAGCAGCGCGCCCCCCAGCGCCAACCGCCAGGAGCCCACGCTATCGCCCCCCGTCAAGCCTGGCGAGCTTGCCCTCTGCGTGTTCGCGCCAGGCGTCATCGTCGTCCATCACGGTCAGGCTAGCGCGCCAGTACTCGGCCGCCAGTCGCGGCTGCTCCGCCTCCGTCAGCGCGGCCACCATCGCATAGATCTCGGCGCGTGGCAGCCAGGGGACCGCTGCCTCCGGAATCGCGGATTGGCGCTCAGGCGCGGGCAACGGGTAGCGCTCGACGAGGCTCCAGCCCCCACCAGCCTCTGCGGCGACACCGCGCGCCTCCTGATGCCGCCCCTGACGATCGAGGGCCAGCGCCAGCGCTCCCAGCAGAAAACCTTCTGCGCCCGCAACGCGAGGCTGCCGACGGCCTTCGCCCAGATAGCCCAGCGCCTCGTCGAGCGCGCCGGGCCCCTCGTTCATGACGAGCACGGCCGCCTCGACGAGCGCGGTGCGGCGCCCCGGACCAATAGTCATGAGTCCGACCCGAGGCGCCAGCCGTCGATAGGCGCTGGAAGCCACCGCCAAGGCACCTACGGCGACCGCGGTCCGCGCCCGCGCGTGGAGCGCCGCGGGGTCAGACAGGCAGCTCACGTCCAACCTCATCGCCCGCTCGAAGTGCGCGTGAGCCTCAGGAAAGCGCCCGAGGCGATACTCTGCCCGGGCCTCGAGGACGAGAGGGTCCGCCCGCTCCGGCCAGGCACGGTCCGCCTGTCGAGCCGCCTCGATGGCGGTCGCAGGCGCGCCCGCTAGCTCCGCGTAGCCACGCGCGAGATGAGCGCAGAACCGCTGCTGCTCGGGAGAGCGAGCGCGCTCCCATAGAGTCAGCCCCGTCCGGTGGGCGACCTGCGACGCCTTGCACACCTGCGGTCGGGGACTAGCCGCTGCCACCGCAGCCAGGTCTATGGGCGCCGTCGAGAGCTGCTGGGCCAGCAGGATGGCTACGAGAAGTCCGGACATGGTTGCGAGTCAGCGAGTCGCGGCGAGCATAGCACTCCTCAGCGCCCCTCGAAGTCGCGACGTTCGACCCCAAGGCCGGCACTTCACTTGCTCCCTGATCGCTGGCACCCTGACTCCTCGTGACTGCCTCCGCCGCGCCCTTGACGCCAGTACACACGGGGCGAGGCCGCAGGGGTTGGCCGCTGGCACTCGGGCTGGTCGCATTGACGCTGGCCACGGTCGGTCACCTTCACTTCATCAACGCCACCTACGACGACGCATTCATCTCGTTCCGCTACGCCGCCCACCTGGTGCAGGGCCACGGTCTCGTGTTCAATCCGGGCGAACGTGTCGAAGGGTACACGAACTTCCTTTGGACCGTGGCACTCACCGTTCCGACCTGGCTCGGCGTCGGGCGCAGCGAACTGGGGATGCTGGTGTTCGCCAAGATCTCCGGCATCGTGCTCAACACCGCAACGCTGCTGGTCCTCGCGCATGGGTTGCCGTCGGCCCGGGAATCCAACGGGGCGAGCCGGTTGCCCTGGGCCGCCCTCTACGTGGCCACTTCCGGTCCCTTCCTGTTCTGGGGAGTCGGCGGGCTGGAGACTCCCCTGGTCACATTGCTGCTGACCATCACGGTCCTTCAGTTCGAGCGGGAACGCTTTCGCCCGGGAAACTGGTCCGCGCTATGGCTGCTCGGGGCAGCACTCACCCGACCGGAGCCGATCATCCTCGCCGCGGTGCTGATTCTGCTTCGCTGGCGGTCCCAGGTGGGGGCCGTCCAGCGGGCATCGACCATCCGCTATGCGATGACCTTCGCCATCCCCTATGCCGCCTTCATCTGCTGGCGCTGGCTCTACTATGGCCAACTCCTTCCCAACACGTTCTATGCCAAGGTCTATGGCGACCACCTGGCCGTCGCACGGGGGCTGAACTACGTCGGACAGGCATGCTTCGACCTACACTGGCTGGCGCTCCTAGTCCTGAGTTTGACGCTCGTCATCCTCGGCCGACAGTGGTCGCCCAGGGTCACAACTCTCTGCACAATGCTCGCCGTGCACCTGGTCGGAGTTCTCCGCGAAGGTGGCGACTGGATGCCGGCGTATCGGCTTCTGGTCCCCGTCGTGCCGCTGGTGGGACTACTCGTCCAGGAGGCGTGGGAAGCAGTCCCACGGTTTGGCGCCAGCGTTCCCGAGATCCCTCCCGTTCCCTCCTGGGTGGTTCCCCCACCCTGGGTCGATAGCGCCCGTCGGGCAGGTCGCTGGCTGGAGCGCTCCCCTTGGTACCCCCGTGCTGTCGCTTTCGCGCGCCCCGCTAGCCGCTACGCACTCCTCGTCGTCCTCGCGCTACATGCTTGGAGCAGCTTCGCTAGTATTCAGGTGCGAGGCCTCGAGTCGGGTTTGCAACGGATCCGGCTCGACAATTTCGCGCACTTCGAGGTCGCCCGGTGGATGAAGCGAGAGCTCCCCACCCCGGGGCTGCTCGCGATCGGGGAGGCTGGGGTCATCCCCTACCAAACCGACCTCCCGATCGTGGACATGTTCGGGTTGATGGATCCGCACATCGCACACCTGCGTGGCGTGCGGCACCGCAAGTTCGACGCTGCCTACGTGCTCGGTCGCCAGCCCGACTACGTATTCCTCGTATTCGAGGTGCACTCCGACGGAACTCGCGCCCCT
This sequence comes from Polyangiaceae bacterium, assembly GCA_050304295.1. GTDB lineage: Bacteria > Myxococcota_A > Polyangia > Polyangiales > Polyangiaceae > JAFGBI01. The sequence goes on from JBNLDK010000026.1 coordinate 29,037, forward strand.
GCGCACCGGCACGGCGCCGTCCTCCTCCAGACACCGAGCTTCAGCGCCAGATACACCGTTCTCAAGGACTTCGGGGACTCGGTGCTGTACGCACGCCGTCCCTCACCCAGCCTGGACTCCCAGAGGACGGACGCCACCGGGGCCGGGCAGCGCTGACAATCTCCCGCCCGCCCCGGCACCACCCAAAGCATTCACGGTGCGGCGGCGCGACCGACAAAGGGATTGTGCAAGATGATCGTCTCGCGTCGCCGGGGCCCCACACTGACGAAATAGACAGGAGCCCCCGCCCCCTGCTCGAGGAAGCGCACATACGCACGAGCGGCGCCGGGCAACTCGTCTAGGGTGCGGGCCTCACCCAGGGTCTCGGTCCACCCGGGTAGCTCCTCGTAGACGGGGCTGACCGAAGCCGGATCGTCGAGCAGATCGATCGGAAAGTCATCGGTTCTGCCATCGGGAGTATCGTAGGCAACACAGACCTGGATGCGATCGAGTCCGGTCAGGACATCCAGTTTGGTCAGCGCGATGCCATCGACCCCATTGACTCGGCACGCATAGCGCAACGCCGGCAGATCGAGCCATCCCGTCCGCCGTGGACGCCCCGTCACGGACCCGAACTCAGCGCCCACTTCGCGCAGATGCTTGCCATCCGAGTCATCGAGTTCCGTCGGGAACGGACCCGCACCAACGCGCGTCGTGTATGCCTTGGTGATCCCGAGCACCGCCCCAATCCGACTCGGGCCGATACCTGCCCCCACCGCCGCCCCTCCAGCAATAGCGCTGCTCGAGGTGACGAACGGATACGTCCCGTGATCGATGTCGAGCAGGGTCCCCTGGGCACCCTCGAGCATGACCCGCTTGCCCGCCACGATCGCGTCATCGACCATCTTGGAGGTGTTCGCCAGGAGCGGTACGAGCCGCTCTGCGAGCGGCAGCAGGGGACCGACGATCGAGTCCACGGTGGGCAGCTCCCCACCCAGGTGCTCGATGGTCGGCTGCCACGCCGCAATCGCCGCCGCCACTCGTTCACGAAGTCGCGCGAGATTGCGGAGTTCACCCGCGCGCACGCCCGTGCGGCGAACCTTGTCCTCGTAGCAAGGTCCGATGCCCTTTTTGGTGGTGCCAATCTTGCCGTCACCGGCAGCTCCCTCGCGCAACCCATCAACCACGATGTGATAGGGCAAGATGAGGTGCGCGCGGTCACTGAGGTGAAGCCGCGTCAGGACATCGGAGTAGCCGCGAGTGGCTAGCTCGTCGATCTCACCCACCAGGACCGCTGGGTCGACGACCATTCCCTGGCCGAGGACACACTGCGACCCCGGCCGCAGAATCCCGCTGGGAACGAGCCTGACGATGACCTTGTCGTCGTTGACGACGAGCGTGTGTCCCGCATTGGGTCCACCCGCGTATCGCACGACCATCTCCGCAAACTCGGTGCAGAAGTCGACGACCTTGCCCTTTCCTTCGTCACCCCACTGGGCACCCACGATAGCTACGGCTGACATCTTGCTCTCTTCATGTTGAATCACGGACGCCGTCGGCGCGCCCAGGCGGGGCTGAATCCGAGATCTGCGGCGTCTCTCGAACCTGCAGCAGAGCCGCTACCTGCGCCGCGCACAGCGCGGGCTCGACAGAGGAGATCTGCTGAACCTCGTTAGTGTACATGGCGAGGAGCTGGGCAGCGCCAGCCTCGACCTGCAGGACGTGGGTGTAGTTCCACGCGCGAGCGTGCGCCAGCGCGACATTCGTCGAATTCGGGGCACACGGGACGAGTCGCACTCGCAACTCGTCACTGATCCGAAGCGCCACCTCGGCGGGCGCCGCCACGAGCACGCGGCAAGGACGGGGCTCCCGATGGCCCGCGTGGCGCAACGCCCACGCCAGGTTGTCCAGATCGAGCGCCATTCCCGCAGCCGGACGGGGCACACCAAAGCGTCCCAGCAGCCCGTCGTATCGCCCACCGGCCCCGATCGCTTCACCTGGCCCCTCGGCGAGCAACTGGAAGGTCATGCCGGTGTAGTATTCGAAGTTCCAGGTTTCCCCGAGGTCAACTACCACGTCCGTCGCCAAGGAAGCTCGAGACGCTACCTCCCAAAGCTGCCTCAACTCGTTCAGGGGAGCTGCGGCAGCGGTATCGCTGAGGACTTGCTCCGCGCGTCCCCAGATCTCGCCTCCCCCATGCAAGGTGGGGAGCTCCCGCAGGGCGGCAACAACGCGAGCGCCGAGCCCGCTGGCCTCGGCGCGGCTCGCCAGGACCGCCGGATCCTTGAACGCCAGGGCTTCGATCAGGTCGGCGCGGGCATCCGCCCTCACGCCATCGAGCAACGCCTGCGCAATACCCACATGACCGATGTCGAGCACGAACCGATCGAGCCCGGCGGCCCGCACCGCCGAGCAGGCCACCCGAACGATTTCGAGATCACCTTCGGGGGCGTGACAGCCAAGAAGCTCGACGCCAGCCTGGGGTATCTGCCGGTGCCGCCGCGCCCGCGCCCGGCGTCGGCGCAGCACCGACCCCTGGTAACACAACCTGGCCGGCCCCGGAGCGTCCGCCAGGCGCGTCACCAGAAGTCGCGCCACTTGGGGAGTCATGTCCGGACGCAGCGCGACAACTTCCCCAGTTTCCGGCTCGACGAACTGGAGAACCTCGTCCGAATCCAGACTGCCCAGCCCCCGCTCCAATACCGTGGCGTGCTCGAACGCCGGAAGCACCACCGGCTGGTAGCCGAACAGCTCGAACGCGGCGGTCAGCCGGCGAGCGAGCGAAGCACGTTCGCGCGCCTGCTCGGGCAGCAGATCCCGCATCCCCGCGGGAAGTGGGTGCTCGAGCCGCAACGGTCGGCCACTATCGGCCCCCCGCGTCGTACCGGAGGAGAGATCGCTCATGGTGTAATCAACGGATCGGTCTCGGGGGCAAAGTCCGCGACGAGGGAGCATGCCCGCTCGCCGGGAGCCGTGCAACGGCTGATCCGGCGGTTTTCGTTCCCCACCCCCCTTTGCGCCGGCGCCAAACAGTGTATGTGTTGGCCGATGAGTTCTCTCCCCGACCGAACCCCGGACGTCGCCGAATACGGGGCCGAGCGCGACGGACAGCGACAGAAGCTGAATCGCAGAGTATTCATGCAGCTGGTCGTCATCGAGGTGACGAGCGAGCTGGGCGTTGCCGAATTCCAGCGGAGCCTGGCCGAGTCGCTCGAGCGACGGGGAGCGGCGGCGGTCATCTACCAGGATCTCCAGCACCCTGGCGGACTGGGTATCTTGAGTTGGAGCGAGAACCCGACCGACCTGATCACCCGCTTCCGTCCCGCACTGGGAGATCACTCCGCGGGCCTGCGCGTGCGCCCCGAAATGGGCATGGTCGGTCGCACCTACTCCAGCGGGTTCGAGAACGATCTAGAGTACTGGCTCCTCCAGCGACCCGTTCAGACGGTACTGAACGACGATTGGAACTGGGCCATCTGGTACCCACTGCGCCGCACGCCCCAGTTCGAACGACTCGAGGCGAAGGAGAAGGGATCGATCATGCGCGAGCATGCGGTCATCGGTAAGGCCTACGGAGATGCCGACCTGGCACACGATGTTCGCCTCGCCTGTCACGGTCTGGACGCCAACGACAACGACTTCGTGATCGGCCTGATCGGGCGCGACCTGCATCCCCTCTCCCATGTCGTGCAGTCGATGCGACGAACACGCCAGACGTCCGAGTACCTCACGAACCTGGGGCCATTCTTCGTCGGTCGCGCCGTGTGGCGCTGCGCTGGACGCTAGGTACTGTGACCAAGCGCAGTGCGAGTGCCGTCGTCTTCGACCTCGACGGCACCCTGGTCGACTCGCGGGGCGACATCATCGGCGCCTGTCTGCACATGCTGGCGCAGCATGGCCGCCCCGCATTGCCACCGGAAACGATTGCGGGATTCGTTGGTGATGGTGCGCGGTTGCTGGTAGCCCGAGCGTCCAACCTCAGCCCCGACGACCCCGCACTAGCGCCTCTGCTCGAGACCTATCTCACCTTCTACGCGGCCCACAACCACGACCAAACCGTGCTGATGACGGGGGCCATCGAGACGCTCGAAGCCCTGTCCGAGCTACCCCTCGCGCTGTGTACATACAAGCCGCGAGCCTCGACCGACCCGCTCCTCGACCACCTCGACCTGCGCCGCCGATTCCGCATCGTGATCGCGGGGGAAGACATCGCCCGCCACAAGCCCCACCCCGACCCGCTGCTCGAGATTGCGCGTCGTCTGGGGATACCAACGCCGAACATCGTCATGGTCGGGGACGGCCCTCAGGACGTCGAGTGCGGGCGCCGCGCGGGTGCCATCACGGTCGGCATCCCCGGCCCGTTTCTCCCGCGGTCGCGCCTGCTAGCGTCCCGACCCGACATCCTCCTCGAGCAGATCAGCCAGCTGCCCGACGCGATCCGTCAACGACTTGGCGGGTAGTCGATTCGCCTGACCACCCCCGACGCCATCGACTTGGCATCCGGGCATGGTGGGAGGTCGTCACTGTCTCGCGCCTCGACTGAGCGCCAACCTTGCATGGACCAATAGCTAGGCGACCAGCTGGTGGTAGGCCGCACTCAGCTCGGCGAAACGTTTCAGCAGGGTGGCCACCTCCCCTGCGGAAGCCGTGGGGTGGCGATCGGGATGCACCTCCGCGGCGAGACGCCGGAAGGCTCGTCGAACCGCATCCTGGTCAGCGTTCACCTCCAGCCCCAAGACGCGCAAGGCCCGAGCCCGAGTCGGCGGCGTCCTCCTCGATGGCGTCGCACCCGAAGCCTGGTTTCGCTCTACTCGAGCGGAGTACCAGGCGCCAGCGGCTTCCCTGGCCGTGCGACGTGATCCCGACGCGGCAGCGGTCGGCTCACGGTCGCGCCGGCGTGCCCTCCCATGCAGGAATTCGCCGGGTGAAAGAGGAACCACCAGACGATCCTGCCGGGGTGGCCGCGCCACGTGGAACTTCACGCGTGCATCTGACAACGCAAAGAGCGCGTCCAGCTTGCTGCGCAGCTGGTACCGCAGCGCCGCGGTCACCGCCGACGCCGGGGCAAGCCGAGCGTCCACCAGCAGCTCGCCGGCACGCTTGTGAGGTTGCTCGGCTAGCCGCCGCGCCAGAACTCGCACACCATCCGGCTCGATGAACCCGGCTCCCTGGAGGATCTCACCTAGCCGCGCAACATGCAGAGAGGACTCGACCCCTTCCACCAGCCCCTGACTGAGGTGCACGCGATGGGTTCGTCCCGCGGTCGCACCGGACCACTCCACCAGCTCCAAAACACCGGTCGCGCGGTCTCGATAGAGCTGCCCCAGCAGGTCACCCAGCGTCGTCGCTTGGAGTCGCCCGGGTAGGTTCATGACCTCGCCGCTACCAGACAGAGTACACCCCGGCCAAGTTTGCGACCCCAGGTCCAGGTCGGCATGTTCGGCTCTTTGCGCCGACTCCCTCCTCGTCGGCGCCACGACCGGGTGGCTCGCGACGCCATCGCCCGGATGCGGGCACGACCGGTCCCCATCGAATCGTCGTAGGAGCTCACATGCAACGCGACCCTCTCCATGCGTCGCGTCCACGGGGTCCGGGTACTCCGGCTCGCACGGACTTGCGCTACCTGGGCTGCCGCCCGTCCCCGCAGGAACACCCGCGTTGGCCGCCACCGCGTTGGTGCCACGACCATCGCGAGCGTGCCCACGACGAGCGACGCCGCGTGACAGCGTGACAATCCGCGACTACGCTGGAGACCGCGCATGCGCTTCGTTGACGAATGCTTGGTCCACGTGGAGGCAGGCCACGGCGGCGATGGCTGCGTTGCCTTCCGCCGCGAAAAATTCGTTCCTTTCGGCGGGCCCTCCGGCGGCGATGGCGGCCGCGGCGGCAGCGTCGTTCTCGCGGCGGATCCCGGTCTGGGAACGCTCTTCGACATCCAGCACCAGCGGGTCGTCCGGGCCGCCAGTGGCGCTCATGGCGAGGGCAAGGACAAGTACGGAAGATCCGGGGGCGATATGGTGGTCCGAGTTCCACCCGGAACCGTGGTCTTCGACGCCGAGACAAAGGCCAAGCTGGGCGAGCTGCTGCGTGAGGGCGACACGCTGGTAGTCGCAGAAGGGGGAGCCGGCGGCCGCGGCAACAAGCACTTCGCCACTCCGGTCGATCGAGCCCCGCGCCGCTCGGAGCCAGGTCGGCCCGGCGTCCAGCGCACGCTGCGGCTAGAGCTCAAGGTGATGGCCGATGTGGGGTTGCTGGGTTACCCGAATGTTGGAAAGAGCACGCTAATCAGGGCGGTGAGTCGGGCTCGGCCCAAGGTGGCGGACTATCCTTTCACTACCTTGCATCCCAATCTGGGGGTGGTCAGGGTTGACGATCTGCGCAGTTTCGTTATCGCCGATATTCCGGGGGTTATCGAAGGGGCTGCTGATGGTGCCGGTCTGGGGTTGCAGTTTTTGCGGCATTTGTCCAGAACCGGGTTGTTGCTGCATGTGATCGATGTGGCGCCTTATGAAAGTATGGAGACGCCGGTCGAGGCGGCGCAAAAAATCATCCAAGAGATCGAGCTGTGGAGCGACGAATTGGCAAGCAAGCCGCGTTGGTTGGTGTTGAACAAGACCGACCGGTTGCCCGAGGGTGATGTGGATGAGCATTGTCGCCGAATCGTAGAGGAGTTGGGTTGGCAAGGTCCGGTTTATACTATTTCGGCTTTAAAAAAACAGGGTACTCAGGAATTGATGTACGCGATCATGGATTATTTGGAGCGGGAGCGTCAGGCGCAAGATGAACAGGGCTGATTTCGCTAAGACAAAACGAATCGTCGTTAAGATTGGTAGTTCCTTATTGACCAATGGTGGGCAAGGGCTGAACAAGCCGGCTATCGCTTCCTGGGTGGCGCAAATGGCGCAACTGAGGGCGCAAGGCAAGGATGTGGTGCTGGTGTCGTCCGG
>JBNLDK010000027.1:0-11117 GCA_050304295.1 Polyangiaceae bacterium
ATGACCGAGCTGTCGACGACGAGGCCGAAGTCGATGGCGCCGAGGCTCATGAGGCTGCCGGCGATGCCAAAGCGCAGCATCGCGTTGAAGGCGAACAGCATCGACAGCGGGATGGCGAGCGCGACGATGAGACCCGCGCGAAAGTTGCCGAGAAACATGAACAGTACGGCAATGACGAGGAGCGCACCTTCGAGCAGGTTGGTGCGCACGGTGGCGAGCACCTTGCTGACCAGATCGGTGCGACTGTACACCTCGGTCAGCTCGGCTCCCTCGGGCAGACTTCTCTTGGCTCGCTCGAGACGTGCCTCGAGCTTCTGCGTGAGCTCGCGGCTGTTCTCGCCCATGAGCATGAACCCCAGGCCCAGCACGGCCTCGCCCTGCCCCTGATAGGTCACGGCGCCGCGCCGAATCTCATGGTCCTCGCGCACATCGGCCACGTCGTGCAGGTGGATGGGCGTACCGTCGACGGTGGCGAGCACCATCGCTTCTAGATCAGCGGTCCCCGAGACGAGCCCTTGGCCTTGGATGAGCTGGGCTTCGCCCGCCTGCTCCAAGACCCCGCCGCCCGCGTTGCGGTTTCCGTTCCGCATGACGCGCGCCACGTCGTCGAGCGTCAGCTCATGCTTGATCAGGCGCTGCGGGTCGACGATGACATGAAATTGCTTTTCGTAGCCTCCCCAGGTGTTGATCTCGGCCACACCCGGAACCTGCACCATCTGCGGCCGGATGACCCAGTGGTGCAGGGTGCGGAGCTCCTGGGCCGAGAGCGTGTCCGAATGCAGGACGTACTGGAACACTTCGCCGAGCCCGGTGGCGACTGGACCCAGCGACGGACGCCCGACGCCTTCCGGAAGCTCCGCGGCGGCGAGTCGTTCGCTGACGACCTGGCGCGCCAGGTAGATGTCGGTGTGGTCGTCGAAGATCGCCGTCACCTGCGAAAAGCCGAACTTCGAGATCGAGCGCACCTCGGTGAGTCCAGGCATGCCCGAGATGGCCTGCTCGACGGGGAAGGTGATCTGCCGCTCCACCTCGAGGGGAGACAAGGCTGGCGCCGTCGTGTTGACCTGAACCTGCACCGGGGTCGTGTCGGGAAACGCATCGAAGGGCAAGCGCGACAGACTGAGCAGACCCACCAACGCGAGCACGGCAGTCGCGAGCAACACGATGGGTCGATGCCGCAAGCAAAGGTCGATGACGCGCGTCAGCATCAATCGCCTCCCGGTGGCTCGACCTCGCAGCAGCCTGCGCCGATGCTTCCGGGCATGATCTCGGTTCGCAGGAGCACCGCGCCAGTCGTCACCACCGCATCGCCAGCCTGGACACGGCCCTCCACCAGGACGCGCTCGCCGTCGCCGAAGCGCCGAATGACCCGAGGCTCGTAGACGCCCTGACTCGCCCGAACAAAGACCACCTCGCGTTCTCCGACACGCTGGATGGCAGCCCTCGGAACGGACACGGCCGTCCGCGGAGCGCCGGTCTCGATGCGAGCGCGCGCGAACTGATTGGCGCGTAGTCGCCCACTTTCGTTTGGCACCTCGGCTCGAACGGTCACCGTGCGCGTCCGAGGCTCCACCTCAGCGGCAATCCAGGTCAGCTCGCCGACGATGGGAGCGTCGTCGTTCCCGTCGATGCTGACGACGACCCTCTGCTCCAACGCAACCCGCGATGCATGCACCTCGGGGACGTCGCAGAGGGCCCACATCACCGAGGTGTCTGCGATGGTCGCGAGGGACTCGCTATCGGCGGCAAAGAGGCCCACCACGGCGGGCCTGCGTACCACGATGCCGGTGAGGGGCGCCGTGAGTGTGTAGCGACCCGATGGAGTCGATTGTGCGGCACCCGCCATGCGCAGGGTCGCCTCGGCCGTTCGCGCGTCGACCTGAGCGCTCGCAAACTCTTGCTCGGCGACCTCTACCTGCCTCGCCGAGGCGATACCCTCCGCCCGAAGGTTACGCTGGCGCGCGAGGTTGGCCTGCGCCGTGCGCATTCGCTCACGTGCGGTCTGCAAGGCGCCCTGGATCTCACCGACGCGCATGCTCTCCAGCTCGAAGAGCGGCGCCCCTCGAGCCACCTGGGCACCCAGCTCCGCTCGGATGCGTCGAACGATGCCAGGCACGATGGCGCGGATGTCAGCTACCCTATCGGCATCGAAGGCGACTCGTGCCGTGCACTCGACCGCCGGCGAGGCTTGTCCGCGCTCGGCGCGAGCGGTCTGGAGACCCGCGCTACGCTCGATGTCAGGCGAACGGAAGCGCACCACGCGAGCCTCGATGGCAGCTTGCTCTGCTCCCGCCGGAGGTTCCTGTGGGTTGCATACCGGGCACACGGACTCGGGGAAGCCGTGCTCCTGGCAGAAGTCTCCTGCTGCGCGGTACTGGGCGACGAGCGAGGAGTTGCACTTGGTGCATTTCGACTCGGGGAGCCCATGCTCCACACACCAATCTGCGACGGGCTGGCTCGTTCCGCCTTGCGGCTGTTGTGGATTGCACACGGGGCAAGCCGACTCCGGGAAGCCGTGCTCTTCGCACCAATCGCCGGCAGCTTGAAACTGGGGAATCAGCTCGGGGTTGCACTTGGTGCACTTCGACTCCGGCAGCCCGTGCCCCCCACACCAGTCATGGGCGGGTGCGGGGGCAGCGCCCACCTCCGGAATGGGAGCATTCGGGCGGCAGATCGGGCAGAACGACTCTGGAAATCCATGCTCTGTGCACCAGTCGCCCTTGGCCTGGAACACGGCAGCGAGGGCTGGATTGCACTTGGTGCAGAGGGCCGGCGGAAGACCGTGCGCGCAACGCCCCGCGGCTTGCGCCCCTGTCTGGGACGACGCCGAGCTCGCTGGTCGCGTAGTACCTTCTCGGTTCTGGGCGCCGTCCTTGCAGGCCGGCAGCGCTGCCACCACCAGCAGAAGCGAGATGATGGTTCGCCACGAGGTCATGGACTCTGTGCTCCGGATCGCGGCGGGCGTTCGATCTTCAGCTCGGGGTTGCAGATCAGGCACTGCGACTCCGGGAGCCCGTGCTCCTCGCACCAGTCGCCGGTCGCCTTGAACGCGGCGACGAGCGACGAGTTACAGCGGGTGCAAAGCGACTCGGGCACCTGATGCTCGCCGCACCAGTCCTCGTGTGACCCAGCTCGGACGCCCGGGGACGCATGGGCAGGCTCCAGCGCAGACACCGCCGGAGTCGCGGAAGGCGGGGGTTGTTCAGGCTGCGACGGCGAGTCGTTCTTTTTGGCACACGCGGTAAGAGTGAGCGCAATGGTAATGGCGATTGCGGTGCTGGAGATGGATGCATGACGCATGGAGGTCTTCCTTTCGTGGTCGCCTGGCGCGACCGGGTTGTGTGAGGTCTTCATCTGAGAGCTTCCGTACTCGGAGTCAGCTCGGGGCGAAGGGTCGCGGCTCCCAGCAGAAGGGCCGCGTAGTCGACTTGGCTCACGGCCTCGCGCACACGGGCACTGTCCGCAGCAAGGTCCGGCGCCTGCTGTCGGGCGAGCGCGAGCGCGCGCTCATATGGCAACTCCACGATCGATTGGGGCTGCTCCTGCGCGCCAGCGGACGAGGTCCACGGCGACGCGCCGAGCAGAAGACCGATCAGCCTTCTTCGGAACATCGCAACTCTCCCTTGTTGGGCCAAACCCGCGCTTCCGTGGCCCCACGGAAGCGCGAGCAAGCCGACCTGAACCTGTGCGTAACCGGGTTTCAGATCAGGGAGCGCGGGGGTCGAAAGACGCCGCTGGCGGCACCCGACGGGGGAGCGTCGATCGGGGTATGCATGCGTGCCGATGTACAAGTCGCTCCGCTCGACGTCACCGGCAGTGGAAGCACGGCCATCGCGATGCCCAGACAGCAGCCGCAATTCGGACAGTCGTCGGGGCACTCACCTTTGCAGGGGTCACCATCGTCGTGATCCGAGTCTGGCGCCGCATCGTCGTCGCACGGATCCGCTTCAGCGTGGTCGTCATGCCCGCCCGCGTGGTCATCATGGGCCTCGTCGCACGGGCACGAAACACCGCAGGTTTTCGCGGCTGACGCAAAGACGGAGGGCACGACGGGACCAACCGTCACGGACACGATCAACAGCCACAGGGCTGCCACGCGCAGGACATCGAGGATGGTCCGGATTCCTGGCATGCCTCGCGCGAAGCCTAGCAGGATGCAGTCCGGGGGGTAGCCCGCGTTCGTCCAGAAGGAGGGACCTGATCGCGGGTGGAGCCAGCGACCAATTACTGACCCAACCGTCACCGACTGCGGCGTCACCCGGCAGTCTGGACGAGTACCGCGAGATGCCGCCAAGGGACCTCGGTCTGGAGCACGTGACGACCGAGATAGCGCCAAGCGACCTTGCGTGAGTCGTGCGACGGTCGCCACTCGGAGACCATCAGCTCCGCATCGGCAGCCTCGACCACGAGCGACACGAAGATCCGCAAATGCTGCTACCTGCTATCGCACCACGGGAAGGATCGCACGGCGACCTGGGATCGTGGCAGCTTGAACCGGAGCTGGCAGCTGATCAAGCATCGCGTGAATCCGCGCGCTGGCTTCCCTGGCGACAGACACGGACCTTCGCCCACCGGGCCCGATCCCAGGTTCCCTGTCGATACCGCGGATGCGATTCTGCATGCAGCGGTGGCAATCATCGGAGTCCTCGGTGATGCAGGCCTTCGAGGGGTAGATTTCGTACAGCGCCCGGTACTTCTGGGGAGTCACGTTGGGCATCACGACGTTTGCTCCTCGCGCCAGCCCTTTCTCCCGCCCGCTCGCGAGGTTGAGCGTTGCAAGTGCCGTCGTGCTGGGAATGTTCGCGTCCGGGCACGCGAGGCGAGCGAGGGCGATCACCTTGTAGGTCGTTTCCTCGTTGGCTGGAACCTGTTCGACGGTGTTGCCTGCGGGAGTCCGTCCGAGTGGCGTCGCGGGGTGGGCGATGAAGGGACCGACGCCGATCATGTCGAGGTCGAGAAGACTGAAGTGAAGCACGTCGTTCGCCAGCGTCTTCCACGTCTGACCAGGGATCCCGACCATCACGCCGCTGCCCACCTCGTATCCCAGCGCCTTCAGCTCGCGAAGCATCGCCATGCGGTCCGGCCACGGGCTAGGGCCGCGCGGGTGGATCCTGGCGAAGAGTTCGATGTCCGACGTCTCGAATCGGAGCAGGTAGCGATCAGCCCCGAGCTCCCGCCACGCACGCAGCTCCTCGATGCTGCGTTCGCCAAGACTCAGTGTGATCGCCAGTGGTGTCTCTGCCTTGATGGAGCGGATGATGTCGCCCACCACCGAGACTGTCAGCCCCGGATCTTCCCCCGCCTGGAGCACGACCGTGCCGTAGCCGAAGCCCACTGCTCGATGAGCGCATTCGAGCACCTCGGCGACTGACATGCGGTACTTCGCGACCCGGGAACTGCGCTCGCTCAGACCGCAGTAGGTACACTTGCGGATACAGTGGTTGGAGAGCTCGATGAGCCCGCGAAGGTGGACTTGCTCGCCGACATGTTCCTGCCGGCAGCTATCGGCGGCTTTCCACAAAGTCTCGAGCGCACCAGGTTCTGTGGTCCGCAACCAGTCTTCCATGCGGCCGATCAAGCGGCGCGTAGCAACGTCATCCCGCATCGCAGTTCCCGAAGAGGTCGGCATCTTCTCCAAGTTGATTGGCATCTGGTAGCTTGCACAACCGGAGTCTCCAGGCTAGCTGTCACCCGCACGGCCCCGTCCGAGACCGGCCCAGCGCCAGCCGTAGGTTCCGCGGCAGGAGTCGGCAGGGCGGGCGCTGGTCGACCGTGCTCGGAGTGCACCGAGACGGCGCCCACCCCCGCGACCCACAGCTCCCGCTGTCTACCCCGCGTAGTTGCACACGCGGATCCAGTCGTACTCGACGGTCGTCGGCGCCGTTGACCCGTCGACGGGTCCGGCCCAGTCCACCGCTTCCGATGCCCAGATGGTGAGGAGGATGTTCTGCGGCAGCACCATCCTCGACATCTCTTCCGTGGCGGTGTGGAGCAGGGCGCCATCGACCAGGAAGCGCACTTCACCCGGCACCCATTCCATGGCGTAGGTGCGAAACTCGGTGGTCGCGTCGTAGCCCAAGGTCTGTACATGCGGATACTGCAGGTGTCCCGTGATGGGATCCGCCGGAGGGACGTTGATCATCGTATTGAACTGCACCTGGCTCTGGCTCTTGCCCAAGAACTCGATGTCGATCTCGTTCCAGTCGTCCGGAGGCCAGGGCGTGTAGATGAGCACTAGTGAGGAGATCACGCCGGATCCGCTCGCGAAGCGAATCGAGGACTCGACCTTGCCGTAGGTCAAGGTGCTTCGGGAACGCATCTCCACTCCCTGATAGGGCATCGCGCTCCCCGACGGGGATGCGGTCAGCGCGAGCGAGACAACACCGTTCGACACCGACACGTTGTCGCCCGTGAACTGGGCGATCCCCAGCGTGTGCGTCATGAATTGCCAGCGCGAAGAATCAATGGTGTCGAAGCTGTCTTCCCAGGCAAGCTCGAACGCAGCGCCCGCGCACCCGGCGTCGGCTCCGCCGGTGGAGAAACCGCCCGTGGGCTCTCCGCCCGTGGACCCGCCACCCGTTGGCGCTCCGCCGGTGAAGGTTCCACCCGTTTCGGCTCCTCCGGTCAGCGCACCTCCGATCAGTGCACCGCCCGTTGGAACCCCACCCGTGGACCCGCCACCCGTCGACACGCCTCCGGAGAGCGTCCCACCGGTGGAGGCTCCACCAGCGGGCATTCCGCCAGTCGCAGCCCCTCCCCCTCCAGTCAGCGTGCCTCCGCTCGGTGCACCGCCAGTGACCAATCCCCCCGAAGCCACACCACCCGCAGGCACACCACCGAGTTCCGGCCCCTCCGCTCCGAACCCACCCGAAGGCAGGCCCCCGGTGGGTCCCGTGGCACCCGTCGAGAAGCCCCCTCCAACGGCGCTCCCGCCGCCCGTTCCCACCGAATCGTCGGCGGCGGATCCGCAACCCGCCAGTGCCCAGCTCGCACCCGCTAGCAAGGTCATGCAAATCTGTCGCGTCATGGCGTTCTCCCGCTTCGGCTCCAGCCGCTACTCGACGTACCGATAGACTCGTACCCAGTCGTAGGTGGCGCTCGCGGGGACCGTTGTCTCGTCGACGGGACCTGCCCACCCCGAGGAGTCGGACGCCCAGATCGTCAGCAGGATGTTCTGAGGCAGGACCATCCGCACCATCTCCTCCGTCGTGCTATGCAGGACCGCCCCGTCGACGAGAAAGCGCGCCTCACCTGGCACCCATTCGATCGCGTAGGTGTGAAAGTCGTCGGCCGGGTTGAACTCGAGCGTCACTAGCTCCGGATACTGCAGGTGCCCCGTCGCTGGATCCGCGGGAGGGATGTTGATCATGTGGTTGAACTGGACACGATCGGTGTTCTTACCCACAAACTCGATATCGAGCTCGTTCCAGTCATCCGGCGGCCAGGGCGTGTAGATGAGCACCAGCGACGACACCACGGCAGAGCCCGCCGCGAAGCGCATCGATGCCTCGACCTTTCCGTAGATCAGCGTCTCGCGGGAGCGCATCTCGACGCCGCGAAAGGGTTTGTCGGGGTCGTCCACCGCCGTAAGACTCAGCGTGAGGACCCCATCGCTCGCAGTCGCGTTCTCGGCGGTGAACTGCGCGAGGTTGCCGTCCCACGAGTGGGTCATCAGCTGCCAGCGCTGGAGATCCACGGTATCGAAAGGATCTTCCCAGGCGAGTTCGAAGTGCCCGGTGGCAACGCTCCCCGCAGCAGAAGTGCCGCCTGTCCCGCCTGAAGACGTGCCTCCCCCACCGTCGAATGGATCCGGATCCGACGACTCGTTCCCGCAGCCCCAAAGCACCAAGAGTCCAAGCAAGAAGGCCGACCACCTCGTCATGCGAACCTGGTACCCGCCGTCGCCCAGGCCAGCATCATGTTTTGTGCGTTTCTTCGCCGACGACCTCCCGCGCCGTGCAGCACGACTGGCTCCCACACAGGACGCACCCTCCCGCGCGACTGCTCGACCACCAGACCCGCTACAGCATATCGAGCGGCTCGAATCGTTCCGCGAGCGTCCGGCGCACGTCGGCGTCGAGCAGCGCGCTCGGAGCGCGACCGAGTAGCTCGCGAACCACGTGGTGGCAGCGCGAGTAGCTGCCGAAGCCCGCCTCGAGCGCCGCCCGCGTGAGATTCTCGCGTCCCGTTTCGAGCAGGGCGATCAGCCGCAACGTGTGGAGGCGGTTCTTGTACTCGGTCAGACTCATGCCCTGATCGCTGCGGAAGCGACGACTCACATCCCCGCGATTGCTCGCCAGACGGCGCGCGAGTTCGTCGCGGCGAAGCGTGGGGGCGTCCACCAGAAGCGCCGCAGCACGGTGTCCCAGGGTCGATGACGACGTAGGGCGCATGGCGTGGAGCCCCGAAAGTGCCGTGAGCAGCCGCTGCTCCACCGCACCGTGGTCCTCGCTCTCGGGCGCCTGACCGAGCTGCTGCTCATATTCGCGGAGCACCCTCGAAGGAACGCGGCACGGGGGCCGAGCGAAGTTCGGCTGCATGCCGTGCTCACGCTGAAACGCATCCAGCAACTCCGGCTGGAAGCCAACGACGTACAGCTCGAGGTCCTCGCTCGCTTCCTCGAGGTAGTGGT
Organism: Polyangiaceae bacterium; assembly: GCA_050304295.1. Lineage (GTDB taxonomy): Bacteria > Myxococcota_A > Polyangia > Polyangiales > Polyangiaceae > JAFGBI01. The sequence goes on from JBNLDK010000027.1 coordinate 8,633, forward strand.
CGAGCCCCGGGGGGTACCAGATCAGCGACCCGGCGGACATGGGCACGAGCCGGTGCCCCACGATGAACGTGGCGCTGCCGCGCACCACGAGGTTGAGCTCGGGCTCGCTGTGAAAGTGCGCCGGACGGCGAAAGGCGGGGTGATATCGCCAAGCCTGAGCCCGGCGTCGGGCGGGCATCGGAAATGGCTGCCACTCGAGACCCATAGCGCCACTAACATAGGGCATGCGGCCCCCTCACGCACATTCTGGGAGGGAAGAACCGTGCCGCTCGCTGCGGAAAGAACGCACATTCCTGGATGACAGCACGGTCTACCCATGGAATCCGATCGGGCCGCCACTCCTCCGTGTGGCGTCTCGGCTCGGAACCCGGGCAGCGCGCGCCGCCAAGTCGCGGCACACGAGCGGTCGGTCCCATTCCCCCAACCCGTGTCCGCCTTCGTCGCGGCTCACTCCTCGACGGGTGTCTCGCCCTGGCTCCCCGCGCGCTGGCTCGCCTTCCGCGCGCGCGACCTGGCGTTGTTGGTGCGGGTGTAGCTGCTGCCGGCGTGGGCGGCGATGTCGGGGTGGCGGCGAAAGATGAAGCGCGCGGCGCGTCGGGCGGCAGCGACGCGGTCGCGCAGCAGGGTCACCAGGCGGTTGCGCGTGTCGAGAGCGTAGGTGCGGCCGGACTTCGACTTCATCGTCATGACGATCCCCGACTGCTCACGGAGGCGCTTCGCCACCTTCAGTGCCTCGTCGAGGATCCCGGGGTCGAAGCCGGGCAGCTTCGCCAGCTGCTTGCGGTGCTCGTGGGCGAAGAGGGCGAACCCTTCGAGGGAAAGCGCAAGAGCGTCGTGGCTCGAGGTGTCGGTGTGGCTTTCGGTCAGACGGGCGAGCGCTCCGTCTCGGTCGTCGATCACGCCGTCGTCGAAGAGAAACGCCAGGCAGTGGCGCAGCTCGGTGAGCATCGCCTTGCCGCGCTCGACCGGTGGCTCCGGGATCGCGATCTCCGTCCGCTGGAGTTCCGCATGGGCTTCCGCCAGCGCCAGCGCGAGATCGCGGAGATCGGCGACCAACGTGGGCGCGATGGATCCCGCGTTGGCGGCGGAGCGCATGCCGGGCACCACCTCGTCACCGTCACCCTCGGGCTCCCACCGGGAAGCGATGAAGCACGAGAGCTCGATGGCTTCGCCGACCAGCACCCCGATGGGGGCGCGAGCCGCGCTTGCCTTCACCCCGCGGAGCGCGGAGCGCCAGCGTTCGAGCGCGGAGGCGGCGGGGGGTGAAGTGGGCGAGGGAGTCGGAGCCGGGCGAGCCTTGGCGGCGGGTCGCGGCTTCGCGGCGGGTCGCGACTTCGCGGCGGGTCGCGGCTTCGCGGCGGGTCGCGGCTTCGCGACGGGCTGGGAGCGCGCTGGCGCTCGGGTTCTCGTCGTGCGGGGCTTCGCAGCGGGCTTCTGGGTGGCCATGAAGGCGCTCCTGTCGTTTCAGATGCCAGATCTGTAGCCCATTCTGTTCACAATGCCCACGCTACATAGAGAAACGGTCAGAAGATCAGCAGCCCGCTCGTGAATTCCGTACTGCCACTCGCTAGGCATTCTAATAACTCCGCCATGCAGTAAAGAACTGACGATGCGCATAGTTTCTACACTGAAAGGCAGAGCACAATCTAGGATAGGCACTACAGACTCTGGGATAGGCACGACTGGCGGAAGAAGGACCGAACGGTGCCCAGGCGACGGCGTCTTCGAGCCCGGCGCGGTTCGCGGGCTCCACCTCTGGGTCGAAGGCCGAGCAACCGGCGCGGTCCACTTCGACCACATCCGGACGGAGCAGCACCCGGCAGCCGAGCTCAGAAGCCACGACTCAATCGCAAGACGTACCGCAAGCGCTACCTGGTCGAGGTGTTCTTCCACCACCTGAAGCGCTTCCGATGTCTCGCCACCCGGTTCGAGAAGACGGCGAAACACTACCTGGCCTTGCGACACGTCGCGTGCACCAGGATCTGGCTGTAGGACAAGGCCCACTCAGCGATGAGGCCGAGCGAGCTTCTGAAGGGTGGCGAGGATTCGCTGCAGCGTTTCGCGCTGCTCGCTGCCAAGCGAGCAGTAGCGAAGGGCGACAGCCATTTCGAGGCCCATTTCCAGCTCGGCGGCCTCACCAAGCGCGACGCGATAGGCCTTGCGCTTGGCACCGCCCGAGGCGCCATAGCCTTCGCCGAGATTGAGCCCCACCGACAGCAACGAGCGCCGCAACTGATCGGCGAACTTCGCATCGCGAGCTTCGACGGCAGCGAGCTGGAGCTGGAGGGAGGACGTGAACTGGATGACGAGAGTTTGGATCTGGAGCATGCCCCCCGCCGCCTCGCCCTCGTCGTGAGTCAAGGCTTGGCCGCAGGCCAACCCCAGAGGGCGCGAGCGGAGCGAGCGGCCTTGACGCACGGCGAGGGTGAGGCACACCGGGGTAGGCTCCAGATCCACACTCCTCATCCGGTGCTGGACCCGGACC
>JBNLDK010000028.1:0-97105 GCA_050304295.1 Polyangiaceae bacterium
AGGCCGCTCCCAAGAAGGCCGCTCCCAAGAAGGCTGCCCCCAAGAAGGCCGCCAAGAAGGCCGCTCCAAAGAAGGCTGCCCCCAAGAAGGCTGCCCCCAAGAAGGCTGCCCCCAAGAAGGCCGCCAAGAAGGCCGCCAAGAAGGCCGCCAAGAAGGCCGCTCCCAAGAAGGCTGGTTCTGGAACTGGGCGGTAGAGCCCCAGTCACCCCGTGGGAGGGGACTCGAGTCCCACCCGATCCCCGTTGAGTGTCGCGACACCCGGAGCGATGTTCCAATGAACTGAGCTCAAGATGTCAGACGGCACCTATTGCAGACTGACGCGCTGAGCGGAGAAGCCAGCCCTACCCAAACGGGCTAGGCTTCCCACGGTCTGGACCGCGGAGCGGTAGGCCCAAGGCGATGGAAGGAGTGCCCCAGACTCAGCGGGGATCGGTACTGGTACCGGCAACCGCAAGCCGGGCACGGGCATCGGGGCCGTCCAGCACCGAGATCCAGTGAAAGCTCACACGATTGTCCGGCGCCCGACCACAGCGCTCGGCCCTCTGCCTGGCGGACACGGCGGCTTCGTTCAGCACACCGGCAAGTCTCAGCGCGAGGAGCGGTCGGAGTCGAAGCGAGCGCTCCAGAACTGCGCTACGTCGGCCAGATCGTCGACTTGTCGAGCGGGCGGAAGGACGGCAAGCAGTCTCTTGCCGTACCCTCGGCGACGAATCCGCTCGTCGAGCAGCGCCACCACGCCGGAGTCGACGCGAGTGCGAATCAGGCGGCCAAATCCCTGCTTCAGGGAGATGGCTGCAGAAGGAACATGCAGCTCCATGAACGGGTTGCGCCCTTCCGCCTCCAGCGCCATCGAGCGCGCCTTGACGATTGGATCCGTCGGAACGGGAAACGGAATCTTCTCCAGAATGACCAAACGCAGCGCGCTGCCAGGCACGTCCACTCCCTCCCAGAAACCCATCGTTGCCACCAGAACCGCATCGCCGGCGAGACGAAATCCTTCGATGAGGGTCCGCTTGGGAGCGTCTCCTTGCAGCAGGATGAGCCGCCCTGGACAGCGCTGGCGCAACTCGCGACTGAGGATGTTCATCGAGCGAATCGATGTGGTCAGCACGAAGGCGCCACCGTCGGAAAGCTCGACCAGCTGCCTGACGCGCTCCGCGGCCTCCCCCAGGAACTGCGCGTTCTGTGGCTCCGGGAGGTCCGTGGGAGTGTACAGAAGCGCGTTCGAAGCGAAATCGAAGGGCGACGCCACCGCCAATTCTTCGACGTCTAGATCGCCAGACAACCCAAGACGAGAGCGGAGAAATGTGAAGTCTCCTCGAGCCGATCCCCCACCGGGGATTGTCGAAGTCCCACCCGCAACGGTGCTGGTCAGGGTCGCACTGGTCACCACTGCTGCCGACACAGCATCGAAGATCCGCTCCCGAAACACACCCGACAGGTCCACCGGAGCAGCCGCAAGGGAGCAGTTGCGCGGATCACTCTCGAACCACACCACGTGTCCGCGAACGCTCTCGACGATGTTGGCAAGCTGATCGCGCAGCATCTCCGCACGGCGCTCCACGGTCTCGATCGCGGCTACAGCGTGGTGGCTTTCGCGGTTTTCGAGCAACGCAACTGTCGTCGCAGCGCGGCTGCCCAGGGACTGCAGCGAGTCGTCGAGGTCCAGCCAGGCGTCGTTCGCCTCACCGGCCCAGATCCCGGGCTCGACCGTCGTTCTCCCGCCACTGGCCGCCACCTCGTCGCGCAACACCGCCCAGAACCGGTCCGCGGCACGGCGGACCTCGGCGAGCACCGCTCTCCACTCCGCCTCCCCCACCCGGGACTCGTCGTCGGCTCCTGAGATCGCGCGAGTCGCGTCGGACAGCAGCGCGTCGATCCGCAACCGCGAAACACGGAAGCCGAAGAACAGCGTAGCGGTGTCTTCCAGCTGATGGCCTTCGTCGAAGACAACGGCATCGTAGTCGGGAATAACCCTACCGGGATGCGGTCCGCGAAGCGCGAGGTCCGCGAAGAACAGGTGGTGGTTGACGATCACAATCTGGGACTGGTCCGCGGCGCGGCGCATCCGCGTCACGAAGCAGTCCTCGTGATAGGGACACTCGGACCCGATTCGTGTATCGCTGGAGGCAGTCACGTGAGACCACACGGCAGCGTCCTCGGGGAGCGACTCCACCTCGGCGATGTCTCCCGCCAGGGTGGTCGGCAACCACTCCTCCAACGCGTTGAGGGCACTCGCATATCTCGGCTGCAGGGAGGCAGCGTCGCGACAGAACTCTGCCAGGCGCCGGCGACAAATGTAGTTCGACAGCCCCTTCATGATCGAAACCCGAGGCTCGATTCCGAGGACCCGACTCACCAGCGGAATGTCGTGGGAGGCGATCTGCTCTTGCAGTGCTCGCGTGGCGGTCGAGACGATGACGCGACGGCCGCTCAGGATGGCGGGGACCAGATAGGCGAGCGTCTTGCCGGTCCCCGTGCCTGCCTCGCACAGCAGGATCCCATCGTCCGCCAGCACCCGCTCGACGGCGTGGGCCATCTCGAGCTGGCCGGCACGGGCTTCGTATCCCGCCAGTCCTTGGGCGAAGGGTCCCTGGGGCCCCAGCAGCTGAACCGACCCTGGATTCAAGCGCGAGCTTTCCGAGCCGGGGGGATCACTCGTCCAGCGGCTCGTCGGGCGGGGGGATGCTCCCACTGGTATCGAGCCATTGCAGCCCACAGATCTGACCGTCGGCCGCATCTTTCACCCAGACCACCCGAGCCGACCGAGGCGGGGCCTCTTCGGCCGACCCGACCACCACATCGACCAACTCCCCGACCCGGAGAGGAACTTCAACGACCACGCGCAGCCCCCCTCGACTCACGTTCAGTGTCCAGCCGTCAGCCTCACCCTCGGGACGACGAATCGCCACTCGATCGGATGCCTCACGGCGAGCTCCGCCGGCGTACCTCCGCTGGGCAACTGGTCGTTTTTCTTCGCTCACTGCGTGCGAACCATAGCAGAGGATGCGCTGGTTTCCTGCTAGCTCCTCACCCGGGTTGACTGTTGCGGCGCCGATCTGCCAGAAGCCAGGGGACGCTTCGAGGCGCGCGCCCCCGCCTAAAGACTGAAAATCGTTGAACTTGACGCGAATTCGGGGGAGCATCGGGGCGGCCGGCTGCGGCCTGGGACCTCCTGATGGCGAACCGGACCGAACTGAAAAGAGCGTTGATTGCGGCAGGCTTCGAGGTCTATCGAACGCTACCCGAGAGGATCGTCCTCGCCGATCGAGTGCGCGACAACCTGATTATGGACAGCGGAGTCTCGCTTGGGTTCGAGGGCGATCTAACTGTGCGTTTCGTCGTTCGGGCACAACGCAGCGACTTCCGAGGCGAGGACGACGCGGCCCTGTTCGACCGAGCCCGGGCGATGGCCGCTGCGGAACTGGACTATGTCGAGATTGCCGCAGAAGCGGTGCCGATCCGCGATCCGGGAGACAAATCGCGGACCCTCGACACCTGGTTCGAGGTCGCTTTTGAGCGTCGGGTCGAATCGCCGGAGCGGGCCTTTGCCGAGCTGCGGCGGTTGATTGCGCTGGAAAAGACCGCATCCCCCGCTCGCCAGCCCTAGCGGCCAGCCCTGCCACCCGCCCGATGGACCACTCGCGACCAGCATGGTATTTGCCGCGGCTCTGCCAGGCTGTGTGAACAGCGCAGCCCACCCCTGGCCATCGAGACACCTCCCCCATGCTGAGCTTTTTTCGCCGCGGCGGCGCTGGACAGATCGTAATCGGAGCAATCGTTTTCGCGATCATCGTGGTCTTCGTGGTCGAGTTCCGCGCCGCGAGCCGCGGTCAAGCGAATAGCCTGAAGGTCGACTGCGCCGCTCGGGTGTACGGCGAGTGTGTCGGCTTCAAAGAGTTCGACGCCGCGCTCAGGCTGGCCGCCGGCCGCCTGGAGGCGAAACAGCAGCGGAAGATGCGCATCCCCCAGATGGTCATCGAGGGCCTGGTCGAGCGCGAGTTGTTGGTGCGGGAGGCGGAGCGACTTGGCGTTGGCGTCGGCGACGAGGAGATCACCGACGAGCTGGAGGCCGGGCGCGCGCATGTCTCGCTGCCAGCTGCGCAGCTCGAGAACCTCGCGGCCCCCTTGCAGCTCTGCAACCTGATTCCGCACCCGCTGATCCCCGATCCGGCACGCGCGATGCGCAATCCCGTGTGCGCCGAGGACGGGCCGCGGGGGGTGCGCTTGATCCCCGTCAAGAACAGCAAGACCCAGCGCTACGACTACGAGATCTACCAGCGCAACCTTCGCGTGTACGCCAATCGCAGCCCGAAAGAGTTTCGGAAGATGCAGCGGCGCGAGCTGGTCGCCGAGCGCATGCGGAGTCTAATCCGTTCGCAGGTGGTGGTTTCCGAGGAGGAAACCTTCGCGGCCTACGCTCGCGACAACGAGAAGGTGGTCGCGCGTACCACCACGCTGAACCGCGACTGGTTCACCAAGTACGTGGTAGAGGTTTCGGACGCCGTCGCGGAGGACTGGGCCGCAGACAACACCGAGCAAGTCAACGACCGCTGGGAGAACACCAAGGACCAGTGGCAGGCGGGCTGCTTGCTGGTCAGCGAAATTCGCACCCGGTTTCCGCCGGCGGCGACGGACGAAGACAAGGCGCTCATCCGGGCCAAGATCGATGCCGCCCTGTCGCGACTCAAGGACGGTACCGATTTCGCGACCGTCGCGCGTGATACCAGCGACGGTCGTACCGCGGTGTTGGGGGGTGCGCTGGGCTGCTTGGCGCCCGACCAGTATGGGCCCAGTGGGCCGATTCTGGCCGAGGCGGTGGAGACACTCACTGCGGGCCAGCACAGTGACGTCATCGAGGCGCCAGAGGGCTTCTACATCCTGCGCCTCGACGGCAAGCTCGCTGAAAGCGACGTGGAGTTGGTGGGCAAGCGCTACCTCGCGCGGGAACTGGCCACGCGATTCAAAGCGGACGGTGAGACGAAGAACTTCGCCGACGAGTTGATCGGGGAACTGAAGGACGGCAAGGACATCGAGGAGGCCACTCGTCGACTGACGCGAAAGTACCTGGCTCGCGGACAGGGCGCCGACGAGGACACCCCCGACGAGGAGCTTCGCGGCTTCGATGCCAGCGATCGACCCAGAGCGGACGTGACCGCGCCCTTCACCCGCTATGCCTCGCCGTTCTCCGGCGCCAATCCGCTCAGCAACGCCACAGCTGCAGTCTTTGCACTGGAGAAGCCGGGGAGTGTGCACCCCCAGCCGCTCGAGACCAGTGAGGGTGTCATCGTCGTCCAGCTGAAGGAAAAACTGCCAGCCAAGCGCGAGGACTTCGACGAGAACAAGCTGGAACTGATGCGGCGGCGCCGCCAGGTCAAGGCGGACGAGGCACTGATCGATTACATCGCGGCATTGAAGACGGCTGCCGAGGGGAAGCTGGAGCGCAACGCCGAACTCATCGCGCCCCCCAAGGAAGAGGGCGAGGGCGAGGAGCCAGCTCCCGAAGATGAGGGATGACGAGCGACTGGAGTCACTGCGCGGGTCGGTAACCCCGCTCACCGGAGGTCCGCGGGTCATTGTCATCCCGATGCCCGCGGTGCATCGCGTGGTGCTCGAGGCAAATCTCCGTGTCGGGTCTCGATTCGAATCTCCAGACCAGAACGGGATCAGCCACTTCTTGGAGCACATGCTGTTTCGGGGTACGCCACGCCACCCCTCCGCTCACGAACTGATCCACGCCGTCGAGGCGCAGGGCGGATCGCTGGCAGCAGCCACCTCGGCAGATCACGGCTCCCTCACCCTGGAGGCGCCACCCGACACCTTTGAAGGCTTGGTGCCAGTGTTTGCCGACGCCTTCCAGCGTCCCATCCTGCGTGACCTGGCGCTGGAGCGCGGCATTGTCCGGGAAGAGATCCTTGAATCTCTCGACGATACCGGCCGCCAGATCGATCCAGAGAACCTGACGCTGGAGACGTGTTTTGGGGGGCATCCTCTGGGGATGCCCATCACGGGAACGCTGGACCACCTCGAGCGGTTCGACGTGGCTCAGCTGGAAGCTCATCATCGCGCGCACTACACCGCAACAGGTACCGTGCTGTCGGTGGCCGGGCCCGTGCACGCCGAGCGAACGCTCGAGCTCTTGGCCAGGCACTTCGGCACACTACCGTCAGGCCCGCTTCCTACTAGCAGCCCTCCCCCGGACCAGACCAAGCCACGATGGCGCTACGTCCATCACGCGGCATCCAGCCAGACTTCCCTGCGCGTCGTCTTCCGGGCGCCGGCGGAGACCGCCCCCGATGAGCCCGCCGTGGACCTGCTGTCGAGGATCCTCGACGACGGCATGTCGACGAGGCTCTACCACCGCATCTGTGACGTACGGGGTCTCTGCTACGACGTGGCAGCAACCTACGAAGCCTACTCCGACTCGGGGCTGCTTGAGCTCGCGGGAGATGCGGCCCACGATCGTGCCAGGGAGCTACTGGGCGAACTGCTGACCGTCGTCACCGAGCTGCGCGACCAGGGCCCGAGGCAGGAGGAGGTGGCGAAGGCCAAAGCCCGCTACCGGTGGCGCCTCTTCGAGATGCTGGACGATCCCAGCGAGGTCGCAGAGTTTCTCGGTATCGAGCATCTCATCGGCGTGGCGCGGTCGCCGGCGGACCGACTGGCACAGCTTGAGGCAGTAACCCTGGAGGACCTGCAAACAGCCGCACGCCGGCTGTTCCACCCATCCGGCCTCAGCGTTATCGCGGTGGGTATCCTTCCGAAGGACGCCCGACGCGCGATGCAACAGCTCGTCGAGAGCTTCTAGATCCCCGATGCTCCGCTTCCTACCTGGGGGCGCAGCGAGGAGGCGCGGCCTGCACGTCGAGCCGTCCAGCCCCACCGAACGCGGCGACCATCCAGCGCGTCCGAACCCCCGCGGTCCCTACTTGCGCGGACGACGTCCGCGTGGGGCGGTCCTCCCGCTGCCGTGCTCTCGAACCACCACCTCGGCCAGCTTGAGCACGATCCGCCGAGTCTCCGGAGAAGCTCCGCGCAGAACGAGGGCCAACCGGTCATCCTTCGCTTTGGCCTTGCTGTTGAGGCTCAGCAGGTCCACGACCTCCACCCCCAGCGCCGTGGCCAGGCGACTGAGAGTCTCGAGAGACGGATTGGCGTTTGCCGATGCCCGACCCCGCAGCACCCGCTCCAGGCGAGCCACGGTCTCTACCGTCACGCCCGCTCCCAAAGCCAGTTCGGCCTGGGTCAGCCCGGCCTGCAAGCGCAATCGCCGAACCCTCTCTGCCAACTGAATCGCGATCTCTTCCACTTGGTGCTCCTGGCTTCCCAAATAGCAGAAACCTGGAATTCCTGCAGCAGTTTCGACCCGAAATTTGGAGCGCCTCAGGGAGAGACGCCTTCGCGGTGAACAGCCTCGTCGAGAGCCAGCTCGCGGACCCGGTCCACCATGCCCGCCGAGACGACCGCCAGATTCTCTCCCACGATCTGCTCGGCGGTGCCACCGCTCACCCGGGTGCGGTACCAGAACGCGAAGCAACGTCCGCCGCGCGCACCGACTGCCGCGACGAATCCGCTCGCGACGTCCGCGGCCACCGTCACCCCCACGAGGACCTCACCCCGATAGCCAGCGGGAGCGGTCAAATCCCTCTGTTCGAGAATCGAACCCGTCTCTGCACCAGGGAAGTCCGGCCGCCAAAGGCGGACCTGCTCCCAGCAGGACTCGGAAGTGTTGACGCGGGGAGCACGCCAGGACCTCAGGCGAACCTCCGAGCGACTGCCCGCGTGTTGGGCGACGAGCCACTGACCACCAACGTCGTTCACCGCCCAGGCGTCGCGATCCGGGAACGGGACCTCGATACCCTGACGGCTGCTACGCACTGGTTTCCACGCCTCCGCCGACAGCGGCACTGCAGGGCGCTCCGAAACCGGCGACCGCGAGGACGGCAACGGGCCCGGAGCCTCCGGCGGTGAACCCGACGCACCACAGCCGGACACCAGCACCCAGATCAGGGGTATCAGACGCGAGCTAGCCACTCGGGGTGAGAATCGTCGCCGCCCTTGACGATGTCGAAGTAGCGCTGCTGCAGCCGCTCGGTGATGGGGCCGCGTCGCCCCTCACCGATCGACCGGTGGTTGACCTCACGCACCGGCGTGACCTCAGCGGCGGTACCAGTCAGGAACACTTCGTCCGCGAGGAACAGCTGATCACGGGTGACCGGCGCCTCCACGAGCGGTATTCCTTCTTCGCGGGCGAGGTCGATAACGGTAGCGCGAGTGATTCCTGCGAGAATCGATCCGGACAGCGGTGGCGTCGTGATGGTGCCGTTCTTGACCACGAACACGTTCTCACCACTGCCCTCGCTCACGAAACCATTCACGTCGAGCAGCAGGGCCTCGTCGAAACCGGCCTTGGTCGCCTCCTGCTTGGCCATCACCGAGTTGATGTACTGGCCGGTTAGCTTGCCCTTGGCGAAGGCCACGTTGATGTGATGCCGAGAATAGGCGCTGATCTGGCAACGGATCCCCTTCTCGAGACCATCCTGGCCCAGGTATGCACCCCAGCTCCAGGCCACGATGAACGTCACCACCGGGTTCTGGACCGGCAGGATCCCCATCGCTCCTGGACCCAGGAACACCATCGGGCGGATGTATCCCTCGTCCATTCCGTTGGCCCGCAGTACCTGCAAGCAACCCTCCATCGTCTGCTCGATGGAGACCTGGGGCTCGATCATCACCAGCCGGCAAGAATCGAAGAGGCGAACGATGTGCTCGCGGAGCCGAAACACATATGTCTGTCCGTCTGCACGGCGATAGGCCCGGATCCCCTCGAAGGCTCCCACTCCGTAGTGAAAAGTATGGGTGAGTAGCGAAGTGGAACCCTGCTCGCTCCAGCTCGCGAGCTCGCCGTCTCGCCAGAACTTCTGACCCGGATCAACCATGGTATGCACTCTCCGCTGGGACTTCCGATCCACACATTCCGTCACGGTGACGGGCGAGGGGCCGAGTCGCGCAGATGGTCGAAGACGTGGAGGTCGCGAATTCCCGGCGCTGGTTTCTGAGTTTGGACCCCACAGGCATCTCACAGTCGCTCGATCACGACAACGGACACCGCGGCCTCTCCGACCGCCGGCCAACTCGTGCAAATACGAGCAACGGAGTGGGGGCGCAAGCTACGCGCCGCGTCACGGAAAAAAACGCCGTCTGGGGCCTGGCGGGAGGACGATGATCTTCGGCGCTGGCGGCCGGCCGAATTTTCTCTCTCCCCCCTGCCGCCTTGTGCTAGTCACCAAGGGGTCCAGGAAGTAGCCATCTCGGCGGCGCCGCACGGCATCCCGTCGGGTCGAGGGGCGGCAGACCTGAACACGCTCATTGGGCGACCATGCGAACTGGTCTCCGGTCGCCCCCGACAGGTGAGCAAGAGGAACCGATTACCATGGATGGACAGCGCCAGAGGTCTGGCGGACGCCGGCGAAGGCGAAAGAACCGCACCGAAACGAAAGCCGCTGCGGAGCCGATCTTGATCGCCGCCCGGCGACCCAACGCGCCGCTCGGGCCTCGAGGCAACGGACGTGCTGCGGTTGCCTCCGCCCGCCCCAATCGCAAACCAGAGCCCACCGACCGCGTGGAAGCTGCCCCGGAGCCCACGCCGAAGACTCCAGCACGACGCGCGGCCCGCATCGTCAAACCCGTCGCGGCCGATGCCGACGACCATGAGCGGCTGCGCCTGCGGCTGCTGGACCGCGTGATGCTCAGCGAAGGTCGTGGAGCGATCTCCCGCGCCGTGAACGAGTACCGGGAGCATGGGTTCGAGTTCCCCGACGAGCAGGACGTGCAGCTGCAGCTGCTCGAACACTTCGACGAAGAACACGCGCGCGGGGCACTAGAAGCGCTCACCCGCCTGCTCGAAACGCAGGATCCTATCAAGAAGCCAATCCTGGATCAGCGACTGCGCCGTCTCGAAGAGTACGCCGACGAGCCGCAAACCCGGGAGGCGGCGGCCGCTCTGAGGCGAGCGATTCGGTAGCTCCTCGCCACTGCGCGCCATGGAACGGACGCTGACCGCCCAGGAATTCGAGGCCCGCTATCACCGGCTCCGAGCCAGCCTCGTTGGGGGTCGCGCGAACGTCGGGTGCGTCGAATGCGTCGCCTGTGGAGGGTGCAACGGCTGCACCTTTTGCCGCCAATCCAACCAACTGGTTCGTTGCCACTACTGCGTGGCGTGCGACTCCTGCACCGACTGCGCCCACTGTCACCACTCGCGCAGTCTGATGCGCTGCCAGCACTGCATCGAGTGCGAGAGTTGCTCGTCGTCTTCGTATCTGGTGCGGTCCATCGCGCTCGCTGGGTGCACGTACTGCTTCGGGTGCGTGGGGCTCAGCGGAGTCGATTTCCACATCCTGAACGAGCGCTACGATCGAGACGCATACTTCGCGATCACCCGCCGCCTGGCGCGAGAGCTGCGCCTGTAGCGGTCGTCGTGACGTTGTCGCCGTGCGGCTGAGTTTCCTATACTCGCCCCCGTGGTGGGCCATGAAACACTGGAAGCCCTGTGGAAGAACGCCCTCGACCACTGGGACGAAGACCGGGCGCACAGCGCGTTTCTGAGCTACTGTCAGGACACGGATCAACTGGCCGAAGCCGCCGCTCGGTACCGGGGCATGACCGCCGATCGCGAGCGTGGAGCAACGGCTGAGAAGCGTCTCCAGGGCATCGCCCTACTGGCCATCGCGCGACTCGAGGCGACCCGCACCCCAGCCCCAAAGGTGAGAAGGCAGGCAGGTAGCGTGCTGCTCGTCGTTCTGTTCCTGACTGTAACCGTGGCGTTGATTTCCTACCTCAGCGGGACATAGAAAAAAAACCTCGAGGTTTCAGTGGTTTGTTGCGGGGTCGGCGAGCCGCGGGAATGTTTCTCTGGGTTTGTGGATTGGGCCGCAAGTGGTGGCGGAGACGTTGTCCTTTCGACGAACCTACCATCCACGGTATGACCCGCGACCAAGACCAAGCCAGAACCCCCAGGAAAGGAGTCGCCAATGAGAACGCTCGCTATCTCGACCGCCGTGCTGACCGCGGCATTGGTCATGGGTTGCAAGAAGGACGACGCGCCCCCGCCGGTTGCTCCGGTCGGCGACACCACCGCACCCACGATGCCAGAGGCGCCGGCGAGTGAGCCGGAGACTGGCGACGACGACGGAAGCCGTGGGAACATCAGTATCTCCGACGAGATCAAGAAAGCCTGTGGGATCACCGATACCGAGGCGTTCTTTGCCTATGATTCGGCCAACGTGCGGGAAGAGGACCGGGCGGTATTCAAGAAGCTGGCTGACTGCTTCACCACCGGACCGCTGAAGGGTCGGCAGATGCGGCTCGTGGGCCACGCCGATCCGCGCGGCAGCGATGAGTACAATATGGTGCTCGGGAGCAAGCGCGCCGAAAACGTCAAGGGAGCAGTCGTCAACGAGGGCCTCCCTGCCGGCCAGGCCAGCACCACCTCTCGCGGGGAAATCGAAGCCAGAGGAACCGATGAGGCTAGCTGGGCCGAGGATCGACGGGTGGACATCGTCCTGGGTGACTGACGGAACGACCGGTTTCGCGCTATAGCCGAACCCATGGTGTTGACCCCCCCGCCCCCAGGCGCTGAGCCCGGCGCGCTCAATCCCATTCAGCTCATGTTGCAGTCGTCCGGCGTCGTGCTGGTCGTACTGCTCGTACTCGTCGTCTTTGCTTTCGGCGTGTGGGTCATCTGGTTTCTGAAGTCCATGCAGCTGGGTCGGCTCAGCGCGACGCAGCACGCTTTCGAGCGCGCGGCCGAGACCGTCGAGCGACCTGACGACCTGGTTGCGCTGGCACTGAAGCATCGCGGGGCGCCCGGCGCGCGGGTCGTCATGGAGCTAGCCAAGCGCCACGACGCCGGTGCGCCCAGTGCCGATCTCTTGCTCGCCGTTGCCAGGCGCGCGGTGGCCACTGAGCAACAGAAGGCATCCACTCTGATGCCAACTCTGTCGAGCATCGCGTCATCGTCACCCTTCATCGGCCTCTTCGGTACGGTGTGGGGCATCATGGATGCCTTTCTCCAGATTGGGGTGGCCAAGAGTGCATCCCTGCCGGTAGTCGCCCCCGCCATCGGCGAGGCGCTCGTCGCGACAGCATTTGGGCTCGTCGCGGCGATTCCCGCGACGATTGGCTACAACTTCGTCGACCGCAAGATCGGCGACCTGATCGACGAGCTGACCGCCTCGGCGGAGGCCTGGGTTCAGGTGATGAGCGGACAAGCCAGTCGCGGGACCCAGACGGCCCCATTTGGGGGAGCGGCCCCCTCCGCTCCGACCGCCGGGCAGTTCCCGGCACCCAACCACAACCTGGCGCCGCAGGGGGCGGGAGGCTAGCACGTGGGGGCCTCGCTGGGCGGCGGTGGGCGGCGACGCCGGGGTTTCACCGAGATCAACGTGACGCCCCTGGTCGACGTGATGCTGGTGCTGCTCGTCGTCTTCATGGTCACCGCTCCCTTGTTGACCTCCGGTCTGCGCATCGACCTTCCAGAGGTCCAGGCGGCCGAAACCCCCGTCAAGGACAGTCGGCTGCTGGTCACCGTGGAGGCTGACGGAAGGGTTCTCTTCGGAGACCGCGACGTGACGGGTCGTGTCGCGCAGGCGTTTCGCGAGAGCAGTCGCGTTCAGCTCGAGCAGGAGCTGTACATCCGGGCGGACAAGAACGCGCGCTACGGCATCGTCGCCGAGGTGGTCGCTGCCGCGCGCAACAGCGGCGTCCAGTCCCTCAATCTCCTCGTCGAACCGATCGTGGAGGCCCCCGCAGACGGCGCCGCCGTCGATGACGACGCGGACGGAAGCCCGGCTCCGGATCGCGCCGCAAATCAGCCCGGCATCGCCGAGCCATGAACGACGCCGAACGGCGTCCGTTGCCCCGCGGGTACGTGGGGTCCGTCGTGTCGGCGTTCACGGACTTCGAGATCGTTGTCGCCGTCGCGGGCGCATTCGTCATCCAGGTCTTCTTCTTCTTCGTGCTGGCGGTCGTCACGAACCGAGCGCGCATCGAAGAAGTCGAAGAGCCGGTGAAGAAGCCGATCTCGATCGCCGTCAAACCGGTCATCGATGAGACCAAACTGCTCAAGCTCGGTGGCAAGGAGCAAGTGAAGTACAAGCTCCCGGACATGTGGCGGAAGAAGCCCCCGATTCGGCGGGAGAAGGCCGGAAGCGCGCCTTCCCCGCACGCCAAGGATGACCCCAGCGAGATCCCGAAGACGGAGCTGAGTGATGCCGCGCCCCCTCCCGACGCGGAGGTCGCTAAGGAGGTCGACGACCTGCAGCCAGACGCCAGCGAGGCTGACGCCGAGGCGACCGTGGAGGGAGAGGGGTCCCCGGACGGGGTGGAAGAGGGCACTGAGACGGACCCCTTGAAGGCGCGCGCTGTTGGAGAGTACACGCGGCGGATCCTCGGGTGGTTCAACGCACGCTGGTCGCCCCCAGGCACGGGAGCCCCCTGTGCCGAGCTCAGGACGCTCCGCGCGTCCATGTCCGTGAGCGTCGGAGGAGATCGCCAGGTAACGGGATATACCGTCGTGGCCCCGAGCGGGAATCCCACTTTCGATGCGCAGGTTCGCGCCACGATGGATGGCATCGTCGGTCAGCAGCTGCCTCCCCCGCCCAAGCTTTACCCAGACATCCTCGGCACTACACAGTCCGTGACGTTCACCGGCACCCGCGCCCCGTGCGAGGTTTCGCAAGAAGAAGGCATCCCGTGATCACCGTTCGCCCGCTCCTCGGATTCTTGACGGTCCTGCTCACCACCACACTAGCTGGCGCGCAGGCGCCAACCCCGACCCCCGATGAGGGGGCGCTTGGCGAGCTCGTCGTCACGGGTCACGTCAAGGAACACGTGACCAAGCTGGCAATCCTGCCTAGCCTCGCGCCGGATCTTGAGGACGTCATCGTCCGCAGCGTCGTCCGCCGCGACCTGGAACTGTCCGGGATGTTCGACCTTGTAGCGGACAAGCAGGCCCCACCGGGGCTCTACGGCTTCGACGATCCAGTGGACGTGGACGCCTGGCGCAAGATTGGCGCAGAGGTGATCGTCAAAGTCTCCGCGCGCAAGCACCGCGCCGGGAAGATCGAAGTCCTCGGCCTGGCGTACTTTCTCAACGTCGGCAAGGACCCCGTCTACGAGAAGAAGCTGCTGGTCGACAAGGACGAGGTGCGCGTCACCGCTCATCGCGTCACGGACGCCCTGCTCGGCGCGATCACCGGGACCCCGGGGGGCTTCGCCAGCCACTTCACGTACAGCGGAAAGTGGGGGCGAAATCGCCGGGTCTTCACCATGGATGCTGACGGCGCCGACCTCCAGCCGCGCACCCAGCCAGACGATACGTCCATCGCCCCCACCTGGGGTCCCGGCGCAAGCCTGTTCTACGCCCGGAGTCGCGCGTACAGCCCGTTTCGGCTCTTCAAGGTCGAGGGCGGAACCCACACTCACGTCCCGCTGACCCCGGAGGGCAGCATCTTCAGCGTTGCCTTCAACGGGGACTACTCCCGACTGGCAATCGCAGTTTCGAACGCCGAGGGGAGTTCGATCTGGGTCGGCGACGCCGATGGCAACAACCTCAAGAAGGTTTCTTCGACGGCCGTCGCCACCCACCCGGTGTTCAGCCCGAGCGGCAAGCTTGCGTGGATCGGGGGCGAGCCAGACTCGTTCGGCGCGCAGCGCGTCTACGTCGACGGCAAGGCCGTTTCGCCGGCAGGATTCACGGCCGCCGCCCCCACCTTCTGCGACACCGAGGACGGCATCCGACTCGTCTACTCGGTCGGCGTTGGAGGCGATCGCGAAGATCTGGTGATGAGCGGCGAGACCGGCGGCGGGATTGCGCGATTGACGCAGAATCAGGGGACCAACACCTACCCCGCCTGCAGCGTCGACGGGCGACTGCTCGCGTTCTTCTCCACCCGGCGACACGCAGATGGGGACGGCCTGTACATGATGTCCCTGAAGCGTTGGGTCACCAACCGGGTATCGGGCGCCCATGGCGAGTCGCTGCGCTGGGCCCCGCTGCCGCCCCCCCCGAAGTCCGCGCAGCCGTAACGCGAGGAACGGGGGCCGCCGACTCGCTTCGAACAACGCTCGCACCGCCCCGCGACTGCTCTCGCGGGGAGGCGCGCGGCGGGACGTGTCTAGGGCTGAGTGGAGGGCAGGAGAGGAATTCCGCAGCCGGCTCCGTGCTCAGGACCCGTCCTGCGGCTGCGCTTCGAGGTCAAGGCTGACCTTGGGGTGCTGATCGACTTTCCTCCCGAGCGTCGTGAGGGTGGCTTCGGCGAGCACACCGAACGCTTTCCGGGGTCGGACGTCGTGTGCCTCCAGGTCGACCACGAGCGGCTCCACGGTCGTCATCCGGACCTTCCTCAGCCGGGCCCCTTCGTAGTGGAACACCACCTTCATCTTGGCGCTCTTCTCGACCTTTCGCTGGTGGAGGATGAAGTCACCAGTGACGACCGCCGTCACTTCGCGCTCAGCGCCCGAGAGCCGGGTGACATCGGGCTCCGAGACATTCGCGACCTTCGTGATCCTGAACTGAACGAAACGGTTCGCCTGGCGCACCGGCTCAGGAGTGTCGTCCCCGATCTCCAGCCAGGTCCGAGCATGCTGGTTCTGCAAGTCGTCCCTCTTCAGCGCCCCGAAATCAGCATCCTCACGCTCCCGCTTCTCCTGGGTCAGTACCAGCTTCTCCAGGTCGACCTGGACGAGCCCCGATGTGCTTTCGAGGTGGGTCGGATCGATGAAGAGCTCGCCCGTCGTCGCATCCTTCGCCACCCCGTAGATATTCTCGAGCGGGGCCCTCATCTCAAGTTGCACTTCGCTCGTCCGGGGTTGGATCGTAGCTTTCAGGGCCTGAGCGCTCCCGGCCCGGGCGGGTTCAAGCGAAGTCGCGAGCGGGGCGAGATCCGGCTCGGGCTTGCTCCGGCAGGCGCCCATCACGAGCGCGAGGGCGACCAGTAGAGCTGGGGACGAATGCTGGACCGACATGGCAGATCCTGAAGTGAGGCCTCCGGCACGAGGTTCGATCGGAGCTACGGCAGCCTACCCATTTGGTTTCAACGAGCCACCGAGCACGTCAATGTGGCGGATCGCTCAGGTCGCCATCCGGCTCCCCCGTGTCAGCCCCGGGCAGGAGGAGGAAGAGCAGAGGAATCACGCTGATCGCGGTAACCAGCGTGCCCACGATCTTCGCCAGCGTCACAAGTCCAGGTTCCATGCGGACGCAAACATAGTGAACCGCCCCGCCGCGGCAAGGCCCCCTCAAGCATCGAAGAAGCGCCGCACGGCTTCCCCAAACTGGCGAATGGCGGGGCCACTGAGCGCGTGCGCACCCTCAACCAGCTCGTGCCGGGCGCCGGGGATGGCCGCGGCCAGCGCCGCGGTGTCCGCCGGTGGGTAGATCAGGTCGCGCGTCGCTCCGAGTACCAAGGTGGGTACCCGGATCTCGCGTGCCCACGCCGTGGCGTCATGGGCGAGGCACGCCGCGACGCGTCCCCGGATCCCCTCCAGCGACTCGGCGGGGGCCTGTTCCAGGGCCGCCGCCACGAGCCGGTCCACCGCGCCGGGCCGCTCGAAGGTGCGGTCATCGAAGAGCCAGAGGAAGAGCTCGCGAAAATGCAGCTCGTGGAGGGCGGGATCCTCCCGCAGTCTCAACTCGAGCTGGAGACGCGCGCAGCCTCGGGCGCTGGGTCGGAGCGCCGTGAGCGCGAGGACCAGGCGCCGAACCCGCGCCCGGTGGCGCAGAGCAAACCACTGCGCCACGAATCCGCCCATCGAGAAGCCGAGGAGGTCAGCAGACTCGATGCCCAGGCGGTCAAGCGCCAGGGCGGTGTCCTCCGCCATCTGCTGGGTCTCGTAGGGTCCCGGCGGGCAGTCCGATAGGGCACCGCCCCGCACATCCAGCGCGATGACACGTCGGCCGGCAGATAGGATGGGTAGATGGGGCGCCCAGTGCTCCGCCCGCATCCCCAGACCCGGGAGCAGCACGAGCGGCGCACCGCTGCCGTTCTCCTCGTAGTGGAGGCGCAGGCTACCCGCCGCGACAAAGGGCATCAGATCGCCCGCTGGCCGCGCCACCGCAGCCAGTGATCGGCTAGCACGATGGCGACCATCGCCTCGCCCATCGGCACAAAGCGCGGGAGCAGACAGGGGTCGTGCCTTCCCCGGGTTCGGATGGTGGTCGCCTCGCCAGCCCGAGTCACTGTCGATTGCTCCTGGGACAGGCTACTGGTGGGCTTCACTGCGGCCCGCAGCACCAGCGGCATGCCCGAGGAGATCCCACCGAGCATGCCCCCATGACGGTTGCTGGTGGTCCGGATGGTGGGCGCGGAGTTTTCCGCCGCAGGCTCGGCCACGAACAAATCATTGTTTTGGCTGCCACGCCGGGTCGCGCAGCCAAAGCCGATTCCGTACTCTACCCCCAGCACCGCCGGGAGGCTGAATAGCGCCTTCGCGAGATCCGCCTTCAGCTTGTCGAAGACGGGCTCACCCAGGCCTGCCGGCACGCCACGAGCCACGATCTCCGCCACCCCACCGATCGAGTCCTGCTCCTTGCGGACCTGTTCAATGACTGCCAGCATCTGACTTGCTGCGACGGGGTCTGGGCAGCGAACCACGTTCGGCTCGCCACCGGGCAGGCGCTCCACGCTGGCCAGCTCGACCAGCTCCGGCTGGGGGATCTCCGCCACTACGTCTCCTACCTGCTTGACGTAGCCGACCACCGAGCCACCGAAACCCTGCGCCAGGATCTTCTTCGCGACGACCCCGGCTGCAACTCGCGCCACGGTCTCCCGCGCGCTGCTCCGACCTCCGCCACGAAAGTCGCGGAACCCGTACTTCGCGTCATAGGTGAAGTCGGCATGTCCCGGTCGGTACTTGTCATGGATGTCGCTGTAGTCGCGACTCCGCTGGTCCTGATTGCGTACGAGAATCGCCAGGCTGGTCCCGGTGGTACGCCCCTCGAACACCCCAGCCAGAATCTCCGGCTCGTCCGCCTCCTGGCGTTGGGTAACGATACTGCTTTGCCCAGGGCGGCGGCGCGCGAGGTCGACGAGCAGGTCCTCCGGTGCGAGCGGAATACCGGGTGGGCAGCCGTCGACGATCACCACATTCCCCGGCCCATGCGACTCGCCTGCGGTGGTGATGCGAAAGCACTCGCCGAAACTGTTGCCAGCCATGGGCAGACGCTACGACGAATCCGGCCGAAGACAAGTGGCTAGCTCCGTGAGCATCCGGTCTGCCGCCATGAACCCATCACGAATCCCCTCACTCGGGGCGAAGCGGCGCGTCAGCTTCCCGCCGGGGGCCAGCACGTAGCCGCTGCCGTCAGCCACCACGAGGGCGGTAATGGCGTGGGCGTCGAGCGGCGTGTCGTCCCGCAGGTGCAAGGCGACCGCCCGTGCTGACGCTTCGATGCCCAGCGCGCGGAAGCGCCGCAGCACCGTCTTCAGTCGCATCATCTCGACCAGGCGCTGCGCTTCGGGGGGCGCCGGGCCGAAGCGGTCTTCCATTTCGACAGCAGTCTCCGCGACCTCCGCCGGGTCCCGCGCCGCCGCCAACCGCTTGTAAAGCGATAGCCGAACCCCCACGTCGTCGACGTATTCCTCGGGGATGAGTGCCTCCTCGTCGAACCCCAGCTCGGGGTCGACCCCCGCTGCAACCGGCAACCCTCGCAGCTCCTGCGTGGCCTCCTCGAGCATCTGGCAGAAAAGGTCAAACCCAACCGCCGCAGCAAACCCGCTCTGGTCCGCGCCCAGGAGCTCCCCAGCGCCCCGCAGCTCGAGGTCCAAGGTGGCGATGCGAAATCCGGCCCCAAGCTCCGTGTGCCGTTCCAGGGCCTCGAGGCGACCGCGCGCTTCGTCGCTGAGTTGGCTCGGGGGGGGAACCAGGAGATAGCAGTACGCGCGTTCGCTGGATCGTCCGACGCGACCTCGCAGCTGGTAGAGCTGGGCTAGCCCGAAGAGATCCGCGCGGTCGACAATCATCGTGTTCGCGCGAGGAATGTCGAGTCCACTCTCGATGATCGCTGTCGAGACGAGGACATCGAATTGACCCGCAACGAAGGCCAGCATCGTCCGCTCGAGGGCGGGCTCACTCATCTGCCCGTGTGCGACAGCAACCCGCGCTTCGGGGACCAATGACTGCACGCGCGCCCCGCGCTCGTCGAGCCCCTCGATCCGATTGTAGACGTAGAACACCTGACCGCCCCGCCCTAGCTCCCGGCGCACAGCTTCCTGAACGAGCTGATCGTCGAACCGTGAGGAGATCGTGCGAATCGCTCGGCGATCGACCGGAGGAGTGGTGATCAACGACATCTCGCGCAGTCCACCGACGGCCATCTGGAGAGTGCGTGGGATGGGTGTGGCGGTCAGCGTCAACGCATCCACACTCGCTCGCAGCTGCTTGATGCGCTCCTTGTGAGTGACACCGAACCGCTGCTCCTCGTCAACCACGAGAAGACCCAAGTTGTTGAAGTGAACGTCCTTCGACAGGATGCGATGCGTGCCGATCACCACATCGACGGTCCCTCGCTTCAACCCCCGGATCGTGTCGGTCTGGTCCGCCTTCGACTGGAAGCGACTGAGCGCGCGCACGACCACGGGGTAGTCCGCGAGGCGGTCGGCGAACGTCGCGTGGTGCTGCTGGGTCAAAACGGTGGTAGGGCAAAGCAGCGCTACTTGCCGACCCGCCATCACGTGGCGGAAAGCGGCTCGCAGTGCCACCTCGGTCTTCCCAAACCCCACGTCGCCGCAAACCACCCGATCCATCACACGAGGACTGGAGAGGTCGCGCATCACGTCGTCGATGGCGCAGGCCTGGTCCCGGGTCTCCTCGTAGGGGAATGAAGCCTCGAAGGCTGCGTACTCGTCGTCCGGCTCGGGCAAGGGCTCCTTGCTGAGAGCGGCCCGCTCCGCATAGAGCCGCAGCAGGTCGTCCGCGAGGCGGCGCACCTTGCGCTTGACCTTGGACTTGGTCTTGGCGAATGACAGCCCACCCAGCCGATCCAGGCGGGGTGCCCCCTCGCCGCCGGAGTACTTCTGGATCTGGTCGAGGCGGTAGACGGGAAGAAAGAGCTTCCCGCCCAGATACTCGACCTCGAGAAACTCCACCTGGCGCCCTTCGATGAGCCGTCGTGCCAGCCCCAGGTAGCGGCCAATGCCGTGCTCGACGTGCACCACGAGGTCGCCCGGAGTCAGCGCTTGAAGATCTTCGAGCGCGGCGCGCGGTGCGCGACGCTCAGTGCGAGCTCGATGTGCACGGTGCCCGAAGATCTCCTCCTCGGTGACGAGGGCAAAGCCCTCGCTGGGCGCCAGCACGCCACGCGCCAGAGGAGCCGTCGCCACCGGCACATCGAG
Organism: Polyangiaceae bacterium; assembly: GCA_050304295.1. Lineage (GTDB taxonomy): Bacteria > Myxococcota_A > Polyangia > Polyangiales > Polyangiaceae > JAFGBI01. The sequence continues at coordinate 20,394 of JBNLDK010000028.1, forward strand.
CCCGCGGTGGACCAGCAGCGCGGCGACGCGCTGAGCTTGCGTGGACGCGCGCGCAACCACGGCGACCTCGAGCCCCCGCTCCCGCCACAGTTCCAACCGGCGAACGAGGGGCGCCAACCCCCCAGCCTTGCCGTGGGTGGCGCGCGCGTCCCGAACGGCACGCGTCAGGTCAGAGTGGTCCCTGAGTGCCAGGGTGGGGGTCGCCGGTGGGACCACTTCAAGTTCGCCGAGGGCTGCGCCGTCGGGGCGACCAGCAACCCCGGTTCGATGAAGGACGACGGTGGGGCGTGCCGCCATCGTCGCGGACAGCTCGGCGGAGGACGCGTACAGCAGCTCGACCGGAAAGCGCGGTCGACCCTCGCGCTGGGCATGACCCGCCACAGCAGCCGTCAGCTCGGCACGAACGGACGCGAGGACGTCGCTGCCACAGTCGATCACGAGGGGAGTCTGCGGTCCGAAGTAGTAGTGCAGCGGGACTGGTTCACAGTACGCTGGCAGAAATCCCTCGGCGCCGAAGAACACCTTCCCCGAGGCCACGTCCTCGACGAGCTGTCGCGTCTTCGTGGTGGGCCAGTTCACGTCGTCGCAGAGCGAACGCACGATCGATCGAGCGCGCTCCGCCGCAGCGGGGACCACGACCACCTCGCGCGTGGGTCCCAGAGCAAGGCTATCGAGGGGCCCGATGGTTCGCTGGTCATCCGGACGGAACGCCCGCAGACTCGCGATCTGGTCACCTTCCAGCTCGACCCGCACGGGTCGCTCTGCGGTCGGGCCCCAGACATCGAGGACGCCGCCCCGAACCGCGAAACTGCCTGGGTCCTCCACCACCGGCGCCCGTAGGTAGCCGCCCATCGCCAATCGTTGGGTGACCTCTCCGAGATCCAAGGTCCCACCGACCTCGAACCGAACTTCCGCGGCGTTCAGGGTTGATGGGGGCGCCACCCTCCGGCAGAGCGCCGCTGCGGTGGTGACGAGAAACCGCCACGGCTGCCCACTGGCCAGGTGGTAGAGCGCACCAGCTCGCGTCATCCCGGCACGCCGGTCGGGATGGACATCGGCGTAAGCGTTTTCGTCCGAAACGAGCAGGAGCAGAGGCCGTGCCTCGTCCCCGAGCCCCCTGGAAAGAGCTCCCGAAACGGGAAGCGGCCCCCTGAAGGACGCCAGATCTGCGGCAATCCGCCTGGCACCATCCGTGTCCGCCGCGACCACGACCACCGCGGGAGCTCCCGCGTCGAGCAGATGACGAGCCACGAGAGCCGAACCGCACCCGAACGCCCCAACGAAATGGTGAACGCCACACCGACCTGCCACACTGCTGGCAAGGCGGCGCAGCGCGATGAGGGGCCGGTTCTCCGGCAGGTCTAGGGCAGAGGCGAGCTGGTCGCGGAGTTCTTGTTCGGTCATTTGCGGTGAGCGTCGCTACGGGCCATCCGCAGACCGAGCCACCCTCGACTTCCGCGCCGCCGCGAGCAGGAAGTTCCGAGCCCAGGCCCGTCGAGGTCCATCCGGCTCCTCGTCGAGATAGCGCTGAAAGAGGCGCACTGCCTCAGCGAACTGACCGTCCTGGTAGCGCACCATGCCTAGCGCGAGAAGCGCAGGATACTCGGGGTCGAACTGCACCACGCCACCGATGTACGACGACACGAGCTGTGTGACCCGCGCGTCGCCCTCGAGCCGGCCCAGTTCTGGGTGCTCGATGAGGAACCGATAGTATGCTCTCCACTCGTTCAGGGTGGGCGCGAAAGGCGGCTGATCCAGCAGTCCAGTCAGCCGGGCCCACCTTACCTGAAAGAGCGTGCGGCGTTCCTGCCGAGTCAGGACGACCTGCCGACCCTCCAGCCAGCGGTTGGCGCGGGCAGTGGCCACGAAATCCCCTGCCAGGTCGGCGAGTGCCTCACCATTGTCACCTCCCGCCTCCCAGCGGCGAAGTGCGTCCATGAAGAGCTGCGTCTGCACCGCCCGCAGCACGAGTAGGGAGTGATCCCCGTGAAGCTCGCGAGCCACGACCACGGCATGGAGCAGCTCCTCCCGCTCGCGCCCAGCTTGCGCCAAGTCGCCGCGGGCGTCGGCCCGCCCGAAGCGGCGCAGTCTCTCCCCCACAACTCGGACCTCGAAAGGGAGCTCCATCGAGTAAGCCTGCCGAGCCAGCTGCGTCTCGTTTCGGTCCCGCCAAGCCTGTTCCCGCCGATCCACACGGGGCACGGGGATCTCGTGGGGCTCCGCTCCGAGTGGGACAAGAAGGACCGCGGAAAGCAAGGCAATTCCCACCAGTGCCGCGCCCTGCCGCCACCCCTCGAGATGGCGAGTCCAGGGAGGATTTGGCAAAGATGACGCGACCACGACCGCCAGCTTGACAGGTCAGCGCAGCCCTGCCCACGATAAGGTTTGGAACGCCACGGTCGCCCTTGCTTTCCCCGGGCGCGAACACGGAGCCCCAGTGCACGAGAAGCGGTCACACGCGCGAGCCCCGCTGAATGTCGAAGTCATCTGCGAGCTTTCAGACGGGACGCGAGTGCAGGGCACCTCGCGCGACATCAGCTTGGGTGGAATGTATGTCGAGACCTCGGCGCAGGTGCGATTCAACACCCAGCTGATCGTCGTCGTGCGGCTTCCCGGAGCTCGCGAAGACTCACGTCTGCCAGGCGTGATTCGTTGGTCTACCCCTGATGGGTTCGGCATTCAGTTCGGCCTCCTCGGTGCACGAGAGACGCACCACATCACCGAACTGATGAGAAAGTAGCGACGCGAACGATGGCGGTTCCCCGCACCCCGGAGGCGTTCTTCGAGACCTACGTGCCAAGCCGGCTCGCCGAGATCGCGGAGGGACTCACAGGGCGATCGTCTCCAGGTTCGGTCGTGTGCCAGATCGGGGACCGCGCGTGGGCCGTGCGTCTTCACGAGGGCATCTTCCAAGTGGAGGCGGGGAACGCCACTGATGCGGTGATCCGGATCGCGCTCGAGCCCGACAGCTTCGAGCCCTTGTTCATCCGGGCCGCCGAGCGCGACGAGCTGGCGACTCGCCCACACGAGCGCCGACGCGCCGCGCTGCGCGCGCTAACCCTCGACGGGGAACGGGCAAGGCTCGTTCGTGGCGCTCCCGGGGCGCTGGAGCTGGTAGTCAGCGACCAGGCACGCAGCTACCGCGTCGTCGCCACACCCGGCGGACTCGCGGCGGGCCACAAGCCGACCTGCACGGTTCGCCTCGGCCTCGACGAACTCAGCGACTTGCAGGCGGGGCGGGCCCACCCGCTGCAGCTGATGATGACCGGTCAGCTCGTCATCGAAGGGGACGCGCAGCTCGTCATGAATCTGGCCGCCGCCCTATCCAGCTGAGCTCGCCCCCGAGCGACGAACGCGCCACTCATCCCAAAGCCGCTGCTTCGGGGGCGGTCTCGATGACGCACTCAGGACCATCGCGCCTGGGGAGAGCCGACCACCGCGCGCCCTCTGCACGACAACGACCTCGGCCGCCAGACATCACCGCCACGTCGTCGCCAGTCGGGCCAGGTCGACGGCGGCGCCGGGTGGTCATCGACGAACCCGCTCGCGGCCCACCCGCAGCGTCCGGACGGCTCCGGATCTCTCGATCTCGAGCACAACGTCGCTGCCAGCTCGACCGGCGAAACGCGCGCGCGCGTCGAGCATCGACGTCGGTTCCACGCCATCCACCGAAATCACGACATCCCCCGCCAGTAGCCCGCCGCGCTCAGCCTCGCTGCCTCCCGCCACGTGGACGATGACCACGTGGACGTTTCTGTCGCCGCGTTCGCCAAGTGTCACCGCCAGATTGCCGGAGCTCGCCGGTTCGTCCACGAGGTCTTCCGGCTGCAAGCGAATCATCACATCCTCGGTCGACCGGCCTTCGTTCACGTGGACACCGAAGCGCGTCCCGCGTCCCACATCGGCCGCGTAGGCCTCGACGTCGGTCACTCCTGGGGCGACCCCCGGAAGCTTGAAGTGACCCTGCATGTCGGTGACGGTCATGCCATCCGGGAGCGACCCCACCGGGAGGTACGCGGGAACCATGCCGACGGCTACTCGAGCGCCCATCACCGGGTTTCCGTCAGCGTCGACCACCTTCCCCTCGATCACGCCGGGCTCGGACAGATCAATGGGCTCGAGCTCGTACGCCCGGTCGGCACGCCCCGTCCGCTCCACGCGCGCCGCCAGGTCCCGCGTCGCGTAGGTTGAGTGATTGACCAGCACTCGGACCGAACCGGGTGCGACGTTCCGAAAGCGGAACACCCCTTCACGATCGGTGGACGTCACCTGACGTGCGCCGTCCGACACCAGGGTCACGGTAGCACCCTCGACGTAGTGGCGGCCACGCACAGCCGTGACCACGCCGGTTACCAGTACCCCGGGTCGAAGCTCGATGGTCAATCGTTCGGGTGCGACGTCCAGCTCGCGCTCGGAGCGCGGTGCCCCGGGCGCCTCGACCACGACCCGCAAGGGCAGGCCGCGCGCCTGCTCGAACTCCGCCTCGCCCGCGTCGTCGGTGAACAGTGTGTGGCGCAGCGGAACTCCCGGGTCGAGGCTGAGGAGGGTGACCTGTGCAGCGACCACTGGTCGGTCTGCTTCATCGCGTACCGACACGACCACTGGGTCGCGCGGCTCGGGGAGCACGAGTTCGATCTCGGTCGTCGATTTCTCGGCAACCGCAACGGTTCGTTGCAGGACGAGTCGATCGAGCTCTGCGGGACGAGCCAGACCGAGACGCACCTCTCCCGGCAGAGCGGCAAAGGCAAACTCGCCGTGCCGATCGGTCAAGGTCGTCCGTTCCAGCGTCCCTCGGGTCGCTGCCGCATCCACTCGCGCTCCCTCGACCGGGAACCCACGCTCGTCAACGACCCGTCCCTCGAGTACTCCGCCGGCGTGCAGCACCACCTTCACGCGGGCACTTCCGCCGGGCGCCAGCATCACCGCCTCGCTCGCGGCCTCGACGAACTCCGGATGACGAACGATGACTCGGAGGCGTCCCGGCGTGACGGGGCTGGCCGAGAAACTCCCGTCCCAGTCCGTGACCCAGGGTGAAACGGGAGCGCTCGGCGGTCCGTCGTCAACGGTCGCAGTGGCGCGCTGTTCGCCGCGCCAGACCTGCGGGATGGGCGGGACCGGTCCCGGCATGACGCCCAGCTCCCCCGCGGGGATCAGCGGCTGGGGTCCGGCCAGCGCCCACAAGAAATGGGTGCTGCGGAAGTTCAAGAGCGATGGCGTCTCCGATACCGGCAGACCATAGAGGTCCGTCCCGATGACCTCCACACTGGCACCGTCAACGGCGGCGCCGTCCGTGTCGACCACCTCACCGGACAGCTTCGCGCCGCGGAGCAGAGCCACTCGCACGGGTTCGTCGCGGAGCTCAGGCTCTCCGGGAACCGGAACCGCCGAGCGAGACACGAAGCCCACCGCACCCGCCGCCAGGGTCGCGGGTCCGGAGCCGATCGGCCCGAGCTGGACAGTGCCGTCGTTGCCGGTGCGCCCCTGCAAAGGAAAGGGGCTCACCCCCCCCTCGACCAACACCACGTTGGCCCCAGCAACGACCGGTGCTTGGTCGCCGGTCCCGTCGGTGACCAGGGCAGTGACGATGCGACCCTCTCTCAGCTGCAGGGTCACATCCTGCTGGCCGCTGCGCTCGAGGGTGAGACCGAAGAGGGTCTCCGACACTGCGGTCCCCCGGACGGCGCGCAGATCGTAGGTGCCTGCCAGCAGTCCCGCGATCCGGGTTTGGCCTCGCTCGTCGGTGAACGCGCGCCGAGCAGGCCACAATCGCGAGCCCACGATGATCACCGTCGCGCCTGGCGCCGGCCGACCGTCGGTTCCCACGACCTTCACTTCCAGCCCCCCCAGAGGGCGCAGAGTCACCGTGGTATCCGCGCGAACTCCCTGGCGAGTGACGGTCTCATAGCCAGGGGCCGAGACCTTCAAGACCCACGGCCCAGGAGCCAACCGATCGAAGATGGCTCGACCGGAAACGTCGGTCAACATGCCGTGGGGTAGAGGGTCATCACTCTCCACGAGCACGGTGGCGCGTGCGACCCCAGCGGCAACCTCGTCCTCAACCGAAACCTGGAGGGCCACGGACTCCGGCAGCTGCAGCTCGACTCGCTGTGAGCCCTCGGTGAGACGCACCCGTGCAGACCGGCGGGCCCGCCCCGGCGCTTCGGCTAGGACCCACGCCACGCCGCGCGGCAGCTCGCCCAGCTCGAGCAGTCCCCGACCATCGGTATCCCCTTGACCCGCAAGCCGATAGCTCTGTCCGTCGCGCCAGAAGACTCGCACCCGAGCTCCTTCCACCGGCTCGCGGGAGCCCTCCCCGGCTACTGAAACGCTCACCATCAAGGTCGCGTCTTGGATGCCGACGGTGGGTCGCACTGGCAAAGCTGCAGTGCCAGGTGGCGGGCGCAACTCCACGTCCACGAGTCCCAGAACGAGGCTCAGGGCGGCGAACGCCGCGATGGCGGCGATCAATCGGTCAACGGCCCGGTCGGCCCACACGCGAGACACGATAGCTCCCCTGGAGAAACACTGGGATGCCGTCTCTTGTTCTGACGGCAGGCCCTGCGAATTTTATCGGCGCTGCCCCGTCGCCAGTTCTTCCCCTCGACAGCGGCGAACTCACCACCGCCAAGCCCAGCACAGGGTCGCTACTCGCTGACGTACCGTTGCTCGATGCGCCTCGACTCGTCGATCAGACGCTCGAATATCCTCTTCACGGTCTCGCGGTCGAGAGGTGGCTCGACCCGCGCGGCCAATCGATCGAGCATCTCTCGTTCGCGGTCGGGGTCGTATACCGCGGCGCCGAGGGTTCGCTTCAAGTCACCAACTCGCAACACAACGCGAACGCGCGCGGCCACGAGCTGCAGGATCTGCGCATCGATGTCGTCGATCTCTCGACGCAGCGCTTCGAGGTCGGGGTTCTCGATCACCCCTGCATGCTACGCCAACCACTGACAAAGGTCATGCGCTTCCCCCTCGCCTTCCTCACGAGTTGGGATACTGGTCAGTGCAGCGTGTGCCAGTCGCCGTTGTGCTCCACCTTGGGAATCTCGTCCGGCGTCGAGGGGATCGACGAGCGCGAGCGGTGACGAGCGAGCACCACATGCAGCCGCGGAGCTTCTTCCTCCCGCTCCTCCTCGACGCGCTCCAACGCGCGCCGAGCATCCTCGGCTGCTTCTTCCCTTGCCCAGCGGGCCAACGTGACCTGGTCACGATGCTTGCGCCTTCGCCAGCCCCACACAAAGAGCCCCAGCACCCCCATCCAAACGACCGTGCTGCTGAACAGGACGGGCCAGAACGTGTACCGCTTCGCGACGTCTTCCCGCCACTGCGATTCGAGCGTCTCCAGGTCCACGCTGTAGGCATCGGAGACGGCCAGACCAAAAGGCTGCCCAGCGCGGATGCGAGCGAACAGCGCCGCGAAACGCTCTCGATCCTGATGACGAACGAGGTACCTGACCACGTCCGCCGCCTCGGCGTAGGCGACGTCAGTCTGAACCGGATCACTTGGAAAAGAGCGCTCCAGTTGCTCGAGCGGCAGGAGGCGATTCGCCAGCGTCGCCGACCAGAGCGTTTGGAGCCGGGTTCCGGCGCTCTCACCCGACAAGTGAACAGCAAAGCCTTCGTTGAACCACTTGGGCACGCCCCGCCCCTCCGTCGCATCGTGGAGCGCGACATGCGCCAGCTCGTGCCGGAAGATCTCGGGCAGGTCGTGGCGAGAGTTGGGGTAGCGGGGTTCGATGCTGACAAGAATCAGTCCCAGCTGCGAATAGGCGACACCCGACGCATACCCGGGAACTGGCACGTCCTCCGGACCCAGGGTCGCCATCTCGCGGTGGTTTCTGGCGATTCGCACCTCCACGTGATCGAGGACCGGGTACCCGAGCCGCTTCACGAGGACCCCCTTGAACTCGTCCGCGAGGGCAATCAGAGGCTGAACACGCTGGCGCATCTCGGGCGGATACTCGAACTGCACCCAGCCCCCGTCGTGGCGGTGAAAGCTTGGCGGAGCGGGATTGAGCCGCGGCAAGCGGCCCGCTATCTGTGGAGAGTCCCCCGGATGCAGCACCTGCTTCGGTGCGACGGCGGCGGCGCCCGACGCGGTCTGCGCCGGCACCGCCCCTGCCGTAGGCGCCACCAGCAGCACCAACATCACTATCCACCACCGGAGCCAGCTACCGCCAACGGCAACGGCCGAGCGCAGCTTCGAGTCGGCGGATGGGGCTGGCATGGTGTCCGGAACCAAGAGGCGCCGCAGGCTCCTCAAGAGTTACAAAGGTAAGGACTCGTACGGGGTGAGTCAAACCACCCAAATTCATCCACCCAGCCAGCCAGCAAGTGGAAGTACGGTCGGCAGGTGTCCTGTGATTGCAAGCCTGGCCGCGGGGAACAGCATCATCACCACCGAGGAAACCAGGATCGTGGCTGCCCAGAGACCGAGTGCCAGCCCCGGGCGCTCAGCCCACTTCCAGGAGGGTCCCTGCGCGGCAGCGAGAACTGCAGCGCCCACCAGCCCCCACTCCAGAAGCCCGCTCTGGAGTGGGCCGGCACCCACCTCGGCGAGGCCGCGTATCGTGACTGCGACGGTGAACAGAAGACCACCACCAGCGACGAGGTACGCCAGAACCGGGGCGCGGCCATGTCGACCAGTGGGGCGCGCGAGATGGCTCGCGAGCACCACCACCACCACCACCACGGCAGCCCCGAGCACCGCAAAGGTAGCGGCGCCGAGCGGCCGGTGGTGAGTCACTCGTTTGAGCACCTCGGCCAAACCCGCGAGCGGCGCCAGCGCAACCAGCGCCGTCAATCCGAGGGTGAGCACCGCTGATGAGCGGCGACCGGACAGCCGCATTCCCGTTGCGCAGAGCCCAATCACCATGGCCGTGGGGCCCCAGGCGACGAGCCAACCGAGAGGGAAGGCAACCAGGTGAGTGGAGCGCGCTGCCGTCGTTGCGGCCACCGCCAGTGCGAGGAGCGCGGACCAGGCGAGTGCCGGTCCGGCGAGGGACACCGCCGCATTTCTGGACTCGCTCAAGCCGCCTCCGACGAGCGGACCGGAGAAGGCAGCCGGCGGGCGACGGATTCGCGGACGTAGCCGTTCGCCACGTACCACCGCACACTGCGGCGCAGCGTGTCGACCGCAGGTCGAGCTCCGTATCCAAGCTCACGAACCGCCTTGTCGCTGGTGACCCACGCGTATCGTCCGAGGTGCGACTTGGCGAGCCGTCTCGTCAACTGTGGCTCCGTGCCAGTGAGCCTCGCCCAGCTCTCGGCCGCCAAGCCTCCCCAGCGCAGCCACGTGGGGTTCAGCTGGCCTCGGGGCGGGGAACGACGCGTCACCGCACTCAGTGTTCGCAGCAGCGCCTCCAGGGTGAGATTCTCCCCACCCAGAATGTACAGCTCACCGATCCGGCCCCGGGACATCGCCGCCACGTGCCCTGCCACCACGTCGTCCACATCGGCAAGACTCAGCCCTCCGGGGAGGGCGGGTGGTGTGAAGTGGCTGTTCAGGTAGCGCAGAATGCTCTGCCCCACCGGGGTCGGTTTCCAGTCGCCCGGGCCCGCGATTGCGGATGGCAGCGCCACGACGATCGGCAGCCCGGCCCGCGCGAAGTCGAGCGTCACGTCCAGCGCCCGTCGCTTGGAGAGCGCGTAGATCTCGGGGTCGTCGAGGTCGAAGCTCTGGGACTCGTCCATCGCCTGGGGTTCGACAGTGTTGCCCAACGCCGCGACGCTGCTCGTGACCACGATGCGCTCGAGACGGCGACGGCCTGCGGCCGACAGCACGGCGCGGGTCCCATTCACCGCCGGGTCGATGATCTGCTCGGGTCGTGGTGCCCACCAGCGGAAGGCGCTCGCGACGTGATAGAGCCGCCGACAGCCAGCGAGCGCCCGGTAGACGCTCCCCTCGAGGAGGATGTCACCATAGGCTAGCTGGAATCGGTCGGGGGGAAGGCCTTGCAGTGCGCGCAGGTTCGCCCCTTCGCGCACCAGTGCCTTGACCCGGTCCCCTCGCTCCACCAGGTGGCGTACAAGGTGTGACCCCACGAATCCAGAAGCTCCGGTGACCAGAGTCCAGGGCGTCTGCATGTTGGTCCCCTAGCACAACGCGCTCAGCGCTCGCAGCTTCCCGCGTTCGCTAGCGCAGCTCGCGCGGCCGCTCGCGCAACTGGCGGAGCTCCCTCTGCGAGCAGCGGAGCCAGTCGCGCCTCCAGATCTCGAGGTCTCAGCCGCCCCAGGGCAGTGACGGCTGCCGGCGCGACCTGGCGCTCCTCGCTCAGGTCGTGGGGGTCCGCCATACGTCGGGCGATCCGCGTGAGTGGCTCCACCGCCGCGGGATCGCAGAGCTTGCCCAGAGCCACGGCGGCCGCGATGCGCACGTTCGTGTCCTCGCGGTCATCCACCAATCGCTTCCGGGCCGGCTTTCCCGCCGCCGCCACACGCCGCTCCCCCAACGCCAAGAGGACCGGCGCTCGAACGTGGCGGGACGAGTCTCGCACTGCCGCGAGCAGGGCCCGATCCACGTCACCGCTGGGTCCCAGGCCGCCAAGCGCCTTTGCCGCTTCGGCCCGAGCGATCGGCCAGTGATCTCGCCGCAGCAGCTCTGCGAGGTGCGACGTCGACGGGACGTCCGGGGTGCGCGCCAGGGTCTGGATCGCGGCGATGCGCACCCTCACGGAGGAGTCGTTGAGCGCGGCCAAGAGCAAATCCTGCACGGGCTTGGGATCCTGCACGGCGGCTGCAGCATGACTCCGGATCCGCCAGTCAGGGTCGTCCCCGAGGGAGCGGCGGAGGAACTCGACAGCCGGCGACGAGCTCGGCGCGAGCTGGCCCGCCGACTCCAGCAAGAGGAAACGAGTGCGGAACGAGGCGGTGGGCTTCGCCAGTCGGGAGAGCGCTGAGCTGGCTGGCGCCGCCAGGGGCTCCAGCTGGGGACCCAGCGCCCGCAACAGATCGACCGCAGCGCGCTCGTCGAGCCCGGTCTCCAGCAACATGGAGGTCACCGCGTCCCGGACGTGGGGTGAACGGGCCGCTCGCCCCAGCGCAACCCGCAGCACCCGCCGCTCTCGTGCCGACGCCTTCGCCAGTCGCGGGACCAGGCGCTGCACGGCGAGCTCCGGCGCCACCTCCGTCAGCTGATCGGCGAGGCGTCCCACGGCCTCCGGTGGAGCGGTTTCCAGCGCGTCGAGCAGCGCGTCGGCGGCAGCCTCGCCGCAGTCGCGCAACCGGGCTTGAGCGTGGATGTGCTGGGCCGGCACTGGACCGCGAAGCGCTTCGGCATAGACAGCCGCCCGGATGGGGCAGGGGGCTGCATCGATGACGTCTAGCGCCACGCGACGGCCCCCCTCGTCGAGCTCCGCAAACGCGCCGGCGACGGCCACGAACGCAGGTTCTCCTCGACTGCGAAGCACGCTGCCGGCCTGCTCGGCTTCTGGTCCTCCACCGGGGAGCTTGGCCACTAGCTGCTCGATCGAGCTGTCACTGAACGCCGAGCGGGCAACCAGCTCGGCGACCATTGCCTGGTGGCCGCGCGGACTGGGAGGAAAGCTCTCGAGCACGAGCGCCACACAGTCCGTGCGCACGGGCTCCGGAAGCGCCACCGCATACCGCGCGGCAGGGTGGTCCCAGGCATCGTCGGGCAGCTGGACATGGAACAGCTGGTCCCTGGTCGCCAGCCAGAACTGCTGCGGAGCCTCGCCGTCGGGCACGTCTGCAGGAGAAGGTCGGACCGTCACCTCGAACCCACTGATCGGCTGATCCATCACGTGCAGCGCGACGAATTCGCCCCGTCCGTCACCACCCCGCGCTTCCGCCCAGGCCGTACTCGGATCGCCGTCCACGAGCGCGGCGGGGGGATGCTGCTTGAGTGAGCCGCTGGCGGTGGCTCCGTAGAGCAATCCCGGCGCCGTGGGAATCTCATCTGCCGGCAGTTCGGTGGCCCGAAGTCGCGGTGCCCTTGCTCGCTCGTCGAACGGGAGTCGCTGGTACTTGGCCGGCTTCAGGTGCAAGTCGGCGGGATCGAGCCACCTCTGCTCGAGCACCGTAGGACGCCCGCACAGTGTCACTTCCTCCAGCTGCCGCCCCACGAGAATGCTGCGCGTCTTCTCTTGGTCCGGTGGTGAGACGACCACCATGTTGCCACTTCTCGCCCCGTATTGGCCTTCGACCAACCCCGTGCGATCCGCAAACACCACGCCCGGATCCCCGCCCCCGAGCGGCGCGACCAAGACAGCTTCCCACGCTCCCTCACCAGCGCGCAGCGGCACCGAAACGTGGATCGCATGCCGATCACGGCGCAGCCGGACGACCGCGAGCGTCGCGCGGGTCACGTCGGCAGCCTCGGGTACGGAAATGTCGCGCCCCTGTGTCAACGTGCAGCTCGTGCTGGCGCAGACTCTCGAGCGGAGTGTGTTTCCGTTCAGGAATCCAGCCGCGAGCGCCGGCTGATCGGCAGCGGGGGGCGCAACGGCGACGGCGCCGGGAGTCTGCGCACGAGCGGCGAGCGGCGAGAGTCCAGCCAGGAGCGCGCCAAGCCGGACGGCGCGCCAAGCAGAGGGGGTCAGCACGGTCGCTATGGTGTCAGCCGTCGGACGGGAGCGCTAGCTTGCGCGCCCACAGAAACGCATCGACCCGGTGCTCCCCCCGCGCGTAGTGGGACTGGAGAAGTCCGGTACGGCGAAACCCATTGGCGAGATAGGCGACCGCCAGCTCGACGTCGTTGCTCGGGCTAACAGCAAAGCAGCACACCACCTCTCGCTCGAAAAGCTCGTCGCACAGCATGCCGATCGCGGTCCGGGTCAGGGCCGCTTCCTTCTCGGTCCGAGGACCCGTCAACAGCTCGATGAATGCGTTGTCGAAACAGGGTTGGATCTCCACCCCCATCATCAGGGAGAAGCCACCCCGGGCAGTGCAGCTGAAGAAGAGTCGCTCCACGTCGCGGCCAAAATTCTCGAATCCCGTCAACGCGCGCTTGCCCCGCCCCGCGGACGCCAGCGCCTTCTTCACGTCAGCCTCGCGGGCAGGCTGGAGGCGAGCCGCTGGTCGGGACTCCTCGAGCGCCTTCGCCACCTTCCGGGCGGCCTGGTAAACCTTCTCGGATTCGCTCGCATCCCCTCCGTTCACTCCGATGGCGCGGCGCATCCCCGACTCGTCCGAACCAGACGGGGAGAGCCGGGCGACGGATGTGCCCAACACCCAGGCATCACTACGCTTATAGAAGCCGGGGATGCTCCCCTCGCGCTGGAAGCCCAGTCGCGACCAAGTGCTCACCTCGTCCCGCTCGACGAGAGTGAAGACTCGTTCGGCCCCTTCCTGCCGGGCGAGGCGGGCCACCAGCTCGCTCTTCGTGGGGTTGGCTCCGGAGCGGAAATCGACCACCCGCATGAGGCGGTTGCGACGGTTGGGGATCAGGCAGAGCGAGACCCCGTGGTTGCTGTAGAAAATCTCGGACGGTGCGTGGCTGGTCGCCGTCGATGCTGCCATTGGTCCCCCAGGTGCCCCGTTTCCCCCGAAACGATGTGGTGGGCTCAAGTTCCCCAGATTACGATGAGTTAGGCCTGCACAATTGAGAGCAAGCTTTTCACATTTGAAAACCGCCATAGCACGGCGGGACTGCAAGCTTCAAGCCCGCTCCGGTTTCCACGACAGGCCTTACAGGCGGACGGTAGTCCTGAGCTCTGGAAGAACCGTCAGCCTCGCCCGAGAAAGATGGAGAAGACATCTTCCGCTCGACGAACCCGACCTCGGAGTCAGTCCCGCCCTGGCCCCGCCGCCGGCTCATCGACCAGCAGCGGCGGGAAAATCGCCCGGACTCACCTTGAGGGCTCGCAAGACGTCAGGCAGGCGGGAGCGGTGCACGGACACGCGCGTCGGCATCCCGCCCGGCAGCCCCAGGAGCTCCAGGAAGTTGTACCCGCTGTCGAAGCGGGCCGCGACCGACACCGAATCGCCATCCAGCACGACGCTGACAGGCTCCCGTTCCTGCCCCAAGAGAAGCAGGAGGGTCTTGTCTAGCTTCCCGTATCCGCGTCCCACATCCACGAACGCCACGCCTGGATCGAGACTCTGGTAGGCGCGCGCGGCGCGCCTCGTCTCGTGCTCGATGGGCACGAGCTCCTGAGCCGCCGCGTCGATGGGTTCCCAAAGGCCTGAGTCCTGGAGTCGGCTCGCCAAGTGGCGGACGATGAGGCCCAGCAGTCCCTGATCGCGAGGGCGGGCACGAACAGCGCGGTCGATCCGCTCGGCGACACGACTTGGCTGGCCGAGGCGGGTGTCGATGGCGCGTGCGTCGGCGTCGCACCCGGGGTACGGCTCGTGGCCTCCCAGCATCCACTTCGCGGCACTCGCAAGCCCATCGAAGTCGGTGTGACAGACGACGGTATCGACGGGACCGATCCGCCCCACCAGCTCTGGATCGATCATCTCGGGGCAGGCAGGGTGCGCCGCCTTGGTACTCAGGACGAACCGAGAGTCGGTAGCGAACCGCGCGTGCTGCTGGTGGTCGTGGTGGTCCACCCAGGCGCGCAAGCGCTCCCCGAGGCCGGTGATGAAGGGGAGCGTGATCTTCTCGAAACCGCCGCTACTGCCGGCTCCGGCAAAGGCGATATCCAGAACGACTACCCGACCGGGAACGCTTCGCGGCTTCGGGAGCTTGCGCGGGGTCCCGAATGCAATTTCAATTCTTTGCATATCATCGGCCGTGGCTCGTCGAACTCATCATCGGCTGTGGCACGGCTCGGAGGAGATAGCATGAGAGCAGCCCAGAGCACCGTGCGACTTTGCGTACCACTAGTGGTCGTGGGGATCGGTGTAGCGCCGGGCACCGCTCGCGCCCAGACCCCCACCCCGGCCGAGCAGACCGCGACCACGGCACCCGTCGGCTGCACCTTGACCGGCACCTCTCAGCTCGGACCGAAGGTAGCGATCTTCGACGCCCAGCAAGGCGGGAAGGCCATCGCGCGGTTCACCGGCGGCGAGAGTCCACTGCGCCTCGACGCCTTCCCCAGCAGCCCGGGACGAGCACGCGTCGCTACTGGCGTCGGCACTGGTGGTTTCCGGGTTACTGGCTACGTCGACACCGCCCTAGTTCCGGTGTTCACCCGGCGCGAGATTCCTGTCGTCGAAGGCCACTTGTGGATCGGAGCCCAGCGTGAGGTGCGGGTGCTGCTCGGGACCGCCACCCGACTGCAGGTGGAGAAATCGCTCACCCATCCGCTGAACCAGAAGTTCAAGGGCTGGGGGCCATGCGATGCGTTCTCGCTTCGGGGAGCCACCCCACCGGGCTGGGACGTACCCGGCAACGCGCGAGGGTGGAAGGTGAAGCAGGACACGCTTGATCTGTTCGACAGCGCGGATCGGGACCACTCCAGGATCGCCACGCTCTCCAACGCCAGCGGGATGCTGCTGTGGGGAGTCCAGCAACGCGGCAGCTACGTCAAGCTCCGGTACCACGGAGAAATTTCCATCGACGCCTGGGCCAGCACGAACGAGCTCAACCCCCTCCCCTGGGGCGAGCGCGAGGACGCGCTGCTGCCTCCGGTTCAGCGCCGCCTGCCACCCCGCCTGAAGCTGGCAGAAGTTCCCCGCGAAGTGACCACGACCAAGTCCGTCCCCATTCGCACAGCCCCGGGGGAGAAGGGTGCGGTGATCGGAGTCATCGAGCCCAACACGGAAACTTACGTGCTCGAGGTAGTGGTGGGCTGGGCCAGTGTCTTGCCCAAGACCCTGCACGTCGCGCCAGCCGGAGACGGCCAGTTCTGGGCACCGGCCGGCGAGTTGGGGCTGGGGGACTGAGCGATCCCTCACCGGCAGCAGACTCGCCGGTCGGTTCACAAGGCGGGCCTTCGTGCTAGCGTCGGCGGTCCGATGACCGTCGACGAGCAGACCATCCGCCAAGCGCTGCGCCATCCCCTCGAAGCCACGAACTTTCCGTCCCTCGGAAGGAAGTACGAGGGCAAAGTCCGCGACAACTACATCGCGGGCGACGCCACCCGGTACATCGTCACCACCGACCGGATCAGCGCATTCGATCGCATCCTCGGCACGTTGCCGCTGAAAGGACAGCTCCTGAACAAGGTAGCGGCGTGGTGGTTCGAGAAGACGCGGGACATCGCGCCAAACCACGTGCTCGATGTTCCCGACCCCAACGTTCTACACGCCCGCGAATGCGCGACCCTGCCCGTCGAGATGGTCGTGCGGGCCTACCTCACGGGCTCCACCTCGACGAGCATTTGGGTGCACTACGAGAAGGGTGCCCGCCAGTTCTGCGGCCACGAGCTCCCCGAGGGTCTGCGGCGGCATCAGCAGCTCCCCGAACCGATCCTCACCCCAAGCACCAAGGCAGCGCACGGCGACCATGACGTGTCGGCGTCCCGCGCCGAAATCCTGGAACTGACGAAGATGCCCGCCTCCGATTTCGACGCCGCCGCCGAGATGGCGATGGCGCTCTTCCGGAAGGGCCAGGAAGTCTGTGCCGCGCGGGGTCTCATTCTGGTCGACACCAAGTACGAGTTTGGCAAGACGCCCGGCGGGCACATTGTTCTGATCGACGAGATCCACACGCCCGACTCTTCACGGTTCTGGTTCGCTGACAGCTACGAGCAGCGCTTCTCTGCCGGGGAGGATCCGGAGAGCTTCGACAAGGAATACGTGCGGCGCTACCTCGCCAAGCAAGGTTTCCGGGGCGATGGTCCCATCCCCGAGGTGCCGGAAGATGTGAAGATCGAGGCCGTACGGCGATATGTGCAGGCCGTCGAGCAAATCACCGGCGAACCGTTCGTGGCCAACACCGAAAGCCCGGCTGAGCGCATCCGGCGTAATCTCGGCATCGGCGAATGAGCGATGCCAGCCAGGAAGCCCTGACACGGGCCTTCGTGGGGGTCAGCTATCTGCTCGGAGCGCGCGCCGGCGAGCTGCGTGGTCGGCGACCCGTCCACGTGGTCGCAGAACGTCTGACGACGGCGCTGGCGGATCGTGACCAGCTCGTTCGCGCGCGGGCGGTGGCCGGCGCCTTGCTGGCCGTCAGTCGTGATCTCGACCGGAGGAGGATCGCGTGATTTCTCGGGGCCGGCTCCTCCAGGCAGACGGCAGCCAGCTGATAGCGGCGTCGCGGCGCGAGCGGGCATGGGGGAGGCGCATTCCCTCCTCTACGATCGCCGCCAGCGAGCAAGCGCAAAAGATCCTCCACCAGGCGCGGACCGAGGCCGCGCGCCTCGTCGCCGTGGCGGAACAGCAGGCCGCCGATGCACGCTTGCGCGCCCAGGTAGAGGGTCGCGCGGACGGGGTGGCCGCCGTAGCTGCACGAGCCATCGCCCTGTCCGCCTGGGAAGCGGCAGCCGAAGAGCGCCAGCGCGAGCGACTGATCGACCTCGCGCGCGCCCTTGCGGAGCGGTTGCTGGGAGAGCAGCTGCGCCTGCACCCGGAAACCGTCGTGGCGCTCGCCGAGCAGGTGCTGGCGGAGGGCAGTGGCGCCCGCCGGGTGCGACTGGTGGCCCACCCCGACGACCTCCCGCATTTGCGCGCCGAGCTCTCCCGCATCGCCGGCGCCACCCGCACCGTCGAGCTGGTCGCGGACGAGAAGCGCGCCCGTGGCGAGCTGCGAATGGAGACCGAGATCGGCACGCTGGACGCGGAGCTGGCCCCCCAGCTTGCTCGCCTCGCCGCGCACTTGCGCGAGAGCGGGAGCTCGTGACCCAGCCGTCGGCTTCGAGCGAGCCCGCACCGGGGCCGGAGACTGGCCGGGGCCGACGGCGAGCGGAGTGGCCGACCGCGGTCGCGCTCTTCGTCCTCACCACCGGCAGTGTTTGGTGGGTGGGGCACGATTTCTGGGAGAACGGGTGGGGACTGGCGCTGCCGCTGATGAGCATCTTGGTCGCTCACGAGGCCGGCCACTACATTGCCGCGCGCCTGCACGGTGAGTCGCCATCGCCGCCGTATTTCATCCCGCTTCCGAAGTGGAATCCGTTCGGCACCCTCGGCGCCGTGCTTCTGCTGGACGACCGACGGCGCTCCCGCAACGCGTTGCTGGACATTGGCGCCGCGGGGCCACTCGCGGGACTCGCCGTCGCGATCCCGGTAATGCTCTGGGGGCTCACCCTTTCCAAGGTGGAGGTGCTGCCCGAAAGCGACTACGTGCTGGAAGGACAGAGTCTTCTCTACTGGCTCACGAAGCGCATCGCCTGTGGTCCGATCGCGCCTGGAGAGGACGTCGTGATGCACCCGACGGTCGTGGCTGCCTGGGCGGGGTTCTACGTGACGTTCCTCAATCTGCTTCCCTTTGGGCAGCTGGACGGGGGACACGTCGGCTACGCGCTGCTTGGCGAGCGTCAGCTGCGTGTCACTCGGTTCGTGCTGTTCGTCCCGGCCGTGATGATTCTCTACAACCTGCTGGTCTTTGGCCTCCCGGTGTTGCTCGCTGGCGTGGCCACGTGGAGCTGGGAGGCGTGGGAAACCCCCATCAGCGCGATGACTCCGTGGCTGGCCCTGCAGGTGTTGCTGGCGCTGATGGCACGCGCGTTCGGGAGCGACCATCCACCAACCGAACCCGAGCCGCTTTCCCCCGCGCGACGTCTGGTCGGCTGGTTCACGCTGGGGTGCTACGTGCTCCTGTTCACCCCCTCCCCGTGGGTGGCCTACTGAGGCGACCGCCTGCGCTGCCAGGATTTCGGACCTCGGGTCCAGGCAGAGCCGCTGCTCCCGGATCGGCGCCAAGTCGCTGGCTGGTAGCGGCTGATGACTCGCCGGTCGCCTCGACCCGAGTCGGGGCGCGCGGCGAGAGGGTCAGTCGCCATCGAGCGGGGTCGCGAACTTGCGACGCAACGCTTGGCACACCGGTTCGGGAGCGTAGCGGCTGATATTGCCGCCGTGACTGGCGATTTCGCGCACCATCGAGGCCGAAATGAACCCGTAGCGGGTCCTCGTCGGCAAGAACACCGTGTCAATCTCGGGTCGGAGGTCCGCATTGGCCAGCGCCATTTGCAGCTCGTACTCGAAGTCGATGCCGGCCCGAAGGCCTCGAACGATCACCCGCGCTCCGAGTTCCTTCACGTACTCGATGAGCAGTCCGTCGAAGGACGCGACCTCGACGTTGGAGAAGCCGCCGCAAGTCTGCTGGAGCAGCGCCAGGCGTTCCTCCAGTCTGAACAGTGGGTGACGCATGCGGTTGTGACCCACCGCCACCACGACTCGAGGGAACAGTTGACTGGCCCTCTCGACCAAATCGAGATGCCCGAAGGTGATGGGATCGAAGCTTCCTGCGTAGACCGCGATCATAAGGGGCTCGGTGCCGTCAGGGCTGCGGGGGGGTGAGCTGGGGCGGAGCCAGTCCCGGTGCGCCCGGGAGCGTCGGTCCCAATCCCGGGTCCCCCTCGGGGAGGGGCTCGAGATCCGGCAGTGAGGGCGCTTCGCCTTCCAGAGGCGGACCGTCAGGTGCGGGCATCGTTGCGGAAGGCAGATCCTCGAGCCACATCGCTCGCCCCTTGGCAGTCATGGTGACGCGGAACGACGCCAGTAGCCCGGCACCCAAGGCACCGTCCAGGTCGACGCCAAGAGTCTCCTCCATGGACTGCACGGAGTCGTCGAGGATCCCCGGGATCTGCGGTAGCTCGAAGGCTCCAAGATGCATCAGTGGGAGGGTCCCCTGCTTCAGGCCCGGCATCCCCTCGACGGGACGGAGCTCGCTGGCAGCAACGCCAGCTTTCTCCCAGCCGCCCTTGTCGAGCGCCAGTGGGTAGAGCATCGAGGTGTCGATCAGCAGAGAGGCGACCGGGGAGCCCTCCTCCGCGCCGAGTGGGCTGCGCACCACCATGCCGCCGCCACGCAAATAGTCGACCCGCATCGTGGTCGCGTAGGGGGGCGGGGGCGCCTCGAAGGTGCGAACCACGAACTGGCCCCCAGCAAAGTCGAAGGTCGCGTTCAGGTGCCGCAGCAGGTTGACCCCGAGCAAGACCTTGATCGGGGCGTTCACTTGCCGCGACAGTCCACCAAGGTCCTTGGCTAGCGCTGGCACGTCGCGCACTTCCACTCGATCCGCGAAGCGCAGGGAGATCCAGGAAGACTGGGCGCCGGCGCTGGAGTCGATGACGGCCTCCGGTACTCCGGTAGCGATCATGCCCAGCGCGGGCTCACCGTTGACCTCGACGGGCACCACCATCGCGGAGGTACCCGTCTTGGGCATGTCGGTGACCGCTAGAAGCCCGCCGCTGATTGAAAATGGCTTACGACCTGCACCGACCCTGGCAAGCTTCGAAATCTCGCGCGCCCAGGGATCGCGGACCTCGGGGTCGGTGAGCATTTTGTCCAGCTCGTCGGCAGCTTGGTCGAGGGCACCCGAATACCAGAGCGCCCGGCCCCGCACCGAACCCGCCTCGGTACCTTCCACGCCCTCGAGCAGTTCGAGGCAGTGGTCGAACTCAAGCTGTGCCAGCGCGACGCGACTGGCCAGCAGGCGCACTTCTGGCTCGTCGGGCAGCAGACGGCTCGCGTTCTCGATCGCGAGCTCCGCGTCCTCGATGTCCGCCACTCCGTAGCTCTTCTTTGCTCGCTCGAACCACTTGGTCGCCAGGGGGGGCCACGCCGGCTCCTGAGCGGTGGTGCCGGTGCAGGCCGCCAGCGCCAGCGCCATGGTGACGAGGACTGCAGCATTTCTCGGGTCTTCGGCAGCGGCGAGCTTCACGGGGACTCTTTCGGGGAGCAGACGTCGGCCCGGCCGGCCGTGTCTGGGGCCTGGGGGATAGCCCATTGCGGGCGCGCGGTCGAGAGCCTGCGGCCTTTCGGGTATGCTCGCGCCCATGCAGCGGCATCAAGCTTGGGGAACGACGACGGGGATCGCGCTGGCGCTGGCCCTAGCGGGGGTCGGGTGCGGGGGCAACCAACAGCCACCGCCGGGGACGGCCGAGGGCGTTGACACTTCCGAGGACTCGGAGGCAGTGGCGGGCGAAGAAGAAGAAATGATGGCTGATATCGACAGCTATCTGGAGGAGGAAGGGGAAGGCGACAACGCCACTGCCGGCGACGGCGGCGAGGACGCAGCAGATGCCGAAGAGAGCTCGGCACGCTCGACCCCAAAGGAGCGCACTGAGCAGATCTACGCTCTGATCAAGGCGCAACGCGACACCGTCGCGGATTGCTACAAGGCGGCCAAGAAGAAGGACCCGGCACTGGGAACCCGCATCGCTGTCACAATCGTGATCAGCCCAGATGGCAGCCTCAAGAGCGATCCGCTGGTGGATGAGGGGCGGAGCGACATCAAGAACGACGAGGTACGAACCTGCGCGATCGATGTCGTGAAGAACATCAAGTACCCGGCCCACCCCAAGGGGATGGAGACCACGTTCACCTATCCCTTCGGGTTCTGAGTCTATCCTCGCCCGGGCGGGAGCAGGCCGCGCGCGAAGAGCAGAATGAGAACGTCGAGACCACCACGCGACGGGCCTCCCGGCGGAGCCGACGACCCCTACCATCAGCTCCTGAGCCGCACTCGAGACCTACACGCGGAACAGCGGCAGGCGCGTGATCTTTGGTATCAGCGGCTCGAACTCGAGGGAAAGGAGGAGCGCCTCTTCGAGCTCGAAGTCCTGCTGAAGGCAGCGGGCTGCTTCTCAAACCCCCGCAATCATCCGGGCCCGCCCCGCAGGACACCGGTGGTCGCCCAGGACTTCCGAGAAGCCTCGATCGCCTTCCGCGACGGCATGACTCACGTCATCGGATTGTCCCGGTCGCTGCTGGGGAGGCGGGATCGAGCCTTCGTGTTCCACCGCTACCTCGAGACGGTGCTGCCGCAAGACAGCGTCCGCTCGCAACTGGCCCGCGAAGGCTCGGAGCAGACATCACCCGACCAGAGCCTGCTCGCTCTCCGCCATGGCCTCACCAGTGCGGTCGAGGTCCTCGAAGGGATCCTGCGTGCCCAGCGAGTTCCCTTTCGAACCTTCTACGCAACGCTCAGCGTGGTCCAGCGGGAGGTCGAGCGAAACACGTTCTTCAACCCGCTGACGGCTCTCGAGTTCAGGCCGGAATTCGATCGGATACGTTCGGGACAGGTCCTGGAGCTTCTGCGCAGCGTTCCGGGGGGCGAGGCGCACCGGCTCGTCGCGTTGACGTTCCTGTCCCTGTTCCGCATGCTGCGCTACCTCCGCTTGCTGGACCGCATCGCGGCCGAGGGTGGCCGGCGCAGGCGACTTGCTGGGCGAGCGTATCTTGCGCTGAGCGTGTTGCGCTCCGACGCTAGGGCGCTGTCCGGTCATCTGCGACAACGAGGTGGGCCGCTGCTGGCTACCAGCTTCGAGCGGGAGCTGATGGGCATCCCCGCGGCAGACCTCGGCGGCAGAGCGCCCGGCGTGCGCGCGTTGGGCCACCGCTTCATCGCGATCAAGAGCGCGCTGGAGGGGATCGCTGGGAGCCTTCGGCTCGAGCTGCGGCGCGCCTTCGACCACGAGCTGCCCGCCCCAAGCAGCTCCGTCACCGAGGGCGAGCTGCGGGCCGCCCTGCGCACGACCACCACCAACCTGCGCCCAGCGCTGCGCAAGAGCATCATCTTCCTCGGGCACACTCTGGGCACGCGCCTCGACGAAGAGCGCGTCTTCGACGACACCAGCGCACGACGGGAGGTCGCTTCGCGACTGCGCCAGGACGTGTGGATGTTTGCCCAGATCGTGCGCGCCTTTGCCGCCAAGGCCCAGCAGGCGTCCCCCGAGGACCGTTGGGGCGCGGTGCACAGCCTCCACTACGTCAGGGAGTTTCTCTCCTACTTCCGCGCGATGGGCTATCCACTGCTGCGAGCCGCCGACTACCCGCGTTTCGATGCCTTCATGGCGGCGATGGGAGCACTCGAGGACACGGACCTGGTCGACCCCGCCCGCCTCCAGCGGGCGGTCGAGGAGTGCTCGACCTTCTATGAATACCTGCAGCGACTATTCGACGAGGTGTCGAAGCGAGACGTGCTGGACGGTGTGCCTTTCGACCGTCGCGAGGCGGCTGCCGCGCTTCGGCTCTACATCGCCAACTAGTCCCGCCACCTCGTTCACAGCAGCCGGGCAGGTCGCTGCGGGTGCGGTCTTCGCACCGTGGTGGCTCCTTCCAGAACGGAAACTGAGATCCCAGAAGGAGCCACCGCAAGCCCGGCTGACGCGACCGCGCAAGCTTGGCTCGCGCTAGTCGTCGAAGCATGGTCGGCCTTCGGCTCGACCTAGTCGCCGACGGCACTCCCGAGGAGGGCAGCGCCGACGATTACTTCGCGACAGGCGTCTTGGCGGCGCGCTTCTTGGCGGTCTTCTTGGCGGCCGGCTTCTTGGCAACCTTCTTGGCGGTCTTCTTCACTGCCTTCTTGGCAGCCTTCTTGACGGCCTTCTTGGCAGCCGGCTTCTTGGCAACCTTCGCTGCCTTCTTGGCGGCCGGCTTCTTGGCGGTCTTCTTGCCAGCCTTCTTCGCGGGCTTCTTGGCGGCCTTCTTGGCAGCCTTCTTGACGGTCTTCTTCACAGCCTTCTTGGCGGCCGGCTTCTTTGCGGTCTTCTTTGCGGTCTTCTTTGCAGCCATGGTGGTGCCTCCTGCAGGGAACGGCCGGGCAGCCCCTCCCGATGTATATTGCACGACGTATATTGCCATGCATTGTGATGTGTCAACGAAAAACTTTCATTGTCCAACGGCGGGACGACCGTAATGCCCTGCTTTGCCACGCAATTGTTGCGCACTGGCGCACGTGTTTAGGTCCGCACGTCCGGCCGTAGTGATGGTACCGGGGCCGGGTATCGGTGCCTAATTTCGCGCTTTTTTTGCGGTGCAGCGCTGGTCGATGCCGAACTCTGCAAAAAGGTGTCTTGATCGAAAACGAGCGGGTGGCGGTCCGCTTGACGAAAAGCGCTGCCACGAGCTACCCCGAGCACCGGCCAGCGCGCGGAATGGCCGTCTAGACGAACCGTTGACGAGTCCGCGTTCGTGCCCGTTGGGACAAAGGTGCAAGCGATGAAGGATCTGCTCTGGTGCGGTGCGTTCGTGCTCATCACCCTCACGAGCCTGGTGACCCAGTCGGGCTGTGGCTATGGGCAGGAGCAATGGGACCAGAAGGTTCGGGAGAACGAGGAGCTGAGAAACCAGCTCACGGCGCAGCAGCAGGCGCAGAAGAAGTGCGACGCCGACTACGCTGACGCACTCCACGAGGTCGATGAGCTGAAGCGCAAGTTGCAAGAGCGAGGGCTGACGCTCGACAACCTGAGCGCGGATCTCGAGCGGCAACGCAAAGCCCTCGAGGAATACCAGCTGCGCCTGGACCAGCTGGACCAGATCCGCAACCGGTTCGAAGTCCTCAGGGCCAAGCTGGACAAGTTGACGACGCTCGGGTTGAAGGTCGACGTGCGTGACAATCGCATGCTGATCCAGCTGCCGGGCGACGTTCTGTTCAGTTCCGGTCGGGCGGATCTGACGAAGGAGGGTGAGTCGATCCTGCGGCAGGTGGCGGAAGTGATTCGCAACGATCAGGACCTCGCCGCCCGGGAGTTCCAGGTTGCAGGTCACACCGACGCTCAACCGCTGCGAGGCGGCCAGTTCAAGGACAACTGGGGCCTGTCTGCGATGCGCGCTCGGTCGGTACTCGTGTTCCTGGTAACGCCGACCGACGAGGAAGGGGGCGGCCTCGACCCTAGCAACTGGAGTGCATCCGGTTATGCAGACACGGACCCCGTGGCGAGCAACAAGACCGCCGAGGGTCGCCAGAAGAACCGCCGCGTCGAACTCGTCGTGATGCCGAACGTCGAGGAGATGCTCAACATCAACAGCCTCCTCAAGCAGCCCGCTCTGTAGGAAAAGACGTACCACCCACGGCGGCCCACAGTGCGGGCTCGGGCAGCGCCACCCGACACCGCGCGGGACGCAGGGCGGTGCGGCAAGACCAACGCGACAGTGAGGAGACGGTGATGCGAGTCGCGGCGATCGACATTGGCACCAACTCGGTGTTGCTCACCGTCGCAGAGCGGACGGGGCAGGGCATCGTGCCGGTGCTCGAGCGCGCCACCATCACGAGACTCGGCAAGGGAGTCGACCACCACCGCGAACTCGATGCCGAGCGCGTCGATGTCACCCTCGAGTGCCTCCGCGGCTATGCGAAGCTCGTTGCCGAAGCACGTGCCGACCGCGTCGCAGTGGTCGGCACGAGCGCGATGCGGGACGCTGCGGGTGGTGAGGAGTTCCGCGATCGCGCCGAGCAAATTCTCGGGGTGCGTCCACGGGTCATCAGCGGCCTGGAGGAAGCGCGTCTCACCTTTGCCGGCGCGCTCGTCGACCTCGACGCGAGTGGGGACGTCGTGGTGGCTGACATCGGCGGCGGCAGCACCGAGATCATCGTTGGCCGAGTCGGGAACGAGATCGCCGTGGCTGGCGCGGTCAGTCTCGACGTCGGCAGCGTGCGCCTCACGGAGCGCTGCGTCGGTCACGATCCGCCGCTCCCGTCAGAGCTCGCGACGATGCAGCAGACGGTCCGTCACGCGCTGACAGATGCGCCTTCGCCCCCCGCTGGGGCCACCCTCGTGGGCGTCGCCGGTACTGTGACGACGTTGCTCGCAATCCACCTGAAGCTCGAGCAGTACGATCCGCTCCAGGTTCACAACCGTCGCCTGTCCCGAGCGGCGCTCCGAGGAGTGAGGGAGCGACTGGTCGCCCTGCCGCTCCCGCTGCGGTGCCAGCTGAAGGGGCTCGAGCCGGAGCGCGCCGACGTCATCATTGCCGGCGCGTGCATTCTCTCCGAGCTCGCCGATTGGGCGGGCGGAGACGCGATCCTCGTCTCTGACCGGGGCGTGCGCTGGGGCCTGGTCCGTGAGCTGATGAGCGCCAGCTGATCGCCTTGCCGTCTCCAGCGGAAGGCGGCGCTACAACTGTAACAAATCGCCCCCGGGACTATCTGGACCCGCTCGCTGGTTCAGTGGTTCGTGAGTGCATTTGCGCCAGACTTGTCCCGGGCGCTCGGAGAGCGACGTGTCACAATGAAGTTGACAGATTGGGCAGCTCTGACTAGAGTGCCGCGCCTGGCGACCTCTAACCGTAGGTCAACGGATGTGGCGCCCGACCCGGTCGGTACAACCCGATCCAGAGGGAAATATCCGCCGCAACATGCTGGTTTAGATTGGTGAGTACTCTACCCAGGATAGTCCGTGCCCGTCACTCGACGCGCCCCCGTCAGTTTACCTGGGTATGAATTAGTTCGTACAGAAACCGGGTGCCTTTTGTTCAGGCGCCCCGATCGGCGCGATTGTGCGCTGGCGCCCACAAGGAGATGTCATGCAGGCAAGCCAGGAAGTTGAATTCAAGGTTGGCGACAAGGCCGTGTACCCGGCGCAGGGTGTAGCCGAAGTCATCAGCATCGACGAAAAGGACATCGCCGGCTCGCGACAGCGCTTCTACGTTCTCCGAATCCTGGATACCGACCGCAAGATCATGGTGCCCGTGTCGAACGCCAACGCAGTGGGCTTGCGGCAGGTGATCAGCGAGCAGGAGATTCGTGAGATTTTCGACATCCTCCGCGAGCGTACGATCGGGTTCGACACCCAGACCTGGAACCGTCGGTACCGCGGCTTCATGGACAAGATCAAGACGGGATCGATCTACGACGTCGCCGAGGTGCTTCGTGACCTCTATCGACTCAAGGCCAACAAGCAGCTCTCCTTCGGTGAGCGCCGGATGCTGGACACAGCGCGTTCGTTGATCGTCAAAGAGATCGCGATCGCCCGCGAGCAGACCGAAGAAGACGTCAAGAACGAGATTGAGGCGATCTTCTTCTCGAACTAGCCCACAGCTGCCTGCTCCACTGAAGCGTCGGTGAGAGCCAAGTTCGCGCCGCCCCAATCGAGGGCGGCGCGTTTCTTTTTTTGTCACGACGACCGCGCGTGAGCAAGCCAAGGTCGGGCCTTGCTTCCGTGGCCGTCAACCATTGACCGAGCGCTGCCTCTCACCAACGCAAGCCCCTTGCTTGCTACTGATCTTCGGTGTCGCGCTTCTGAATGGGCGGCAAGGGCGGCAATTCGAGCACCACCTTCCAGCGCCCATCCTCCAGGAAGCAGCGGACCTGATGGCGTTGAGTTCGGGGCGCCTCTCCCGTGACCGTGACGACCGCCCATTCGCCTTGCACACGACTCGAGTAGGCGTGCGGGCGGAACTTCATCCAGAACCGTGAGGGCGCCAGCATCTCCTCGGGCGCTACCTTGCGGCCCGTTACAGCGCTCGCTCGCTTGGCCCGCTCCGCGAGGTTGTTGCGACCTTCTGCCCAGAGCAGCTCGTAGGCAGCGCGAGCCGCCTGGGGATCGCCGTGAACGCGGTCCATGCGCTCCACGAACTCGGCCACCACGA
Source organism: Polyangiaceae bacterium (assembly GCA_050304295.1). Lineage (GTDB taxonomy): Bacteria > Myxococcota_A > Polyangia > Polyangiales > Polyangiaceae > JAFGBI01. The sequence goes on from JBNLDK010000028.1 coordinate 47,712, forward strand.
GCTCTGGACGCTCCTCCCCCGGCTCTTGCTCACAGCCGCCTCCCATCGCGAGCAGGGTCGCGATGCACGCGAGCGCAGCAGCGCGTTGCGAACCCCATACCGAGCGGCACGGGGGCGGCCCAGCTGGCTCGTTTCGCGGAGGAAGAGCTACGCGACGACCGACCGCTCCCCGGCTGCGCTCAGCTGGCATCACCGTCGTTGGGTTCGCCCGTCCCGCTCGCTGCGTCGCTGTCCGCACCAGCATCCACCCCGTCCAGGCGCGCTACCCCATCGAGCGGGTCGTCAGACCCATCTTCTTGCGCACGTCACCGAGGGTGGCACGAGCGATCGCCCGGGCGCGTTCCGCACCGCTCACCAGCGCGTCCAGCACCTGCTTCCGCTCCTTGCGCAGCTCGTCTGCGCGCTCCCGAATCGGAGTCAGCTCCGCCAGCAACGACTCGGAGCACACCTGCTTGCAGTCGCCGCACCCGAGCTGCCCGCTGCGGCAGTCGCGCTCCAATTCGCCCAGCCTCTCCGCTTCGGTGACAGCACGATGAATCGCAAACACGTTGCAGATCTCTGGACGACCCGGATCACCCTGCCGGAGCTTCCGCTCGTCTGTAAACGCCCCCCGGAGCTTCTTCTGCACCCGCTGCGGTGCCTCGAACAGTCCGATCGTGTTGTTGCGCGTCTTGCTCATCTTCGACTTCCCGTCCAGGCCCATGATGCGCGGTGCCTCGGACAGGCGCGGCTGCGGCTCGGGGAAGCACTTGCCGAACCGGGCGTTGAACTTGCGGCAGATCTCCCGCGAGAGCTCGAGGTGCTGGACCTGGTCGTTGCCAACCGGCACCACGCTGGCGCGGTACAGCAGAATGTCGGCCGCCATGAGGACGGGGTAGGTGAAGAGACCGACGTTGACGTTCTGCTTGTGCTGGTCGCTCTTCTCCTTGAACTGGGTCATGCGGTGGAGGTCCCCCATGGGCGTCACGACACTCAGGTACCACGTAAGCTCGAAGTGCTCGGGGACGTCGCTCTGCAGGAAGATGGTAGCGCGCTCCGGATCGAGCCCGGCCGCCAGATAGGTGAGGGCGGCGTCGAAGGAGCGCTGGGGTAGTTCCTTGGGCGCATATTCGACCGTCGTGGCGTGTGCATCCACGATGCAGAAGATCGGATCGTATTCGCCCGCCTGGGTGAGTCGCACCCACTCCCGCAGCGCGCCAAGGTAGTTGCCGATGTGCAGCTCTCCGGTCGGCTGCATGCCCGAGAAAATCCGCTGCTTCGCGCTCATTGATGGGGAATCGGTAGCCCGCGCGGGTCAGTCTGTCCAGCTACGGCCCTCCGTATCTAACTTGGCCCGGCGCGGGGGCCGCTCGCTACGATCTCGGAACGATGCGAAGTCCCACCGCCCATGTCCGCCTGCAGTGGCCGGGAAAGTGCTCGCCTGAGCCCCTCCCCGCAGCGCGCCTCGAGCTCACCAAGCCGGGACACCCCGCGTGCATGCTCATCGAGGGAGACAATCTGGCCGGCATGGGCGCCCTCCATCATCGCTCGCCGGGTGCCTTCACCCTCGCCTACCTCGATCCCCCGTTCCTCACCGGGCGACAGCACGCGAAAGTCCTCCGCTCGCGGGATCGCAAGACCGGTCGCATCATTCGGGACGAGCAGGTTGCCTTCGATGACCGCTGGGGAGGTCTCGACGAGTATCTCGCTGCTCTACGACCGCGGCTCGCCGCGGCTCGACAGCTGCTCGCGCCCCACGGCTCGCTGGTCGTGCACGTGGACACGAAGACGAGTCACTACGTCAAGGTGATGTGCGACGAGCTCTTCGGACTCGAATGTTTCGCGTCCGAGATCATCTGGCGTTATCGCCGGTGGCCCTCGCGCACACGCAACTTCCAGCGAGTGCACGACGTCCTTCTCCGGTACGTTCGTGACCCTGCTGCCACCACCCGCTTCAACCAGCTTTACGAGCCTCTGGCCGCGTCCACCGTCGCCACCTGGGGCGAGCGCAAGCAACGCGCCGTCGTCGACGAGTCGGGACGCCGACTCCGCTCCAGCCTGACTGCGGACCCCACACCAGGAACGCCGCTCGGCGACGTGTGGGAAATCGGGATCGTCGCTCCCGTTGCCCGCGAGCGAACCGGATACCCTACCCAGAAACCAGAGGCGCTCCTGCGCCGTCTGGTCGAGGCGTGCACCGACCCTGACGATCTCGTGCTGGATCCCTATGCCGGCAGCGGCACGACGCTGGCCGTCTGTGCCCATCTCGGTCGCCGTGTCGTGGGCATCGATAGCAGCCGCCAGGCGCTCACGACGATCCGACGCCGCCTCCGGGAGCTCGGGGTCCGACCGCTTCAGGAACGCGTCGCCGAGCTCGCCGAGTGGCCGGCAACGGCGACGGCCCTCGCCGGCTGACACGGACGGCGTCCTGCTTGCCCCCCCGCGCCAAGCGGCCTATCCCTGCCGGGATGCAAATCCCGGTGTGGCTCCGAACAGCCGGTGTGCGACTCGTGCTGGCTTTGGGGTGCTGCGCTCTCCTCGGAGCCCGCGGTGACGCCGTCGTGCTGCGCGTCGGTCCGGACCAGGTGACAGTCCAGGAGCTGGAGCAGCAACTGGCGGCCCTACCGCGGTTTCAGCGTGACGCGCTCGGCCCTGCGCCGCAGCTCGCCCGTCGGATAGTCGACCAAGTGCTGACCCGCGAGCTGCTGCTCACGGCGGAGGCGAGGAGTCGTGGCCTGGAGCGAACCGCGACCGTCCAGTCGCGCACCACTGCGATCCTTCGCGACGCCCTGGTCAGCCAATTGCGCGCGGAGATCGCGACGCAGCGACCCGTCACGGCGGAACAGGTGAAGGCCTACTACGAGCAGCACCGAGATCAGTTCCAAACGCCGCAGCGAATCCGCATCTGGCGGATCCTGGTGCGCGACGAGGACGCGGCCCGCCGCATCATCGCCAGCGCACGGGCCCTCGATGGCCCTGCGCAGTGGAGCGAGCTAGCCCGGCAGCAGTCGCTCGACAAGGCGACGGCCATGCGCAAGGGCGATCTCGGGTTCGTCCGACCCGACGGCACCACCGACGTTCCCCGAGTACACGTGGACGCGGAGCTCTATGCTGCTGCCGCGCGCGTAGCCGACGGCCAGGTAGTCCCTGACCCCGTCCCGGAGGGAAAGCATCTTGCCGTCGTCTGGCGGCGGGGAACGCGAGCCGCGACCAACCGGTCCCTAGGCGAGGCGAGAGCTTGGATCGAGGAAGCGCTCATGCGCGAGCGCCACCAACAGGAGCTGCAGCGTCTGCTGGACGAGCTCCGCAACCGCCACGTGAAGCACCACGATCCATCAGCGCTGGAGGATCTAGACGCACTGCCGGTACGCGAGGTGCGCCAGCTGCCACCCCCCGTGGTCTCCGCTCGTGCCGCGCGCCGCCCCCCCACGCCCGATGGGCCGCGCGGACTGCGCTGAGGGGTGCCGCGGCGCCGGGGACCAGCCAGCGTACCACTCAACCCTCGACAGCCGCGTCTGGTGCCGGGTTCCCGCTGTTCGGTGGCGAGGCGTTCAGTAGGGGGGAAGCGTCCAGCCCAGTTGCTTGAGCACTCCGCGAAAGACGATCATTTCCTCGCGTGCTTGCTGGAGGTAGGTGAAAAATCGCCCACCCTGCCCCTGCACAGCCGCATCTGCCGCACGTTCGAAGTTCTCGAGCAAGAGCAGCAAGTGCGGGTGCGCTTGTGCCACCTCACTGGGCACCGTCATCGTGCTCGCCGCCTTCACCCGCCCGATGGCGAGCCGATGGATGACCAGAGCGAGCTCACGATCGGAGAGGCGCCCCCGCAGGTAGTCCGCGTCGCGCGACGCCTGCGTCACTAGAAGGGCTGCGCGGTCGAGGTAGCTGCCGGCCCACGCCGTTCGCGAGACGAGGGCGGCAGCCGCCGCCCCGAGCCCCAGACCAAACGTGCGCCGATCGATCCGGTTCAGGAGCGCGCGCTGATATCGCATGTAGCCTCCCCGTCTTCTTCTTCCGCGTCGCCGGCGTCCTCGGTCGCGCGCTCCCAGATCCTGCTCTCGAGCGCAGCCGCCGCGGCAGCACGCTCCGCTTGACGCTTCGACCCACCGCGCCCCTCGGCGACGGTTTGCTCCTCGACGGACACCGCGACCACGAACCACGGTTCGTGGGCGGGCCCGCCGCTGTCGACGACCTGGTAGGAGGGGGCGCGCAGACCCTGCGCCTGGACCCGTTCCTGGAGCTCACTCTTCGGGTCGCGCAGCACGTCGCTGTCGAGCTCCGCCAGGGTGGGGCCCACGACGACCTCGCAGACGCGTCGTGCAGCGTCCAGGCCACTGTCGAGAAAGGTGGCGGCGATCAGCGCCTCCACCGCGTCGGCCAGCACGTTGGTGCTCGCCCCCAGCTTCCCAGCCTGGGCCCCCCGACCCAGTCGCAGGGCGTCAGCCAGGTCGTTCTCACGCGCCCACTCCGCAAGGGTCTGCGCGTTGACGAGTCGCGCGCGCATTCGGGTCAAAGTGCCCTCGTCCGCATCGGGAAACCGATCCCAGAGTAGCTCGCTGGTGCAGAACCCCAGGACCGCGTCGCCCAGAAACTCCAGCCGCTGGTTATCCCGAACTCCGGGCCGCTCATTGCGAAAGCTCGGGTGCGTGAGCGCTTCCTCGAAATGGGCGCCCTCTGCAGAAATGTGCAGCACGCGCGCGATCCAGTCATCCATGGTCGGAGCCCGAGGGTAGCGCGGGACGCCAGAAAATCACGTCTTGTGGTGATCCATGGCAGTGGAACCTGGCACGCCGGCAGGTGTCTCTCTCGACGTGGCGCTGCGCTATGCTCCGACGGTGGCTGCTCCGCTGCTCGCCTGTCCCTTCTGTCGCGAGCTTTTCGCCAGAGGCGAAACCGAAGGGATCTGCCCGGATTGCGGAGTGCGACTCGAGCCCCTCGACCAGCTTCCGCCCTCGCTCGACGTTCTCGCCGAGGAGGAGGCGGCGGGCGAACCCGTCGCCATGGAGGACCGTCCCCTGCCCTGGCATCACTTCGGCCGCGGTCGCGGGGCGCTGCTGGGGGTTGCGGCCGCCGGCCTTCTCGCGTTCTTCCTGCCCTGGGTGGAGGTCTGGTCGCCCTACGACGCCACCTTCTCCGGGTTCACCCTGGCGGCCCGCGGAGCGAGCTGGCTCTGGGGAGGAGTGGCGGGCTGGTTCGTGTTGATCCCCCTCGTCATCTCGCGGCGCACTATCGCGCAGATGCGCGGTGTGCGGGCGATCTCGGCCCTCTTCGCTGCCTTGACCGCCGCCGAGATCGTGATGCTCGTCGCGCTGCCGCCGAAGCAGCACCAGTACGTGATCGTGGACTATCGATTTGCCTGGGGGCTGTATGCGAGCGCGGCCCTTAGCGCCGCCGGTGTGTGGCTAGCAGCGCGACTGGGAGGACGTTTGGGCGACCCGCGTGCCAACCTCGAGTCAGACGGCGAGGGTCCGCGCCGCGTCGAGTCGAGCTCGGGCCGAATCCTTCACTGAGCACCGCACTGGTTGAACCAGGCGGGAAGGCTTGGGAGCCGCGGAACCCTGGGAGCGAGCTTCGCGTCGGGGTCGGCGGCGTGCTAGGCCTTCGCCATGGGTTGGGCTCGCGAGGTCCACCGCACAGAGGGTGTGGTCGCGAATCCGGGGCAGGACCCCGTGGTGGACGTAGAAATCGACGACGTGCCCGCCGCCGTCGTCTGCGCCCATTGCGGCAGCGCCACCTGCGTGGGGCAGTGTCTCGAAGAGGACGACCCAACCCATTCGTCCAGGGTCCTGGCCATCGTCCCGTGGGAGCGGCCAGGGAACGGCTGGTGGGGGCGCCTGTGGTCCACCGCGCGGCTGACCACCGTCCACCACGCCGTCTTCTTCGGCTCCTTGCCCTCAGGCGACCTCGCCGCGGCGGCCCGGTTCGCGGTCATCACCGAGCTGCTCGCGGTCACCACGCATTTCGCATTTGGCGGCTGTTTGCTGGCGCTACTGCTTCCGCGCACGACAAGCTCCGTGGTCGGCGATCCGCAGTTGCTCTCGCTCGTCGCCCGCGTCGTGTGTGGGTCGATCCCCGCACTCGCCATGCTGATGGTGTTTCTCCACGCGGTTCACGGGCTGGCGCTCGACTGGTCGGCGGCGCGTTGGGGTGGCCGGCAGCGCCTCGGGTTGCGCTTCGGTCTGTACTCGTGCGGGTGGGATCTGGTGACCCTGCCACTGGGCCTGCTCGCGCTGGCGATCACCGCAGGTCCCGGCACCGCGCTGCGCGCGGCGCCCCTTGGCATCACCCTGCCTACCCGCGCCGCCCGGAGCTACCTCAGAGGGGTCCAGGGACTCGACGAACCCGCGGCGCTGGCTTCGGCTCGGCTGGCCAGTGTGTTTACCGGCGTGGTGGCGCTCATCTCCACCGGCACGGTTCTCGTTGCCGTGGTGATCATCGCACTGCTCTGAGCGCAAGGGGCGGCACTCCGGACTTCGGAGTCTGAGGCGGGCGGTTGCGGCAGGGGCAGCGAGCGCGCGAGTGAATCGCTAGAACATCGTGCCGAGCTCGAACACCAGAGTCCACTGCGACTTCTCGTCGGCCAGCAGCTCTTTGTCGCTCAGCTCTTCGACGATGGTGCCATTGGCATCGCGAATCGTGGTCCTCTCGCTGCCCACCTGGGCGTCACCGGGAGCGATGAGATCGGTGATGAATTCCATCCCCACCATCACCATCTCGTACCGGTAGTTCAGGCCCACCAGGAGTCGCTGTCGTTCGAAGCGTGCCTGGTCGAAGACGACGTTGTTGTTGAAGTCCTCGCGGCTTCCGCCCATGCACACTGGCTGTCCGTCGTAGATCGGGTTGCCACTGTCGGTCTGCTTCTCGCTGTCCCAGTTGCCGGGCACGTTGTCGCCAGCGTAGTTGCAGTAGCCCAGCGGATCGGTGTGCGGGGTCAGATCGACGAGCCCCGAGTCACCGAAGATCCACACGTACTGGTATCCCAGCCAGGGCGTGATCACCGACGAGTTGGAGATCGGGATGGGCTTCGAGATCTGAAGGTCGAGGGCCGCAACGGTGAGCTGGAAGGCAGCAGTTCCCGTGATCGTCCGCACCCCACCGCCAACAGCCACGTCCGGCAGGAAACCGGGCCAGTCGGGAACCCGAAAGCCCTCGAGGAGCGACATCCGCACGTCGGCGCCCCCCATCAGGATGTTGCTCTGAGCCATCGCGCCAACAGCGCCGGTCATCTCGAGTCCGAAACCAAAGCTCTTCCGGATCTTCAACGAATAGATCTGAAACAGCGGGTCAGGGCTCTTGTTGATGATCGAGTTCTTCTTGGTCGATGGGTCTTGGGGGCCCCGGGTACCACGCTGGAGCGCGTCGGAGTCATCGTCGGCCAGCGTGTACTGCCCCTCGATGGAAAGATGAAACCCGCCGAATCCAGTCGTGCGCGCGGAGTGCATCGCGCTGGGCGCGATCGCAAACCCGTACTGGCTGATCAGCTTCTTGAAAGCCGCGTCGTCACGCAGGCACCGCTCGGCGTCGCGCGGAAACACGCCGGCGTAGAGCGGAGACCCCGAGGTGCTGACGTCCGTCCAGCAGTTGGGAACGCTCTCCGCCACCACGAATCGTTCGATCGCGGGGTCCATCGGTTCGGCGACTGCCAAAGCGGGGGCAACCAGGGCGGCAAAGGCAGCGGCGAGTGCGAGAGGTCGAGCGTTCATGGGGCCGTTCCAGGGACGTCCGTGGCGAGGCTACTTGCCGGGCGGGACAGCCGTCAAGCGAAGGGATATCGCGGGGATCCATCCAGGGAACAGCCGCGCAGGACGTCCCCGTGGCTGCTATGCTCGCGTGGCCCACCGGGCGCTGCAAGCCCGACCAGGTGAGGCCCTCTTTCCGTGCATCCTCTTCGTGCCAAGCCGGTCCGCCGCCCCTTCCACGTCATCCTGGTGGAGCCTGAAATCCCACCGAATACCGGCAACATCGCCCGTCTCTGTGCGGCGACATGCTGCCCGCTGCATCTGGTCGGCCAGCTTGGTTTTCGGATTGACGAGCACGCCGTTCGGCGGGCCGGACTCGACTACTGGCCACTGGTCGAGGTGACGCAGCACCCGGACCTCGAAACCGCCGAGCGGTCGATTGAGGCGAACGACCCCGGTCGCTCGCCCCGGAGCTGGCTCTTCACGGGCCACTCCCGTACGAGCTTTCTGTCAGTTCGCTACCGGCTCGGCGACCGCCTCGTCTTCGGACGCGAGAGCGTCGGGTTGCCCCGCGAGCTTCTGGAGAAGCGGCACCACGAGACCGTCGCCATCCCCACGCTCGGTGAGGTGCGGTCGCTGAACCTGTCGAACTCCGTCGCCCTCGCCGTCTACGAGGCGCTGCGCCAGAACGGAGCGCTCGTCACTTCTTGAACAGCCTACCGAGCAGCCCTTCCCGCGGTGCGGGTGGTCGACTGCTCGAGCCGGATCGACGCATCCGGTGGAGCCGGATCTCGCGTTGCGCGTCGACGTTGCGCGGATCAGCCTCGGCCACGAACCGGAAGTCACGCACCGCTTTGTCCGCCAGCCCCGCGCGCTTGAGGACCATGCCCCGATAGAACCGGATCCGCGCGTGCTCCTTCTCGCGCGTGACCGCCTGGTTAGCGATTCGAATCAGTTCGGCGAAGCCCGCCTCGTCCCCACTGTCGAGCAGCTGGGCACGAATCCAGGCGTACAGCGCCGCATACTCGGCCTGCTCCGAGTCGCCCTCGTAGGCGATGCGGGCCTCGACTTCTGCCTCGGCCAGCTTGCCCCGCTTGAGCAGGATCTCGGCCTTCTGGAACGAGGCAGCTGCCTTGACGATCGCGTTGATCTGGTCCTGTTCCTGGGCGGAGGCGCCACCTTCCTCGATGACGCGGTCATACTCCTTGCGCTGCTCCGCATCGGTGAGTGTTGCGTGGGCCTCGCTCATCCTGGCAAAGATCTTCGTGGCCAGTTCCCGAACATCGGCGAGTTCCTGTCCCAGCCGATCCGGGTGCCACCGCCGCGCCAGCTGGAAGAAAGCCGCCTGCACCGTGGAGTTGGGGTCGCCGGGAGCGACGCCGAGGATCTCGTAGTAGTTCTGCTTCTCGATCGACGCCGCGCGGGACTGGATCTCCTGGCGGAGGTCCGACGTTTCGCCGGGTGAATGTGCTGCGGCCACAGTCGGAGGCCGGTGTTGCGGTGGCGGCGGCGGGGAACTGATGCGACGTGGTCGCGCGGTGGTGGTCTTGCGAGGTGCCGTTGTCGCCAGCGGCGGCGGGGCCTGTGAACCAAGGTCGAGGAAATGAGCGATCGTCAGGGCGTAGATCAGTCGTCTGATCAGCTCTGGATCGAACCCCGAGCCGAGCAGCTCCTCCAGGGGCTGCGGCTTGCCGCGCATCACGTCGAGGAGGGCGAGTTCGTCGCCCTCCACCTTGAAGCTGGCCACCTGAGCGGACCGATGGATGCGCAGTGTTCGTCCAGCTAGCTTGGCGAGCGTCGCCGCCATGTCGTCGTGCTCCGGCGAACGTCGCAGGCATGGCCAGATGAGCGTGAGAGGACTGACCGGCGTCGCGCTACCGCCCCAACGCTCGAGGAGGTTCTGCCCGTCGTAGTACCCCGCCAAAGTCTCCCCCGGCAGCTGCTCCGCCATCCAGACCAGCTTGCGCCGGATCTGGTCCCGCAATCCGACCAGTAGATCCTGCGGCTTGAGTCGGCCGCCGCTGGTGAGGACCTGCCCGTGCAACCGTCGCTGCTGCACGGCGATGTTGAGCGTTTCTCGATAGGTGGCATCGTCGATCAGGCCAAGGTCTCGAAGGACTTCGCCAAGGAAATGCACTCGAGCGCTCGTCATCACCTTCGCTGGCGAGCCGCCCTCGAGATAGATGGCGCTCCTGTCTTGACTCGGCGTCTCCAGCACCACCGTCCCGGTGAGCCCGCGCCGGGCGCCGTGAGCCAGAAGCTTCGAGATCGGAGTTGCGGAGAGCCTGCTCGTGGCGGTGGGCTTGGGGTCGCTCATGCAGGCAGGTTGCGGAGACTACCAGTTTGCCGGGGCCGGGCCAGAAGCGGATCTTCTGGACGACGCGCCCGAGCCATCCGGCGCAGCATCCAGGCCCACGGGCCGCGTCAAACTGGGATCAGGCGTGGCGACTGGGCTGGGGGTTCGGTAGCTTCTCGACATGCCCACGGGCCATGTTCTCGTCGTCGACGACGAGCCTTCCATCCTGTCCACACTGAAGAAGGCGCTCTCCCTGGAGGGCTACTCCGTCGACGTCGCAGGCGGCGTCGGCGTCGCCGAAGAGAAGCTCGCCAAGCAGAGCTACGACGTGCTCCTGCTCGACGTGGCGCTCCCAGATGGCGACGGCGTGCAGCTGCTCGAGCGTCAGCGCCAGGCCGGCAACGACGCCCAGGCCATCATGATGAGTGGGCATGCAACCATCGACGCCGCGGTGAAAGCAACTCGACTGGGTGCCATCGACTTCCTCGAGAAGCCGCTGAACACGGATCGTCTGCTTCTGGTGCTGGAGAACACCCTCCGGCTCGTGCGAGCGGAGGAAGAGGCCCGCGAGCTCCGCGTCGAGGCCGGATACTTCGAGGAGCTGCTCGGCAGCAGCAGCGCGATGAACGAACTTCGTGAGCAGGTCACGCGAGCCGCGAAGGCCAACGCCAGTGTGCTCGTCACCGGCGAGCGTGGCACCGGGAAGGAGCTGGTCGCCCGCGCCATTCACCGCGCTTCTCCGCGCGCCAAGGGGCCGCTCGAGAAGCTGAACTGCGCCGCCGTACCGAAGGAACTCATCGAGAGCGAGCTCTTTGGACACGAGGCCGGCGCGTTCACCGGGGCGACGAAGCAACGGCGCGGCAAGTTCGAGCGGGCGTCGGGCGGAACGCTGTTTCTGGACGAGGTCGGGGACATGCCGCTCGCCATGCAGGCAAAGCTGTTGCGTGTCCTGCAGGAGCGCGAGATCGAACGAGTGGGCGGGAACAGCACCATCAGCGTCGACGTGCGAGTCGTCGCTGCGACCAACCGGGACCTCATTGCGGCCTGCCGTGACGGCGAGTTTCGCCCCGACCTCTACGATCGACTCAACGTCCTCCCGCTGGCGCTGCCGCCGCTGCGCGCGCGCCGCGACGACGTCCCGCTCCTGGCCGGGCATTTTCTCGACCAGGCGGCACGGGCCAACAACCGCCCTGGAGTTCAGCTCGCCCCCGACGCGATCGCCGCCCTGGCACGACACAGCTTCCCCGGCAACGTGCGAGAGCTGAAGAACCTGATCGAGCGTCTCGTCATCCTCTCTCCCGACGAGACGATTGGAGCGGCCGATGTCGAGCGGTCCCTGGGCATGAGCATGTCGCCAACGACGGCCGGCCTGTATCGACCAGGGGTGCCGTTTCGCGTGCTAGCGGAGGAGGCGGAGCGCACGATCCTGGAGGAAGCCATGGCAGCCAACGGGGGCCAGATGGCCGCGACCGCGCGCGCTCTCGGGCTCGAGCGCAGTCATCTCTACAAGAAGGCAAAAGCGCTCGGACTGCGCGGCGACAAGGAGGAGTAGGCGGATTGGAGAACGTGCGAACTGCTGTACTGGCGCCGCTGCTGGTGCCGCTGCTGGTCGCCTGCATGCCGCCCGAGGACCCCGACCCGAGCTTCTGCGCGGTACCACTGGGTGATTCGCCGCGACGGGGTGCAGCCAACGCACCAGTGGTGGTGGTGGAGTTTGCCGACTTCGAGTGCCCGTACTGCCGCCGCGCCGAACCAACCCTGGCACAGTTGCTCGAAGAGCGACCGGGGGAGGTTGCCCTGGTCTTCAAGCACGCCCCCAGCGGTTCGCACGCCCACGCCCTCGCAGCAGCGCTCGCCGCCGTGTGTGCGAACCAGCAGGGTCACTTCTGGGAGATGCACGACGCGCTCATCGCCCCCAGTGCCGCCCTCGACGAGACGGCGCTGGAGAACCACGCCCTATCCAGCGGGCTCGACGTGCCCGAGTGGCAACGTTGCCGAGACAGCGATGCCGCCTATCTGACGGTGGAGCAGGATCTGAGACAAGCGATTGACGCCGGCGTCAGCGGCACCCCCACCTTCTTCATCAACGGCCGTGCGCTCGTCGGCGCGGCGCCGCTGGAAAGCTTCCTCGAGATTGTCGACTCCGCGAGCGCGGCGGCGGCGGCCACCGGGCTCTCTGCGGCCGAGAACTACGCCGAGCTGGAGACGAGAACCTGCCGCTGAACCCGCTGCCAGGAGCATGCGGAGCGCGGGAGGTGGGTTAGACTCCGCGCATGATCGTCGTCACCAATCGAATCCCGGTCGCTACCGGACACGAGGACGAGTTCGAGGACCGCTTCCGCAACCGCGTCCACCTCGTCGACCAGGCTCCCGGGTTCGTCCGCAACGAAGTCCACCGCCCGCGCCCGATGAAGTTCTCGCACGAGGAGGGCGGCTTCGTCCCCGATCCTGACCACGAGGGCTACTACGAGGTGAAGACTTGGTGGCAGTCGTTCGACGACTTCGTCGCCTGGACGCGCAGCGCCGCATTCGCGGAAGCGCACAGGAACCGCGCGCCGCAGGAGATGTTTCGCGGCCCCAGCAGCCTGGAAGTCCACGAAGTCTTCCTCACCACGGAGGACAACGACCGCTGAGCCACTGCGGCCAGCCGCGGCGACGCGGCTGGCCTCGGCACCGTGCAAGGAAGCTCCGAACCGCGCCACGCGAGGGACTACTTGCACACCGGTCGGCGCACACAGCGGCGCCGGGTCTCCACGGCAGTCAGCTCGAGGTGCGTGACCTGCTTCGGCCTGGCGCTCCGCGCCACCTCGGAGAATGGCATCGTGAAGCGCTTCAGATCCGCGCCGAAGCTGAACGGCTGGTAGTGGACGGGGTATGGTCCCATCTTGACCGGGGACTCGCCCGCGGGCGGCGCCCCCATCTTGCCGCACATGACGCCCTCGCAGAACAGCTTGCCGTCCGATCGGTAACCCTCGGCCGAGCCCTGCCAAGTCACGCGGTTGCCGGTCAGCGTCCCGCGAGCAATCACGCCACACTTGCCCGGCGTGTTCTTGGCGACCGCGTCGGTCCGCACCGTCGTCTTCAGACCAACGACCTTGCTCTCGACGGTGAACTTCGTGACCACCTCCAGCTTGAGGAGCTCCACCGCCCCGGCGGCAGGTTTGCCGCCCTCGTCGCCAAAGCGAAGCTTCACTTCGCCGGGACCAACATCGTAGGTCCCGTCCCCCGCGCCCATCGTCGTCTCGCTGACGCGCAGTCGCGTGCCACCGATCAGCTGATAGTCGATCTCCCACGCATCGCACTTGGCTCCATCCAGCGGAACGGCCTGGGAGCCGCGGTCGAGCGGCTGCCCATCGGCGACGCCGATCCCAGCGGAGCCCGCCACCCAGCCCAGAACGGCCGCGATCAGCAACTTGGGAACCGGCAGCTCCGACATCTGCGAACCATAGCGATCGCCGGGCCAATGCCCAGGTTTGGATTTGGACGAGTCAATGCCAAGGATATTCAGGAGCCGCACCCGTCCGGCCAGCCTACTGCGGGGTTGCACCTGAAGCTGCAGCCTGGCGCTTGGCCAGCGCGGTGTGCCGCTGGGCCTCGCCCACGCGCCCCAGGCGCTTCAGAAGTTCCGCTAGCTCCTGGTGAATCTGAGCCTGCTCCCCGGGTCGGGTCGGGCACAGCAGCGCCGACTCGAGCTCGAAGACGGCGCGCTCGAGCTGCTGCTCCCCCGCGAGTGCCTCCGCATAGAGCCGGTGCGTCAACGCGCCGTCCAGGTCGACGTAGATGGCCGCCCGGCCCACCTTCACCGCCTCGGCAGTCTGCCCCTGGTCGATGAGCAGCCGCAGCAGCCGTTGGTTCGCCCCGGCGTCGTGCTCGGAAAGCAGCACGTACTTGCGCAGAGCGGCGATCTCCTCGGCGGGCTTGCTCGTCTCGCGAGCCAAGTGCGCCAGTGCGGCCAGGGTCTCGGCGGCCAGGGGGTCGAAAGCGTGCGCCCGCTCGAGGGCGACCTTGACCCCGGCCAGGTCGTTGCGCTCCTCCGCCAGCTCCGCCAGCGCCATCTGCACCTCGAAGCCGTCCCTCCCAGTCCGCACCAGCTTCTCGAGTACGTCCTGCGCCTCATCGAGGTGCTCGCCCGTCATCAGCATGCGCGCCTTGAGCCACAGCGCATCGGCGAAATCGGGATCCGCCTCGAGGACTCGCGCGACGATCTTTCGCGCCGGATCGATCTGCCCTTCGCGCACCAGCGCCAGGGCCAGCACGCATTGCGCCTGGTGGTCCTTGGGCGCGCGCCCTGCGGCAGCGCGCGCCGCTTCGAGGCGCCCGGTGCGCCGAATCGGAACGAACTGCTGGTCGTAACGCGCGAGCTCCTGCTGCACGTAGCGGCGAAACTGCTGATCCAGCTGCGCTGGCGACACCCCCAAGACCCCCTGCACTACCTTCGGGGTGCGCTCGCCCCGAGCCCATTCACGCATCATCTGGCTGATCTTGGGGAGCCCGTAGTCCGCCTCGAGCATGACCAGGATCTTCGTCGATGCGTAGTAGGCCGTGGCCATGTCGGACATTTGTTCCGCGCGGGTGAAGGCGCGGTTCATCCGCGCGATCTCGGGCAGCCGCTGGGTGCGCAGCGCTTCGTACAGATCGGGGTCGAGCTCCCGCCGCCACTCGGGCTGGGTCGTCAAGGTCTCCCACTCCGCCAGGCCCTCGGTGAACCACCGAGGAACGTGGCTCTTCGAGAGCTGGATGTGAAAGACGTGGCTGAGCTCGTGCCACAGCGTCATGCCCAGATTGAACGTCTCCTTGCCCGGGCTCATGCTCGCGAAGGTGCGACCAAAGCAGACCCCCTGGATGCCCGTGTTGGGCAACCCGCTGGTGCGAATCGCAAAGTGTTCCCGCGTGGGGTAGAGCTCCACGCCAACGGGCGTGTCGGGCTCGAACCCGTAGTGATCCACCATCTGCGCCCATGCTGTATCGAGCAGCTCGGGGATGTATCGCTCGAGCAGCTCCCGTTGCTCTTGGTGGTACCGAAGATTGAAGATGCCATGCTGCACCGACACGTATTGCGTCGGGATCACCTTCTCGTACAAATTGAGGGTGTTGTAGACGCGCACGTTGAAGGGATCCTGATCGAAGGCCCGCTGCAACTCGCGGACACCGCGCTGATCGTCGCCAGCGCGGATCAGGTTGATGCCGAGCTGCGCGCGCGTCGTGGCGTTCTCGGGATCGATGAGGATCGCGTCCCGCATCATCGCCACGATCTCGTCGTAACGGTGTTCCCACTCGGCGTACTCCCCAACGATCTCGTAGAGGCGCGAATACTGGGGGTTCAGCTCGAGCACTCGGTCCCGAGCCTTGCGGAACCCCGCCCCGTCGTCAGCCAGGAAGCGCACCGCGGCCTTCAAGCTCAGGAGGTCGAGCTCCCGTGGGTTGCTCTGTAGCCCCTTGTCGAGTTCGGCGTCAGCGCGGGCCAGCTCCATGTCCCGCAGGGCGATTCCCGCCCGAACGAAGTGGGCTCCGGCGTGCTGGGGGTTCACCTTCAGCGCCTCTCTCGCCAGGCGGTCCGCCTCGTCGAAGTCGTAGGTCTGGGCAAGCTTCACGTGGGCCATCGCGACCAGCGCATCCGGGTGTCGAGGCGCCGCCGAGAGCACCTCCTGCGTGACCTCCTCCGCGTGACCCGGATCGTGCTTCTCGAGGAAGAGCTCCGCGCGCCACAAGAGAGTGGGGACGTGCCCGGCCTCCGCCTCCTCCGCGAGGTTGAAGGCCTCGTTGGCGTCCTCCGGACTGCGCAGCAGGTGCGCAGCGCGACCGACCAGCGCGAGACCGGGACCGTCGTCGTCCCGAATCGCGTCAGCGTTGTAGGCCTCGATGATCCGCATCAAGGGAGCCGTGGCTTCCCCGCGCCGGCCCTGCTCGATACGCAGCTCGCCCAGGAGCAGGAGCGCAGGGTACGTGGTGTCCAGTTCGACCAGTTCCTTCAGCACCGACTCGGCCTCGGTCAGCTCACCGCGCCGGCGCAGGGCCGTCGCCTCGAGCACCGCCGCCTCACCGGGATCGGCGCCGGCCTCCACGGCGGCGCGGGCCGTGTCGCGCGCCTCCTGGTAGCGGCCGGTGACCAGCTCGACCGCGGCCAAACCAAGCCGGGCGCGCCCCAGCAGTGAGCCCTCGGTGACGCTCGAAAAGGCCGCTTCGGCCTCGCTATAGTGGCTCGCCCCCAGATGCGCCTGACCCTGCCGCAGTTGGTCCTCGGGCGACGGTGGCGCCTCGGACTCCGCGACGGTGGGCGGAGAAGCCGGGGTCGGGGTGGTGGCCGGCGAGCAGCTGCACGCCAGGATCAGTGCCAGCAGCGAGATCGAGGGGACGCCACGCATGACCGAATCTTGGAGGACCTAGAGGCGGGTGACCAGGGGGCCGATGGTTCGACCCGGGATCGGGCCCCTCATTGGGGCGCCCGCTCACTCGAGACGCGGCCGCAGAACGACCTCGGCTCCGGGGCCAATACCCAGGCGGACCGCTGCGTTCCCGTCGCGCTCCGCGATCTCGAGCATCCCGTGAGCGTTGACGAGCGCGGTGAGCTCTCCCGGGCCCACCGCTGCGTAGGAGCCACCGGGAGGAAGGAGACGAATGACTTCGCCACCCACCAGCAGCTCGACCCGAGTGGGCGCGGCCACGGCAGCAGCCTCGACGTTGGTGAACAGGTTGCCGAAGTGATCGACGAGAAGCACCTGCCCCCGGATGATCCCACCGTCATCGCGAACGCCGGGGGCGAGCGCCCCCACCGCAGGCGCTGCCCGCCGACCCAGCGTGTCGAAGGCGCGGCGTCCCGAGGCCAGATCTGCTGCCGCGGGAGCAAAAACGTCGCGTCCGTGGAACGTCGCGCTGGGCGCGCCGAGCCCCAGCTCGGCCGCCGAAAAGCTCCGAACCTCCGCCAGCGGGTCGCTGCTCACAGTGGCAGCCAGCAGACCGTTGTCCGGAGCCACGAAGTAGTGCCCATGCGACCGCGCGACGAGCTGTTCGCGGGTGCTGCCCACCCCCGGATCGACTACCGCCAGGTGCACCGTGCCGGCCGGAAACCACGGGAAGCTGCGCCCCAGCCAGAACGCCGCGACCTCCACGTTCTGCGGCGGCACCCCGTGCGTCAGGTCCACGATCCGGGCGGCTGGAAAACGGCTCAGGATCACGCCCTTCATCATCCCGACGAATGGGTCCGTCACTCCGAAGTCGGTGAGCAACGTGATGATGCCAGACGGCGGATTCACGCCACCCCCCCCCATCAGAACGACACCGCCAGGTAGTTGTTGAAAGTGCCGTCCGCCCGGTTCACCCCCGACGGCACGCGACTCTCGTAGCGCACCGTGGTCTCGATCCCCGTGTGGAGCACCTCCGTGATCTCGAACTCGAGCCCCAGGGTGACGAGCGCGCGGTAGTCTGACGGATCGTCGAAGCGCGGTTGCAGGTACACGGTCGCGCCAAAGGTGATCGGCTCGCCGAGCTGGTCCCGCGCGCTCAGGTAGGAGCTCCAGCGGTGCACGAGGTACTGCCGATCCGTCTCACCCGCGAGCGGCCGGTCCCAGCGAGTGTTCTCGAGCATCCAGGCCGTCCCCACGAACAGTCCGTGGGCGTCTCCCCGCCAGCCCACGCGAGGACCCGTTCCCACCAGCTCTCGGTCCTGGATGCTGCGGAACGCGTCGCGTTCCAGCTGCGCGAAGACCTCCCACCACGACCACTTCGCCAGCTCGACATTGTAGCGGAGATGGGCGAAGGCCTTCTCGACGACTCGCTCCTGGTTGAACTCCGCGTAGTCACCCGTCGCATGGGCGATCAGCAGATGCCGTCGGGTGCGCACTCCGATCAGCCCCGACCCCCCAAAGGCCAGCTTGTCGACGTTGCCTCGCAGGGCGCTCAAGCTCGCCGCCACCTGCCCCCCGACCCCGCTGTCCTCGATCTTCTGACGCAGCGGCTCCACACTGACCTGGGCCGGGGCGACGGCGGGAGAAGCGAAGGCTGCCGAGGCCGCTAGGAATGCCAGATGGGAGGACGAGCGCATAGTGTGCTTCATCCAGGGGCACGCCGGATCCGTCAAGCCCCTTGCTCCGGCGGACCCTGGACTTTTCGAAGACCGCCAACGCCACCTCGAGCTGCTGGAGAGCGCGCGTGGGATGCGGTCCCGCGGAGTCCGGCTCAAACGGTCACGCGCAGCCGGCGCCGCCCCCAGTCTCCCGGCCCCGACTTGGCGAAGCGGCCGGCGATTCGTGCCCCACAAGCGCGGCAGCGGTCCCCGTCGAGAGCGTACTCGCCCAGTTGGTACCAGTCCCGCTCGATGAGGAGCACGCCGCACTCGGGGCAGTACGTGGATTGCCCCTCGGGGTCGTGGATGTTCCCCGTGTACACGTGTCGAATTCCGCGACCGCGGGCCTGGTCGCGCGCCCGTTGACAGGTGCTGGCTGGAGTCCGCGACAGTCCCGTCAGCTTGAAGTCGGGGTGGAACGCAGAGAAGTGCAGGGGCACATCCGGGCCCAGCTCGGTCAGGAACCAGGAGCAGAGTTCGTCAATCTCCGTGACCGAGTCGTTTTGCCCAGGGATCAGCAGCGTCGTCACCTCGAGCCACACCTCCGTGTGGCGGGCGACGTACACGAGGGTGTCGAGCACCGGGTCGAGCTCCGCCGCGCAGAGCCGCCGGTAGAATCCGGGCGTGAATGCCTTGAGGTCGATGTTCGCGGCGTCCATCACCGCAAAGAAGTCCTCCCGCGCGCGCTCGGCGATGTAGCCCGCCGTGACCGCTACGGAGCAGAGCCCGCGTTCGTGGCAGGCCTGCGCCGTGTCGATGGCCAGCTCCGCGAAAATCACGGGATCATTGTAGGTGAACGCCACACTGCGACAGCCAGAGCGCTCGGCCGCAGCGACAATCTCTTCCGGGGACGCGCGATCGCTCAGTCGCTCGACGCTGCGCGCCTTGGAGATGTCCCAGTTCTGACAGAACTTGCAGCCGAGATTGCAACCCGCGGTGCCAAAGCTCAGCACGCCAGAGCCCGGAAGAAAGTGGTTGAGGGGCTTTTTCTCGATCGGATCGGCACAGAACCCCGTCGCCCGACCGTAGCTGGTGAGGACAACGTCGTCCCCCTGCCGCTGACGGACGAAGCAGAACGCGCGCTGACCATCACGCAGTCGACAGTGGCGCGGGCAGAGATCGCACTGGACACGCCCGTCGTCGAGCGCGTGATGCCAGCGCCCCCGCGCGACACCGGTCCTGAGCACCTCCGGATCCGCCATCCCGGTGATGGTATCGCGCCCCGCAGCTGCGGTCAGCGACTGCGCGTCACCCCCCCCGAGCACTCAGCCAGGCCACGAGAACGGTTTGGTCAGGCGCGAGGGATCAGTAGCCGGGCCAGGTCGACGCCGGCCTGCTCGAGCTGGAGTGCCTGCACCTCGCAAAGCTTGTGCACCCCCTCCAGCCCCAGGTCGATCATGGCGTCGACTTCCTGGCGAGGCACGGCTTCGCCCTCCGCGGTGCCTTGCAGCTCCACGATGGCCCCTCCCTTCGTGGCCACGACGTTCAGGTCGACGCGGGCCGAACTGTCCTCGGCGTAGTTGAGGTCTAGGGCAAGCTGCCCGTCGACATGACCGACACTGACGGCGGCCACCTGGTCGCGGATGGCAGGGATCTCGAGCAGGCGCCGCTCGCGCAGCTTCTGCAGCGCCAGCGCAATGGCGATCCACCCCGCCGTCACCGAAGCCGTGCGCGTGCCACCGTCAGCCTCCAGCACGTCGCAGTCCACGTGAATCGTGCGTTCCCCGAGACGATCGAGCGCCAGGGCGCTGCGCAGCGCCCGACCGATCAGTCGCTGGATCTCCCGGGAGCGACCGCTCAGCGGCCGGTCTCGACCGTCGCGATTCTCGCGTCGGTGCGGGTTGGCGCGAGGGTGCATCTGGTAGTCCGCAGTGACCCACCCCGCACCCCGGCCCTTCATGAAGTCCGGCACCGATTCGTCAACCGAGGCGGTCGCCAGCAAGACGGTGTTCTCACACCGATACAGAACCGACCCCTCCGCGTTGCGCTGAAATCCGAGCTGAACCTCGACCGGGCGGAGTTGGTCCAGCTGCCGCTTGCCTCTCTTGCGACCCGCCATGGACCCTGCCTTATCACATGGGGGAGTAGACCGCTGCTTGCTTGGCGGGTTGCGGCGCCGCACAATCCGCCGCTGTGCACGCGCGGCCAGGGCTCGAGGTTTCGGAGATCTTCTCCAGCATCCAAGGGGAAGGGGCCTCTGCCGGCCAGCCGTGCGTTTTTCTGCGTCTGGCCGGCTGCAATCTGAGCTGCTGTTGGTGCGACACACGCTACGCCTGGGACTTCGCTCGCTACGACCGCCGCCGGGAGGTGGTGACGCAGGACGTCGCCGAGCTGGCGAGGTGTCTCGTGGCGGAAGGCCGCGAGCGGCTGGTCGTCACCGGGGGGGAGCCCCTGCTGCAGCAGGGAGCGCTGGTGGCTCTGTTCCTGAACGTGCCGAGCCAGTGGACGATCGAGATCGAGACGAACGGGACGATCTCACCCCACCCCGATCTGCTCGCGCGGGTCGACCAGTGGAACGTCTCCCCGAAGCTCGCCAACAGCGGAGAGCCGCGCGAACGGCGGGTCGCGGCGGGCGCCCTGGCATGCCTGCGCGACACCGGACGCGCGTGGCTGAAACTCGTGGTCGCGGCCCCAGGAGACGTGGACGAAGCCGAGAGTCTGGTTCGCGAGCTCGCCTGGCCCGCGGCCCGTGTGCTGTTGATGCCACAGGGAGCGAGCCCGGCGCAGCTCGGCCGCCGGGGTGCCTGGCTCGGCGCAGCCGCCCGGCAGCGAGGTTTCGGCGTCAGCCCGCGCCTCCACGTCGAACGCTGGGGCGGCGCGCGGGGCCAGTAGAGCCACTCGTAGCGGCCCGCCGGCGAGCCATCTGGGTCATGCTCGCAGGGCCCGGTAGCGCATCCCTGGTCGGCGAGTACCCTGCGGCACCATGTCGGCCGCTTCCGAGACCCCTCGCACCTCGCGCGCGGCGCGCCGCATCGCCGAGTATCTCCAAGCCTCCGATCCGGCGCCGCTCGTGGTCCGCGGAGACGCGCTGGACACGCTGCGCGCGCTGCCCAGCGCGTGCGTCGACGCGGTGGTGACCAGCCCGCCCTACTGGGGCCATCGCCGCTACAGCGGCGGTGGTCTCGGCATGGAACGCGAACCCGCCGACTACGTCACGGCGCTGGTCGCGATCCTGCGCGAGGTATTTCGGGTCCTCCAGCCCACCGGCTCGCTGTGGCTCAACCTCGGCGACTCGTATCGCCGCAAGCAGCTGGTCGGAATTCCTTGGCGCGTGGCCCTGCAGTTGACGGACAACGTCGGCTTCGTGCTGCGCAACGACGTCATCTGGAACAAGGTGAAGGGCGGTCCCGACACCGCGAAGGACAAGCTCCGTCAGGTGCACGAGCACGTCTTTCACTTCGCCCGTCGGGCACAGGGCTACTACTACGACGTGGACGCCATCCGGACGCGACCCGGCCAGGGCCGGGTCGTGGGGGGCGCAGTGGTCTCCGCAACCGGGGTCCGGGGCGTTCGCTATCGGCGGCAGCTGGAGCTCTCGACAGCGCTGAGCGCCGACGAGAAGCGAGCTGCCAGCGCGGCGCTGGAGCAGATGCTCGAGGCCGTGCGGACGGGAGAGCTCGGAGACTTCCGCATGATCATCCGCGGCCAGCAGCGTACGACCCACTCGGACTCGACGGCCGTCTCCGGGCGCGCGCGCGACCTCGAGCAGCAAGGGTTCTATTTTCTGCGCTACCACCCCAATGGCAGCAAGCCGGGCGACGTCTGGGACATCCTGCCCGAGGATACGCAGCGGAGGACCGCGCACTTCGCCCCGTTCCCCGCCGACCTCTGCCGGATCCCCATCCTCGCCACGTGTCCCCCCGGCGGTGTCGTGCTGGACCCGTTCTGCGGCACCGGAACGGCCCTCGCCGTTGCGGCCGAGCTCGGCCGCCGGGGTGTCGGGATCGACATCGCGGGAGAGTACGTGACGCTGGCGCGCCGGCGCCTCGCCCCGCGCTGAACGCCCACGCGCTCCGCGGCGTGACCGAGACGCGGGGCGCCAGCCCCGGCACAGGTCAAACAACCAGTTGGTTGTTCTAGCGGATGTCGCCCCAGACGATCAGCGCCGCGGCGACCTCGGGATCGATGCTCGCAGGCTCCCGCTCGGCGACCCGATCGGTGCCCGAGGCGAAACGACTCTCCTCCTGGAAGACCCACCGCCAGAGGGCTTGCCCCGCGATCGGGTGCTCATCGAACAGATCGTTGACGCACGCCGGGTCGACATCCAGTCGGCACAGGGTCGGCACCCGTCCATGGCGCCCGCTCAGCAGCCAGGAGCCAAGTCGTGCTGAATAGCTGGTACCCCGCGTCGCCACCAGCAACCGCCCCGAGGTCGGCTCGAACCCGGACGCCGCGGCGAACAGGTTCCGTCCCCGCATCGCTTCGGGAAGCTCCAGGCGCAGAGCCTCGAGCACGGTAGGGGCCAGATCCAACGAGCTCACCGGAACCGCCGTCTCCCGCCCCGCCAGCTCGTTGTTGGGGAAGCGCACGAGCAGCGGCACGAGCAGGCGATCCTCCGTGAGATCACCCGCTGGGTGGTAGGGCACGCGTGGCGGGTCGCCCATGCCCACGTCCCCCATGAAGACGACGAGCGCATCGTCCCAGACCCCCTCCCGCTTCATCACGGAGAAAAGATGTGCCAGGGCCTGGGTCTGCTTCACCATGGTGGCGTCCTCGAGAGCCCGTAGCCTGGTCCACTCCTCGCCGGAAAGCCGCCGCCAGGCGCGCGCCGTGCGCCCGCGGATCTTCCCCAGGGTGATGCCTCCGCGGCGAGCGTCGATGGACCCGCCGTACTCCTCGGGCGGCAGATCGGCGACCTCCTGCTTGGTCAGATCCCACGGGGGGTGGGCACCACGCGCGTGGATGAGAATGAAGCGTTGACCGTCCGGAGAGGTCTGCGCGTCCTGCTCGATGAACCGGGCCGCCGCCTCGAAGGGCTCGGTTGCAGCCACGTCCTTGACCGGGGAATAGTACTCGTAGCGGTCCCAGCCCGCGTTGAAACCAAAGGCCGCGGAGGTGGTAGGAACGCTGGAGAGGTACACGGTTCGACACCCCGCAGCCTTCATGATCTCGCTCATCGTGCGAACGGCGTCGGGCAAGCGTGCGGCCTGGTCCTCGACGGCATGGGCCCGCGGCGGGAGCCCGGTGAGGAGGGTGGCCATGGTGGCAGTCGTCACCGTGGTCGGAGCCCGGTAGGCACTGAACGCGACTCCGGACCGAACCAGCTCGCCCAGCGCGGCCCGGTCGCCAATCGGCCCCCACGGCGGCACCCGGCGTCGATCGAGCGACGCACCCACGACGACCACCACGGTACTGGCCCGCGGCACGTGGGGCTCGACGCTCCGGTCGCTCCCCAGGCGTGGCTCACCAAACACGACCCGCCCACCACCGCGGGACTCGATGGCGCGCAGCTCGATACCCACGACCTCGCCCGCGTACCGCGACAAGTCGATATCGAGCGGGACCCACTGCCCTCCCTCACCACCAACGACGTTGCGCTGCTGCAGGGTCACTGGCTCCTGGCCATCCTGGACGATGCGGATCTCCGCAGTCCCCCGCCCCTCACCCCAGTAGCCCAGGGCCACGCGAAAGCGTGAGTGGGCGGTCGGATGCAGCGGGCACCGGATCGTGCTGGGAGCGCGCAGCACGAGTGACCGGTGGGGCGTTCCGCCGAGTTCGAAGTCGCTCACGATGTCGCGCAGAGTGGGGGCCGCGTAGGTCCCGGTCAGCTCGTCGTGGAGCCCGACCCGGATCCAGTCGATCTCCGCGTAGGCGTCGTCCGACCCGACGAGGCGCCCGTTGAAGCGGAGCAGCAGTGTGTGGCGCCCCCGCTGCAGCGCGAAGCGCACAGTGCGCAACTCGACGACCTCGGTCTTACCCGGGGTCAACCTGCCGCCCCCGATGGGACGTCCGTCAATGTAGGCGAAGACGCGACTCGCCACCCCGCCGTGGACACGAAAGCTGACGAACAGCTCGTCTTCGCGATCTGCGTGCAGCCAGAAGGAGTGTTCCAGCTTCTGACTCTTGATCCGCTCGAAGCTCGAGCCGCTGCGCTCGGCGATCTCGGGATCGAAGGGTCCCGGTGAGAAGTCGCGGAGGGGGAGCGCAGCCTCCGTCCCGAGATCGATGGACAGGCCCCGATGCCAGACCTCGCAGGTGCCGAGCTGCCGCAGCAGGTCGAGCTCCTCGATCGCACTGCCCGCCGGCGAGTCGACCGGGGCACTCGAGGCGGCGGAACCGGTCTCGGAGGCAGGAGTCGTTTCGCTCGCGCAGCGGCAACCCGATAGCATCGCGACGAACGACGCGATCAGCACGGCGCGGAGCGGAGCAAGCATCGTCAGCGGGCCATACCGCGAAACCGCGCCGATCTCCACGCGCGTCGGCTCAGCTGCCGCCGAGGGACAGTCGCGTCCGACGGCCGGCAGTCACGGTCAGGTCGAAGCTTCGCTGCTGACCGTCCCGCCGGATCTCGACCTGGTGCTTGCCCGCCTGGATGGGGTAGCGGCGCAGCGGTCCGCGACCCATCCACTCGCCGTCGATGTGGATCGACTCCCGGTCGGGCGTGACCACCTCCAGCAGGCCGCGGTCGGCGTCCAGCGCAAAGCCGGGAGGTGTCGCCAGCTCCTCGATCTTGCCGTCGGGAAGACCGGCGGCCGCAGCCCCAGACTGGGGCGTCGGAGTCGCCGCCGGAGTCGGCGGAGGCGGCGTGGTCGTGGCCGTCGTTCCTGCGGTGAGCGCTGGCGTCGCGGACGCGATCACCGAGGCGGCCACCCCAGGAGCGTCGGTAGGGGAACCCGCCGGAACGACGTTCCGGACCAGGAAGAAGGAGACCAGCGCGGTCCCTGCGGTGATCCCGCCGACGCGCGCAATGTTCGCCAGCTGGCGCGAGAGGACCGGCGACCAGCCGAAGCGACCCGGCGCCACGTCACGGGGAGTGGCGACGGAGGGTTCCGGAGTGACCGGGTCGGGGGTGCTTTCAGAGCTGGGGGCTGCGCTCGTCTCGGGCTCGCTCGCCTCGCCCACCGCCTCCGACGCGCGCAGCTCTCGGAACGGGAAGGCGATCTTCTTCGCGCGGGGGAGGACCGGCGGCGCAGGGCTACTGGCGCGAACCTCGGGCCCCTCGCCAACGGGCGCGAGGGGGCTCGGCGCCGAGGGCGAAGGAACGGCAGAGGGCTGTTCGAAATCCCCACAGGCGGCACCCGCCGGAGCGCGCGCAGGAAAGACGATCTTCTTCGCCTCCGGCAAGGTGGGGACGATCGGTGGCTCGGCGGCTTCCAAAGCCGCGGCGGTCGGGAATGCGATCCGCTTGACGCTGGGCAGCAGGGGCTGGGGCGCAACCCTGGCGGCGGGCGCGGAGGGCACCTCGGCCGCTGCCACTGCCGGCTCGTCGCCCGGCCCGGCATCGGCGTCCGCGCCAGCCGGCTCAACGACCGCGCCGGTGTTCGCCAGTCGTTCGCTGGCAGGTCCCAGAGCCGGCTCGGCCGCCGCCGTCTGCTCCCCCGGCGCGGGCTCGGCCGCCGCCGTCTGCTCCTCCGGCGCCTCCGGCTCAGCCGCTGCCCTCTGCTCCTCCAGCGCCTGCGGCTCACCCACCGCTACTTCCCGCGAGGCCGCCCACGACTCGGCCATAGGTTCTGGCCATTCGGCCAAGGGGGGTGGATCCGCGCCTGGACTCGGGCCGGTGTCGACACATTCCGCAGACGACTCGGCGGCCGGAGCGCCGGGAGCGTGGTGCGCCACGGCGCCCGCGTTGCCGGTGACCACTTCAGGTCGGGCCGCGCCACCGTCGACCGGCAGTGCTTCCTCCACGTCGCCGTTCACCCCCTGGAGAGGGGGCTCTTCGGCGGTCTCGACGGCGGGCATCGCGCGCACCGACTCAAGCTGCTCGGCCGGTCCCGGCAGCACGAGGGGCTCGACGACCCCCGCGTCTAGCCCGAGCGCCGGGACCGCTTCGCTGGGGGCAGGAGAGAGCTCGAAGCTGAATGTGGGCGCCGGGGTGGGAAGCTCCAGCGCCGGGATCGGGCGGTCGGACGAGGCTCGCGGGGCGTTCGCCACCTCCACCAAGTCAACGCCGCCCACGCCCGTGACGGCGTCCACCGCACCGTGACAGGCCGCATCGGCCAGCACCGTTTCGATCGTGCGCAACGAGACAGACGGCGGCTGCAGGAGAGTGCGAGGCGCGGCGCCCGCCAGCACCTCGCGCAGGATCTTCGCCACCGTTGGCGGGGACGTCTCGAGGTAGCCGGCAAGAGCACCTTCGTCGATGGCAACGCGCTCGACCAGGGGAAGCATCTCGGCGGTCAGGGCCCTCAGAACCCGTCGCTGCCCTGCCAGCACGGGCGCCAGGACCTCGAACAAGGTTCCGGAGAAGTCGGCCCGGCAGGAGCTCGCGTCGGGAGTGACCGCGAAGCGACCCGCCTTCACACCCAGCAGCGCTCCAAGCGCGCGCGCGCCGCGATCGAATCGACCATCGGTAGCCGTCCGAGTCACGGCCCGGAGCTGGCCTCCACGCACCTCGACCTCGAACAGGTAGACGGCATCCCGAAACGAAACCCGCGCGTCCTGCCAGCGCTGACAAACGAGGTCGAGCACGAGTCGCGGTGAGATGCCATCGAGGCGACCGCGCACGTCGCCACCCGCATCGAGGCGGGCTTCGACCCGAGCGCGCGGCCGCAGTACTTCCTGCACTCGCTCGAGGACAACGCTCGCCGTGGCCTCCTTGCGCAGAAAACCGTCCGCACTCGCGCCCAGCTCGCGAGCGCGCTGTAGCAGATCTTCCTTCCAGGAGAGGAGGATGACGGGGACGTCGTGGATGCCCGGGTCGCGATGCACTTCGCGACACAGACTGAATCCGTCCAGCTTCGGCATCAGAACGTCGGAGATGATCAGGTCGGGCCAATTGCGCCGTGCGCGATCCAGCGCTTGCTCGCCGTCGTGGGCTTCCAGCACCTCCACGCCAGCCTGCCGCAGCAGGTCGGTCATGAACCACACGACCGCGGGATCGTCGTCAGCGACCACGACCCGGCGCCCCTTCAGCGAGACGGAAGCGGTGCGTTCGCGGCGCGTCGGCTGGGAGCCGGCACGCCGGTCCCCACCAGCCCAGGGGGCGATGGGCACCGCCCCTTCGGGACCGTGGTTGCGGAATCTTACGTAGCCCCCGGAGCGCATCGTGGCGAGCTCGCGAATGCGCGCCACCGACGACCACACCGCAGCCAGCACGTCGGTCCCCTCACCAAGTGGAATGGTCACGCGGTCAGAGCCAGGCTCGACGGCTTCGGCAAGCCCCCGACGGACTTCAGCGGCAACCCGCTCCGCCAGCGCCGCAACGGTGACGTCACCCAGGGGCTCACTGACGAAGTGACCGCGGCGCTGTTCCGCCAGCAGCGCCGCAACCGTGCGGCGCAGCTGGTCAGGGCTCACGGGCTTGGTCATCACTCGCGCCGCACCGAGGGCGGCGAAGCGGGCAGCCTGGTCCGGATTAGGGAAGTTCCCCACGACGATCAGGGGAGCCGAGGCCACGCCCCCGGAGGCGAGGATCGTCTCGACCAGATCCGCGGCTCTCGGGAGGTCGGCGTCGATGATGACCGCGTCGGGATCCTTGGCGAACACGAACTCGCGGGCGACGGCGGGGTCGTCGGTGACCTCGACTTGAGCATGGCGGGAGTCCGCGACCAGCGCCACGCACAGTGTGGCCGGACCGTAGACGACGAAGCATCCCGGGGATGGGATCGCGTCGTCCGCCGCGACGTCGTCGGCGGCCTGCCGAACCGCGGTCGGGAGCTCGTCGAGAAATGAGGCGATGCGCTCCAGCAGAGGGCCGTCGACTCTGCCCCCCGCAGTGGCCTCGGCGATCGCCTGCTCGGCCTGCCGAAGACGGCGCGATACCTCGGTGAATCTCGCTGTGTGCGCCCCAAAGGCGGCGGCCCTCAGGTGGGACAGGAGGGACTCGAGGTGGGAGGCAGATTCGGGGTGCTCGCGCAGTTCTCCCACCGCTTGACGCATCGCATCAACACGCTTCGGGAACTTCGCCTGGTACTCGGTTCGGGCTGTCGCGCTCGCGCTGTTGGCCTCTTGCATCAAAACCCCAGAAAACTTGTGGTCAGCCGCACTGCTGGTCCCCGTCTTGCTGAGAACGAGAACGTCCGGGCGCGCGACGCGCACCCCGACCTATCGCTCGCCGTATCACAGGCGCCGGGTTTGGCAGAGTTTTGGGCTTTTTCGCGAAGCGCGGCGATTCACTCGCCCGCCACCGCCTCGAGCGTCCGGCGAATGAGCAACGCCAGGTGGGCTGGATCGGCCTCGTCGAGGGACGGAACGAAGTCCTCGGCGTCGAACACCGGCACGCCAGCAACCGCGCAGGCAGCCTCCAGTGTCGGCAGCCGATCGTCGTCGAGTCGGACCAGCGCCGCCGATCCCGTCACGACGAGCGGCCAGAGCGGACTGTAGGCGGGCACCAGAGGCAATCCGAGGACGCTCAGCTCTGCCCCATCGCCAATCCGCACCGTCGCGATGGGGTGGGGAACCGGCACCGAGGGAGCGGTTTCGGGTGGGGGAGAGGCCTCCGCGATGCGCCGCACGGCGTGCGTGATCGCGTGCAGACGCCGGGGGGCGACGGCGAGCAGGACGCGGGCAGGGCCCGAGAATCCCTGGGCCTTGAGCCGATTGGCAACCGCACCGAGCACGGTCAGCTGCTCGGGCTGGCCAAGCCGGGCACGCGCTGCGCCCTTGGGAATACGGCGGGCGCGCCCCGACTTCAGGAGCGACTCGAGAGTGGTCAGGATGTCGTGGTCGAGCAGCGGCAGGTCATCGAGGAGCTCCTCGAGCATGCGGGGGGTCTGGAGCGCCTCCAGCACCCGCTCGGCGCGTTCTCCCTCGCCGGGCACCGGCGGCTCGGCGGCGAGCAGCATGTCGTCCTCGGCGCCAAGCTCCTCCCGCCAGCGCCGGACCTCATCGATCTGCCGCAGCCCATCCATCAGCAGTGCGTTCGTCGGGCTGCTAATGTGCGCAGGCGCCGTCACGGCGCCGCTCGTGAACGCGAAGCTCCCTTCCGTCTCGGCCAGAAGACGGAAGAGGGCCTTCTCCCCCTCGAGCCGGCGATAGACGGCATCCACGACCTCGCCGTCCTTCAGGCGCACCTCCCCCGCACCGCTCGGCGTCGTCAGACTCAGGGAACCGGTTCGACGATTCATCGCGAGCAGCTGCAGCAGGTCGAGAACGCTCACCTGCTGCAGGTCGCCCCGAAAATCGTCGCGAAACGCAGCCCCCTGCGGAGGTCGGCTCTGCAGCGCGTAGAGCCGCTCCGCGACGAGCTCGACATGGTCTCGGGAAACGGACTCCACCCCGTCGAGAGCGGTCGCGTCCGCCGAGGTGAGGACCAGCTTCGAGACGTTCGCGAGGTCGGGCTCGGCGTCGAGCGCTTGCAGCACCGCGGGCAGTCCCTCCAGCGCATCCGACAGCACCACGGCGTCAACGCGGGCACTGCGCAGTCGTCCCACCAGATCGTCGGCACCGTCCGCAAGTGCCACTGTCAGACCCATCGACCGCAGCTTGGACGCGACGCGACCCAGGATATCGATGTCAGGTTCGACCAGGAGCACCGATCGCGCCATCAGTGCACCCGCCGGGTTCGCGCCGCTTCCCCGAGACGGCGCGTGACGAGATCGACGAGCACGGGGTCGGCTGCGTGAATCCCCCGCACGTGGCCGCGCTCGACGCGACCGATCAGCACATACGCTCCATGCTCCGCCACCACCGTGAAGATCTCGAGGTCCTGACAGCCAGCGTGCGCCGACACATCCACCAGGTCCGCGTGAACCTCGGAAGCCTCGCGCCCCAATGCCGCGCGCACCACGGCGCCAACACTGACTCCGGGGCGAAGCGTGGCCGCGACACGAGCGCCACCGCCGCGCCGAGCTTCGCTGAGAGCGCTGGTCGCCAGCGCGACGACGTCGATGGCAGCCAACTCGATCGTTCGAGGCGCCTCGGGCAGGCTCTGGTCGTCCCCTCCCGCGGTCTGGTCCCAGAGGAGTGCGTCGAGGATCTCCGCCAGCCCGAGCCGCCCGAGCCCCAGGCGATAGACCGCCGAGGCGTGGGCCGCGTCGGCTCGGTGCTTGGCCACCCGGAGCAGGTGCGACAGGTCCGCCCCATTGTGGGGATAGGTGGCGACGCCGATCGTGGCGTCGAGTTCGTCGTCGTTCTTGCCACGCAGATGACCCAGCACGCGCCGGCGGCACACATGACCGCCAATCCCGCCCGTTTCCGGGAGCAGCAGGTAGAACTCGAGCTCGTCGATGCGGGCCAGCACGTCCGTCGCGCGCACCGTACCGAGCACGCGCTCGACCGCCTCGACGCCACGCTGGGGTGCGGGATCCTCATCGCTGCGAAGACCGATCGTCGCGAGGGCGAAGCGGCGCCCGTGTCGGCGCGAACGGTCGATTTCGCGACCCGCCACGTCGACGAAGTACGCGAACGTGTAGGCGCTGGAGCTGGGGTCCTTCATGGCGCCGCGGTGGGACTGCTCTCGCGCCGAGATGAGCGCGAAGCAGGTCGCCGCCTGAGCCGCGAGGAGCGATGCCAGGGGGAAGAGCTCGCCACTGGCCGCGTCCTGGTCAACCCCGCCCAGCGCCACAATCCCCGCGGTCTCCCGCAGCACCGCCAGGCGCAGGATCTCCCGGTCGTGGTTCCCCGCCCAGTGCAAAAGCTCCATGTCGTCACAGAAGGGCGGATGACCGGTGCTTTCGCCGGCGTGGGCCACGTGCATCAGCTGGCGGGAACCCTCGGCGGCGGGCAGGTACACGACCGCCGACGCAGCGTGCCCGGCCTCCACGAGCAGGCGTGCGAGGCGAGCTGCAGCTTCTCGACGCGAAGGGGCTTCGGCCAGCTCGGCAACGGCGCCAATCAGATCCGAGTTCTCCTGGAAACGGTGGAGCGCGCGCTGCAGCTGGACGCCGCGAAGCCGCTCGGCGTGCCGAACCCGCACGTCGGTGAGCGCCGTCATCACCTCGTCTCCGGAGAGCGGCAAGGTCAGGATTCCGGTCGCTCCCAGCGCAATGGCCTGCGTGCCGAGCTGCAGGGACTCGTGGGACGCGAGGGCGTAGATGATGGCGTTGGGGACCACCGCGCGAAGGTGGTGCACGATGGCGAGCGCCGCGCCCTTGCTCATCCCCACGTCGATGAAGACCACGTCGGGGGCCTCGGCTTGCGCCACGGTGATGCCCTCGGACAGGTCGGTCGCCACCGTCATCCGGTCGTGGGGACCGCCGACGGTGCGCCGCACGACCTCCACCGCCGCCGGATCGTCGAGAATCGCGGCGACCTGGAGCCCCACCACCGGCGGCATGGAGTTCATGCGGGGATCCTCGCGGTCACGTGGTCTGGCGTCACGCCGGCGACGGCCACCACTTTCTGGCGCCCCGTGGCGCCCACCGTGACGGTGACCCGCGAGCGCGGAACGTCGAGCCAGCGGGCGATCGTCCGTACCAGCTCGGCGTTGGCCTGCCCATCCACCGGAGGGGCTGCCACCGCCACGACGAGGGAGCCGTCGCGAACTTCCACGACCCGGCTGCGTGAGGCACGCGGTTTCACTTTCACCGAAATGTGCACGTCGCCATCGCGGGCCTGGATTTCGAGGGCTGTCACCGTCAGGGAGAAAGGCAGGTTACGCTGTCCTGGCCGCGGTCTCCAGCCCTCTGCCGCAAGGTACTCCCAGTTCCTGCGTCGAGCACCGCTCTGCGGGGGTCGGAAGCCCGAGCGAGTGGGGATGGGCTTGCCGGACCCAACCGAAACGCTCGGGTGCGGAAGTGGGCCGGGGGTTTCTCAAGTTCGGCTGTTCCGCCGGACAAAAACGTGCCATCCCTGGCACGCATGACACGTCCTCTGCTTCTCCACGGACCTGACCAGGAATCGGTGCGCGCGGTGGCCCGGGCGGTGGCCGAGCGTGCAGCCGTCGCGGTCGTCGATCTCGGCGCGGCTTCGGCATCGGAGCTGCTCGAGGCTCTTGGCGATCCGTCGCCGCGGGTGCTGGTGGCCGCGAGCTCACCCTTCGGCGACCGGGGCGCGCGACTGAGGCTGCTCGAACGAGCGGTGGTCGCCGCCGTGACCGGAGAGCAGGATCCCGCGAGCAGCGAGGCTCACGCGCGAGTTTCGCCCACAGATCCCGCTACGGCGGCGTTCCTCGGGGAGCTCTGGGCCCGGGATCCGCTCGCGGTGGCGGCCGGCGAGCGGTCCTATCTGGTGGAAGTGGGACGGGGCGTGCTGTCCAAGCGGATTCCCGAACTGGTGGGGCGGGCGCCGGTGGCCCTGCTGGTAACCGATGGCAACGTCGAGCCTCTACACGCGACCAAGATCACCGGGCCACTGGCCGCGGGAGGACCACGACTACTCGGTCACGTGATGAAGCCAGGCGAGAAGTCCAAGATCATCCGCACCCTCGTCCAGCTCTGGAACGTGGCGCTGGAAGGCGGAGCAGACCGCAGCTCGGTCTTCCTGGGCCTCGGGGGGGGAGTGGTGACGGACGTGACGGGTTTCGCGGCCGCGACCTGGATGCGTGGCGTGCGCTGGATCGCGCTTCCAACGACCCTGCTGGCCATGGTGGATGCGTCGGTCGGTGGCAAGACGGGAGTCGACCTGCGCGCAGCGAAGAACGCCGTCGGAGCGTTCTGGCAGCCAGCGGGCGTGGTGTGCGACGTCGAAACGTTGAGCACGGAGCCGGAGCGCGGATTTTCCAGCGCCCTCGCGGAGGTCGTCAAGACGGCGCTGATCGGCGACGCGGCGCTGTTCGAGCAGCTCGAGCGCGATCCCGAGCGATTGCTGGCGCGTGATGCAGCGCTGCTCGAGGAGGTCGTGCGACGCTGCATCACGGTCAAGGCTCGAGTGGTTGCGCTCGACGAGCGCGAGGGAGGCCTGCGCGCCGTGCTGAATCTGGGACACACCGTGGGACACGCGCTGGAGGCCCAGAGCGACTACTCGCTCACCCATGGAGAAGCGGTCAGCCTCGGGCTGGTGGCGGCCTGCCGCATCGGCGAGCACCTCGGAGTCACCCCGGCGGACCTCACGTCCAGAGTCGTCGCGCTGCTGGCTCGCTTTCGGCTCCCGGTCGACCTGGCTTCGAGGGATCTGGGGGGTGCTGCCGCCTTGATCGGGCACGACAAGAAGCGAGCAGGCTCGAAGGTGAAGTTCATCGCGGTCCACGCGCCGGGGGTGGTCGACCCGATTCCGCTGGAGTTGGAAGAGCTCCGTCGGCTCGCCCGGTCGTTGGCGTGAGCACGTCCGTCGATGCCGTCTTGACCCCAGGACTCGCGGGTTGGAGCTGCATGGCGGGCGTGCGGAGCGGCGCTGGGGAGCGCACTTCAATAAGGCCGGTCGCCGGATTGTTGGCGTGGGTCGTCGGTCGCCGATACACTTTGTGCGTGTCTGCGCGGCGCCCCGGGGTCCGTGCACCTCACTGTCGAGAGGATCGAATGCCACTGTCACGCTCAGGGATCTGGTTCGCCGGGTTGACTGCCTTCGTTGGACTGTGCGCTGCGGGCTGCGTGCAGAACGAGAGCTCGCTGTTCGTCCGCGGCGTGATCGCCCTGGAGCAGGGGGATTGCACCGCCGAACCCGACCCGGACACGACGTTCCTGGCTTCGGGCGTTATGGACCGACTGCTCACGGACCGGTACGTGGGGGCACTGCTGGTGGGCAACCAGATGGTGCCACGCGGGTCGGCAGACCAGATCCGAACCGAGACGTCTCGGGTTTCACTGCGCGGGGCGGAGGTTCGGATCTCGGATACGCAGGGCAACAACCTCCGTGAGTTCTCGGTGGACGGCACCGGCTTCGTCGACCCATCGACTTCCACCGTCCCAGGCTACGGGGTTTTGTTCGCCACGCTGGTCCCGACGCCGAATGGTCTGGACGAGAACGTGGTGGCGACCGTCAAGGTCTTCGGCCGCACCCTCGGCGGCCGGGAGATGGAGTCCGGCGAACTCTCCTTCCCCATTCGTCTCTGCAACGGGTGTTTGATCCACTACGCGGCTGACGCGGACGATATCGCCACGGACGGCTACCAGTGTACTCGCGCGGCAGACGAGGATCTCGACTTCCCGTGTGTCTTCGGCCAGGACTACCCGGTCGACTGCCGCCTGTGCACGGCCATCAGGTCCGAGTGCCTCGCGCCGCCGGCCCCCTGAGGAGTGAGCTCGTGCGACTGGCTGCCGCCTGGCGGCGGCTCGTCTCGGTGGCGCTCGCAGTGGGAGTGCTGGTCGCCGCCGGGAGAGCTCGCGCGGAGAGCGAGTGGAACTCGGGACTCTTGGGCGGGGTCTGCGGGCTCGGCGAGGACGGCGCGATGTGGGAGGAGTCTCGCGCGTGCTTCGGGGCGCGCGGCGACGTTCTGTGGGGCCGCCAGCGTCCGGCGGCCCCCGGTGGAGGCCTGTTCTTCAGCACCACGACAGCACGGTTTCGGGACCTGAGGTGGTCCGGCGGGGGGGCGGCGCTGGTGCCGCTGGGTCCGTCGTGGTCCACGCTCTTCTCGGCAGGGCCCCTGCTGCAGCTGCGTGACGGGAGCTGGGAGCCCGGGTTGGCGGGCTGGGCCTTCGTGGGCACTCGCGGGTTCAACTACCACGGCCGGTACGCGATGGCCTGGGGCCTGCTGTTTGGCTACGAGCGCGGGCTCGGGGACAGCGCCGGGTCGACCGTGACGATGGGGTTGCAGCTGGACGGACTGGTGCTCGCAGTGCCCGTCCTGTTCGCCGTCGACGCGATTCGCGGTCCGCGGCGCAACCGCCGTGCCGATCATCTGCGCTGATTGAATTCTCCGACCTTGCGGCGCTTTGGGTGAGGGGCAAGGTTCTCCGACTGCCACGTCCTTCAAGTGACGCTCGTCCACAATCGGGATCGACGCGGGCGTGGCTCGCCGTTGGGCGAGGGACAAAGTCTCCGAAACTGTCACGTCCTTCAAGTGGCGCTGGTCCACGATCGGGATCAGCGCCAGCGTTGCTCGCCACAGGAGAGCGAGCGCCGTTGTCAGCACTTCGACGATGGCGCGAGCGTCTTTGAGGTGGGTCCCCGCGGGAGGCGCGGGCGGAGGGGGTACGCTCCCCCCCGGAGCTTCTTGCCCGGCGTTCGCTCCGTCAGGCGGTGGGACCGCGATCCTCTAGCCGTCGAGCGGCGGGGGGCCTGAGGATTCCGCTTCTGCCGGCTCGGCGTCTGCAGGTGTCGGCCGAAGCACGGCGTCTGCCTCCTCGAGCGCCGTGTCGATCCGAGCAAGGACGTTGGTGAGCAGCTCCCGCGCTCGTTCTTCGGCGCGGCGACGTCGGGCTCGCTCCTCTTCCAGCTCGTGGGCAAGAGTCATCGCAGCGAGGAGCATCGCCTGCGGGGCTATGGGGCGGCCCGGTCCCGAGACGTCGCGCAACTTTCCGTCGACCACTGCCGCCAGTCGTTCCAGCTCGGGCGCGTCGGCGCTGGCGACGACCCGGTAGGTCTTCCCGCCGACACTGAGCTCTACCGGGGAGGCGCCCATGAACCCTGACGGTAGCATCCCGGCGCCGCCATGGAAATCGCTCCGGCGCTCAATCAGCTGTCCACCGGGACTCCCCAGGTTATCCAGAGGGCTCTTGGCCTGTGCTCGGCACCGGCCGAAGCGCTTCCGACGCCACCGCGAGAGTGCGGTCGGCGGCGGTTTTCGCCCCTCCACCGGTTGCGCCGCGGTCGAATACCCTGCGGGTGGGCTGCTTCGGCTGTTGGTCTAGAACACGATCAGTTTGCCCGACGTGGAAAACCCTGTCTCCGGGCGCCTACTACGGCGACCCGGAAGTTCGTTCCGGGTTGTCGTACCCAATGTGATCGGGTGCCCAGTTCGGACGGGTGCGTCTCCGGGTTTCCGCCGGCCCTCCACCCCAGTGTCGGGCCGGCATGAACCCGGAACGAACTTGCGAACTGTTTTACTAGTGGGGCGAGGCACCCGGAGACAGGTGCTTCCCGCTGGCGCTGCTGCCCTGTCGGTGTTCTATCCCCAGAGCTCACGTGTGTGGAGCCCGTCACCACGCGGGGCTCACTCAGGGCGAGAACCCCGCATGGCTCCTGCTTTCGGGTCGACCTGTTCGCGGGATCATCATCCATTGCCCCAGTTCGGTTCGACACAACCGAACTGGGGGATGGGTCGTTGATTTGGAACAACAAACAACCTGTTCGTTGTTCTAGCGGAAGACGCGCAGGGTGAAGTCAACCAGTTCGTGTTCCAGCGCGGTGGTGGCGCGAGCCGCCCCCGCGGTCTCTCGTGCCATTCCCTGCCACGCCGCCGAGACCAGACGGAGACGCGGGTCGACGGGGCGGGTCGACGTCACGCCGGCGCGGAGCGCCTGCTCCAGCACGTCCCGCAGCCGACGCTCGAGGGCGGCGGGGCGATGGTCGGCTCCGCTGCCCTCGAGGATCGCCAGCCGCACCAGCGGACTCGTGTCGTCGGCGGCGCGAAGCCAGGCGGAGGCCAGTCCGCGTAGCCGTTCGATGGGCGTGCTGGCCGACGCGAGCCCCTCGTCGAGGATCCTCCCGAGCTGCACCATAGCAGTTCGTTCGGCGGCTCGGCGCGCTGCCAGCCCGCTGCGAAAGAGTTGGTAGAAGGTGTTGCGGCCAATGCTGGCAAGATCGGTGATCCGGGCGACGTTGGGGGACTCGGGGCCGGCGGTGGTCAGCAGCAGTGCGGTGGCGGCGAGAACGCGAGTCCTGGTCTCGCGGCGGCGAGTACGGGTCGATTTGCGGCGGTCGTACCGCCCTCGTCCGTCCGATGCCATGATGAAAACAATAGCGTTTTTTACGTTGAGCTGAAACGTCCTGAGATCGCATTGAAGAAAACGCGGTCGTATTTATGAGGCCTGAGCGTCCCACGGACGGCGTCGGAGCCGCGTGCCGGTCAAGGGGCACGCCTGACGCGGCGGGTCGCTGGCGCCGCCCGCTTCGCGAAGGGGCACGCGGCCACTCGCGTGAGGGTCGCTGGTGGGGGAACACACCGCGCGGGACGAGGATCGAACCCAACCGGGCAGAGCCGACGAGCGGCGGCCGCACCGGCGGAACAGGGCACGAAGCCACGGCGCGGTTTGGAGACGGACCGCGGGTCGCTGGTTGGGGGAACACACCGCGCGGGACGAGGATCGGACCCAAACCGGGCGGAGCGAGCGGCGGGTCGCTTGGCGCCGCCCGCTTCGCGAAGGGGCACGCGGCCACTCGCGTGAGGGTCGCTGGTTGGGGGAACACACCGCGCGGGACGAGGATCGAACCCAAACCGGGCAGAGCGAGCGGCGGCCGCACCGGCGGAACAGGGCACGAGGCCACGGCACGGTTTGGAGACGGACCGCGGGTCGCTGTGGCTCGGTTTGGAGACCGCGCGCCGCCGGTCGCCGGCGTATCCGGTGGGCGGCGGAACCACGGCGTCGTCGGGCCCTTCGGTGCGCGGCGCGGACCATACGGGAGCCCGGCGCTGCATGGGCGGGCGTCGCAAGCGCAGCGGGGCCCCGGGATGGCGAACGATCGCGCACGGCTACGGGAGGTTGCGCACGCCATTCCCGAAAGCTTTCGGATCCAGCGTGCAGTCCAAGCCGCCCGAAAAGCTGACCCGGCGCGAGTACCCGAGGTCGGACCCCAGTATTGGAGGCAGACGGGTTTCGGCCCGCCTGGGCAGAGGGGAGTCATCCTGGTATTTGGGGGCGGATGTTGGCACTCGAGTATCTGAAGCCGGAATTGGCCGCTCTGGAAGCCCGGAACCTCCTTCGGGTGCCGAGCGACGGGGAGGTCGGCCCGTTTCTGGACTTCACCTCGAACGACTATCTGGGACTGGCCCGCTCCAGTGTTTCACGTGAAACACTCCTCGAACTGGCCGAGCTCCCCGCCGGATCTGGCGCTTCCCGCCTCATTCACGGCACTCACCCAGCGCACCGCCACCTCGAGACCCTTCTCGCTGACTGGCTTGGCGCCGAAGATGCACTCCTCTTCTCGAGCGGCTACGCCGCCAACCTTGGCGTCCTGTCCGCGCTGCCCCAGGCCGGGGACCTCATCATCTCCGACGCTCTCAACCACGCATCCATCATCGATGGTTGCCGCCTCAGCCGAGCTGCCGTCCACATCACTCCACACCGC
The DNA here is from genome assembly GCA_050304295.1 of Polyangiaceae bacterium. Classification (GTDB taxonomy): domain Bacteria; phylum Myxococcota_A; class Polyangia; order Polyangiales; family Polyangiaceae; genus JAFGBI01. The sequence continues at coordinate 85,864 of JBNLDK010000028.1, forward strand.
GACGTCGAAGCCGTACGTGCAGCGCTCGATCTCCCCGCCCGCCGTCGCTGGGTCGTCACGGAGAGCTACTTCAGCATGGACGGTGACACCCCCGACCTCCCAGCCCTCCGCGCCCTCACCCGGGACCGGGACGCTGCACTCATCGTCGACGAAGCACACGCGCTGGGCGTGTTTGGCCCCGACGGCGCCGGAATCTGCGCCCGCGACGGCGTTGTACCTGACGTCATCATCGGAACTCTCGGGAAGGCAGTCGGTCTCCACGGTGCCTTCGTCGCTGGCGCCCGTCCGCTGCGCACCTATCTCTGGAATCGTGCCCGCTCCTTCGTCTATTCCACCGCCACTCTCCCGCTCCTCGCTGCCCTCGCGTGCCACCGAATCCCAGCTGTGCGCGCCGCCCATTCGGCACGCACTCGCCTCCTCACGGTGTCGGACGCCCTCCGCGCCGCGCTTGCCGCTGCCGACTTGCCCCTCTCCCCCGGCTCCCACGGCCCGATTCTTCCGGTGGTCCTGGGAGATCCCGTCCAGGCACTCGCCGCCACCAAACACCTGGCAGCCGCAGGCCTTCGCGTACAGCCTATCCGTCCGCCCACGGTCCCCGCAGGCACCTCTCGCCTTCGCCTCACCGTGAACACCACCCACACGGACGCCCATCTCGAACTTCTGGCCACCGCCCTCATCACTGCATGCCGCCAATAGTCCTTCTCGGTACCGGCACGGACGTCGGCAAGACCTATGTCACCGCCGCCCTCACCCGTCTCCTCCGGGAGCTCGCCCCCGACCGCCCCGTCCTCGCCCTCAAGCCAGTGGAGAGTGGCCACCCCCCGCCGGGAGCGCCCCCTGCCGCAACCGACGCGGCAGCCCTCGCGGCCGCGTCCAACGTGCCCTCACCAACCCCCAACCCCCTCTACGCCCTCACCGACCCCGTCTCCCCACATCTCGCAGCTCGACGGGAGGGCCGCAACATCGACCTCGCCGCCATCCACTCCTGGGCCACAACAGCACTACCCTACAATACACTGCTTCTCATAGAGACCGCGGGCGGCGCCTTCTCTCCACTATCGGAAACCACCACCAACGCCGACCTCGCGCAGACCTTCGACCCAGCGATCTGGATTCTCGTCGCGCCCGACGCCCTCGGCGTCCTTCACGACGTCCGCGCCACGATCGCCGCCCTCACGACCCACACCCGCGCCCCCGACCACCTCGTCCTCACCGCTTCCCGCCCCCCGGACCCTTCCACTGGAACCAACGCTGCCGAGCTCTCTCGCCTCGGGCTCCCAGCTCCGTACTCGCTGCCCCCCAATGATTCCACCGCGCTCCTCCCCCTCGCGCGTCTCCTCCTCTCCTGACCCCCCCCCAAGCGCTTCCAAAGGTCGCGCCCACCGGGGGCTCCCGACCTCGCCCCTCCACGGCCGGACCTCAGCCGACGCCCACCACCGCCCCGCGCTCGAGTCGCAGCTGCTCCGCGTCCAACCGCTCCGCAGTCCCCGTGTCGTGCGAGATCACCACCACCACCGCGCCGCGCTCCCTCTCTTCCCGAACCACCCCGTCCAGGTTCCCGGCTGACACGCGATCGAGACCGGTCCACGGCTCATCCAGCAGCACCAACGCCGGCGAGTGCACGAGGCCCCGCCCCAGCGCCGCCCGCTGCAGCTGCCCCCGCGAGAGCGTGCCGCATCGCCGCTCCGCCAGCGCCTTCAGGTCGAAGCGCTCCGCCACCCGTTCCCACGCCCGCGCCGCGTCCACGCCGTGCAACCGGGCCGCCAGTTCGACGTTCTCGCGCACCCCCAGCGCCGGATAGCAGAACGACTCGTGACCGACCCACCCAACTCGCCCCCGCACCTTCTCGGCTCCACAACCCCACGGCGAGTAAACCACGCTCCCCCGCGACGGACGCCCCAAACCCGCCAGGATCGACATCAGCGTGCTCTTCCCCGCACCGTTCGGCCCCACCACCACCGTGATGCTTCCCGCCCGGAACCGCGCCGAAAGCCCCCGCAGCGCCAGCGTCGAACCGTACCGTTTCCACAAGTCACGGGCCTCGACCCAGTCAAACTGCTCGGCTGGACTTCTATTTGTCACTGCCCTGCCCGATATCATACGCAGCGCCTCCTCACTGCCCTGAACTCATGGCCAGTGCCCACCCACCACCACCATTTCCCTCCCCCCTCCTGGCACGATACTCTCCACCGCCCTGCAGGCCCCGCTCATTCCCCATGCTACGATGCTCGAGATGACGACCTCCGCGCTTGCTGTCGACGCCAGTCGCATCGAACAGCTCCTCGAGCTCCGCCGTGCGGTCGAGCTCGCCCTCGAAGGGAAACCCGACGCTGTCGAGCTCGCCGTCGTCGCCCTGCTCGCCCGCGGTCACATCCTCATCGAAGACGTTCCCGGAGTCGGCAAGACCACCCTCGCCCGCGCGCTCTCCCGCGCCGTTGGTGGCGAAATGCGTCGCGTCCAGTTCACCAGCGACCTTCTCCCCAGCGATATCCTTGGCGTCAATGTCTACGACCAGCGACGCGCCGAATTCTCGTTCCGCTCCGGTCCCATCTTCAGCAACATCCTCCTCGCCGACGAGATCAACCTCGCCAGCCCTCGCACCCAGTCGGCCCTGCTCGAAGCGATGAACGACGGCAACGTCTCGATCGATGGCCAGACCCTGCCACTGCCCGATCCCTTCCTGGTCGTGGCCACACAGAACCCCCAGGACTTCGCCGGCACCTTCCCGCTCCCCGAGTCCCAACTCGACCGCTTCATGGTTCGCATCTGCATCGGCTACCCACCGCCCCAGATCGAAACGCGGATCATGCTCGACCCCGAGACGGACCGTGTCCACGCCGTTCCCCGCATCCTCGATCCCCAGACACTGGTCACCCTGCAACGCGAGGTCGACCGCGTCGCCCTCGACGCCTCCCTCGGCACCTATCTCCAGGCGCTCATCACCGCCACTCGCTCAACTCCCGCCTTGTCGCTCGGCGCATCGACCCGTGGCGGCATGAACCTCTCGCGCGCTGCCCGCGCCCGCGCGCTCCTCAACGGCCGCACCTACTGCATCGCGGACGACATCCACGATCTCGCTGTCCCTGTCCTCGCCCACCGTGTGCGCCTCGCCGCCCACGCCGAAGGCTACGTCCCCAGTCGCGACGAAGCCGAGACAGCGGTCCGAGACATCGTCGCCCGCGTCCCCGTGCCGCTCTGAGCCGCCCATGGCCGGCGCCCGCATCGGCGTTCATCCCCGCACCCAGGACCCCCTGGTCCCAGAGGGCATCGCATACGGCTGGCGCGGCTGGATCTACCGGCACCTCCGTCCACCACGCCGCCTCCGCCTCACCCGCGAGGGCAAGTACTTCATCGGTATCACCTTCGGGGTCGGCATTGCCGCCATCAATACCGGCAACAACCTTCTCTACCTCCTCCTCGGCATGCTGCTCTCGCTGATCGTCGTTTCTGGCGTGCTCAGCGAGATCAGCCTTCGCCACCTCACTGTGGTGCGCCGCCTACCGCCGCGGGCGCAGGTCGGTCGTCCTCACCTCGTGGAGATCGAGGTCTACAATCACAAGCGCCGCCTGCCCTCCTACGCCATCGAGGTCGAGGACCTCCGCTCCGCGCAGCCCGCCGACAAGCGCTGCTTCTTCCTCAAGATCAGCCCCCGCTCGGCGCAAGTCGCCGCGTACCGCCGCACCCCCGCGCGCCGCGGCCGTGATCGTCACATCGGCTTTCGCGTCGCCACCCGCTTCCCCTTTGGCCTCTTCGAGAAGTCGCGCGAACTTGCTGCCACCGGCGAGCTCATCATCTACCCGGCGGTCGACCCACTCCGACTGCCCGCTCACCTCCCCGGCAACCGCGCCGGCGGCGCCTCGGCCCACCGCCGCGGCTTCGGCGACGAGATCCTCGCCGTCCGCCTGATGCGTGACGGCGACGACCCCCGCGACATCTACTGGCGTAAGAGCACGCTCTCCCACCAGCTCGTGCTTCGCGAGCGCGCCCGGGAGACTCGGTGCGACGTCGACCTCGCTGTCGATGACGTCCACCCCGAAGCCACCCCGTCGGACGACTGGTGTCAGCGCCTCGAGCGCCACATTCGCGATGTCGCCTCGCGCGCCGTCGCCCACTTGAAGCGAGGTGACGCAGTCACCATCCACACTCGCTCCCACCTCCGCGTCCGCGCCCACCCCGCAACGGGCGCGGACCCCCTCCTGCGCTTCCTCGCGCTGCTCGAACCGGTCGCCGAAGCGCAACTCCAGCGACCTCCCAGCCCCCTCCCCGAACCGAGCGCCCCCGCCATCGCCCGCTCGTCGAGCGCCGCATGAGATTCGGCCTCATCCACCGCGTCATGACCGACGCCCTCGCGGTGCTCGGCCTCCTCGCCCTGATCACCAGCGGCGAGCTCCCCTCCCCGGTCTCCATCGCCCTGGTCGTCGGCCTGCTCATCGCGCTCGCCATACCCGAGTCCTGGCAGGAGCGCGTGTGGCTCAAGCGCCTCGGCGTGATCGCCCCGGTGATCCTCCTCGCGGCCCAGCTCCTCCGCTTCACCCTCCGCGCCAGCGTCATCGAGGTCGCCGTCGAATTTGCCGCCGGACTCCAGGTGCTCCGCCTCGCCACCCGCCGCGGCGCCGCCCACGATCAGCAGGTCATCGTCCTCGCTCTCCTCCACCTCATCGCCGGCACGATCCTCGGCGGTGGACTCGCCTACGGCCTCTGCTTCGTCGGCTTCCTCATCATCGCCCCCGGCGCCCTGGTGCTCAGCCATCTCCGCCGCGAAGTCGAGGGTAACTATCGCCAGGGCGCCCGCGACCGGACCGGGCTGCCCGTCGACGTCCCCCGCATCCTCCGCAGCCGGCGCGTCATCGGCAAACCCTTCCTCCTGTTCACCTGTCTCCTCTCCGTCCCCATCTTCTTCTTCACGGCGCTCACCTTCGTCCTCTTTCCCCGAGTCGGACTCTCCCTCCTCCTGCTCAACCACCACCGCCCCGAGCGCATGATCGGCTTCTCCGATCGGGTCGACCTCGGGGGTGTCGGCAAGCTGCGTACCGACCCATCGATCGCGATGCGCGTGCACTACCCCGACCTCCCCCCCACTCCTCCCCCTCGCCTCGCGCTCTACCTCCGCGGCACCGCGTTCGACCACTACGACGGACGCACCTGGGAGCGCACCACCACGATTCGCACCGCCGCCCCGCTCCATCACGGCGTCGTCCCCCTGCGCCGACCACCACACGCCACCGACCGCGTGATGACGATCGATCTCGAGCCCATCGAGCCGCCCGTTCTCTTCTTTCCCCCGGACACCACGGCCCTAGAGGTCGTCTCCGAGCCCGCCTTGCTGCGCCGCCCGACGCGCGTCTTCATGGGCCCCGAACACCAGTACCAGTACTCCAGCGCCACCGACGGCATCCGGTACCGTGTCTACTTTGCGAAGCACGACAGCTCTCCCGTCCCCCCCCTCGACCCCCCGGACCGCGCCCGCTACCTCCACCTTCCTCCGAACTTCACCCCCCGCATGGCCGACTTGGCCCGCAGCTGGACCATCCACGCCACCACGGCCTACGACCGCGCCAAGGCAGTCGAGACTCATCTTCGGACCGAGTACCACTACGACCTCGAGTCACCCTCCGGCGGGGCCGCCAATCCACTCGACCACTTCCTCTTCGAATCCCGCCGCGGCCACTGCGAATTCTACTCGACCGCAATGGCCGTGCTCCTCCGCACACAGGGCATCCCCACGCGCAACGTCACGGGCTTCATCGGTGGCACCTACAACCGCTTCGGCGAGTACTACGCCGTTCGCCAGGGCGACGCCCACTCCTGGGTCGAGGTCTTCATCGACGGGACGGGCTGGACCCGCTTCGATCCGACGCCCCCTGCCAGCGCCGCCCCACAGAGCGACATCACCGGTGCCCTGGCCTTCCTCCGCGATCTCATCGAGGCCGCCGCTCAACGCTGGGATCGCCACGTGGAAGGATACGACCTGCAGCAGCAACTCGGTCTCCTCTCGGATGTCCGGGCGCGCGTGACCGGCAACGGCGCCGCCCTCGAAGTCCTCCGCTCTCCCGGGCGCCTCCTCCTCTTCGCCCTCGGCATCGGCCTCGTCATCGGTGCCCTGCTCTGGCTTCGCCGCCGCCGTCCCGGCGCTCCAGGACCGCACCGCCGCGCCCGCCCAACACACCTCGTCAACCTCCAGATCGTCGCCCTCTACCGCTCCCTCGAAGCCGCCATGGCGGCGCGCGGAGTCCCCCGCCAGGCCAGCACTCCGCCACTCGCCCACGCCCGCGCGCTCCACGCTCTCCAGCATCCCGGCTCCGACGAGATCCTCTCCCTCACCGAGATCTACCTCGACGTCCGCTTCGGCGGCCGCCACCTCAGCGACTCCGAGCGCCGCCACTACGCCCGCCGGGTCAAGACCTTCCGTCACGCCCGCTCGCAGCAGGCGGCCTGACCCGCCCGCCCCTGGGTCCGTGAGACCCATCTTGGGTCACTCCGTCCCTGATAGCGCCGACCCACCTCCAGTGGATGGCCAAAGGCACGAACGGGATGAGGCGCTCGCCATTTGCAGTGGCGCAACCGGCACGAGGTCGCGCAAGCAGAGATGCAATGAACCCCCGGTAGCCGGAATCAGGTCTCCTGGCCGGCTGCGCCGGCCTCGGCGTGGTCACGGCACACCGCGACACCCCTGTCGTGGATCAGTGCCAACGGGGGCACCCGAGCCGCTCATTGGCTGTCGGCCGTCCCGCCCCGCTCGCCGACGGACGCTCCCCGCCCCGCCGACGGACGCGCCCGCTCGCCGACGGACGCGCGCCGCGAGCGTCGCGCTCCTCATCACTCCGGACCGCTCGGTTCGCCGCCTACGCGGCCACCGCGCCCGGTCCGACCACTCCCAGCACGATCTCCGCGCGTTCCCCACTGTCGAGCCGCGCGGCACCCCAGGGCAAGGAGCTGTCCAGCCGGGCCGCCCACCCCTCGAACTCGAGCGCGGACACCGTCGGCTCCACCCACGCAATCGCGACCACATCGTCAGCGCCAACCAGGTCCACGATCCCGATCTCCACGCCGCGCTCCAGCTCTTCCCCAGACACTACCCGCTGGGCCGCGCCGCGAGGACGAGCGCCTGGCCACGGCACCAAGTCCGCAGCGACATCGCTCCGTCGGTAGCACTGCACCAGGACACGGCAGCTCTTCCCGCCGCAAATTGCCTTCGCCCCACGCACCCGCACCCGGTGGCAAGCAACCGCCCCGACTCCGGCCGTGGTCTCTGCGACCAGGTCCAGCCACGAAGCCCGCCCGCGCCCAAACCGGATCGCGAGGTGCTGGCTAGCGTGGTCGAGGTAGGTTCCCATGGCGTCGCAGACAAACCTAAGCACATTCCGTGCCATGTCCATGAGCCCCCCCCAAGCGGCCACCACCCCCCGGGGCAACGCCCTGCCCAGCACGCCCCCGGCCCCCCACCACTGCGGCTCCGGAACCACAGCACCGCGGACGCTGCCCCACGCCCACCGCACTCCCCCTCACACCCGGCCGCCCACCCCGGGTCCACCACGAGCGGGCCGCTCACCTCCCCGCAGCAACGTCTCGGACCCAGCGCGCAACCTCCGAGCAGTTCGCCGCGCTCTTCGCGCCACCACCCTCCAGGCGCTCGTAAGGTCCTCCGATCACTCCCACCGCGGCTCCCTCACGCCGCACGGCGAAGGGACCCGCGTCCGCTCGCTCCACACACGCCCCCCCCGACGCAGCCACGCCCTCCGCCTCCTCCTGGGTAACCCGAAACCCCTCGAAGGACCCACCCTGCCGAACCGCCCCAAGCACCCCTCGCACGAACCCCGCCGCCGCGCGCTTTGCCGCCGCCTCGTCGTCGAAGACGACCCGCCACGCGAGGGTCCGGCGTTGTCCCTGTGAGTAGACCACCACCCGGTCACCACCCCAGTCCGCCGCCGCCTCTTCGGCGCGAAATCGCGGCATCCACTCCTCGAAGACCAAGCGCAAGCTTTGCTCCCCGAGCACGTCTCGGTAGTCCGCCACCCACCCCGCCGCCGGCGCTGCTGGCACTGCCACGGCGACGGCCGGCTCTCTTGCCAACCACTTTTCCGGGTGAAGCACCTGCTCGGTGCTCGTCGGCGGGCGTGCCCAAATGGCGTCCACCGCTGCCCATCCTCCGCGCCGCCGCGCCCAATGCACGAACCGCACCCCATCCACGTACGGCGACACGAGTGACCGCTTCAGGATCGCTGGCACGTCGCTCCCCGAGCTCACCGCGGCGGTCCCGCGAAACATCATCCCCAACCCAAACTCCGACATCTCGGTCGCGGGACGGCCCTGCAACAGATCGAACATCGCGCTCGTTGCATCGCCCTCGGCGAGGGCGTGGATCGCGCTCTGCTCGTCTGTCCCATCCTCGCGATACTCGACGTGCTCCCCGAGATCGTAGTGTTGGTCCTGGAGCGCGTGCACGAGCTCGTGCGCCAGCGTCGCCCATCGTGCCGTGGGTCCAAGATCCCCCCCGAGATACATCGTCTGATCTTCTGGCTCGTAGAACCCTGCCAGCTGGTCCTTCACGAGTTGCAGCAGGCTCCGCTCGTAGTCGAACTCCGCCGGCACCGTATCGAGCGCGAACAGCATCTCCTCCTGGGCGACGATGACGTCCCGCGGCACTTCCTGGGCGATCGAACGCTGAACCCGATCCACCATCTCCTCGCGCGCGATCACGCGCCCCCGCACGCGCTCCTTGGGCGCCAGCTCGCGGACTCGCCCGATCACCTCCAGTGCGCGCTCCAGCTCTTCCCCGAGATCGTCAGCCGACGCCTCCTCAGGCCTCGCTTCTGTTGCGGGCGACACCTGGCTCGAGATCGGCGCCGCGGCAACCGGTTCGGCTGCGCTAGCGCAGCCGGCCATTCCCCCCAACCCCACCCCCAGCACCAACGCAGCAACCGAGCGGCACCGCGACCAGTCCCCACCCGCTACACCCTGACCTGCTCCCAGACTCCCCCGGCCTCGCCAGCGCTCCGCCGGCGCGCCCGGGACGGTCATCGCCGCGCTCCCTCTCGCAGTTCCCGGATTGCCGCGGCTCGATCCTCGCGCCCGAAGACTGCCGAGCCAGCCACCAGCACCCGCGCCCCAGCCTCCACTACCTGCCCAGCGGTCTCCCTCGTGATGCCACCATCCACCTCGACATCGACCGCCACCCCCGCACTGTCGATCATCTTTCGCAGTGCCACGATCTTCGGCAGAACCTGGGGCATGAACTGTTGCCCACCGAACCCAGGATTGACGGTCATCGCCAGGATGAGGTCCACGTCCCCGAGCACGTAGCGAACCGTCTCCTCCGAGGTGTGCGGATTGAGCACCGCCCCCGCTCGCTTCCCGAGCCTTCGGATCTCGGCCAGCGTCCGCTGCAGATGAGTCGTCGCCTCGACGTGCACGCTGATGACGTCAGCGCCGGCCGCCGCGAACTCCTCGATGTAGCGCTCCGGATCCCGGATCATGAGATGGACGTCCACGGTCCCCCTGAACGCACCGCGCACCGCCTTGACGACCAGGGGCCCCACCGTCATCGCGGGCACGAACTGCCCGTCCATCACGTCTACGTGAATCCACTCGGCACCGGCCGCCTCGACCTCGGAGACTTCCGCGGCCAGGCGTCCGAAGTCGGCACTCAGAATCGATGGCGCAATCCGCACCGCTTCATTCATGCCTGCTCAGATACACGACGCTGCGCCTCTCGGCCAGCACCCGAACACCGGGCGTGACGACTCCACGCCGCACTGCCCTCTCACCGTGATACGCTGCAGTCACCCCCCCGATCGCCACAACGGATTCCCATGAACGTGCGCCCGCTGAGCAAGGCCGACTTTGACCACGTCGTCCAGCTGATCGATCGCTGGTGGGGCGGCCCGACCGCCACGCTCGCCCACCCCGTCATGTTCCACGAGCTCGGGTCGCTGGCGCGGATCGTCGACCACGATGGGATGACCGTGGGGTTTCTCCTGGGCTTCATCGCCCCAGGACCGCCGAAGACCGGCTACATTCACCTCGTGGGCATTCATCCCGACTACCGACGACGCGGCGTAGGCCGCATGCTGTACCAGACATTCGAGGACGACTGTCGCGACGCGGGATGCACCCGCCTCAAGTCGATGAGCACGACCGGCAACGAAGGCTCCATCGGTTTTCATCGCTCCAATGGCTTCTCGGTCAACTTCGTCGAGGACTACGCCGGCCCTGGACGACCGCGGGTGGTGTTCCTGAAGGATCTCTGACTGCGCATGACCCCGAACACCCTCCCTGCCACCGTGACACGGGACGAGCTCCGCGCGATCGGGCTCTTCGGCGGACTCACCGACGACAACTTGCAGCGCCTAGTCGACACCCTCGAGGTCCTCACTCCCGCCCCGGGCGCCACACTGTTTGCAGAAGGAGCCGACGGCCGCGACATGTTCGTGGTGCTGGAGGGCGAGGTGGAGGTACTCAAGCGCAGTCGCACCGGCACCGACGCGCGCGTCGCTCTTCTCGGCCCCGGAGACTGGTTCGGAGAGATGAGCATCCTCGACATCCAGCCGCGCTCGGCGACGGTCCGCAGCCTGGCCCCCGCGCGTCTGCTGCGCATTCGCACCCACGACCTCGAGGTCCTCTACCGCGGCGATCTCAAGGCCTACTCTCTGCTGGTGCTCAATCTAGCTCGCGAGCTCAGCCGGCGCCTCCGAGTGGCCGACGGCATGATCGCCGAGTTCGTCGCCAGCTTCGTCGACTCGTACCTGCCCGCCTCCCGCCGACGCTAGAACACCGATCAGTTTGCCCGACGCGGAAAACACCTGTCTCCGGGCGCCTAGTAGGGGCGAGGCACCCGGAGACAGGTGCTTCCCGCTGGCGCTGCTGCCCTTTCGGTGTTCTAGGTCGTTGATTTTGAACAACAAACAACCTGCTTGTTGTTCTATGGGACCCTGCCCGAGCCCTCCGGCAGGTTCGTGAGATCCTGACGCTCCGACGACCGGGGGCTGCACTCGGGACCACCCGCCTGCAACACTTTCTTCACCTGACGACGAGAACGACGCAGGCTGCAGCTCGGCAGGCCAGCGGAGGTCTCGTCAGCGACCTCCGGCCGCTCCACCACGCCCCGCCGCGCCGGCAGTGGCCCCACCCGCGCCACCGGCACGCTCGCCACCACTGCCTCCGGTGGGAGACACTCCTCCCCCACCGGCTTGCCCTGCCATGCCAGCACCGGACACGTCCACCCCAGCCGAACCGCCAACTGGGA
>JBNLDK010000029.1:0-3718 GCA_050304295.1 Polyangiaceae bacterium
TGGCTGGTCCGGCGGGCTCGACCACTACTCCTGGATGTACTTCGGTCCGGGCGACTTCGACGGCACGCTTTCGATCCTGGATGCGACGTGCACCACCTGCACGAGCTACTTCGGCTGCGCGGGGACGGACGGCGAGTTCGGGGCCACTCCGTCGCTGAGTGGCGTGATGCTCACGATGCCCTCGAATTGCGGCGAAACGGGCCACGCGATATGGGAAGCGACCGAGGTCTGTCCTCCCGACGGATATCCTCCCGGTTCCTCGGCGTATGTGACACTCTCGGGGCCGACGGAGTCGCTTCGTTGCAACCGCTACTCCCTCGACCAGTGCGACCCGACCCTGCCAAGCTGTCCGGTACCCGGGTGGTAGATGCTATGCGAGACTGGCTCTGAGTCGGTGGAGGCGCTGGAGCGACTCGGAGTCGCGGACCTTCTGAAGAAGGCGCGCTGAGGCCCCGGATCTCGTCACCGGCTCCACAGTGATCGTCCCATTCAATCCTTCGACCGAGTCAGGAACGTGGTCAGCACGCCCGGCCGCCCCTTCGCCCCGAACGGAGGCTCGGGGTGCGTGTGCGGAGCTACCGCCCGGGGACCTCGCAGAACTCCGAGACGTGTTTGATCAGATCGAGAAAGCGCTCCACCTTGTCATGGACGATTGTCTGCTTCTTGCCCTCACTGATCACGTACTTCGTCACCATGTGTGCGCCACTGCCGGACGTCTTGACCTCCACAGTGGCTTTCTTCAGCTGGATCTCAATCGGCTTGTTGAGCAGCGGCATCCCCAACGATGTGCTCTCGAACCCGTACAGCGTTCCGTCATCAGCGATGCGAACGAATACTTCAGCCGTCCCTGTTGCAAGCAGGAAGCGCGTTGCCTGAACCAAGCCCCAGAAGGTTGCCCCGCCAGCAACAAGGCACACCAGCGTCCCCGCCGTCGCATAGAACTCAGCAGCTTCGTTGGAGTTCTTGCTGCCAAGGAAGTACAGCAGCCCGCCCGCGAAGCCTACGAAAGGAATTCCCAACACCGCGTAGAGGAGCGCGAACAGACCCGGTGTTACTCGGCCCAGGCTGTACTCCTTCGCAGCCGCCTCTTTCCTGGCTTTCTTCGCCATTCGCCCCTGTACTTTCCAGCTAGGAGCGTCGAGCCCCTCGCTCCCCGTCTCGATGACGCGCAAGTAGCCTTCCGACGACAGAGCGTCAAGACAATCAACCTGGGCTCAGCAAATCATCCGGCCAAGCACCAATCCCTGAGGAAGATGCGAATAGCGTATGATCGGGCAACTTCGAGCGATGACTACCGCCTCGAAGTCGGGTTGGACGCGCTTGCCTCTCGGTGAACCGGAAGCGCACACGCCGCTCGGTGCCATGCGCAGCGCCACGGACACCATCGACCGCATTGGCCACACGATTCGCGAGCACGAGCGTCCGCATCGCGCTCCCGGCCGCCGCGGCGGCTGAGCCACAGTGAATCATCCCTTGGGCTGCGCGGCGACGAAGTCGGCGACGTCGGATGTGCGAGAGACCCAGCACAGCGAATCGGCGATGCGGTGCAGTGGCTGGACGAGTACGGAGGCTACTCGGCAAGGTTGCCCCACGAAGGAAACGCCTCGGTGCTCGTGTCCGTATTGGGGGTGATGTTGACTTCGCCGTTCCCGTTGACATCCACAACCCAGATGTCTCCGTCGCGTTGGAACGCGAGACGAGCACCGTCCGGAGACCAGGTAGGCTGCTGCTCATCGATATCGTTGTCGGTCACCTGCACCCTGCTCGAACCGTCGACATTCATGACGAACACCTCGGTGTCGTTGGTTCCCGACCCATCCCGCCCAACGTAGGCAATGCGGGTCCCATCCGGCGAGAACAGTGGGTCGGAGTCATCTTCGGAGTTGTCTGACGTCAGGTTCACACCACGCACACCGAGGTCGGCATCGTAGTGCTTGACCCAGATGTTGAAGCCCGAGTCGGAGCCATCATCGTAGTCGGTTTCATACGCGATCAGGTCGCCCGCCCAGGCCGGATAGAACTCCTGAGATGGGCCGCCGATGAGTTGCACGACATTGCTGCCGTGGGCGTCCATCCGAAACAGGTGAAGATAGTCTCCCGCGCTCTGATCCCGGCGACTGACGAACACGATGGCGCTTCCATCGGTCGACCAGCTTGCCTGTCCGTCATTGACGTCCGAGCCAGCAGTCAGATTGACGCGATTCTGCCCGTCGACATCCATTACCCAAACATCGTGATCACCCTCGGCGGACTCGAATAGGATCTTGGATCCATCCGGGGAGATGCGAGGAGTTCCACTGGGCATCTCGGTGAGGTTCACCGGGTTGCTGCCGTCTGGGGCCATGATCCAGATGCGCTTGGTTCCAGCTGAGCCGGCAACGCCCTCCAGAGCACGATCGGAGTTGAACGCGATCCCCTGAAGACCAGCCGCGCCCCCACCTTCCCCTCCGGCGCCTCCCGCTACACCTGGTTCGCCACCACCGATGGGACCTTCGCCCGCAGCCGAGTGGCTCCCGTTGCCCACGCCGGAACCGCCGCCGCCGTTGTTCGTGCCACCATTCGCCGCACCCCCACCCTCTACCCCACCCGCAGCCGAGTGGCCCCCGTTGCTTGCGCCGGAACCGCCGCCGCCGTTGTTCATGCCGCCATTCGCCGCACCCCCATCCTCTACCCCGTTGGCGCCTCCCTTCATGCCGCCATTTGACGGACCTCCAGCAAGAGATTCGCCGCCTGACCCACCCACTGGCGAGGACGCGGAGTGAGAGTTGGACCCACATGCGACAAGCGCAAGCAAGCAAATCGACCCAAGCGCCCGGGACCGAATCTTCATGACCGAAGTCTAGACATCGAGCTGAAGAATCTCAACTCCCGACGAGCCCAGAGTTCCGGCAAGTCACTCAAGAAGCAGGGCGATCGCGGGAGTGATCTTCCTCTGTCTCCGAAAACGAGCTCACAGTGCCTCCGTGAACCGACCACCTTCGCGCCGCACTGCTCGAAGTATGGAACGCGGGCGTCGATCACCGTGAGGTACCCGATGAGGTCGAGCTCCCTCGAGCCGACGAGGCGGCAAAGAGTCCTGGTTTGTGCCATCGCAACCTCCGGTCCACCGGCTCGCTTTCGAGCGCGAGCAAGCGCGTCTTCGACCGTGCTTGCTCGACGATGCGCCCGCAGACGTCGCAGGCGTATGCGAACGGCTCCCGCTGGCCCCCAATTGTACCGAAGGTCCCCTCGGCGCATGTCGGTCTGCCGGGCCGCAGCGTCCTGGCGAGTTGACCCATTTGGGAGGCGTGGGGCGGCGAGACGCGGCCGCGAGGTGGCGGCTGCCGCGCGGCGGCGATGCGCAGCAGCGAGCCGCGGCGGGGGGGCACCCATGTACCTCGCGATGCGCGTTTGGCGCGTTTGGCGCGTTTCTGGGGCATGGCTTCGAATTCGGCACCCATGTGCCTCCCCACGCGCGCTTGGCTCGCATTTGCGGACACATGGCTCCCCCCGCCTCGCATCGCCCGCCGCCGCGCGTCGCTGCCGCGCATCGCCGCCGCGCCCACGGTAAGGCAGCCGAGGGCCAGAGCGGCCGCAGAGTCGCCTTCCATGACGCGGTGCATGACGCGGAATCTGGAGGGGCGCGTTCTCTGCTGTTTCAGGGTGGAGGTGCCTGACCCGGTGCCGCGTGTCCGGCGTTGATGGACTGTGCAGGCGACTAGCTCGGCTGAGGTGGACA
>JBNLDK010000030.1:0-23196 GCA_050304295.1 Polyangiaceae bacterium
GGCCTCGAGGATGGTGCCGTCCGTGAACACGACGGGCGAGCTCATCCCGGTGTCGACGGTCAACGCGAAGGGCTGTCCCTGGAGGGTCCCGGTGGCCGAACGGCTCGGGCAGTCGACGTCCACGCACAGGTCGATGCTGCCTTCCACTGGCGCGCCCGGGCAGGTGCCGATGGACGACGCCTGCCGGAGATCGAGCACGAGCTCTTCGCCGCGGCGGCTCGCCACCGAACCCGACCCGGGTGGCACGCAGAAGAACTCTCCCAGCGCGCCGTAGGTGGCGCCGAACTCGAACAGCGCGGTGTCGATCGTGACGCTGGTCCCGTCGTCGATGGCGAAGCGCAGGCCATCCTCGTAGTCGGGGCCCAGCGGATCGCTCCCGCGCAGCAGTCCGCGGCCGTCGCTGGAGAAGGGGCCGTAGAAGGCCCACGATCCGTCGCGGTTCAGCGTCACGCCGGTCAGGTGGTGGGTCTTCGTGTCGAGGGAGAGCGACTGTCCCGTCGAGGTGGTCAGATCCACGGCCCCGACCGGGGTGCAGGTCTCGGTCCCCGTGCCGTTCCCCCAGTCCTCTACCCAGCAGCTCACGGTGTCGTCGGCGGTGAGTCCACACCCGTAGTAACCGCCCGCGAGCACGTCGACGAAGGGGCCGGGCAGCGGGGAGACGCGCCCCACGTAGCTGTCCCAGCAGCGCACTTCCCCGTTGGCGAGGAGCCCGCACAGAGCGTCGATGCCGCTCAGGCTGATGCGCTGCAGGGGAGGCACGTCCGCGGGGAGCTCGGGGATCCACGCCGAGGACCCGAAGCAAGACACCGCCCCCGTGTCGAGCAGGGCACAGACGATGTTGTTGCCGACGTCGACGGCCACGTAGGCGCTGTTGTCGGGGACCGAGAGTGACGTCGCCCCCCAGCAGTGCACCTGGCCCGAAGCGGTGAGGGCGCAGGTGTCGTCGGTCTGGGTGTCGATGTAGACGAAGTCGTTGCCGGCCGGCGGAGCTGGCTGCGAGGGATCGCCCCAGCACTCGATACCGCCATCGGTGCGGATCCCGCAGGCGAAGCGGTTGCCCGCCGAGAGCATCGTGAAGGTGACCCCCGCCGGCGGCTGGTCCTGCCCACAGTTGTCACCGTCGCAGTCTTCATCGGCGATCGCCGACGAGACGGAGCACTCGGGGGTGCCGTCCGCGTGCAGCGAGCAGAAGGTCCGAAACGAACCCGCGACCGTGATGATCGGCCCCTCGTCGACGACGCGCGCCCCGGATGTCGGACCCCGACAGACGAGCTGGCCGCTCGCGGAGACGGCGCACACCGAGTCGATGTTGGTGCGGGCGATCCGCGGAGGCGCCAGGACGTCGAGCGACAACGGTTCCATGATGCTCGGATCGCCGCCTGTGCCATTGCCGCCCGCCCCGGTGCTTCCCGAGCCTGCCGCTGGCCCCGAGTCGTTCGAACCGTCCCCGCCGCACGCGGCGGTCAGCAACGCTCCCATCGAAACCGCCCCCAGCCAAGCTCCCCACCACCGATGCTGCATGGTCACCTTCCTCCAGGAACCAGAGCGTTGCCGAGCATTCGCGCGAGGGCAAGCCTTCACTGCTGCCTGGCGACCGGCGACCCAGGGTGGGGGATGGGCGGCTGGAGGTCTCACTCCTGCGGGGGCAGCGTGATGGTCACTGCCGTCGTGTCGCCGACGTCGAACGCCTGCTCCACGCAGGTTGGCGTGACTGACGCGAGGTTCGCACAGCTCTCGTCCGTCGGATTGGTCGCCCGATTGGGGACCGCGCAGACCACGGCGGTGTAGCGACCCGGTGACGCACAGGTCGCGCTATCGCACGGCGACGCCTCCGCGCCGCAGGTGTGGCTGACGACGTGCGTACCGTCCCATGCCAGCTCGATGGACCCGGGCTCCAGGCGGTGCGGCCCGATGCAGATGAGGGGTGGGCAGAGCTGGGGTTCACAGGATTCACACTCCAGCCCGCACCAGCTGCGGAGCAAGAGCTGTTCGCCGAGAGGATCGCGGAGCTTCACGACTCTGGAGCATTCAGGGAGACCGACGCACCACTCGTCGTCGCTGCCGGCTGCGGGGCGCACGGAGAAGGTGATCGGCTGCGGGGCGCAGTCGCCGCCAGCGGCGGCGCGGGCCCCGCCGTTCGAGGCCCCGCCGCTCGACGTGCCGCCGGTCGCGCCGGTCCGATCCTTCTGCGTGCTTCCTCCGCAGGCCGGGAGCGCTCCGCTGGCGGTCACCAGCACCCCGATCGCCGCCGTCCGCGCGCACCGCATGAGCCGAGGGTAGCACCCGTTCCGGTCCGGCGGGGATGATCGAACGACGTCAGGTTCTCGAGAGTTAGACCGGTTCGGGTCGCTGAGCCTTGCCGCCGCCAGCGCACCGATGGCGACATCCCAGTCGCGGCTCCCGCCTCAGCGGGGCCGGCGTCGTCGCGTCAGGCCAATCAGTCCGACGAGCAGCCCGAGCCAGGCTCCGTGCGAGCTGGAGCCAGTGCCAGCAGCGCTGCAGCTGCACCCGCCCTTCTGGGTGCTCGCGGTTTCGGTACTGTTCTCGGCTGGCGCGGTCTGACCCCCCGTGGTGGAGACACCTCCGGTGGGGAGGGTTGCTCCGCCGGTAGCCGAGGGATCTCCCCCGGTTGCTGTAGTGTCGCCTCCAGACGCTGTCGCGCCTCCAGACGCTGTCGTGCCTCCAGACGCTGTCGCGCCTCCGGTGGGCGCGCTCGCGCCACCCGTCCCCGCCGTCGCCGTGCCGCCTGTCGGGCCATCGCCCCCTGTCGTCGTGCTCGCCCCTGCCGACCCGCCGTCGCCGCTCCCACCCGACGCCGTCTGGGTTCCTCCGGCACCGCTGGTGCCCGTGCCTCCCGTGCTCGACGCGCCGGCGCTGTTGTCGCTGGGGTAGATCGGCGTCAGATCCTCCGGCGTTCCGGTTCCCACCGTGAAGGTCATCGTCTCGGCGCTCTGGCTGATGTCGTAGATGCGAAGCCCCGATGCGCTCCCGTCGTTCCAGCGCGAGGAGGGAGACGTGTCATCGGAGACCTCGCTGGCCGTGCCCGCATGGAAGAAGTCGTCCGCATCGCTGCCGGGAGAGGGCCACGTCGTACCGCCGAGCTCATCGAGCCCATCGGCTTGCACCACGGCCAGTCCCAGAGGATTGGGTGGGTCGTTGGTACGGATTCTGTTGTCGAAGTGAAACATCAAGAGGCCGTTTCCGCGCAGCACCTCCCAGCGGTCCACGTTGCGGATGTTGGACCAGAAGAACACTTCGCGATCATCGGCGGGATTCAGATACAGGTAGCCGCCGGCATTGGGCTGGGCTGCATACACCGCGTTCGTGGTCGGCTCGATGATGGTGGTCGGGATCCAACCTTGATCGGCTCGATAGAAGTCGTTGATTCCGGCCGGGTTTCGCGGATTGGTCGCGTTGCCCATCACGCAGTAGTCGCCAAAGCCGTAGAGGTCCGGCCAGCCGAAGATCATGTGGCCAGATTCGTGCGCGAAGACATAGATGCCCAGACTGCTTTCCAGGGCGGTCATCATGTAGCGGTTGAGCCGCACCCCGTCGCGGTTCTGTCCCAGACTGCCCGAGTGCGGCCAGATCCCCTGGGCGAACGTCCCCCCATCGCCGGTGTAGGCGATGCTGATAGCTTCCGTGCTGCCATCGCCGTCGTTGTCGAACCGGGAGAAGTCCACCGTCGGATCGAAGTGCTCGATGATTTCCGCGACCAGCTCGCCGGCGCGCTCGTAGCCGTTGCCGCCCTGGTAGTAGCTCTTGGGCTGCTGCGCCTGATAGTAGCCGACGATCTCGTTGCGATAGTCGAGCATCCCATTCGAGTTCGACAGGAAGTAGTCCCGAATCGAACCGTGCAGTCCGCCGTCGGAGTAGCCCAGCTGATTCAGCCATGCGTCGATCTCGTCAACCGTGAAGATTGCCGGCTCGTCACTGAACTCGACGAGGATGGTCAGGCCCCAGACTTCGCCCTTGGGCGCCTGGTAGTAGCCTTCCCCCACCGGCGGCTGATACGCCAAGACCCCGTCCCCTCCAGGGCCCGGTTGGTCGGGCCAGCTCTGGACCACCCGACCCTCGTACACGATCAGACTCGCGGCCTCGGTGGTGCTCCCCAGCACCGCAGCCGCGCACAGCACGGCGATGGCAGTCTTGGAATAGTCGGAGATCATCGCTGGTGCTGTCATGGTCACGACTCGGTTGACGACCGTCACGCCAAGCATAACAGCTGTGTCCATCTGCCGCTCGGCGTTGCACTGGTCGAGAGCGTGGGCGGCGAGTCGTGGGGCGGAAGCCCCGATCCCGCGCTACAGTCCCAGCGCATTCCTCGCGTTCGGGCTCCGCGATCCGTCGCGGGTCGCGACGATGACGAAACGCCATGCCCAGTCGACCACCGCCTCGGTGCAGGTCGCTGCGACCGTCCCGGACGCAACGGCCATCTTCAAACCTGGGAGTGAGTGCTCGGGCTACTCATTCCAGTTGGTCCAGCCGTCCCAGTTCTTGAACTGAGTCGTCCAGATCCCGGTGTTGTTGTAATCGCCGCCATCGCCGAGGAAGGCATCCTTGCGGAAGTTCTCGCCACCGATGTGCCAGCGCATCCAGGCCACGTTGGCACCTGCGCCATCCCATGGGCCAGAGCCGTGACCGCCTCCGGCCATCATGCCCAGCCAGCATGGACCCTGGTTGCCTGGGTTGTTGTAGTCACCCTCGGCATTGGGTCTCTCCATGCCGTCTTCGCCATAGATGATGCCCGTGGGGACTGTCATGTTGACCAGCTGAGCATGGTCAAAAGCGCCGCTGTTGTCCAAGAGCGCGGTCGCCACGCGATTGTCCACGAGAGCCGTTGCTTCGGAAGAAAGCCCTCCCATGGAATGGCCAAAGACGCCAACCCGATCGAGGATCAGTCGGTCGTACATGGGACTACTGGAATCGCTGTCTTGCTCTTCCAGCCAGTCAATCGCAGCTGACATCAGTTCGCTGCCACCGCTCGACTCTCTGATCCCCACGATGACGAACCCCTGGGAGGCCATGCGGGTCAGGAGCATCAGGTAGTCTCGAGGAGGCGTGCCGCCGCCTGGGCCCCAGATGGCAACAGGATGCTTCGTGTTCGGTTCGCTGGTGATGTCCGTGGGGCGCACGAGGATATGACCGCCCCCGCTGAAACTGAGGTCTTCAACGGTCGTGGGTAGGGGCCCATCGGCATTGACGTTGTCACCAGCCAGAAAGACCGTGACATCAGAAACGCCGGTACCCGTGCCGGTGCTCGTGCCCGTGCCGGTGCCCGTATCGGTGCCTGTCCCCGTGTCCGTGGCGGTACCCGTGCCCGTGTCCGTAGCGGTCCCCGTCCCCGAGTCCGTGCCTGTCCCCGTACCTGTGCCGGTGCCTGTCCCGGTATCCGTGCCGGTACCTGTCCCAGTGCCTGTGTCGGTCCCTGTCCCGGTTCCCGTCCCCGAGTCCGTGCCTGTCCCCGTACCTGTGCCGGTCCCTGTCCCGGTTCCCGTCCCCGAGTCCGTGCCTGTGCCTGTCCCGGTGCCTGTCCCGGTCCCGGTGCCTGTCCCGGTCCCTGTATCCGTGCCGGTCCCGGTGCCGGTGCCGGTCCCGGTGCCGGTCCCGGTCCCCGTATCCGTTCCGGTGCCGGTGCCTGTCCCGGTCCCTGTATCCATGCCCGTCCCGGTCCCCGTATCCGTGCCGGTGCCGGTCCCCGTGCCCGTATCCGTGCCGGTGTCTGACCCCTGCTCATCTGTAGGAGAACTGGAACACGAAACCAAAAATGCGGTTGCGCATAACACCTTGATAAGCTTGCTCATTACTGATGTGTTCCCTTGTTCCTGCAGAAGCGTCGGACCCGGATTCGCACCTTGCTGCGCGTCTGGGTGGGCGAAGACAGGACCGCTGGCCCGGATAGCCCTTTTGACTGCAGACGCAGTATACGGCCGACATTGGGTCATGCCAGAAGCGAGAAAATTCCCCCCAACAGCACGCGTCCCATCACCAGTGGGATGATCCAGCTGGAATCTTGCCTCGAACCAACGCCGCCAGCGACGGCGTGGCCGGCGCCTGGGGGGGCCGCTGACGCGGAGCAGCCGAGGGTGCTCGTGCCGGTCCGGCGCCCAGCGAGCCCAGCAAGGCCGGCCCCAGTGACCGGCGCCTGGCGAAGAGGAGCTGGCCGGTTGTTCGAGGGCTTGAGTCGAGTCCGGCACGTGGGGTCGGTCTCAGACCTCACGGTGCTCACCGACAGGCACGTCACGGAGCTTCACGGATCGGATCAGCACGCTCGTCGACGGAGCGCACCAGCCGCGAGGAAGAGCAACCCGACCCAGGTCCAGTTCCCCGTCGAACTGCTGCCACCGCTGCCACCCGTTCGACAGCTGCAGCCGTCCCCATTCTCCGAGCCGCTCGGGTCGGTCTTGCCTTCCTCACCGCCGCTCGCGTCGCCGCCCCCTGTATCCCCACCCGAGCCGGAGGCCCCTCCCGTTCCCGACACCTCGGGAGGGTCTGTTTCGTCGGAGATCTGGATGTCGTCGATGAACAGCTCCAGGTAGTCCTTGCTACCGGACCAGCGTGAATAGAGTCCCAGCGCCCAGTACATGTCACAGGTCCCGCTCTCGAAGCTGGTGAAGAGCGTGCGGATGCCGTCCATCGACTGTACCAGCTCACCGTCCTCCCACAGGCGCACGTAGCCGTCCGAGTCCATGGTCCAGTAGACCAGCATCTCGAAGTGCACCCACCGGTCGAAGGGAACGGGCGCGTGGTATTCGTGGCAATCAGGCTCGGCTCGCCACCGGAACTGCCACTGTTCATCCACGATGCTGGCGTCGTCGAAGATGCCGCCACAGCCATCGCAGATCGCGGGGTCGTAGGTCTCGTTGCAGACCTCGCAGGGCCAGGTCTTCCACTGCGACACGCTGAACCAATCCAGACTCACATCAGTGAAGCTCTCGCGCGGAATGTAGTAGGACCACCGATACCGATAGGTCTGGCCGTCGGTGACCATCCGCTGGCTCGAGATCTCGGCGCGCACCTTCTCCGCGCTCGATTCGACCCGGAAGCGGCCGACGAGCGCTGAACCGTTCACCGCATCCGGGGCGGGATTGGCGACCGCTTCGATGCTGGCGTCGGTCAGCTCGAGCCTGGCTGTCCCGACCGAAGCCGTCGTGTCGCCGTTCTCGAAGTCGACGTCGAAGAAGACCTCGGCCGCCGCCGAGCCCGCGCCGAGAACGAGCGTGGTTGCGAGGAGTAACGAAACGGTGCGCACCATGCTGATCCACCACCTCCGGCCTTGACGGTACCTCACCACCGCTGGCCTGGTGTCCGAAAACGTAGCGACCATCGGGGCCGGGAGCTTGTTGACGGGACCCGCCGCATCGGCAGCTCCCAGCACGGAGCCAAGCGCCGTGGCTTCGGCCGAGGCGGACACGGACGAGCCCGTCGAGGAGACGTCGGAGACATCGGAGGCGTCCGAGGCGTCCGAGGCGTCCGACAATGACGCAGAGCCGGTGGTTGACGTCGCGGCCGACCAGGGCGTGGACGGCGTCACGGCGCCGCCCACCCGGACCGCGGCGCCGGCCCGGCCCCCCGTGAGGGCGGCAGTTCAGCCGCGACCGCCCTCACCAGCCGATGGGGCTGCGCCGGCGCCCGCCGCACCGCCAGAAAGGCCAGCTGTCCCGTCGCCGCCACCATCCGATCCGGCGTCGCTGGATGACCGCCTCGCCTTCTGACCCCCGAGAAGATTCAATCAGCGCAAGGGATTGGCACAGTAGTCGGGTGACGGCAGCAGATCATGGCGACGATGGTGCTACTGGGTATCAACCGCATTGTCGTGATCGCAGACTACTGCCTCTGGAGTTCGATGGAGCCTTCCAGTGTACCGCTCATCGGGGTCAGGCGGAGGGTGGTGCCCGAGGCGCAGTACGAGTACGTTGCCTCGCCGATCGTGAGGGCGTTGTCGTCCGTAGCGTAGGAGTCTGCCGGGTCCATCACGGGGTTGGGGGCGAAACCGATTCCGCCACTCTGGTCGCGGCCGGGTCCCGGCTGGTCAATCACGGCATTGCACGTACACCCATCGGTCGCTGGGTTGTCCACGCAGGTGGCTTCGGCGTATCCCAGGACTGGCAGGGCCTCGCCGATCCTTTCGCAGGAGATCGGGGTCGAGGAGACGAACCACGTGCAGTCTTCCCCGAGTTCCAGATTGTGGCTGCCGGTCGTGCGCGTATTGTCCGAGTGCGTCCCATCACCGTTCGCAGTCCACGTTCCGGATACCTCGAGCGATCCCGTGACCACCTGGGCGGTGCAGAAGATAGCCATCTCACGCAGGTTCACCTCGCCAGTGACGGTCAAGCACGACGACGTCACGGTCCAGGTTCCCACCAGCTCGCCACCGCAGGGGGTCACATTGGAGCAGAGCGATTCGCCTCCGGTCCCGCTGAAGCCACCCGTGACCCCGCCGCTGGAAACCGCTGAACCTCCCGTTGCGGTGCCTCCGCTGGCTCCGACGCCGCTCGCTGCGCCGGTCGACGTTGTGCCAGCGGTCCCCCCCACCTCCACGCACCGGTCGGAGGCCTGGCACCCGGGCGATCCGCCCTCTCCACCGGTTCCGGTGCTGCCGTCGGCCTTCGTAGTGCCGCCACACCCCGCGACGGCTGGGCACAGAAGGAGCGAGCCTACCGCCAGTCGCAGTCGTTTCATCGTGCGTTCTTCCCGCAACATGGATCGCCGCTGGACAGGATACCCCACGCAGTGGGCCTTGCCGATCACCGATTACGAGGCGGCACAGGTCTCGACGATTGCCCTGTACCGGGCCCAGGTCAGATGGATCGTCGTGATTCGGAACGACTGTCGCCGAGGGCGCCTGGGCCGGGCACCCACGGCTCCCTGCGAGCGTATGCGGGGAAACATCAGGTCCGGGTTCACGGTCAACGGCTCGCCATGAACTCTACGAATTTCGGGGGCGGGCACGTCCCGTCACTCGGCGCCGAGGGGCGTGGCGGGCGCGGCCTGCCTTCGATTCAACTTCCGGCCGTTCATGCGCCCGACGACGTCGATCTTTTGCCAGATCTTTCGCGACAGCCCGCTCGTCAGACTCTCGACGTCGTTGACCGCGCCCAACAAGACCGGATCGTCGGATCCCTGCGCCACCAGCGCCGAGAGCTTCCCCACCAGAGCCAGCATCTCTGCGCAGTAGTCGAGGTAGCGAGTCAACAGAAACGGAGTCATGTGCTTCGTCGGAGAGGACGCCGTACCCAGTCGAGGATTGGTGGTGCGCTCCGGGTCCTTGGTCAGCTGGTGCATGTCGATGATGTGGGCGATGGCCCGCAGTTGGTGCAGAAACCCCAGGGCTCGTCGACGCTTCAGCCGTGACTCGAGGGAGAGGAAGAACCAAGCGCCGACCCCGATGAAGACAGCGTCGTTGACGGCCGACTCCACGATCTGCAGCCCCTGGCCGAAGTCGGGACTGGAGAGGGAAAGATCGAGCGTGGTCACGGCCCCGACGACGGCACCCGCCAGCACGACCATACCCAGCAGGCAGGTGGTGCGAACCGGCCACCACGGGCGCGACAGCTCCCGGGAGAGCGAGCGGGTTCTCTGGGAGAGGGTCACGAGGTCGTCGGCGATCTCGGCGAGGCTCGAGCTGCGGAACCGCTCCCGGACTCGGGACTCGAGGCGCTCGGCAGTCTGGACGATCGCCTCGCCTCGCAAAGACAGGTACTGATTCACGGACGGGCATTCTATCCGGAACCCGATGTGGAAGAAGGGGGAAAGGTTGCTCCCCCAGCGGCCTGCGGGAGTCTCTGGGCCGGTGTGAGCTCATGGCTGCAGGCGGCTGCTCAAGAGTCGGTAGAAGAGCAACAGCAGTGCCGTTCCGGCTGCGAGCCAGTAGATCGCCTGGGTGGCGGGAGCTTCTGAACTGCTGCCGGAGAAGACTCCGTGGATCAGCGCGAGTACGAAGGCGGTCGATCCGACGATGTGGAGGGTGCGCCAGGCGACCTTGCCGAGGTCTCGACGCAGGTAGAACGATGCCGTCGCGACGAGAGCCAAGTACAAGGCGATCTGTCCGAGTCCCATCGCGAAGGGCCGGTGTCGCCGAGTGCTGAACGGGAACACGAGCTCGAGCCAACCGAAGCCAATGTACTGGTCTGCCAGGAGCACTGCCGCGTGGAGCGCTGCAAACGTGAGCGCCGTCAGCGCCAGGTGCTGGTGCAAGTCGAGCGCGACCGGCGTCATCTTCAGATCACGCGCGACGCGAGCCGAGATGAGCAAGCCGGAGCAGGAGCTCGCCCAGAGGAGCGCGAACGCTACCATCCCGCTGGCGCGGCAGATGTACCAGGGGGCGTGCGGTACCTCACCCCGCAGCGACTGATCGAGTCCCGGCAGCCAGTACGGCAGGACTGCGAGTCCCAGGGCGCCACCAGTCGCGAGCAGCACCACCAGCCACGCGATGGACCCGACCGTGAGCTCGGGGACCAGATCTTCCGGCGGTGGCCTCTCAGGAGGCCTGGCCATGCTTCTCCCAGGCGAACCAGCCAAGGCGTGTGCTGGGGTGCTCCGCGCCATCCTCGGTCACGAACAGTCCGGCGAGCTCGCTCCGGCCGTTGACGAACTGCATGGCGGCGTCCAGCCCCAGCAGCATCGCCACCTTGGTCGCCACCTCCGCGAGCCAGGTCGTTGGCGCGATGACCGTCGTGCGGAGCAAGTCGGTCTCGGCAACGCCGCCGGTACGCGGATCGATCAGGTGGTGCTGAACTCGCTTCCCGCGCATCCATCGCCGGCGCTCCGTGCCCGATGTCGCGATCCCGCCGCGCTCGATCAGGAGCAACCTCGTTGCCCCGGAGCAGTCGGGTTCGGTTTCGACGACCCACGCCGTTCCGTCACGACGGGGTCCACGAACGGCGACGTCTCCGCCGAGATCAACCAGCGACGGAAGGTGCAGTTCGTCAGCGAGCGCGTCCGCCAGGTAGCCCTTGGCGATGCCGCCGAGGTCGAGGCCGACACCAGGTGGGACGCGCACCGAGCGCCGGGAGACGTCGAGCTCCACGCAATCCGCGCCGGGTGCGGGCCCGGGCGTCGCCGCGAGTGTCGCGTCCCCATCGAGCCCAGCGGCGAAGGGGCGATCATAGCCTGCGGCGAGGAGCGCGTTCAGCACGACCGGGGTGACGAGCCCGTCCGTGGCACGAGCGATGGCCACGGCGCGCTCGAGCACGCCAAAGAGCAGTGGACTCACCTCTATCCAGTCGCCCGCGCGCGCGTTGAGCCGTGACAGCTCGCTCGCCGGGTCGAATCGGCTCAGAGCTGCCTCCCGCCGGGCGACCCACTGTTCGAGCCAGCACAGGTCGATGTCTCTTCTCTCGGTGATCACGGTGACGGAGGCCCCGAACCCCGTCGTGTCGAGCGTTACCGTCACGACTGGCGCGTGCGCGTGGCGGGTCTTCGTGCCTGGGGCGCGCGGCCTCGGGAGGGCGCTGCCTCGACGCCCATCGGTGAGGGTGCTGTGCCGACTGCCCCGTCCTGCCGAGGAGTGGTCGCTTCTGGCTCGCCGGTTGCGGAGTCCGCGAGGTAGGACCAACCAGCCAGGGTTGCCGCAACGGACGCAGCGGTGATCACTGCCCTGGCGCCAGGCGCGCCCCGTTCCTTGCTAGTCGTCGTCATCGTCGTGCCCCTCGTGCTCGTTCCTCTCGTGGTCGTCGTGGTCGTCGTCGTCGTCGTCTTTGTGCCGGTGCTCGTCGTCGTCCCCGTGCTCGCGTTCCTCGTGGTCGTATCGCGGCGAATCGCCGTTGCCTTCTCGCTGTGGCGCGGGTGCAGGCGGTGGTGTGGATGGGGGCGGATCCTGGCTCCCCTCACCGGTTCCCGGTGCGGGCGCGGTTGGTGAAGCGCCGGGACCCAGAATGTAGCCGCCGGCGATCCCTCCCACGACGAGAAGCACGAACCCCGTGAGAATGGCCGAGAGCACCCACGCTCCGCGCCTGGTCATGGTTCACTCCCTGGATTCGAGTCACGTCGTCCTTGCCGCGCATCATCCAGCGTCGTGGAGGCCGATGGAAGCATCAGGTCCTCGAGGAAGAAGGCCGAGAGGTCCGCTCGGCCAGAGAGACCGGCCTTCCTGTAGACCGACTGGGCTTGCTGGCGTACCGTGCGCTCGCTGACCTCTCGCATGTTCGCAATCTCCTTGAGACTGAGACCCTTGAGGAGAAACAGTGCAACCTGACTCTCGGCGGCAGTCAGTCCCCAGCTCGCGAACTGTTCGTCGATCGCTGCGGCCAGTCCGTCGAGGATGTGTCGCGCCTCCGCACGCCACCGCTCACCCTCGGCTCGGGCGCTGGCCAGCTGGTGTGCCAGCGCGTCGCGCTGGGCAGCGAGCTCGTCTCGCTCGCCCTCGAGGCGGCGTTGCTCTCGCGCAAGGACCAGGAGCCGGCGTGCCAGCGCCGTCATTCCGGCTGCGGCGAGGATCATGATGAGCCCCTCCATCACGAAGTGGGCTACGTCGATGACATCGGCCACCAGGTCGAGGAGCATCGAGACCGCGATGGCACCGTAGAGCGTGATGCCGAGGAGGAGGTGCCGGCGCTCGGTTCGATCGTCTGAGCCCGCCATGCCAAGGGTGTCGCACTTCGGCCGGAGCTTGTCATGCCGTGCCAACCTGGCCGGCAGCCCGAAATCCAACACGCTCCCGGCTGGGGTGAGCTGGGCCTCGATCATCACGAAATTGAAAGCATCCGCGCCTACTTCGAGCCATCCGTCATGCGACGGAACAGTGGCCGAAGACGCAGTCATTGGCCGCCCGCAGGGTGGTATCGGAGCATCGACCGGCAGGAGCGGCTCCGCCGGGAGCAGGATGCGTCACCGGAGGCGTTCGACGGTCCGGAGTGGGCCGCGTGTCCGCAGCTGGCCCAGTTACGTCCAGGTGCGTCATTCGGGTACTTTCGGCGGACCCCACGCGAGTTTCCTTTCCAACGGCACCGCGCGGTGCAATACGGGCCCATGCAAAAAGGTACCGTCAAGTTCTTCAACACAGACAAGGGCTTCGGCTTCATCACGCCGGACCAGGGTGGCAAGGACGTCTTCGTCCACGCCAATGACTTGGGCGGCGCTCTCATCAACGAGGGCACCAAGGTCGAATTCGAGGTCGTTCAGGGCAAGAAGGGCCCCCAGGCCAGCAACGTCCAAGTAATCGGGTAAGGGGCGCACCGCGTCCTAGCAACCAAGCAACTGTGTGGGGCACGGCCTGTCCTGGCCCCTGTTGCTCCCCGCCCGGCAGTCCCGAAATCCGCGGCCCGGGATGGCGCTGCCCCGAGCCACAAGCGTAGCCCGCCGACCCGCAGGCGCCGGTTGGCGACCCGCAGGCGCAGCTCGCCAACCCGCATGGGGGCTCGTGGAACGAATCGGGCTGCCGTCGCGGCGTCATCGCGGCGCGGCCCCGTTCCCCGGGCCAGCGAGCAGCTCCGCTACGAGGGCCGCGACGCGCGAACGCCAAACATCGGGGAGTCGTCCGGGCTCCCCCCGAAGCGATCGAGGATTTCGATCTGGTGGAAACCTGCTTGCCGCAGCATCGCTTCGAGCTCGGCGTGCGAGTAGGCCTCGTTCGACAATGCGAAGCGCAGTACTCGACCCGATTCCGTGACGACGTGCCATCGCTCGGTCGCGCAGCGGAGCTCCTCGTCCCAGCAGCGCTCGTACAGTACCAGATGGGGGCCTTCGGCGAACAGTCCACCATGGGCCGCGTGCCAGGTGGGCGGCGCGCCGTCGGCGCTGCGGACTTGCTCCTCGGTTTGTACTTCGAGCAGCAACTGGCCGCCGACACGAAGCGCGCAGCTGGCTCGCTTCATCATGGCGGTGGCGACTTCTCGGGGGAACACGTTGAGTTGCCCGTAGTTGAGCAGGACTAGATCCTGGTTCCCGGGGAACTCCGCGTGACGGAGGTCGGCCAGCATGAACTCACAAGGGAGCTCCGCTGCTTCGCGCTGCGCGTGACCGATCGACGCCGGGCTGAAGTCGAGGCCGGTGCATCGGTGACCCAGGCGGGCAAGTCGGTGCGAGTAGAGCCCTGGGCCACAGCCGAGGTCGAGGACGCGCGACGGGAGCTCTCCGAGCACGTCGCGATGGATCCACTCGACCTGGGCTTCGACGATGCAGAGTCGTCGGCTGGCCAGATCGTGGTCCTGCGACAGGTGCTCGCGGAGCATTCGGTCGCTGAAGGCGGGATCGTCCCAGGGGATGTTGTCGCCCTCGGCCCAGGGCTGCGGGGGCATGGCGCGGGAGACGAGGTCCCGCAGGGTCAGACTCCTGATCATGTTCACTCCAATACGAAAGAGCACGCTCTCGGCGTGCAAACGCAACAACGGCTGCGCGGCGCTCGACGCTGGATGCGAAGCGCCACGAATCAGCGACGGTGCGCGAGCACCGCAGTCCGTCGTCGGCTCGTTCAGAGGAACATGACGAGGCGAAGGTAACACGCGATGCGGACCGCGCAACCGGGACGAGGGCTGACGCAGCGTCGTGGGACCCCCCGACCGTTCGCCGAGCGTCAACCCTGTCGGATGGTGTTCCCGTTCGAAGTGAGGTCAGTACAGGATGACGGGGATGGTGCAGTCGGTCTTGCAGAGGATCTGGCCAGTTGAGTCGCTCGAGTCAGCGACCGGCTGTTGGTTGGCGTCGAGCCGGAGCCCGTTCCGATCTCCCAGGTCGCATTCCTCTCCGAGGTCGCCGTCCACGATTCCGTCGCCGCAGGAACGGGCCTTCTTGCACGAGATGCTGCACGAGTCCTGGCCATTGGCGGCGCCGTTCTGCTCGCCCAGGTCGCATTCTTCGGGACCATCTGGTGGACTCTGCATGATGCTGTCTCCACAGAAGGGTCCCCAGGTGCACTGGGTGGTACAGCCGCCGTAGGTTTCGTCCTCGTTGGGACCGGGGCAGCCGTCGGGCACGGGTCCGTCGCCGTCGCCGCAGTCGCATTCCTCGCTACCGGTGGCCACTCCGTCGCCGCACCTCGGGGTGCAGGTGCTGGTGCCCGCGAGGAAGTTGGCCAGGGTCAGCATGTAGTTGGAGCCGCAGCACCAGCGTTCGGCCTGGAACACACCCACCTCGTACACGTTGCCCGGGACCAGTCCGAGATCCACGGTGGTGTCCAGCGCCGAGTGGCCTGGGTACGCAATGAGTGCGGTCCCGTTGGAGGCGTCGAGGACCGCGGTGCCCACTGCGCGATTGTGGGTGCCGGGCATCGCGACTGCCAGGGTGCCGTTGATGAAGACCCACACGTCGTCGTCCCCGGTGAACTCGAGGGACTCGTTGCCTTGGTACTGGAACCAGTAGCGCAGCTCGGTCGTGAAGGCGTAGTTGTGGTTGGCCCAGCCATTCCCGAATCCGAGTCCCTCGTAGGCGAGGCAGGTCTGTTCGGGAAATGCGCCATCCGTGTAAGTCACCTGCACGCCCGAATTCTGGTCGACGAGGGGCTGGGTGAGATCGTCGAGCGGGAAGAATCCGCAGAGGTCCAACCAGGGCGGGTCGGTGTCGCTGTTCATCGCATAGGTGGTGTCGTCGGTCGCGCTCTGGAGCAGGGTCACGCTTCCGTAGTGGGTCATGTTGACGTCGGCGACGTCGCGATACCACTGGTCGAATTCCTGCTTGCCGGTGAAAAGTAGCTGGCTTGGGTCCGCCACCTCGGCCGGTCCCGTCCAGACCGGCTTGCGCTCCAGGTCGAGCTCCGCTCCCACGACCCCCTGTCCCCGCTCCAGGCTATCGTCGCAGCAGTAGTGTCCGAAGTCGGGATGCCCCGCGGGCGGGCTGCCGTCCTGGAAGGACTCGAAGTCCCGGGCCACGATCGGAATGTCGAGCTGCGTTGGTGGGTTGTCATACGCGGACGTGCAGGTCCACCCCGGCTCGATCTGGCAGTCGTGCGAACAGCCGTCGCCGTCGCGCAGGTTGCCGTCGTCGCAGTCCTCGGTGCCGCGCAGCAGGATCCCGTCGCCGCAGGATGTCTGACACGCACCGACCGGGCTGGTCAGCTTGTCCCCGGCGTCGTACTCGCCACACCTGGGCTCGATCCGGCAGGTGGGCGTGCAGCCGTCGTAGGGCAAGCTGTTACCGTCGTCGCAGCCCTCGCCAGTCTCGAGATCTCCGTTGCCGCACACGGTGGGCTGGCAGGCGCTCGGGGTGCCCGAGCAGCCGTAGCCGGGCTCGATCCCGCAAGTGGACGAGCAACCGTCGCCGTTCTCGCCGTTGCCGTCGTCGCAGGTCTCGTAGCCCATGAGGACACCGTCCCCACACTGGGGGGCGCAGGGCTTGCCCGGCACCCGGCAGATGTACCCGGGCTCCACGGTCTGGCAATCGCTCGAACAGCCGTCGCCGCTCTCGGTGTTGGCGTCGTCGCACAGCTCGCTTTGCTCCAGGATGCCGTTGCCGCAGGTGCCCCCGGTCGGCACGCCGGCGCCTCCGCCCAGACTGAACACGATCCCTCCGCTCCCGGTGGCCTCGCCGCTGCCGCCCGTTGGGGCGGCGCCCACGCCACCGGTTCCAGCGCTTCCGGCAACGGCGTCCGGGGCCGCGGCGGTGCTGCACGCGGCCGCGCCCAGCCACGCTGCTGCCAGGAGGAGCAGGGGAAACGGTACCGTCGTCAGCGCCCTACACCGAGCCCAACCTGCGGGAGATTCACCGGAACGGCGTTGCCTCGTCATCTCAGCACGCCAGTCGTCGCCACCGCGACCATCGCCGCAATCCTATCGCGTCCTGCACCTGCGCGCGAGTCGTTCGCCCGGGAAGCCGTCTACCGACTGGAGCTTTGCAGTGGGGACCGATCCGCGGCGCCTCCGCCGGTGCGGATCGACGACGTCCCGAGCGGATGGCGAACGTGCCGAACGCGACTGGCAAGACGCGCCACGCCGGCACGAGGCCGCACGCCCCCAGAACGATTCCCGAACCTCACCGCCATAGGCGGGCGCTCAGCCAGTCGGCTCGAAGATGATCCTGCGGTAGCTGGTGAGGTTCGGGGTTCCGCTGTCCGTGACCTCGCAGATGACGTGGAAGCTCTCGCCTCCGGCATTCTCCGGGACGGATACGGTGGCTGCGGGTGAATCGGCGCCTGCGATCTCGATGCTCTGGTGGTAGCTGCCCGCTTCGTCGTACACCCACCAGCGGAACGACAGTTCGTCGCCGTCCGGGTCGGAGGTTTCCCCAGCGTCGAGGGTGATCGACGATCCTGGCGTCGGCGCCAGAACGATGATCTCCCGGCCTCCATTGCCGTTGACCACGACGGAGGGATTGCGGTTGCCGGCCCCCATGTCCGCCCAGTCCATCCTGGCGGCGAAGTCGTTGAAGGCAGCTGCGAAGAACTGATCGTTGTGCGCGGCGCAGGTGTCATACGCAGCGCCCGGCTCTTCGTTCACCCAGGCCGATGTCTGCCCGTCGACGGTCTGGCCGTAGGCGAAGAAGCCTCCCCAGCTGCCCTGACCAGGTTCATTTGGATCGTTCAACCCGTTGGGCATGACGTGGAGAAAGGACGGGGTGTCGCCTTCGACTCCCCAGCGGTACTTGGAGTAGATACCGCCCAGGTGCCCATGGCCCTGGATGTGCTGTGCGTAGTGGGAATCCCAGCGGTTCACCCCCCAGGTGTTGTGGTCCAGCCACGCGCACTCATCCCACAGGAACAGGAGCTCAGCGCCGCCCTGACTACGCATCCACTGGTGGGAACTGCCGAGGAAGTCCGTGGACCCCCAGGCCTTGTCTTGATCCGTGATCGTATAGATGCGGAACTTGCGAACGAATGCCCGGAACTCGTCCTGGCTGCGATCGTTTTGCACCCGCCACAGCGCCTGCGCAAAGGTGTTTCCTCCTCCCCAGACCGTGATCCAGATGGGGCGGTCGTCGTCCTCGTCCCCCAGCTGGATGATGAGCTGACTTCCATCGGAGTCGTTGCCCGGACCGAGGAGACTGGTCCCCCAGCCAGGACTGCCCAGCGTCCAGCGCGTTCGCAGATAGTCCGGACTTGGCCAGTAGCCGATCTCCTGCTCGTTCTCGTCGTCGACGAAGCCAGTCTGGTTCGAGCGCTGAAGGAGATTGGGCGCGTCCGCTTCGTAGGCGTCGATGGTCCGTCCGATTCGATCTGCCCAGTCGGGTGGGTAGTTGCCGCTGCTGTAGCCCGAACCGGCGATCACGGCTTCGACTTCGAGCAAGTCGGCAACGGCATACAGGTGGATGAGACTCTCCGAATCGTCTGGTTCGACGTCGTCGGGCGCGATGTCGGTCAGCGCCACCACCCGTGGCTTGAGCGTGCTCGACGCTGTGCCCCCCGTCGCGTCGGAGCCCGCCATGCCCCCCGTCGCGCTGGAGCCCCCCGTCGCACCCGCACCAGCCACGCCCCCTACTGGGCTGGAGCCCCCCGTTGCACCGGCACCACCTGCTCCAGTCCCACCCGTACCTCCCGAGTCGGAGCTGCCGCCCAGGCCACCAGACGGAGTTCCACCGGTCGTGTCTCCTCCCCCAGTCGAGAGGCCGCCGCTTCCGCCGAGCTGCCCTCCGGTGGAAGTCCCACCCGTTCCCACCCCACCGTTCGAGACACCGCCGGTAGCGGTTGTCACGCCACCCGTTGCCAGGCCGCCCGTCGCTACGCCGGCGCCACCAGTCGAAGTGCCACCACTCTCTATCCCCGGCGCGGTCCCCGAGTTCTTGCCGCTCCCCTCGCCGCTGCAGCCTGCCAGGACCGCGACCAGCACCATGGGCGCCCAGTGTGTGTGCGGGACTGGCGAGAGGTGCTTGCTGGTGGGGAGAAGGAGCATGGTTCAGAATCGGCTGGGTATTGTCTCGAGGTCGCGCGGTCTTCATGCGCGGATGCCCGCCGGCTAGAATGCCACCCTTGCGGGTTCGAACGTCAAGGGCTTCCGCTTGGCTGCAATGTTCCCCGCGGGGGGGAGAAGGCGTGCCTCTGTCGCGTCCGCGAACTCGGCCATTACACTCGTGGACGGTCAAAAGGAGGCTCGGCCGAGGAAGGGAACGGTCATGCTGCGTCGATGGTTCGCGGTGACAGCAACGCTCGCATCGGTTGGATTCACGGCTCTGGGGTGCGGTGACTCCGGTGCGAGCGGATCCCAGGGTGGCTCTTGCGAGTCCGGGCAAGACTGTTCCCCGTTGGATACTGGCGGCAGCGGCACGGCCGTGGGCGGCGGCGATGCGGGTGGCAGTGATTCGGGTGGCGCCGCTACCGGTGGTAGCATGGCGGGCACAGCCGGTACGGGTGGCCGCGGCACGGGTGGCGGTGCCACCGGTGGCAGAGGAGCGGGTGGCGGGTCCGAACCGGGAGGCACGGGCGGCAGCGGTGCGGGTGGCGGCGCCACGGGCGGGAGTGGTTCCGGAGCGGGAGGCACGGGTGGCAGCGGCACGGGTGGCAGCGGCACGGGTGGCAGCGGCACGGGTGGCAGCGGCACGGGTGGCAGCGGCGCGGGTGGCAGCGGCGCGGGTGGCAGCGGCGCGGGTGGCAGCGGCACGGGTGGCAGCGGCACGGGTGGCGACGGCACGGGTGGCAGCGGAGCGCTCCTCACGACGTGTGATGAGCCCGAGCTCTGGCCCGCTCCGCCGAACGTTCAGGTCGTCGGTGACGGCACGGCCGCGAGTTGCACTGGCGACGCCCTGCGCCAGGCAGTGGCCGGAGGCGGGCACGTTCGTTTCGACTGTGGCACCGAACCGGTTACCATTGCGGTCAGCCCCGCGATCGTCATCACGCAAGAGACCATCATCGACGGCGACGGGGGGCAGATCACCCTGGACGGTGGCGGAGCGAACCGCATCCTCGAGACCAACTCGTCACTTTCGGTCCGCCATCTGCGTTTCGTGAATGGAAAGTCGCAGTCGACGATGGATCCCACGGGTATCGGTGGGGCGGTTGCTGGCGAGTGGCGGTCGCGCGTCGAGGTGTATGACTGCACCTTCGAGGACAACGAGGCGGCTCGCGGTGGCGGGGCGGTGTCGGTCTGGACGGATAGCGAGCTCACCATCATCTCGAGTCGGTTCCATCGCAATCGCTCCTGGTACGGTGGCGCGGTCTACAGTCTGCTCTCGCCCCTCACCATCGTGAATTCGGAGTTCATCGACAACGAGGCCTTCAAGGAGGTCGAGGGAACGGAGGGCGAGGGAGGCGCGATCGGTACCGACGGCGCCTCGGCGAGTCCGGACGATGCGGAGGGGGGGACGATCCGGATCTGCGGCTCCGTGATCCGAAACAACCGGGGTCGCGGCTCGGGTGGTGGCGTCTACATCTGGGCGTATCCCCCCGACATCGTCCACATCGAGCGCACCCTGGTCGAAGACAACACGGTTGCCGCTCTGGACGAAGGAGGCTCGCTGGGTGGAGGTATGCGGGTCAGCAACGGCGAGATCACGATCACTGGCACCAGCATTCTGTCGAATCACGCCGAGTCGCATGGTGGTGGGCTGTATCTCGACTGTGCGCCGACCTGCACCATCACCAACACGACGCTATTCGGCAACGACGCCGCTCCCACGACAGGCGACGCCAGCGGATACGGTGGAGCCATCTTCGGCGGCGGATTCACCCTCAACAACGTGACGCTCGCGCAGAACCACGCGGGTGGTCACGGTGGGGCGCTATTCGGCGGATCGAACTGGGTCATCCAGAATTCGCTCTTCGTCGACAACACGACCGGAAACCCCTGGAACCAGGCCCGGAGTTGCGGCGACACCGGCACCGGATCGAACGTCTTGCAGTGGCATTCCGCCGACGGCAACGGGGGTGACGACCGCTGCATCCCCGACATCATCGAGGCCGACCCACTGCTCGCGGCAGTTCCCGCCGACAATGGCGGTCCGACTCCAACCCTGGTGCTCGGCGCTGGGAGTGCTGCGCTCCAGGTTGGCGGAGGTTGCGAGGCGACCGACCAGCGCGGCGAACCGCGCGACCCCGACGCCTGTGATCTGGGCGCGGTCGAAATCCCGTAGCCCAGCCGACCGGGCTCGGGCTCGGGCTTCGCGTCAACCAAACCGCCACTGTCGAGGCGACGAGGTGATGGCTGGCACCGAGGCTACTGGCTGACGAACGTCGTCACGCTCATGGCGGGGAGCGAGGCGGTGAAGACGCCATCCGTCACATCGACCGGAGACTGCGCGGCGAGATTGTCGGTTGCCGATGTCAGATGCGGCGTCATCGTTGCAGGGGCCGTGCCACCAGCGATGGTGATGGGGACGTCGACCTGCGCGTTGTTCTTGTTGACGGCCACGACGACCACGGCACCACCGTCCCCGCTGTAGGCCGAGAGCAGGACATCTGTGGGGATTTCTCCGGTCATTCCCACAGCCGTGTACCCCGGACGGACGAACTTGCTGTAGTTGCCCAGCGTGTAGTAGCGCTTGGCGATGGTCGAGCTCCCCTGAATCAGGGCCAAGCCCTCGTTGTCGTTCTGGTAGTACGCCTCGTACCACCAGTAGAGCCAAGCCGAAGCCTCGCCGACCGTGAGCGCCGAGTGAATCCACCCCGCGACCGCGACACCGTTGTTGATGTCGGTGGATGGCCCCTGCTCCGGCCAGTGCATCACGCCGGACATCTCGGTCTGCCAGACCTCTTTGTCTCTCACGCCGCCGTTGACGTCGTCCGGCCACGGGTACGCAACCTGCGAGTCGTACTCGTGTACCCCGAGGATGTCGAAGGCACTCCAGGCGTCCTGATCCGCCCAGAGCCAGTGGCAGTAGTCGTAGCCATTCCCGTCGAGGCAGGTCTGAGCGCAACCTTCGTCGGTTGGAGTGTTCGAGAAACACCCGCAGCCGAGCGGATCCGAGCTCTGTGGATGACTGCCGATCAGTGAGCCGGTCCCGGATGCGTTGCTCCAGACGTGGATCCATTCCGAAGCTTCGGGGGCGATGACCTTGACCCCCACATCCCGAAGCTTCTGCCCTGCCACCTTGACCCAGGCCACCATCTGCCTGGCCGTGAACGTGGTCGTATCGTAGGCGTCGGTGCACACCGGCACGCCTGGGCAAGACGCGAAGTCCGACTCGTTCGCGATCGACATCGCGTAGAGGTTGTACTGCTGCGCGAAGTTGGCGATGGTGGTGGCCCACTCTTCGTAGCAACTCTCGAGCAAGTACCCACCGTTGTCGGTTGTGCCGTCGCTCTTGCACCGTCCGGGCGGGCTCCAGGTCGAGCCGATGATCTTGGCGCCTCTGCTCCGCGCTTCGTCGATGGATTGGCCCGTGAGACTGCCTTCCGGAGTCATGCCCACACGTAGGATGGACAGGCCGATGGCGTTCGGTCCGGAGGTGCCGAAAAGGTCGTCGACTGGGAAGGCCTTGCCGCCTGGCATCAGAGCGCTGTTGATGCCGAACCCCTGGATCGGCTGGTGTTCGTCAGCGAGCTGCACTGTCACGTCCGTCGAATTCACGACACCGCCGGTCCCTACGGCACCGGTGGCCGCCGTCCCGCCGGTGGCCGCTGTCCCGCCGGTTGGCACACCGCCGGTGGCCGCCCCACCACCACCGGTGCCGGCGCCACCCGTCGGCATGCCGCCAGCGGGAGGCATGCCCCCGGTCGGCATGCCGCCCGTCGGGCCCACGCCGCCCGTCGGGCCTCCTCCGACGCCACCCGTGGTGCCGCCGCCCATCCCGCCGGTGGTCGCGGCGCCCATCCCGCCCGTGGAAAGACCTCCGCCGGTCGGTGCACCGCCAGTGACCGTGCCTCCCGCGCCAGGCTCCGAGCCTCCACCGCTATCGTCGGAGCACCCCCCGACGACGAACAGAGCGGAAATCAGCACAGGACCAATAGATGTTCGTCGGATCGACACAGTCGCCACCTCACGAAAGAAAACCGACGCCACTGCCGCGGACGCACCTCTTCTGGCGCCCCTCGAGTCGATGACGTCCACTCGCCGACCTAGCCTACAGCCCAATCCCTCCCCCAGCAGAAACTGATCAAAAAAAGGGATTGTGCGGATCCTTCCGTGGAGTCCTGTTGGAATAATCCAGCCGTGGACGAGCGGCAGCCTGCGGGTGCGGGAGTCGCAACTGTTGTTCTAGAACAACAAGCAGGTTGTTTGTTGTTCCAAATCAACGACCTGGAACACCGACAGGGCAGCAGCGCCAGCGGGAAGCACCTGTCTCCGGGTGCCTCGCCCCTACTACAGCGGGCAACGCTTGCGTTGACCGCAAGTGTAGAGGAGTGCCCACTTGAGATCTGTGGTTTTCTTCGGAGTTTTTGCCCCTCACCCCTGGGGGGCA
>JBNLDK010000031.1:0-170295 GCA_050304295.1 Polyangiaceae bacterium
CCCGCTCGGTCTGTCCGTCTCTACCCCACTCAGCACCCCGTCATCCTAGGATATGGGGACGTTGACGCCAGACGTAAACACCGCATCCGTCGCGTAGTATCCAACGCTCCTGCGTACGCTGCTTGGGGGTGGGGCATAGGAGATCCAGCCCTCGTCTTCTGCCAGAACTCGTATGCGAACGACCGTTCACCGCGGCCTTCCGACCACCTGGTTTCCCGCGGATTCGCGCAGTTCCCCTGGTCGTAATGACTGGGACCGCGGACTTCGTTCGCCATTTCGTTCTCGGGGTTCCGCCGACCCGCCGGAGGAAGTGACCCGCGGAACGCATGTCACATCGCGTTCACGCAGAGGCGTGGGCCCCCGCACTGCGCACGTGCGTGGTGCTCTCGCGGAGTGACCCCTCGAGCAGTCCAACCACACGAGGCGGACGAATGAGCGAGCGCGCCATGTGGTCGCCGCGACTGGAGCGTGCTCCCTGCTCCCACATCGATCGACTGCTCCCACATCGATCGGCGATATCCGCCGCTCGTCGTGCAGCAAGTGAGCGATCTGCCACACCACGGAATCTGCGCGGCAACGAACGCTCTGGTGTCCGTCCGGGATCTGCCCGGAGTCTTCATTCTGCTCGGCAGCGGACGTTATCGAGCTAGGATGGAAACATGACCCTGTCAGACTCCGACGTATCGCAGTCGAGTGCGGCGGTCGCGGATCCGGCGGACCAAGGAAGAGAAACACAGCGGCGCCAGCGACGCCCTTCTCTGGCGGACGGCCCGGCGGTGCGCGCTGCGCTGGCTCTTGCCGCGTACGAGG
Source organism: Polyangiaceae bacterium (assembly GCA_050304295.1). Classification (GTDB taxonomy): domain Bacteria; phylum Myxococcota_A; class Polyangia; order Polyangiales; family Polyangiaceae; genus JAFGBI01. Next base: position 811 of record JBNLDK010000031.1, read on the forward strand.
CATCGGGTCGGCATGCGAGTGGCGAAGTGGCCACAGCCGGATCCAATTCGGCGTCTCTCGACACGAGGGAAGACCACGAGGAGTCGCCGGAGAGCGCGCCGAACCGGGCAGCGGCGTCTGCGGCATCCCCCGTGTCACGCAGCGAGCGACGCGGTTCCGCGGGGAACAACGCTGCGGCTGCTTCGGGGCGCGCGGGATATGGTTCGAAGAGCGTGCCTGCGTCGAAGCGACGACGAACCGCCATGGCGACAGCGGACTCGACGCCCGACTCCGAAGACGGGATCGGCGGCTGGAAAGCACTGGCCGCGGCTCGGGAGAAAGCGCTGCGCGAGCTGGCCGAGAATCTGGCGAAGGATCAGGTCACGAGTGTGTCTCGCGAGTCGGGGAGGGACATGGATCCCGGTTCACGGGTGCCGGGTGCGACCGAAGAGGCCCCGTCCGCCGCGACCGCGACCGCCTCCCCCGAGGTTGCGACACGTGCCCGCGGGGATGGCGAGGCAACATCGGCGCCTCGCCCGATGCAGGTTGCCACGAAGGCGAAATCATCGCCGCAGCCCGTGTCGTCTGCCGTGGCCCCCGTGGAGCTGAACGCTACATCGCCCACGACAACATCGCCTGCAAAGCAGCGCGGTGCTGAGGGAGAGACGTCGAGAGCGCGGGCGAGTCGTGCGGGGGAGTCCGCGACGCGCACGTCGCGGGAGCTGGTGCCGCGCCCGGGTCCAGCGTCGCGCACGTCGCGGGAGCTGGTGCCACGCTCGGGTCCAGCGTCGCACACGTCGCGGGAGCTGGTGGGACCTCACGCGCCCGCCGCGCGGACCGCCAAGGAGGATGGAGCGGAGGAGTCACGGGATTTGCGGGATTCCGAGGAAGAAGCGGTTCGTCCTACGAATCCCTTCTCGCTGGACGCGATGGACGTGCTGCCGAAGCCGATGGCCGAGCCCTCGCCGCCCCCCAGAAGCGCGCGTGCCACCAGGCGTACCCAAGTGGGGCTTGGTCCGCCGGAGGTTTCACCAACGGATGGAGCTGGCGATCATCTCGAGCCGGAAGAGCTCTCGCTCTCCCAGATCGAGGTGTCCAGTCTGGCAGCCGCTGCGGTTGCCGTGCCCTCCGCGACGTCGCTGGCGCTTGCGCGAACTCAACTGGCGGCTCCCCCGATTGTTTCGAGGCAGTCCACCGCGACGGGCTCGCCCATCGCTACGGCGGCGGTGCAGTCGGCGACTGCAGCCAGCGATCTCGAGCCCGAGGAGCTGTCCCTCTCCCAGATCGAGCTGTCGACGCTGGAAGCCGGAGCAGATGCCGCGTCCGCGGCTACCTCGCCGGTAATGGCGCAAACTCGGCTCGCAGCTCCCGGCGCGGTGCTCGCTCGGGGCGCTGCTGTCCCGCCCCCGCTCCCCGCTGTCTCTGCCGGTCCTCCGCCGCTCCCCGCTTTCTCGGGGGGCTCGCCGCTGCCTCCGACCGCCCCACCCTTGCAGCACGGTGCGCCCGCTCCCGGTGTCCCGCTGCCCGTGGCAGGTCCGCAAGCGTTTCCCAACCCGTCGGGAGCCGCGCGTCCCCAGCTATCGAGCGATCTCTTTGCCACCGTGCACGATACGGTGGCCCCGCCCGCGGTCGCGCGGATCCTGGATCGGTTGCCGGTTCGACTCCGCGAGTTGCCGCGGGGGTTGCTCATCGGGTTGGCATCCTTGGTGCTCGTTGCCTGCAGCGTACCCCTGCTGCTGATCGCCGTGGCCGTCGGGTCCAGCTCTGACGAACCCGCGCCGGGGCCTGGTGTGGCGAAGTCTTCGGTCGCGACCGCGACCGCCGCCAGTCCAGTCCACCACGAACCGTCCCCCCGCTCGACGCCCGCTCAGCGACCGCTGCCAGACCGCTCAGCGGCGGAGGGGGACATTCCATGGACCTTCCCCGGTGCCGCCTCGACGCCCAGCTGCTCCTCGCTGGTCGAGACGGTAGCGGCGGGTCCCAGCGGGTATCGACTGCAGCAGGCCATCAAGCGGTCTCAGACTGAGTTGATTCGCGGCCGCGTCGAGGAGGCCCACGCGGCGCTGTGTGAGGCCAAGCTCTTGGGCGCATCCTCTCCCGCGGCGCTGCTCGGTCTTGCTCAGGTGCTGCTCATGCGCGACGATCCGGGTGGCGCGTTGAAGGTCGTCGACGAGTTTTTGGAGCAGCAGCCCACCAGCGCCACCGCGCGCGACTTGCGGGGGGACGCGCTGGTCCGGCTGGGTCGAGTCGAAGCCGCGCGCGGCGAGTGGTTTAGGGCCGCCGGCGCCGCCCAGGGTTCGGCGTCAGTGGTCGCCGACCTGCTCCGCGCGAACCGAGCGGGAGCTCGAAGCGCCGTGCGTGCTGGAGATCTTTCCCGTGCGGACCGGATGCTGCGGCGGGTGATCGCTCTTGATCCGAGGGACGCGGATGCTGCGGCACAGTTGGCTCGTGCCCTGCACAAGGCCGGCAAATCCGCTGCGGCCCGGCGCTGGTACGACTTCGCGGTCACATTGGACGCCGACCATCCGAACGTGCGTGCGGTTGGATTGGCGCTGGCAGGCGACTGAACTTGTCCACAATTTGGGGGGTAACCTGTGCGGAAAAAAGGTGCGACACGTGTCCGACAGCTGACGGAATTCGTCAGGGCGGTCCTGGGCTGCTAGCCCGTGACTGGCGGGATCCGTCGGGGGTTGTCCGACGAAGCTGGACGCAGACGGGGCGGTGGTGACACACCCCGTTCGGGACGTCTGAAACGACGTGGGCCGCCACTTGTTCCGTTCTGGGACGCGCAGCGTCCGGGGCTCGCCCAGAGCGCAAGACCGTTCTTTCACCTTCGCTGACTGGTGAGTCGCAATGCCGTGCACTGGTCATGGCCGACTCGGGCTCCATGTTTCGCCCTCGCACCCTCATTTAGGACCAATCATGCCGAAAGCCCTGAACCCCTACTTGAACTTCGACGGCAACTGCGCTGAGGCGATGCAGTTCTATGGCTCGGTGTTTGGTGTGGAGCCGACATTGATGACCTTCGCAGACGCGCCGGTGCCGGCCCCCCCGGGCGCAGAAGGTCGGATCATGCATGCGGCGATCAACGTGGGGGGCACGACGCTCATGGCCTCCGACACGATGCCGGGAAGGCCGTTCGCCGCAGGAACAAACGTCCACCTCAGCTTGGCATTCGACGACGCCGAGCAGCAGAGCAAGATCTATGATACTGCGGGGGGCACCGCCGACATGCCGCTGTCCGATCTGTTCTTCGGGCGCTTCGGGTCGCTCACCGATCGCTTCGGTGTCCAGTGGATGCTCATCGTCGAGGCGTCACCGCAGGGCTAGAACACCGATCAGTTTGCCCGACGAGGCCCCCGGAGACAGGCACTGCTGCGCTGTCGGTGTTCTAGGTCGTTGATCTAGAACAACAAACAACGTGTTTGTTGTCCCAGCGCGACATCTCGGTCCATGAGCGACCGACTCATCCGCGCCGCCAGCGTGATGGTGGCGGGATCGGCGTGGGAGTGCTTTTGCCGCATGGCTCATGGTCTGCTGGGCCTTGGGTTCGGCGGCTCGGCCGGAGCCCGACAACTGCGACAGTGGCAGGTGGCGTGTCGCGTCGCGCTGTGACACCGGACGGCAGCGAACCCAAGTTCCTAGGGAAAATCCTGGGTGCCCCGCTGGCATGCAGGTTGCTGTGGAGCTTCCGCAGCCGACGGGGAGGTCTCGTCGTCGCCAACTCACACGCAGCTAGCCGCTCCTTGGGCGGCTCCTCCGAAAGGACTCCATCTCATGTCTCAAGCGCAACCGACCGGACTTCAGCTTTCCGATTTGAACCCCAACGAGCTCATCGGCGTCGTGGTCAGTGGCACGGGCTTCAAGTCGCCGCGCCTGATGGGACTCGCCATGACGGCGATGAGCGGGCTCTTTCTCGTTGCCAACTTCGTGCTCGTCTTCGCCCTCAGCCGCTACTACCCCTACCTCTACTGGGCGGCTGGCATCTTCCTGTTTGCGGGGCCGTTCGTGCTCGTCACTGGCGAACCGCTCGATCGCGGTGATGGCGTTCCGGTGGCTGCCTGGGCAAGGTATGGCCTGATCGCTTGCTTCGTCGTGGGACTGCTCGCTGGGTTCGGACTGAGCTCTCTGCCCTGGGAGGCCTGGCTGCTGAGTGCTGCGGCGCAGTGATGGGGGGACCGGCGCGGGTTGGCGGGTGGCGGCCCTGGCGTGGCGCCACCCCACCTGGCGTCGGGAACCAGCCCTCTCTGCGTCCCACGCGGTTGCGACACGGGGAGGCTCGCGGCGTTGGGAGAGCCTCGTGCAGTGACGACTCGATGTAGCTGAAAACGGCCGTCCCAGCGGGCGGCCGTTCTCCACCATCGCTGACTGGTCGGGCATGCGCTAGGGTGCGTCGGATGGCGCGCGCTAGCGGCGAGTTGGATCTTCGGGTTGGTGGTCGGATTGGCGACTACCGCCTGCACGACGTTCTTGGCGTGGGCGCCACAGCGATCGTCTATGCGGCAACCGGTCCCGAAGGGGACGTTGCCCTCAAGGTGCTCCAGCCCCAATACCGCGACGATCCGAGGATCCGAGAGCGGTTGATCCGGGAGGCGCGCGCTTCGAACCTGGTTGCTCACCCCGCGGCCGTCCCCGCGAGCGGCTGCCACGAGGAGTCCGGGGTTCCGTTCCTCGTCCTGGAGCGGTTGTTCGGGGCGACGCTTCAGGAGGTGCTCCGGCGCGCAGGTCGTCTCGACTCGACCTGGGTCACTGCGCTGATGGACGAGGTGCTCGATTTCTGCGACCGCGCCCACGGTCGAGGTATCGTGCACCGTGACCTGAAGCCCGGGAATCTCTTTCTCACCGTCGAGGGACCGCTCCGGATCCTCGACCTCGGGGTGGCCAAGCTACCGGAGCTGGCGGTGTCTGGGTTCGAAACCCGCACCCACGCGTTGCTGGGGACGCCTGGCTACATGTCGCCGGAGCAGGCGCGGGCCGACTCTGCTCGGGTCGACGCGCGGAGCGATCTGTGGTCGGTGGGCGCGACTGCCTTCCAGCTACTCAGCGGTCAAACGGTGCATCGTGCTGCCAGCGCCGAGGAGCTCCGCGAGTTGACGATGGTTGTGCCCGCGCCCTCCATCGCGACGGTCGCGCCACACCTGCCGCGAGACCTCGTCGCCTGGGTCGATCGCGCGCTCGCGCTCGAGCCGGAAGATCGGTGGCCGACGGCAGCGAAGATGCGTGCCGCGTTGCATGCGGCGCAGGGGGAGCCGGATTTCTCGTCGGTGACCGGAGCGGGTGTCGACGCTCACGTCGTGCACGAGGCGGCGACCACCGTGCTCAGCACGGCTCGCGATGAGCAGCCAGTGAGTGCGGTCCTCGAGGGGCCCCGGACCCGTCGCCTTGGGTCCTGGGGAACGGATGAGGGTTGGGCGAGCGAGCTCGCGGTTTCCCCGGGTGGCGTTCGGCGCCGGGGGTGAGTGAAGTGGCTGGAAGCTCCGACGTCCCCCCTCCCTCGACGCTCGTCGACGACGGCGTCGAGAGTGTGCGTCCGTCGCGCGAGCTGTGCCTGCGCGTCGTTCACGCGCCGGCGATTCCGCCGGTCGACACGGTGTCGCTGAACGAGCAGCAGCCGGTTGTCGTCGGGCGCGACGTGGGGGACCGCGGCCTGCGCGTGGAAGATCCGAAGCTGTCGCGACTGCATTTTCGGATTGCTTGGGATGGGCGCCAGGGCGCCCACCGTCTGGGTGACGCGAACAGTGCCAACGGTACGTTTCTCAACGGTCGCCCGACCACCACCAGCGTGTTGGGTGCGGGGGATGTCATCCGCGCGGGGGGCTCGCTGTTTGCGGTGGACGACGTGACGCGAACGGCCGCCCTCCACGATCAGGTGCGGCGCGCGGCCGCCTCCCACCTGACCGTGCTCCTGCTCGGTGAGACGGGGACGGGCAAGGAACTGATGGCCCGCCTCGTTCACGAGGCGAGCGGGCGCAGTGGTGCCTTCGTTCCCGTCAACTGTGGCGCCGTTCCCCGGGAGCTGGCCGCTGCCGAGTTCTTCGGGCACACCAAGGGTGCCTTTTCGGGTGCCGGTGGGGCGCGAACCGGGCTGTTCGCCGCGGCCCGGGGGGGCACTCTATTCCTCGATGAGATCGGAGAGCTCCCGAGCGAGCTGCAGCCGACGCTGCTGCGCGCACTTCAGGAGAGGAAGATTCGCCCGGTGGGTGCGGAGCGCGAGGTCGAGGTCGACGTTCGGCTGGTCGCGGCCACCAACCGCACCCTCGGGCAGCTGGCGGAGGAAGGCGAGTTCCGCGCCGACCTGTACGCGCGGTTGGCACAGCTCGTGGTTCATCTCCCAGCGCTGCGCGAGCGCCGGTTCGAGCTCCTGGACCTGGCGCGGGAGCTCGCCGGCGACGCGGGGGGCGAGCTGACCTTCTCCGCCAACGTTGCCGAGGCGCTGCTCCTGTGGTCCTGGCCGTACAACGTGCGGGAGCTGAAGTCGCTGGCGGAGTCTCACGTTGCGCTGCACGGGCCGGGGACGGAGCTCACCCTGCGCCTGCTCGAGGAACAGCGACCCGAGATTGCCGGGGCGCTCGTCGATCGCCATCGATTCCGGTCGTCTCTTCCACCGACGACGACTGACTCCACCCGTCGCAACCCGCTCGCCAACCGGCAGCGGCTCGAGCAATTGCTGGAGCGGCACCAGGGCAACGTGAGCGCGGTCGCGGACGAGGTGGGGGCTCATCGGACACAGGTGTATCGCTGGATGGACCGCCTCGGCATCGAGCGTCGACGGCGCTAGGCACTCCGAGTCCGAGCCCGAGCCCGATCGGAGTGGGGTGTTCTTTGGTCCGGCGGACAGGCTTTCCATCGGACCGAGAGTGTGTTCCATCCTGGCAATGGAGCTGCTTCGGCTCGTGCCACGGCGAGAATCACTCTGCGTGCTGGTGATCAGGCTTCACAGAGGACGACCGTGGCGTCGTCCCGGTCGACCCCCGCGGTGGCGATGAAGTGTCCGGTCCAGTCGTCGCCGACGGATGGAGATGGTGCCTCGGTCAGATCTCCGGTGATCCCATCGGAGGTCATCACCAGGCAACAGCCAGTGGGCAGCTCGGCGTGCTGCAGAAAGAGTCGGGCGTCGATCTGATAGCCCACCAATCCCCGGGACGTGACCAGCTCCTTGCTGCTGTACGGAGGGTGCCACAGCCACGCACGGACATCGCCGATGGCGAGGAAATCGACCGTGCGGGGCGCGCCGTGCACTCTCGCGAGCGCCATCGTGGCGCCGCGCGATGGTCGGGTTTCGTGGTGGCATGCGGCCGCCAGAGTGCGCAGGTCCTCGCTCCAGTTTCGCTCTACGCACCGCAGCACCGCTTGCCGCGCCACGGCGGCTTGGGGGCCATGTCCCACGCCATCCACCAGAGCCACGAGCAGGGTCGTATCGGCGGCGATGTCGAGCCGCACCCGCTGCTCGTCACCGCTGGGCAGCTGGCCAGAGGAGATGCTCTCCACGAGCGCGCCGTCCGGCGCGGAGACGGCCAGCATGAAGCCGTCGCCGTTGTCGATCTCGCCGGGGCGGGGGCGAGACAGCGCCGTCACCCTCATGTCAGTCCGCCGGCGCGGCTCTTCACGGGTGCCGCCACTTGGTCGCGGTGATCCGAGTGCCCTCGCCGAGTGTCGAGGTGATCTCGAAGTCGTCCATCAGGCGTCGCGTACCGGGGATCCCAAGGCCCAGTCCCCGAGATGTGGAGTAGCCGTCCTGAAGCGCGAGGTCGATGGAGGCGATGCCTGGGCCCGAGTCCTCTGCAACGACTTCGACGCCCTGGGCGCCTTGATCAGACTCCACCGTCCTGACGCGCACCTGACCCGTCCCTGCGTACAGGAGGATGTTGCGCGCCAGCTCCGAGATCGCCGTGGCGATTTCGGTGCACTCGACGAGCCCGAACCCGATCTGCTCGGCCAGCATGCGACCGGCGTGGCGAGCCTCGATGATGTCGTCCTCATCGGCGATGGTGACCGCGGCCTCAGGCATCGTCGTTAGGTGCGGCTGGTGTGGAGCTCGCTGCCCCGAGGATGCGTGGGTCGGCGAGCCGACGCAGGAGGTTGAGGCCCTTCTCGAGGTTGAGGGCCGTGATCGCATCTGGGATTGTCAGACCCAGCTTGACCAGGGTGGTGGCGACCGCCGGCTGGATCCCCACGATGACTAGCTTCGCGCCGAGGAGGTGAACTGCCACCGACATGTCGTTGAGCGATCGCGCCAAGAACGAATCGATCACGTCGACGGCGGTCACATCGATCAGGGCGCCGCGGGCGTTTTCGGCGGCTACTCGATTGAGCAGATCATTTTGCAAGGCCGTAACGGAGCGGTCATCCAACGCCACCTGGATCGACGCCACGAGGAAGCCATCCACCTTCAGGATCGGGATCTTGGTGGTCATCGAACCGGTCCTTTCAAGAGGAGTGCGTGGTGACACCGAATTTGCTCCCCCGCCGCGTGCGGCACGCCCCTCGGCCATCGAACTCGCAGCAGCTCACGTCAAAGCCTTCTTCGTCCACGGCACAATCCCAGCGACAGTTCCCGGAAGCTTCCCCACCTCACGGCGAACGGTAGTGCAACGGGTGGCGCGCTTCAACGGTCTGGCGGGAGTCGCCTCCCCGTCCCGCTTTGGGGCGACAGCGGGGGCTTGCTGGCCGTTGAGCGGTGGGCCGCACGCCGCAGGAGTGATGGAAGAAGCACGCCCTGTTTCCGTGATTCCTTTCGAACGGCGCTGGCGTCCGCGCGATCCGTATCGGGAGAACGCCGCTGGATGGTCCCGGGCGATCCGAGTGTGCACGCAGGTGGGGCGACCACGACGGGCTTCGCGGGCGTCGCCCCTTCTGCCTGGCGTGCGGGGTCACCAGCAACCGTGGATGAGAAGCGCCTCGCGGGGAAACGCGGGTCGGCTGGTGGGCCGCCGCGCGTCGCCCGCTGCGGTGGCGCTATTCGTGCCGACGAGTCAGAGGCGCGAGGAATGTGCATTGCGGACAGGCTCAGGATGGACCGGTCGCACGCCACCCCTCCCCCCACAGTTCGCTGGGGCTTCGCTCTAAATATTCTGGCACCCCAGGCCGTTATACCAGCGTACGAGCGAGTCACCACGAGCCGGCCACCTCGGTTCGTCCGTTCCTGCCAACACATGCTCCCACAGAAACCAGAGTGCATCTTCTGCTGCACGGTCTTCGACCACCACGACGTCGCCATTGCCTGCCAGGAAACCCGGGCGGCGGCCGCGAAGCTCGGGCTGGGGCTGCGACGACGTGCTGCCGTTGCCACCAGTGTGGCGGAGCTGGCCACGAACCTCCTGCTGCACGCTGGGGGGGGCCGAATCGAGATCCGCCGTGTCACCGAGTCCTGGCGCGTGGGGATAGAGGTCGTGGCAACCGACTCCGGCCCGGGCATCCCCGACGTGCAGATGGCGATGCGCGACGGTTTCACGACGAGGGGGGGACTCGGATCTGGCCTGCCGGCTGTGCAGCGCCTGATGGGAGACGTCGAGGTGAGCACCGAAGTCGGGAGGGGCACGGTCGTGCGAGCCACCATGTGGAGTGCGCTCTCCAGCGTAGACCCCGAAGAGAGCTTCATTGACGAGGTGGGCGCTATTTCGCAGCGACTCGCGTGCGGTGTCGCCGCCGCGGAGGCGTCTCATGCGACGAAGAACGGCTGATGACAATGCCGGACCGCGAGTGCAGCATCAGCGGCGGTCCCGATCGAGAAGTGAAGAGCGATCGCGGCCGCGTCACCACGAGTCAGCGCGTGGCTGTTCGCCCGCGGTCGTGCCCCGAGCGCCGTTCGGGTGGGGGAGGCGAAGTGAAGGAGAGCTTCCTCGCTAGCTATGCCTCGATCGCCACCGAGTACCTCCGGTGTCCGACCGAGCGTGAGCTGTATCGTGCCTCGCAGCTAGGACGCGAGGTGGTGGCGGCCGGCTGGGGCCCGCTCCAGGTGACCGAGCTTCACTTCGAGACGCTCGAAGTGCTGGGCCGCGTGGAGGTGGTCGCGGAGCCTGGGCTCGCAGAGGGTCGCCTCCGTCCGCTGTTTCTCGAACTGATGAGCGTGTTCGACGCTTCTCATCGCTCGGTTCGCGATCTCGTCGACACGCTGCAAGACCGTTGCCAGGACCTCGAGCACGCGCGCAGTGAGGTCCAGCACGCCTCCAGCTACATGGAGAACGTCGTGCGCAGCATGAACGACGCTCTACTCGTGGTCGATCTGCAAGGAGTGGTTCGCACGGTGAACCAGACCACCCTCGCGTGGCTGCGCTGCGAAACGTCGGAGGTCGTGGGGCGTCCCGCGGAGCAACTGTTCGTCGAACCGGACCAGTCGCCGCTCACGGGGGATCGGCTGGAACAGCTGCTGGCGGTGCGAAACGTGCACAACATCAACACGATGATGGGGATCGGCAGAGGACCGAACATCCCCGTGAGTCTGTCGGCACGCGTCATGGAGGACCAAGCCGGTGACGCGCTGGGCATGGTGGTGGTGGCCCGCGACGTGACCGAGGTCGAGAAGCTCATCACCGAACTCCAGGAATCGCGAGAGCAGCTGCGCCTGAAGACGCTGCAGCTCGTGCAGACGGAGAAGATGAAGGCGCTCGGCGAGCTGACTGCCGGTGTGGCACACGAGCTGAACCAGCCGCTCAATGCTGTCCGTCTCACCTGCGAGGACATCGTTCGGGATATTCGGCGCGATCGGCTCGATCTGGCAGAGCTCGGCGAAGGGATGGAAGATGTGGTGCGGGAGGTCTGCCGGATGTCGGAGATCGTCGATCACATGCGCGTCTATTCGCGGCGTGTTGACGAGCCCCGTCTGGAGTTGCTCGACGCGAAAGCTCCCGTCGAGGGAGTGCTGCGGCTGCTCGGTCGGCAGCTCCAGAACCACAACATCGAGGTGGTGTTCGACATGCGGGAGGGCCTCCTAGTGCGGGCCGATCCAGTTCGGCTCGAGCAGGTCATCCTGAACCTCATCAGCAACGCTCGCGACGCTGTCGGTCAGCTGCCGCGCGAGCGAAAGCGCCAGATCGACATCACGCTGGGAGCGGTGCCGGCGGTGGGTGCCACGCCGGCGCAGGTCGTGTACACCGTGGCTGACAACGGTCCGGGCATGTCCCCCGAGGTGAGGGAGCGCGTCTTCGAGCCGTTCTTCACGACCAAGAGCGCGGGTGAGGGGACGGGACTGGGACTGAGTGTTTCTTACGGGATCGTGCAGGAGCACTCGGGTAAGCTCGAGGTGACGAGCGAACTTGGTGAGGGGACTCGCTTCCAGCTGCTGCTGCCAGCGGTGGAGGACTGGGGCGACGAACGTGAGACGGTGCCAGGAGGGTGACGTGGTGAGGGGACCAGGGATCGGAGAGGGTCGTCGTGGATGAGCTGTTGCTCGTGGGGCGCGGCCTGATCGCGGATCCTCGCGTCGAGCAAATGCTCGAGCGAGAGGGCTGGGGGATCCAGCGGGTCGAGACGCGCAGCGACGCGCTCGAGAGGGTTCGCGACGACCAGCCGATGGTCGTCCTGGTCGATCACGACATGGCAGGCGATTCCGGGGTCGATCTCCTCAAGCAGATCCGCGCTACCGCTCCCACTTGTGAGACCATCCTCGTCACCGAAGGGGGCGAAGTCGAGGTCGCGATCGAGGTGCTGCGCGCGGGCGCGCTCGACTACCTGAAGCGGCCGGTCGACCCGGAGCAGCTCCGGGTTGCACTGGGTCGAGCACGGGAACGCCGCCCGCACCGCGGGTCGATGTTGCCGCCCACGGTCCTCGTTGTGGACGACCACGAGCCGACGCGCCGACGTCTGGTCCGCGTGCTCCAGAAGGAGGGCTACGAGGTGCTGTCGGCTCCGGATGGGGAAGCGGGACTGCGTGTCTTCGGCGAGCATCGCGTGGATCTCATTCTCGCCGACCTGCGCATGCCGCGCGTCGACGGTCTGGGGCTGCTGGCCGCGACCAAGGGCCAGGGCGCCGACGTGGAAGTGATCGTGACCACGGGCTACGGCGATGAAGACTCAGTGGTCAGCGCGTTGCGGAGTGGGGCCATCAACTTTTTGCGCAAGCCCGTCGAGATCGAACAGATGCTGCTGTCGATCCAGAAGGCCCTCGAATACCAGACAGCGCGTCGGAGCCTGGCCTACCGGAATCGGGAGGCCGAGATCATGCAGCAGATGATCGTGCGCTTGACGCAGGAGCTGGAGGTTGTCGTGGAGGCCCCCCAGGTGCTCAGTCAACGGGCCGTTGGGTTTCTGCACCAGCTACTGGACGCTCTGCCGGTTGGGATCGTGGTGGCGAGCAGCCGCCGCGAGGTGCTGTATTTCAACAGTCACGTCGCCGAGCGTCTGGGCACCGCGCCCGACGTGCTCTCCGCCGAGTGGCTGCGTGACGTCGGCCTGGGGCAAGTCACCGACGAGCAGTTGGCCGACGCCTACCAGCACGCCGTCGAGGCGCATCCCGGTGCGGTCGAGACTCTGGTGCTGTCCCACCAGGCGCTCTTGGTCATGACGCCCATCCGCCTGCAGCGCCCGGACGGGAGCCAGAAATTCGTCGCGCTGGCGGTCCGTGGCGACCCCCATCCAGCCTCGCCCTGAGGGTTCCGGTTGCGGGAACTCGCCATGCACCACGATCCCACGCGCTCGCGGCCGCTCGTCGTATCCTGTCTTGACGGAAAGGCAGAGCTTCCCGTTGCGCCGCCCTGGAACCAGTGGCTGTCGGTGGCGGGTCACAGTCGCCCCCTCCCGGGCTACGACCGGAGTGGTGACGCTTGGTTGCTACACTGGACGGACCTCTCGCTCACCGTTGCTGTGGTCGATGGGTTGGGACACGGGGCCCTGGCGAGCGACGCGGCGGCGGCGGCGCTGCGGTCGCTGCAGGACGTGTTGAGTCGAGACGGTGCGGCCCCGCTGGACGAGCTGATGCGCTCGTGTCACCGCGCGCTGTGCGGCGGCCGCGGCGCGGCAGTGGCGCTGTTGCGTCTTGATTTGAGACGGCGTCGGGAGAGCTTTTGCGGTATCGGCAACGTGACCTTTCTTGGTCGGCCGCAGCGCTCAGAGCGTGGTGTGTCGCTGCCCGGCATCGTCGGACACACGATGAGGACCGCGCGGGTGTTCGAGGTCCCGAGCGAGGTCGCGGACTTGCTGGTCCTGCACACGGATGGGATCCGCTCGAGCTTTACAATCCCGGGGACGGAGTCGCTGCCCGAGTCGGTCGTCACCGCTGCTCGTGCCTGGGGCCGCGACGGCGACGATCAGGCGCTCGTCGCGGTGCGCATCCTGGCGTTGCCTCCGCTACTGGGTGGCTGAGTAGTTCCTGAGCCACGCGACCGCCGCCTCTCGATCCTCGAACAGTCGGGTCGGTCGGATGGGCTTGTTGATGCCCAGGAAGAAGTTGGCGACGATCCTCGACAGGGGGCTGGTCACGAGAATGGCGACCGCGAGGTAGGTCTTCGTGTGCGAGGGCTCCCGCGCGAAGTAGTCTCGGCACTGCTTCGTCTGGGACTTGAGCCCGGTGAAGTCGACCAGCAGGGGGGCGGGCTTTCCCCCGGACACTTGGACCATGGCCTGGGTACAGCCCCGGGCGTCCTCCAGATCGATCTCTGCGCCGTCGTCGAAGGTCGCGATGATGATACCGTTGGTCGTGTCGAACCAGACTTGCACTGGGCCAACACAGACGATTTCCTGATCCTCTCCGGTCATGAAAGGCCTCCGCGTCGAGCCAGGGAAAGGGCTGGCAGTTTCTGGGTCATCGGGGACTGTTCGACTTGCGGCCGCCGATGACGGTGTGCCCCGTCATCGAAAACGCCAGCTTGAGGCCATCGTGCAGATTCCCGCAGGTGGTCACGTTGTCCGTCGGGATGCCGAGCTTGGCCACGCTGATCGCGTTGGCGGGGCTCATGCCGGTGAGGACGGCTTCCGCGCCCAGGAGCCGAATCGCTGCAAACACATCGAGCAGGTGCTTGGCGACGGCTGTGTCGACGACCGCGACACCAGTGATGTCGATGATCACGACCTCCGCCGCGCGCTTCTGGACCTGGTCGAGCAGCTGGTTGCTGAGTCGCTGCGCCCGGTACGTGTCGAGGGTCCCGATCAGCGGGAGCACGAGGATGCCGTCCCACACGAGTAGCGATGGGGTTGACAGCTCCATGATCGTTTCGTTGCGGGCTGCCATGTCCCGCACGCTCTGTTCGAGCCTCCCGACCAAAGCGTCGTTCTCGGCGAACTTCTCCTGGAGCTCCTCGCCGAGCATGTTGATGCCGGAAGCCAGCGCGTCGACCTCGTCGGCCCCGCTGGACACCGGGGCCCGCTGTCCGAACTCGCCGCGGGCTAGCCCCATCACCGTTTCCAAGATGGCCGCGATGCGTCCATCGCCCTCTTCATTGCCGCTCATCGGTTCCGCCCTGAAAGCCCCATGTCCCCGCCAGAGTGGACACTCCGTCCACCCGGTCGCGCCACGTTAGCCGAAGCCAGGCGGGAAGGATACGGCGTTCGGGTCGGTGGCAAGGAGCGCTACTGGAACTGCGCAGCGCCCTCGCTCACCAGGTACTCCTGCACCGCGGGGAGCTCGTCCGTCAGCGTCTGCCCGTCGATCGCCGTGATCCTCACCCACGTTGCTCCCGTCCCGAAGCCGTCGCCGCTCAGGAAGTAGTTGTAATCCATGCGCTCCATGGGCTGCCAGGTCTCCTCATCCTTGGAGTACTCCATCGTCTCGACCGGCAGTCGGTGGTTCAGCACCTGCACGGCTGTCCACCACTGGTTGGCGCCGTCCTTGTATCGATAGGACACGGGACCGGTGACGTCGCAGGCGACCATCTGCCAGCTGATCTCCACTCGTCCCAGTTCCACTGCTGCGATCTGGGCGAAGGCTTCCCGGCTCAGATCGAGATGCCCCGCTGCGCACTCCGGGCACAGGTCCACGACGCGGACGCGCACGGAGCCCGAGGGTCCGTCGACGTCGATGCAGGCGCCACACCAGGCACTGTCGCTCCACTCGGCGGCGTTGATCGCGGTCACGTTCATGTCCCCGGGGCTCGCGTCGAACATGCACGCGCCTGCGCCGGTGGCGGCGTAGTAGGTGGCGATGCCATCACGCGACTGGCCGAAGGGAACGGTCGTCGCGGCTGCTCCCCCCGAGCCAGAAGCGCGTCCCCCGGTGCTCGCGCCCCCCCCGCTTCCGTTCGCCCTGCCCCCGGAGCTAGTCGACTGTCCACCGCTCTCCCCGGCTTGGTCGTCGTTGCCGTTCCCAACACAACCCACCGTTCCCAGTCCGACCAGCAGGGCGGTCAGTAGTCCCGTTCGACTCGTCATCACCACTCCCTGGCGCGCCGTCGGGCGCCCCCGAGGACAGTATGCCCGATTCCGCCCGGCGCCGGACGGGTAGTTGGGAAGGCACGCAATCCAGGGGATGCGGCGGGGAAGGTCGTGTGGCGCGCAGCTGGGTCGTGGCCGCTAGCGCCCCGTCCGGATCTCGTGCAGTGCGCTCCGCAGCTGGGACTCCAGCTCGGGGTCCAGGGGCGTGTCCATGGGCGCCTCCAGTAGCTCGGGCAGGTGCAGTCGCAGCACCACCGTGGAGAGCATGAGTCGTCCCAGATGGCCCGGAAAGACGTCGTTCAACTTCGCGCCCCGCAGCGAATTCGCGACCATGTGCCTAGAGTATCGGCAACCATCGCCGGTGTCATCGGAGCGACCGGGATGCAAGCGATATTCTCTCGGTTCTGGACACAAATGAGAGAGATGAGTCGATCCGAGTTCCCGGTTCGTCGGCTTGCCCGTAGTGGTTCTTGCAGGATCCCGAGACGCAGATCTTCAGGACCGAGCTGCGCTTCCGAGAGACTGCGGGGAGCTGCTGGGCAGGACGTCGCATCGCGCGCAGGGCCGAGTGTCACGCTTCATCGGCGCGCGGTTGCCGAAGGGTTCGACAACGGTGTGCACCTCGCCTAGGATTCGGCCGTTCTGGTCAACCGGGAGGCGACTCTCGGGAGGGAACCCGGTGAGAGTCCGGGACTGCCCCGCAGCGGTATTCGAGAACGACCTCCACCATTGGCACTGGCCACGACCGGCTGGGAAGCGGTGGACACTAGGCACCGGCGCTTCGCCGCCCGCTCGAGAGTCCGAAGACCTGCCAGGACCGGGCATCGCCATCGCGCCGTCCGTTTTACCCGAAGTCGCGCGGGACGACTCGAGGGCGTTCGCCTCCCTCGGTCCTCCCGCGTGGCACCAGCGCTGCCCGCGGGGGCAGCAGGGAGGTCCATCGTGAGCACAGTCAAGGAATCGAACACCGCCTATTCTCCCGATCGCTGTCCCCTGTGCGGCGGTCCCAACCAGTGCGGTCTCGCTGCCGGTAGCACCTCGTGCTGGTGCTTCACGACGCGGATCCCGGATGCGGTGGTCGAGCGCGTGCCCGTGGCCGCGCGCAATGTGGCGTGCGTCTGTCCGGATTGCGCAGCGGGGCGCGCCTCTCCCGCCGTACTCGAGGCTCGCCTCGCGGCGACCCGGCGCGAGCGCTGACCCGCGCTGCCCGTTCGGGCGGCGTTGAAGCCGTTCGGACCCGGTCGTACACTGCGCCGGCGCACGGTGGAGGCAGTGTGGACGGGACGCCCTATTATACGAATCACGACCGCCGTCGGCGCTTCCCGTGGAGCCTGTACCATCGCCCCCTGGAGCGTCACCTGGCCCGCACGCTGGGGTCGCGGGTCGAGGCTGCGCCTCGGGTGCTGGTCGTCGGCTGTGGGCTCGAGCCGTTCGTGCCGGGGGTCCCGCACGCCGTCTACTACGGCGCCGACGTCGACTCCCGATCCATCGCGCAGTGCCGCGCGCGCTACCCCGAGCAGAGTGGGCGTCTTGCCACCTGCCCCGGTCCTTACGAGTTGCCCAGTGAAGCGGCCTTCGCGGTAGGCTTTCACGCGATTGTCGCCAAGGAGGTCATCGAGCATCTCGACGATCCGGCGCGCTGGGTCAGCGCCCTGGCAGAGCGGCTGCAGCCCGGGGGCGAGCTGCTGCTGACGACGCCGAACTACGGTCGCTTCTCGACCCTGTCCCTGCTCGAGTCGACGGTGCTCGAGTGGCTAGCGTGGCGTGACGGTTACTCGCGTCGCGACATTCACCCAAGCCGATTCGACCGCCGCGCCCTGCGCGCGCTCCCCGTTCCCGACGCGCTCCAGCTAGTCGAGGTGCGCGCGACGTGGAATGACTGGGCGCTCTTTGGTCGCTGGCGGAAGCGGTGACGCCGGGGCGGGCAGGCTCCCGGGCATTTTGGTCGCCGCCTCGGCGCCTCGGGAGTAAGGATCCACGCATGAGGGAGTTCCCGCTCGATGTTCGAGACTTCAGTGCCTACTACTCCTTCGCGCCTGCGGCACTGGCGCTGCGCGAGTGCCTTCGACTCCAGGCTGTGAAGGAGCTGGAGCTGCCCGAGCCCATCCTCGATGTTGGCTGCGGCGATGGCCTGTTCGCCCGGCTCGCGTATCCCGCCGCGCAGACCTGGGGTATCGACATCAACCCCAACGAAGTGCAGCGGGCACAGGCAAGCAGCGCGTACAACACGCTAATCTGCGGAAACATCTGCAGCGTGGATCTGCCGTCTGCGTTCTTCGGCAGCGCGATCGCCAACTGCAGCCTCGAGCACGTGCCCGATCTCGAAGGTGCGCTGCGGACGATCCAGCGCTCGCTGCGGCCCGGAGCACCCTTCGCGCTGATCGTCCCCACGCCCCATTGGACCGACGATCTGGCGACGAAGCAGTTCCTTCGACGGCTGGGCCTGGTCGGGCTGGCCGGGTCGTATGGCGACGGGATCGACGGAGTCTTCAACCACCTGCACATGTACGATGAGGCCGAGTGGACACGGCGGCTGGAGACCGTGGGCTACACTGACGTGCAGGTGCGCGGGATCGTCGGGAGCCCGGCCACGTGGACCTTCGATCTTCTGCTCTACCCGAGCTTCGTGGGCTACCTCACGCGCAAGCTGACCGGGCGCTGGGTGCTCCTCCCGCGACTGCGGTTCCTGACGGTCGACCTCGCGCGCGGGATCACCAACCTATTGGGGGAGCTGGCTCGCGCTAAAGATCGAGTGGACACCCCGAGCGAGTACTTGATCACCTGTCGTCGGGTCGAGGGCTAGGCCCTGGTGATCATCGGGCTCGGTGTCGTTCTCGTGCTCGCGCTGGTCCTGGCGCAGCTGCGGGGCGTCACTGCTCCCCCACGTGGTCGCGGTCCACGCGGCAGTTCGCTGGAATGGGGGCTGGCGGCAATCACGTTGCTCGTCCTGCATGCTCCCCTGCTGCGCGAGTTGTTGGCGAGGCCGGGCCTCGTCGGCGGCGACACGCCGTCACACTGGTTCGTTGCCGAGCACGCACTGCGTGACGGTTGGGCCCACGGCTGGGTCGACGCGGTCAGTGGGGGGTTCCCGATTGGACCGCACTACCCACTTTCCAGCACCGTGGCGATCGGGGTCCCGGTGGCGTTGGGAGTCCCCGCGCGGACCGCGGCGGTCTGGGTCGGTGTCGTGGCGCTCGTCGCCACTGCCTTCCTCGTTCTCCGGCTCGGCCGCGGGCTGGGGCTGACGCCGGGCGCGGCGCTCGTCGTCGCAGCGCTGGCGGCCCTGATTGCGCCGCACAACTGCTTCATCGGCGGCTGGGAGAGCGTGTTGGTCATGGGGTTGATGGCCCAGGTGCTGTCCATCCCCTTCCTGGTGCTCCTCGTCCATGCGATCGCCTGTCCTGGGTCGCGCGCTGGCGCTCCCGTGACGGGTGGCCTGCTGGCGATGGCGCACCCGCAGGTGGCCATTGCCACGCTCGCGGTGGTCGGGGTGATCGTCCTCGTGGCTGGCGACCGCTCGGTCCTGGTCCGCTATCTGCGCGCCGCGGTTGCCGCGGCGGTCGTCGCGGCAGCCGTCTTCGGACCCGGAGTGGTGAGTCTGGACGTCCCCTTTGGCTGGCCGCCGATGCTCGACAAGCGCCGGCTCGGCTACGGGCCCACCGTTTTCTGGCAGACACTGAGCGCGGGTGAATGGTTCGACCGGGATCGCGTGGCGATCGCCACCCACGCGGCGTTCCTCGCGCTGGCGTGGCACCTGGCGATGGTTCGCCGGCGGGGGTCGCGACTGGCGCTCGTGGGGGTGGCGGCCGTGCTCTGCGTTAGTCTCGGTGGTCGCATGATGGCTTCGTGGGGGCGACTTGGCGAGTTGCTCCTGGCGTTTCTCCAACCGCTTCGCGCGGCAGCGCTGATGCCCCTCGCGCTGGGGCTCCTCGTGGGCCTCGCCTGGAACGACGCGGGACGCTTTGCCCTCCGGGGGTACCGTCTGGCGCTGCGTCGGTGGCGGCGCCGGGCGCCCCTCTGGCTCCGGCGCCGCGTCCCCGCGGTCGCCGGGCTGGCCGCGGCGATGGGGTTCTGCCTCGCCCTGTACCCAGGTCGCCGCGACTGGCTGACGACGGCACACGCTCGCGATCGGGGGGACGGAACCGGACCCCGCTGCGGGGCGGTGACCGCGTCGGACATTGCCGCCCTCCGCACCTGGCTGGGAGCACTCGGCGGTGGGCGTCTCGAGGTCAGCGAGTCGCTGGCAAGCTGTCTCAACGGGACGGGAGCGCTCTACGAGTCCCGGGCTCCCCTTGGGCGGGCGCTCGGCGTCGGAGCGCACGTGGGCGTCATGGTCGCCGCTTTCTCCGCCTTCGACGCGGGGCGGACCGAGGCGGCGGCTCAGGCCGAGGCGCTCGGGATCCGCTACTACTTGCACCGTGGTGACGAACCGCCTTCGCTGGCCGACCGCGACTGGGAACCCACCCACCAGCGGGCGGCGCTGGTGCTATCGACCCGGCGTGGGGGGACCGATCTCGTTGGCGTGGGCTGTGTCGCCGAGCGCTGGTCGGGCTCCGACACCGCGCTGCGGGTCGCGGTGCTGGAAGATCTGCGGGGACCGCGCCGGAGCCTCATGCCCGCGTCCGTCGTCGTCCTGGAGGAGACCGCGGGAGCGGTGGTGCGCACGCAAGTGGATCCAGGCCAGTGCGATCCGAAGAAAGCTCGGGTGACCGCGGAGCGGCTCGCGTCGGGCGAGTACCGGGCGCAGGTGACGACGCCCGTGCCGGTCGATGTGGTGTTTCGAGTCAGCGCATTTCCCACCTGGCGCCTCCACGTGGACGGGAGCGACGTGCCCCGTTCCGCGGTAGTGAAGGTGGCACCGGGATTCATCGCCACTCGCGTTCCTCCGGGCACACACGAGGTGCTGGCGGTCGTTTCCCCTCCGCGCTTCTACTGGTGGGGCGTGCTGGGGGCGTGGCTCGTCGTCGTGGTCCTGGCGATCCCCCGGGCGAGGGGACTCGTTGAATCGCCAGCGAACCGAGCGTAAGATATGCACGGAGCCGTGATGTGATGCGATGGGAAGCGATGCGCTGCTGGGTGGGGGCGCTAGCGCCATTCCTGCTGTGTGCCTGTCAGGGGGAGGACCGACCTCCCGGAATTGGCGCGGACTGCTTCGAAGGGGACACGCGGTCCTGCCAGTGTAGCCTCGACCTGTCGGGGGAGCGCACCTGCGAGGATGGGGCGTGGAGCGACTGCCACTGCGGCGGCGCCCCCCCGGGCGGGGCTGGTGGTGGGGCTGGCGCTGGCGCCGGATCCGGCACGGGTGGGAGCCCCAGTGTGGTCGACGCTCCCACGGTGATCGAGCTCAGCGCGCTCGTGGGCTATCACTACGACGCGAGCGGCGTGCGGTTCGTGACCGAGACTGGAGTGATCCATCTGGACTGGGACGGGGAGGAAGTGAATCGCTTCGAGGCCGAACGCCCCTTGACGGCCTCGGGCTACGCCGACGGCTTGCTCGTCGTGGCGGACTCGGGGGCGATCACCGGCCTGGACGAGGACCTCGCCGTTCTGCACGAGACGAACGTGGTCGAGTCCTGCATCGCCGGGGGCATGGTTACGGGGAATCGCTTCGTCTGTGGTCCAAACGAGGACTGGCAACGGATCTTCTACGTTTACGATGCCGAGACCGGCGACCTGCTCGCGTCCTCCGAAGGTCACACCTACGAGGGGTTGCCCATCCGCGTCGTTCCCGGGTCCAACCAGTTCATCACGACCGAGAACGGCTACACGCTGTTCGAGGTGGGGGCGGACGACGTTCCCACCTACGTGGGGGATGGTTCCACGTCTGGTTTCTCCGTCTTGCTCGAGTTCGGTTTTCTCGGCGAACCAGTTCCGACCCACGTCGTCTCGCCAGAGGGCGCCATGCTGAACTTCGCCACGGCGGACTGCAACGCCACCGATCGCCTGTGCTTCGTCCGCGACGGCAACCTGGGGACGCTGCCCGGGGACGCTGCCCGGTACGTGAGCGTGGGTACCGAGCACGCTGGCGAAGTGTACGCGCTGATCGCTCCGAGCGGTGGATCCTGGAACGGCCCGTGCCGAAACAACTGCATCCTGCATCGCATCGAGATCGAGACGCGTAGCGTCCTCGCCACCAAGGTGGTGCCCGATCATCTGTTCTTCGTCGACACGCGACCGCAGGCCTTCTATCTCATCCCCACCCCGGACGGCGATTCGGTGTGGCTGATCCAGTCCGGGCGCTCGATTCACCAGACGGGATACAACGACTCGCTCGATTGTCTCGTCAGCGTCGTGCCGATGCCGGCGAACTGAGCCCACCGCGGGCGGGTCGTATCTAGAACACCGCCCCGACGCCCAGCGCCAGGCCCGGGACCCACTGACGGATCACCCCGTGGTCTCGGTCGCGGGCGACGAACAGCGGTAGCTCGGCGTGGGTGAAAAACTGGAAGCGAGTGTCCGCGTGGCGCAAGAGCTCCACTCCTCCGCGGAACCCCAGGGCGGGACCGATGGCGGCGCTCGCCCCGTAGCTCTCGTTCGGGTCGTACCGTCGCCGTCCATAGAAGCGCTGGTACTCGATCCCGAACAGCAGCGAAGTGAAGGCAGCTGTCGGTCGGGTGGCGCTCGAGTACAGCGAAAGGTCGAGCTGGGCGGCAAACTGTCGACTGTAGTGCAGTTCTCGGCCGCACTGCGCCAGGCACGCCGCCGCCGCGATGCGGCTCCCGATGTGGACCGAGCTGACCTCGCGGCGGACGGCGATCGCGGCACCAGGGAAGGTCTCGAGCTCGCTTCCGACGATTGCTCCCACGCTGAGCACCTCCACGGTGAAGTGGTTGCGGCCGTGTTGCTCGAGGGCGCGGGCTGTCTGGGGCAGGGCGCTGCCGGGGGCAGCGTTGGCCGGGCTACGCGGATCACTGCCCAGGACGGTCGTCAGACAGCGCTCGAGGGCCGCCGCGAGCCCGTCGTCCCCGACGGGCTCGCGATGGGGCACCTCGGCGTCGAGACGTGCCGTGACGAAGCGCTCGTGCGACGCGGTGGAATTCACCTCGATGAGCTCGACCAGGAGGTGCGCCTGACAGTCGTCGGTCACCACCTGGTGAAGGGGATGGCGCGCCACCTCGCTGGCCACCAGCGACCGGAGCCCGGGATCCGCCGTACCGCTCGCCTCGACCGTGAGGCACGTACGTCCGCCGGCGATCGCGACGTTGATCCAGAGAGCGATGGCCACTGCCAGGGCGACGGCCACGTGGCGGGACGTGGTCATCTCAGAAGGCGGCGCCGATCAGGGCGGTGGCGCCGGGGAGGTAGGTGTTGATCGCGCCGGAACGGTTCTCGATGTGTACCGCGTAGGCCGGCGCGTGCACCTCGAGCTGGGTCATGAAGTGCAGGGCGCTGGCGCGCATGAACTCGTAGCCGAGCACACCGCTGAGATCGAGTCCGCCGGCGAGCAACGTGTCCCGGTCGGGCCCGCGGCGCTCAGGTTGACGGATGATCGAGAAGACCGAGACCTCGAAGCTTGCGCCGCCCCCGAAGTACAGCGAGCTCATCCGCTCCGGGCGCGCAAAGTGCAGGAAGTGCAGCCCCACTCCTCCCCCACCGGCGTAGTCGGTGTGACCACCGAGCGGGTTCTCGGGCACGGAACTCTCGTGGGTCCCCACGTGCGCGCGCCCGAACGCATCGACACCCCAGGCGCGGAATTTTCCCCGATACCCGAGCTGCGCGCTGACCGGGGTCAGCAGCCGGAGCTCGCGCTGCGCCCTCTGGTCGACCTCGGTCGCGGTGTCGAGCCAGCCCAGCCGCAGGGACGTGCCCAGCGCGAACAGCGCGTAACCCTGGACGCCGATCCGCTGGAGCTGACCTTCGCTGTCGGCGCGCAGCACGTTCCCGCGCGTGATGGTCGTCTCGATCGTCTGGTCGCGAAGCAGCGCGCGCGTCAGGCGCTGGGCGAGCGCGGCGAACTCGTCCGCCTCGACCTTGGCCACCTTCTCCTCGCGCGCGTGACCACTGTAGCGTCCGAACACGGTCCAGCCGTCCTCGAGCGGGTACAGCTCCACGATCAGGTGCTGAGCGCACCCCGTCTGCACCGCCTCGAAGCCCGCTTCATGGGTCACCTCGTACTCGACCAAGCGCTTCAACTGCTGTGTGGGATCGATCTCGTGGGGGTTGGGCGGCTCCGCCAAGAGGATTGGTCCACCTCGGCGCCGGAGCAGGCTGGCGCCCTCGTCGTCCGGATCGACCTTGCTGGTTGCGGCGGCGCGGGCCGAATCGTGCTCGGGCGCGCTCGGTCTGGTGTCACCCTGGCTCGCTTCGGTCCCATCCTCCTCGGCAGCGGAGTCCGGCGTGAGCAGTTGCGCGAGCGGCTGGCGGTCGAGTGGAAGCCGGGTCGCGCCCGGCCGCGGCGTATCGTCTCCGTCGCTGCCAGCGTCGCCCTCGCCGCTGGCTCCGTCGTCCTGTGGTTTACTCCAGGAACGTTCGTCCACGGACACGCACACCGTCTCCGTGGCGCGCGCTGTCGTCCCCGATAGCAACACGAGCGCTGTCGTCATCCCCAACAGCCCACCCCGTAACCATGCAATGCCAGGCATGCTGCTGCGCCCTGCAACATGCGGGCCGCAGACAACGCGCGGTCTCTCCGTCCGCTGCCGGCCGTCGTTCTGTCCCCCTGCGACGCACGATGTCGTGTCGTCGCGCGGGCGGACGCGCTCTTGCATCGAGCTCGAAGCGTTGGTTCGTGCGTGGACGCGTGGCTGTGCCTGACGCACCACACCGTTGCCACGGGACCACCCGATCGGGCCGATGCGACAACTGTGGAGTGGCTGCCACGCAGCGATCGCTTCCATCGGGCGGGGCACACGAATTGCACTGGTGCCTGCCGTGCGACAGCCAGGGATTTCGATGATGGGCCGTGGAACAGCAGTGATCGTGGCGGCGGCATGGCTTGGGGGGTGCGGATACCCGGATGAGCTCCGGTTCGACGTGCATCTCCAGGGACTCGAGTCGCGCACCTTCATGGTGGGGACGACGTATCGGGCCACCGTGGCGATCACGGAGCGGGGCAGCGACCAGCCGGGCTGGTTCGACGAATACGAGGTGAGCTGCACCGACGAATGCGTGGCCGAGGTCGTTGCCCAGGAGAAGGGGCGACTCGAGCTCGAGGTGAGTCGCGCCACACCTGGATCTAGTTGGATCGAGGTTCGGGTCCGGCGGCATTTTCAGGGGCGGCTACGCTCCTACGCCGACGCGGAGTACCTCGAGTTTTCGGAGCCGGCCGACGTTCAGCTGTGGCAACACGCAACCTCCGGTCCCGTCGCCGCCCACGGGGCGCTGGTGGGCGCCACGACGACGTGGTGCGCAGTCCTGAACAACGCAGCGGGGCAGCAGCTGACCTGGCCCGGGGACGCGATGGCGATGACCGCAACGGGGGCTGCGGTTGCGGTCGTGGACGACCGCGTGGAGACGTGGAGCACGACCACGCTGCTCCAGGCGGGCGGCACGGCTCGGTGCTTCGACCTGGAGGCGCGCCGCACGGGCGTGAGCACCGTGGTGGCGGAGCTTGGCGACCTTCGCGCGGAACACGCGCTGCGAGTGGTCGACGTGAACGACATCGTCGACGTTGCCGTGTGGCGTATCACGAGCGCCCCCAGCGCGGCGGACTTCTGGGAACCGCTGAGCTGGGACCCGCTGAGCGAGGGGGAGCGCCTGACCGAGCTCGCCCTGGTCAGCGGTGAGCGGGCTCCCCTGGGGATCCAGCTCCTCACCGAGGATGGTGCGAGCGTGCTCGCGGGTGCGGGGCACGTCGTGGTGACGCCGCCCGGACTGGTGCTTCAGGAGCCGATGCCTCAGCCCGCGCGGATCCAGGATCAATGGTCGGTGGCGATGACGCGGCAGCAGACCGCGGCGGGGTGGCTGCGGATTGCCATCGGCCAAGCTTGGGTCGAGCTTCGGATCCCCGCACCTGGGAGCTCGGCGAGTGGCAGTGGTGGCGTGAGCGGCACTGGTGGCACTGGCGGCACTGGCGGCACGGGGCCGGGCGGGGGTGGACGCGCGTCGGGTGGCGAGGGCCCGTGCCCGCTGGGCGCTGGCGGGTGCGTCGCGGGAGCCAGCGGGGCGGGCGGCGCGGGACAGCGCCCCGAGGGCGTTGCGGGCTCGCTGGCTGCAGGACATGCGGGACGGGGTGGCGAATGGGGCGCCGCGAGCGAAGCGGGGGACGGGGGCAAGTCCGACGGGGGACGCTCTGGGATTGTCACTGGGGGTGCGGGTGGTGTGTGAAGCGCTGACGAGATCACCCCGGGTGGCGCTACCAACCGGGGTGTTTACAGCGGCGCGGGTCTGGCCGCAGATGCACGCGGAGAAATGTCACGTGCCTTCGTCGCAGGTGAACATCACGTAGCCGGGTGATGTTGCCGCCGGGTCGACCGACTGCAAGCGCACCCAGTAGTCGCCTGCCGTAGCGAAAGCGTATTCGAGCGTGGTGGAGGTGCCGTCGTCCTCGGGAGTGGTCATGGTGTCCAGCGACTGACTCGCGTCCACGTCGTACAGCGTCACCTCGAGCGCCACGTCGCGCACCGTGATCCGACAGGTGCTGGCAGGCACCTGGAATCGTGTCCAGGTGGCGGCTCCCGCGAACTGGCCAGGGTAGTAGCGGTAGTCGCACCGGCTCGGGACCACCGGATCGGCGTAGTCGCGCTCGAGCACGAAGTGGCGCGTGGGCTGTGGGTCGCAGCCGAAGGTTTCCCGCAGCGGCTGAAAGTCGGCAAGGCTGACGTGCGGCCGGGTCGTGCACTCTGGACTGGTGACGGAGTAGCTTGCCGAGGTCCCTTGAACGGCGGTGATGACCAGCGAGTAGTGGGGGACGTCACAGCTCGCTGGCTGCTCGGCGGGATCCGTCAGCGTCAGCTGCTCGAGCAGCGCGAGCTGATCCTGGGTCAGCTGTCCGCGTGCCGCCTCGTAGACCCAGTAGATCGTCCCGAGGCCCCAGCTGGTGACAGTGAGGGACGCGCTTTCGTCGGTCCAGACGGGCGTGGCGGGCGCCACGCCCCCGGCGCCTGCCGCCGATGATCCAGCGGCGCCGCCGTCGTCGGCGCCGGTGACGCCGGCCGCTGCGTCTCCACCCGTGGATCCGGACGCACCGCCGTTGGTGGTTCCGGCACCGCCTCCGAGGCCCAGACCCGCGCCACCCCCGTCATTCGGGAGCGTCCCGGTCGCTCCACCGGCGCCTGCGCGAGCGTCTCCTGGCCCTTCGCCGGCGGTGCCTGACGTGGTGGTCGCCCCTGCACCTCCCGTGCCCTCCGATCGATCGCCTCCCGCTGGCGTGTCACCTCCCGTGGCGACGCTGCCACCTGTGGCCGCGTGGGCGCCGGCGGCGCCAGCGGTCGTGGCATCACCGCCGGTCCCTGAATGGCGGTCGGAGCCACCGCAGGCTGCGGCTCCGAGCACCAATGCCATCGCCGTCACGAGCCCTTGCCACGCGATCCTCAGCATGCGCCACTCTATCATGGTTGACGCACCCGCTGCTGCACCCCCACCGCTTGCTTCGTGCGGCCTCGGTTGTCGCTGGAACATTCCTTGGCAAGTTATCCGGTGTGGAGTCGAACCGGGTTCGAGCCGTGTCCGGGATCGAATTGACGCTGCCCCTGTATGACCCCACACGCTGGGAGATGCAGGAGCAAATGGATGCGCAGGTGGCGGCGCTGAGCCAGCCGGTTCAGTGGTGGATGAACTGGATGATGCTCATCTTCTTCGTGTCCATTGTGTTCGTGTGGCGCCACGCCGAAGCCCGCTGGACCTTTGGCACCATGCTGGCGACCATTCCCGTGGCGATGGGGATCTTCTACGTGTGGCGCAACGTGCACCTGTTCTCCCTCGCGCACTGGCTCCTCTGGGCGCCCCTCGCCGCCTACTTGATCCACCGCTGGCGCTACGCGGACGACGAGAAGTATCGACGCTGGAGTCCCTATCGCGTGTGGTTCACCTTGCTTCTCGCCACCATCTGCGTCTCCCTCGCGTTCGATGCGCGCGACATCTATCTGGTGATCACGGGGCCCAAGGCGACGCCCCCCTCCAGCCCGCTGGCTGCTCGAGACCCGGCGCCCAGCTACGGTGTCGATCTCTTGCCCTGATTGAATTCTCCGACTTCGCTCCTCCTTGGGTGAGGGGCAAAGTCCAAAGTTTCAGAAGAACGCCAATTTGCTAAACCTAGATTTCGCTCGCGGGGGCTGGTCGCAGTCCCTGACGGGTCAGCGACCAGCCCATTTCAGTGGGAGCGATCTTGTGAAGTGGGATGTGGTGGATGGCGCACAGACCACCCCCTTTCCCCCACGGACGCTCGGTTGTGATCTGGCTACGTTTGCAGGCGCTGGAGCAGGGAGTTCGTTGGGACGCGGAGCGTCCAGCAGCGCCCGGAGCGGAGCAACCGACCTGGAACGCGGAGCAAGTAGCGCCAGATCCAGGGCAAGCGCCAGGATTGCAGCTCTCGCACGACCGCGTCCACGAAGCGTCGAACGAGATTATGGGTCAGCAGCTTGATGAGAAACGCAGCGTGGTTGGCGTTGAAGTCTTTGCTGGGCACCTTGCCGATGCCGAAGCCGTTCTTGAGTTCTGCGATGGCTGACTCGATCTCGGCCCGTCCGTCGTAGTCAGCAACGATGTCTTCGGCATCGCTCAGCGTGTTGTTGGTGACGAAGGCTTGAACGGCGTATTCGAGGTCGGGCCAGAGCTGGACCTGCTTGCCGGTGTCGCGGTCGAGGTAGCGAGTGGCAAACCAGACCTCCGACCCCTGTGAGGGAGCCATCTGGTAAGCCTGCGTGAACTCGCATCGGGTCAGCCCGTCGGACACGCTTGCCCGCCGCCTGGAACTCCCAGCCACTTCCCCTCTTGCCGCCGACAACGTCTCGGCGCACCTTATGGATGCTCGTCGCGCTTGGGTTTTGTGTCTTCATCAACCAAAGCAACAAGCGCGGCGGGCCTGTAATTCCCCCGCAGAAGCGAATTCGCGCGAAGCGCGCATTCGCTTCTGCCCTCCCCGCGAGCGAAATCTAGGTTTAGAGCGGCACGCGTCCACATTGGCGATCAACGCAAGGTGCCCGCTGTAGCGATCGGGACGGACCGGGGGTCGCGATGGCCGGTTCAACGAACTGCGCCCTACAGATTCGCGAGTGGGGTCACCCCGAGGGTGGGGACGCATCGATGGCGCGTCGTATCCGGCGATCCGCGCGGTGTTGCATCCAGCTCAGGGACAGCGCCCCGAGGGCTAGCACGGCGGCCAGCACCAGCCCCACCATGCCCGGCACGCTGCGCTGCTCCAGCTCGCGTGCCAGGGCGCCGATCTCCTTCTGCGCGGCCGAATAGCAGTTCACCCCGCGGTCGCGGATTGGCTGGTCGCAGCGCCGATGAACGATCGCGGCGGCGCTCGGCGAAAGTACCGGCGGATGCATCTCCCCCTCCCGGGGTTCGCCGACCCGTTCGAGCTCGGCGACAGACGTCCACAGCCTGGGTGCCTCGCGGCTCGTGTGGAGAAGCCAACCGCTCCCGCCCGCCAGCACGACACAGACGACCAAGAGGACGAAGTCCCAGCGCATGACGTCTACTGCGCTACCGTGACGCTCGGCGCGCTGTCCAGCGATGTCGCGAACCGTTGCGGCTTGGGGTGCGAAGCGCGCCATTTGGGGGAGCGTGCCCGAGACGAGCTCGGGCGGAGCGCAGCGCAGCCCGAGCCCTTCGACTTGGCCCTCGGGGGCGAGGGCTCGCTCAGGGGCAGGCGACGAGCTCGATGTCGTCGACGTCGAACCGACCGTTCTCCACGTCACTGAGCAGGCGGATCTCGATGCCGTTGATCTTGCGTGGGTCGAGGGGACCAAACTGGACCGCGCTCCACACGGGTTGGGTGAAGTCCGTGATGGCCGCCGCGAAGGTCTGGAAGTTTCGCGTCAGGGCCGGCAACGCGACCTCGTAGAACCCGTACTCGTCCGGCGGGAAGTCGGTGGTCTTCAGCTTGACGACCAGGCCATGGTTGGTCTGAGCGCAGCGAGCGCGGAGACGCAGGCCATCGATCGGGGGGACCCGGAGCGGCATCGTCAGATCTGACGACAGACCCGGAACGCTGTCACCGGTGACGCCCGTGAAGGAGACCGTGGCGACCCGACTCAACGAGCGCGGGTCGAGAACGTTGGAGACGCTGGCGCTACCGTTTGGCCAGCTCCAGGCCCCCCACCATCCCTGGAGTTCGGTCCCCGTGTCACCGTCCTGGAAGTCGTCGATGCCGATGGCGCGGTTCATGGCGAAGGCGTCCCGCACGTGGAGCGTCTGGGTGGTCGCTCCGCTGGCGTTGGTCGCGCGGAGCACGGGTTCGAGGCAACCGACACCGGCGGTCGCTACCGCCACCGCTTCCGCCGAACCATCGAGCGCTCCGTCGAGTGGGACGATGGGAGCGAAGGTCTTGCCATCCCAGGCGAGCTCCAGCTGGGTGAGCGGCGCGGACGAGAGCACCGATCCGGAGACCTCCACGCCCGGCTTGGCGAGGCTCCGGACTGCACCCCAGTGCACGATCTCGGGGGCATCCGCACTGGGGCTGGCTCCCCCCAGCGGGTAAACCACCACGGCGATCGAGCGTGGCGCGAGCTCCACGGGAGTGGCTCTCGCGATCGGAGTCGACGATGGCCCGGCGTTGGGACTGGCCGCGGCGAACAGATCGGTGCCCGACCTCGAGTACTCGCGATCCGTCTCTGTGTAGACGAACCCCGCCTCCTGGGGTTCCCATTCCTCCGGAAGCTCACCCGCGCGCACGGTCTGCAGGGTGTCGGAGAGGTTGATGAGCAGCACCCGGACCGCATCCGGGGTGCGGACGGCGAAGGCTCGCACCTGCGAGGTCGAGGGTCCCGAGACGCGCAGCAGCTGGTTGGCTTGCGCTGGATCGAGCCAGATCCGCCCCAGCATGAACGGTCCCCAGTAGGTGCCGGCGGGAGCCAGGTCGAAGGAGCTGGTCACCCCCTCGAGCGGGTAGGCGAACAGCATGAAATCGCCGTAGTTGTTCGGGTCTTCGGCGATGTACTGCGGATCTCCGCTCAGCGCGGCAAACTGATTGAGGTGGGCGCGGGCACCGAACTCGCTGGCGAAGGACGCGGCCACGTTGGCGGTTCCCGCCGCGTTCGCGATGGAATCGAGCCCCGCGAAGCGCGCGCCAGCGTTGGTCCCATACTCGGTCAGGTGCACGCTACGGGTCGCGGGATCATCGAGGTAGGTGTCGATCCAGGTGTGCATCAGCGCGAACTCGTGCGCCACGGGTCGCTGGTCGTCGAGCATCTTCTGGATGTCGCCCCCGTCGGGCGTGCCCGTCCAGTAGGGGTAACGGTGGACATCGATGCCATCGAGGAGGCGTTCCCCCAGATCGCGCTCGTACTGGGCCACGTGCGCCAGGAACGCCTCGAGGTAGTTGCGGTCCACGCCGTCGTTGTCCTGACTGTCCGGGGCGGTGACCGCGGTGCTGTAGGAGGGGCCCAGGACGCGGATGGTGCTGTCCACGGCCTTCATCGCCTGCGCAAACGCCACGAAGCGTTCGGCGTACATGCGCGCGGAGACCGGGCCCCCCTCCTCCCAGGCGCCGTGCATCTCGTTGCCGATCTGCCAGTACTTGATCCCATACCCTTGCACGATGTTGGCGTACTCGACCCAGGCGGCGGCCTCGGGCGGAGTCCCGGTGCCGTAGTTGACGCAGATGACCGGCTCCGCGTCGTGGGAGTAGTGGTTGACGAAGTCCATGAAGCTCTCGAAGTCCAGGATTTCGTAGCTTGGATGGGGGTCGCTGGCGGGACTCGTGGGGGCGGCGTAGACGAAGGTCTGGGCCGTCGGATCCTTGTCGTGAATGCTCACGAACCCGCTCTGCGAGTCGAGGACCTCCACTTCTTGCAAAGGGGGGATGGAAGCGCCAAAGAGCGGGCCTCGCGATACCTCGATGCGCAGTCGCGTGTCATGGCTCGGGTGGTTCAGGGTTAGCGTTGTGGTGCCCCGGCCCGAGTCATACACGGGCGTGACGGGCGCATCCCACCACTGGCTGTCGGGGATGTTCTGCGAGGCCCCCAAGGCCCCTTCCGCGGAGGACGTCTGCACGCGGTACCGGAGCCCCGCCGGCGCCATCGGGAACTGCTGGCTCCACCGGAGCACCACCTTCTGGAACGGCCGCCCCGACAGCTCTAGGATCACGCGCGCCGGAGTTCTGATCGAGGGGTCCGTGCGCCACTCGGTGCGGAGATCACCATCGGTCAGGTTGGAGGCGCCGTCTGGGAGCTGCGTGGTGCCGCGGTATCGGAGACGGGTGCTGACGCCGGGGTGGAAGAGCTTCAGGGAGCGGTCCCAGGCGGTCGCATCCCAAACCCCCGCTGAGGTGAAGTACCGGGGATCGCCATTCCAGTGGCAGACGTCCGACTCCGACCCGCCCGGAAAGCGGAAGTATCGGTAGCCCGACGTCGCGAGCCCGGTGCGCATCCGGTCGACCATGCTCCCTGGCATCCAGAGCCCGAGGTTCGTGCCCAGGATCTGCCCGGGATCGATGTGATCCTCGGTCGACTCGTAGAGCAAGGCATCGCCCTGCAGCGGTTGCCCGACAAGAGCCGACGGCTCCCCGATATTCGTTGGATTCGAGCAGGCCGCCAGCGCCAGCGCGCCCAGCAGGGAGCCGACGCGGCTCCTGGACAGTCGCATCGACCATCGGGTTGACCTCGACACCAGTTGCATGATCTCGCTGGGCATGTCCGCTCCTCGTTCCCCCTGCTGGTGCCCAGGGTAGCGAGCGGAGAGGGGCCCGCCATGGTCAATTCGTCACCCTCAGGGGCCGCCACGGCTGCAGGCTACGCGACGTAGGCCCGCAAGTGATCGACCAGTGACGCATACACGGCGCGCACGGCGGGTTCGGGCTTGAGATCCTCGTGGGTGGCGACCCACATCTCGAGAGGGGGGAGCGGCACCTGGGTGAGGACCTCACGCAAGTCGGGGTGGCGGCGGGCGAAGGCACGGTGCAGTCCGCCGATCGCGGCGCCGGCGCGGATGGCCTCGACGTGCAAGGCGAGGGAGTCGGTCCGGATGGCGAAGTCCTCGGCACGCATGCCGAGGGCACGCAGCGTGGGCGCCCAGCTCGGATCCTGATCGAGGCCGATCAGAGTGTGACCGCGTAGGTCCCGTCGAGACTCGGGCACGCCCCAGCGCTGGAGGTAGCGCTCATGCGCGTAGAGGGCGAGGTTCACCTCTCCGACGCGGCTCGCCACCAGGCGCGCCTGTCGGGGGCGAAACATGCGCACCGCGACGTCCGCCTCGCGCCGGGTGAGGTCGGACGCGCGGTTGTCCACGACCATCTCGAGCGCGATGTCCGGGAAGCGCTCGCGCATGGCGCGGAGCCAGTCCACCAGCACGTGCAGTCCGATGGGCTCGTTGACACTGACGCGCACCGAACCGCTTGGCTCCTGCTCGCTGCCGCCCCGACGCCGGAGAATCGCTTCGACCTTGGTGTCGATGCCCTGCGCTTCGTCGAGCAGTGCCTGCCCCGCTGGCGTGAGGTGGATGCCTCGCGCGTGGCGCACGAAGAGCGGGCGCTGCAGTTCCGCTTCCAGCGCCTGGATGTGCCGGCTGGCGGTGGGCTGGCTGATGGCGAGATCTCGGGCGGCGGCGGACAGGGATCCGAGGGAGGCCACTCGCAGGAAGGTCTGCAGCCACGCCCACTGCATATGCGCACTTACATAGAGGATCCCGGGAACTGGTCAAACACCATTCGTCGATGCATGACTCGAGCTGGGGGCGCACCTCGCCCGAGGGGCCGCCCGGTGGCGACCCCTTGCCAGAGACGCAGAGTGGGGGCCTAGAGCCGGTTCGAGCCGTCGACCATGTCGTTGTAGGCCTTGAGGAACTGATCGTAGCTGCCTTCCACGCTCTCACCCATTCCGCGTTGCAGCATCTGGATCTCGGATTCGCTGAACTTGGTCTTGTCGCGCAGGCGCCGCCAGAACGCGCGACCCGCCTTGAGGAACGACTCAGGCTTGCCCTTGAACATCGACCACATCCGCGGCTGCTCGCTCGCGGGGCGCTTGTCGAGCTCCTTGATGCTGGCCTCCAGTTCGTCGAGCTTCTTGCCCAGCGTGGCGACGTCGACATTCTCCTCGTCGGCCAGCTTGATGATGGCCTTCGAGTCGATCATGATCTTGCGCTGCCAGTAGGCCAGGGCCTTGCCCTGTTCCTTCTCGATCTCGACGAGCAGCTTCGCCGAACGTTCGTCACCGACCTTGTCGACCTCCGCCTCGAGCTTTCGAGCGTTCTCGATGAACTTCTTGTACTCGGCGACCAGCGGCCCGTGGATCTTCTTCCCCTCGGCGAACGAGTCGTCCTGGTACTTCTTCTGCTCGTAGTAGTACGCGGCCTCGTTTAGCTTCGGGACGAAGGCGTCCAGTGCCTTCGTGTAGGGATCCGCCAGCGCCTTCAGCTCCGCGTTGGTCGCCAGACGAGCCGACTTCTCGAGCTTTTCCTTGCACATGCGCAGGATGCTGTCGTCGATCTTGTACAGCCCCAGGACGCGCTTCTCCTCGCCCGTGGGGCCCTTGTCGATGTCCTCGACCCAGTCCGCGTAGCGACGCATGCTATCGCGAGCGCGATGGTTGACGTTGTTCATGCAGAAGATGTAGCCGTCGAGTTGCTCACCTTCCTTCTCGTCCTCACCCATCTGCGCTTCTGTCGCGGCCTGGGTGCCCGCCTGCATGCCCCCGAGGAACCGTTCCCGTAGTTGCGGTACGGCGAACATCACGCCCACCCCCCCGGCAATCACGAGCGGCATCACCATACCCACCAGCTGATTGATCTTCATCGAGTCACCCTCCGTGGAAGTCTTGGGGCAATCACTACCGCGAAGGGACTGCGTGTGCCGACCTCGATTCGACCAACCGCGGCGTTCTTCTATCCAGAATCACGTTGAAGCGGGAATTCTTGGGCGGATCCTGGCCCCAGTATCCCAGCAGGTGGCAACCTGTGTCACCGTATCCTGTGGCACACAGATCGTCGCGGAGGTTCGACACTATGCGATTGACAGGTTCACCGGTCGGATTGCTGGCGCTGGCTGTTGCCGTCACCTCCGTCGGGTGCGGTCAGACGAGCTCTGACGCGAAACCGCACCCGAGCGGTGGCACACCCGCGACCGGTGGCATACCGGCGACGGGCAGCGTGGAGGGGGGCGGCGGCCAGTCGGACGTTGTTCCTGCCGGTGGCGTTGGTGGTGCGGGCGGGGAGGAGGGGACAGTCCTTCCACCCGCGCCCGAAACGACGTTTCGGCTGGTGAACGGCACCGACGCCGCCATCTACGTCCAGCTGCCCACCGCGCACACTCTCACTTTCTCGGTCTCTGGTGAGTACAACGGCACTCCCGAGTGGGACGATGACCCGCCCTTCTGCATGGACTGCCCTCGCGACACCTGTCCGCTGTACGAGCAGACTCTCCGCACCGTTGAGGCCATCGAACCGGGCCAGACGTGGGAGCGGGTCTGGGACGGCTACCTCTTCACCACGGATGACGAGGGCTGTTTCGCGAAGCGCGTGTGGCGCGGAAGCCCGCACAACGTTCAGATCTGCTGGGGTGCGAGCTTCACCAGCGACCAGGAGCAGATTGTCACTGACCCCGTCTGCGGGCACGAGCCGTTCCTGATCGGCGACACGGTCGTGCACACCGTCACCAACTAGCGGACGGCACGCGGCGAGTCCGGGCACCGACTTCCACCGTCGGCTATGCATAAGTGCATATGTGACGCCAGCAAATGGTCAGTTTCTATTCTCATCTGAATGACTCAGGTTGGGGTGAGACGCATTCAGCAAGGAGAAGTCGGATGAAGAAGACGGCACTGGTGATCGGCGCGACGGGGGGATTCGGTGGCGCGGTGGCGCGCGAGCTGCTGACCCGCGGGTACTCGGTGCGGGCGCTCCTGCGCCCGGGCGGCAGATCGCTCGGGTCCGACCTGGCCGGGGTCGAGGTGGTGACCGGGAGCGTGCACGACGCAGTGGCGATGCAGCGAGCGGCGCGGCGCGCGAACTTCATCGTACACGGCTACAACGCCCCATACGCGCGGTGGGACCCCGAGATGCTCGATGCGGGCGAGGTGGTGGCCGAGGCCGCCGAGCGCAGCGGCGCCCGGATCGTGCTCCCCGGCAACGTGTACGGGCTCGGCCCTGACTTCTCCGCGCCGCTCGCGGAGAGCGCATCGCGCGTGGCGCCGACCCGCAAGGGTGAGCTGCGCAACTCGCTCGAGGCACGCCTCGAGGCAGCGACCGCGCGCGGCGCCCAGCTCTTGATCGTGCGTGCCGGCGACTACCTCGGACCCCGCGCCTCCTCGACGTGGTTCGGGGAGATGACGCGGCCGGCGCTGCAGGGGGGAGCAATCCTCGACCCCGCGGCCCCCGGCGTGCCGCACGAGTGGGCCTACCTGCCCGATCTCGCCCGCGCCACGGTGGATCTGATGGACCGCTCCGCCGAGCTCGCCGCCAACGCCATCTTTCACTTCTCCGGCTACCAAGTGACCTCGGCCGAGCTCATCGCGGCCATCCAGGATGCGCTGCCCGCTCCACGTCGCGTGCGCCGGCTGCCCTGGTGGGGTCTGCGGGTGGCGGCGACGGTCTCGCGCTTCTGGCGCGAGGTGGTGGAGATGAAGTACCTCTGGGAC
This sequence comes from Polyangiaceae bacterium, assembly GCA_050304295.1. Taxonomy (GTDB): domain Bacteria; phylum Myxococcota_A; class Polyangia; order Polyangiales; family Polyangiaceae; genus JAFGBI01. The sequence goes on from JBNLDK010000031.1 coordinate 36,762, forward strand.
GAACCCGTTCTGCTCGACGACACGAAGCTCCGCACCGTTCTGGGGCGCAACCCTCACGTCACTCCGCTCGCCCTGGCGGTCCGCGAGACCCTGGCCGGCGCCGACCGGGGGGTGGCGCGGGCCGCGTGACGCGACTCAGGAGAAACGCACGCCGGCGTAGATTAGGACGGGTGGACAGAAGTCGAAGATGTTGTCGTTCTCGTTGGGCGGACTGGGCCGCACTCTCATGTCCGAGTACCGGCAACGATCCATGTACTCGGCCAGATCGCCGCACGTCTCGCACCGGAAGTAGTCTCTGATGAAGGTGGACCACTGTGGGTGCGAGGCTTCCAGATAGGAAAGGAACTCGTTTCTGGCGGCGGAGTCGGTGATGCAGGCCTCGATCATGCCGCGAATGGTCATGTCTTCGGGGATGCAGCCTCCCGCACCTCCAGCTCCTCCCCAGCTCGGCGCCCCGCTGACGACATGGGGGGGGACATCCACGGGGGTGCCCCCGATCTCGACCTGGATCGGTCGCAGGCCGCCAATGCCGCCCGTTACCTCCAGGATGTTGCCGGAGCCCCCCGTGGTTGCCGAGTTGCCGCCGGTACCCCCCGTTCCTGGGGGTGACTGGAAGGGCGATTCGTCCCCGCGCGTCTCGCCGCCGCACGCGACCGCCACCAGTGTTACTAGGAGGAGGAGCGACATCGCCGAGCCGGTGATCCGACGACCCAGCGACCGGTGTCCTTCTCGATCGGTGCGTGAGGTGGCAAGCGCGGCGCGGATCTCCCGCATCAGCGCCTCGCAGTCGAGGTTCATTGCTTGGACGAGCGCGCTCTCGGGGCGGTGGCGTTGCAGGTCCCGGGCGAGCTCTGTGGCGAGAAGCGTGAGATCCTCCCAGTAGGTGTCGTCGTGTCCCTCATGCGCCAGATGGTCGAGGAACGCTTCCAGGATGTGCTCCTGGGTGGCCCAGGGTTCCAGCCGGAGTCCGCGTTCGTAGAGGAAGCGCCGGAGGCGGAGGGAGGGAGCTGTGGGAAAACGGGGATCTTGGCTCATGATGAATTCCTCGCGTGGGCGCGGAAACAGTGGGTGCTGGTGCCGAGGCGACCGTGGACGGCGAGCTGCATCCCGGTGCAGCCTGCTCGGCAGAGCTTCCCGAAGGCGCAGTCGGCGCAGTCGCCGTGCAGTGTCTCGACGTGGAAGCTCCGCGTGTAGGCGAAGCGCCGGCGATCGTTCCAGATGGTGGCGAGCGATTCCTCGCGCAGCGAGCCCTCGTGGTGCGGGTCGGGGATCGCGAGGCACCCCTTGACGCGACCATCACTGGTGATGCCCACCGCGAATAGTCCCGCCCAGCAGCCCGCCCAGGCACGTTGTCGTATGCCGGGCAGGGAGCGGAGATACACGTCGTCGGGCGTGAGATAGCCGACGCTGTCCGTCAGGGAGGGACGGAGTCCGGGCCGCTCGGACAGGGTGCGGAGGGTTCGGTGCAGGTGAGGCGTCTCGGCAGGCGGCAGGGTGAGGTCGCTGCACCGAGCGCGCCCGGTGGGCATGGTGTGCTGGACCTGCCACGCGAGGGCTCCCGCCGCTTCGAGCTGGGGTGCGAGCTCGGCCAGCGTGGGCACTGTGGCGGTGTTGAGCTGGGTGCTCACGCCAACCGCCAGGCCGTGGCGGCGCAGGGTCGCGATGGTGTTGAGCGCACGACGGAACGCTCCCGGAACGCGACGCTGCTGGTCGTGAACGGCCTCGGTGCCGTCGACGCTGACGGTGACGGAGGCGAGGGGGACATCGGCCATCGCTGCCGCCACGTCCTCTGTGAGGCCGGCCCCAGAGGTGACCATCTCGACCTCGATCCGTCGCCTTGTGGCGAGCTCGGCGAGCGAGCGCCAGTCGGGGAAGGCGAGCGGCTCGCCGCCCATCAGCGTGATGCGCCGGCACCCGAGTTCGACAAGCTCTTCAACGACGCGGTGCCACTGCGCGAGACTCAGCTCGTCGCGGCGAGCCCGCCCCGCGTCCGAGCCACACGTCTCGCAGCGATATGGGCACTGCAGCGTGAGCTCCAGGGTGGCGAAGCGCGGCACGGGGCGCTCGATCACGATGCCTCCCGCTGCGCGCGCAGGCAGTAGGGGTTCTCGGTGATCGTGCCCGTGCTCCAGTACGCCATCGTCGTGCACCCACCGCGACAGAGCCCGCCCAGCTTGCACTTGGCGCACGCGCCGCGCAGCCGACTCGGGTGAAACTCGGTAGTGTATGCGAACCGCTTCGCGTCGTTCCAGATGGTCGCGAGGGACTCCTCGTGAAGGCTCCCCGCGTCGAGCTCAGGGGGCATCATCGAACACCCGCGCACGCGCCCGTCATAGGTGATGGCCACCGCTGCGAGGCCGGCGGTGCATCCGACCCACAGCCCCGGCAGGGGCGACCCGTCCGCGCGGCGTCGACCGCGGAACAGCGCGTCCTCCGGCGTGCAGTAGCCAATGGTGTCGCTGACGTCGATGCGCGGCAGGGTTCGATCCAGCACCGCCTGAGCCAGGAAAGCGACCAGCTGCTCGAGGTGCTCGGGCTCGATCGCGAACGGCTCGGGCAGGTCCCGCACTCGCCCCATGGGAATGGCGAGCTGCAGTTGCCACCGTTGGACTCCCCACGCGGCCAACAGGCGACCGAGGTCCGGCAGCTCGGCGAGGTTGAGACGGTTCACCTGGGTCATGGCGACCACGGTGAGTGCCTTCGCGCCCCGCTCGAGGGCGCTCACCGTGTCTGCCCACGGCGAGCGCCCGGGGGCTTCTCGGGGTCGGATCCGGTTGTGAGTGCCCTCGAGCCCGTCGATGGAGATTCCCACCACGCCGACGCCGACGCCGAGCGCCTCGTCGAGCGCCGCTGGGTCGAGCAGTGTGCCATTGGTGACGAGGGACACGTCGATCCCCCGTTGCGAGAGCGCGCGACACACACTCGTCCATGCGGGACGCAGCAGTGGTTCGCCCCCCGTCACGACCGCTTCGTGGCATCCCAGCTCTGAGAGCTCCTGGGCCACCTCCAGCAGCCTTTCGTCCGAGAGCTCCCCAGCGCTGAACGGGCCTGAGCGATTCTCGCAGTGGATGCAGCGGAGATTGCACCGCCGCGTGATCTCCCACACGCACTTGCGCGGTATCCTGGAGGCCACCAAGAGCGGATTCACGTAGGGTCGTGTCACACCACTGCCGTCAGTCTACGCCTCCGGTGGGTGACTCGCGAGAACCACTCGCGGGGTTCTTCTCCCACGCGAAAGCTGGAGCGGGACCAGCTTGGGGACCACAGAGCGATCGGCTGCTGGTCCAGCAATTCGCGGCCGCGCCAAAAGTTGCGCCGCACAGACGACGGGTCTCCCGATCGTCACTCGGCCCCCGTAGGGAGCAGACCAGACCGCCGTTTCCAGGCACGAACGCCGGGATGTCGGGGGATACCAATGGCCCGGCCCCCGAACCAGCGCGGCAGAGCGACGGGGGACGGAAGAATGGAAAGGGAATCTAGCGGGACTCGTTGCTGAGTTTTGGAATTGGGAGGCGTGGCCCCAACGAGGCGGCGGTCACGATCCTCGAGCGGCGGATCGCGATCGACGCCCGGATCCAGTTCAAGACGGACAGCGACGAGCTGCTGCCTGAGTCGCTACCGATTCTGGATGGTGTCGCCAAGGTCATGATCCTCTACTCCCCCAGGCGCACCGAGTGCGTCTGGAGGGGCACACCGATCGCGCTGGACCGGGTTCTGATCCGGCTGCGTCTTGCCCGCCTGGCCGCGTGCGAGCGGAGAGTCGGGGCGCGCCTCCTTGTGCGTCATCCGGAGATGCGGCTCGGGTTCAGATGCGTCGGGCAGCGGGAGGTCATGCATTCGTGCCCTGGCGCAGTGCTGATGGCGTCCCCACGCACTAGCGAGCCCCAGCTGCCTTGCGGATTTGGCAATTGCGGCGGGGAGACGCAGCCGATATGCGGGGTGGAGCGGTCGCGGGTCCGGGCGGCATCTTGAATCAGAGGGAGAGAGAGAGATGGACGGCAGTAGCCTAGTTGCTAGCTTCGAGGGCCCCTCGTATCGATGGGCGTTGGAAGAAACGGCCGAGGGGATTCTTGTCATGCGACCCGAAGGTACCGCGTCGAAGGAAGGCGTGGCCGCGCTCCTGGAGCAGCTGCGGCAGCGTGAGCAGGATCGCGGCGAGAAGGCGCGCCTGCTCACCATCAGCACCCGGCTCGAGGGGATGCAGCCCGATGCGCGCAAGCTCGCTTCGAGCATGTTCGAACCGGGATCCCCCGTGGCGAGGTTTGCAACCTGCGGTGACCCCTTCATCATGCGCGCATTCTTCCGCCTCTACGCAGTGGTGGCCAGCATCGAGATGGCGGCCTTCGAGACAGAAGCGGACGCCATGACCTGGCTGCGGAAGTGAGGCGCTGATGAGCACGGACGAGGGAAGCTACCGAGAGCGGGTCGAGCAGAATCTTGCCGCGTTGCGGGTGCACATCGCCAAGCTGGGCATCCAGTTCGATTTCTCGGCAGAGATCGATCTACCAGAGCCGGACGAGCCGCTCGCCGAGCTCTTCGCCTATCTAAAGATCATTCAGGGCAATCTACGCGAGCTCCATGAGGCCCAGCAGCAGGCGATAGCAGAGCTGGACCAGCGAGTGATGGAGCGGACCAAGGAGCTGGAAGCGAAGGTGGCCACCATTCGCGCCCAGAGTCAGGCCATTGTCGAGCTCTCGACCCCGGCGATGCTGCTCTGGGACGCCGTGCTCACGTTGCCCCTCATCGGCTGCATCGACACCCAACGTGGCAAGCAGATCACCGAGAATTTGCTGGCCGGCATCGTCGCCCACCAGGCGGAGGTCGCCATCATCGACGTTACCGGAGTTCCCTTCGTGGACACGGCGGTCGCGAGCCACCTCATCGACGCCATGCGCGCTGCCCGGCTCCTGGGAGCGACGGTGATCCTCGCCGGGTTGAGCCCGGCGAATGCCCAAGCCCTCATCCGCCTCGGCGTCGATCTGGACGAGATTGAAACGCGCGGCACCCTCCAGAAGGCACTCGTGCGCGCTCTCGATCTGGTGGGCCGACAGATCTGCGTGCGGCACTGACCACTTCGCCTGCCTCGGGACGCGAGTGCCGAGCGGGCATGTGGGGCACCTCTGCCCGGTCCGGCGTCGCTTGGGCATGTCTCAATTCGAGAGGTCTTGCGCCGGTATCGCATCGATGGAATCCGGCACGGTCGCCATTCCGGAGAAAGGGATGGATCTAGACCTCGTGACCCGTGCGCTCCTCGCCAACCCCTTCCCCTTCAGGACGCTGGGTGTGCTCCCGGAGAGGGCGGCAAGGCGACTGGAAGTGTGAGCCGCCGGGCATTGCCGGGTAGCTTCGACAGCAGCCGCCACCACCCCGCTCCCCCCAACCCGCCGCGGTTGCGCTAGGGTGGAAACCAGGGTGAAGAGGGAGCGGCCGCGACCATCCGCAGAACGGGTGAATCCGTTCGCATTCGGCGATGAGCTGGTGGCTCGCGTTCTGCGCAACGTTCTCGCGGCGATGATCGCACTGGGGCTGCTGCTCGCCATCATCACGGCCGCCGCCGGCAACGTGCGCACGCTCACCATCGCCGGCATCAATCTCGTCATCGCCGCCGTACTCCTCGCGCTGGTGAGACGCGGGCAAGTTCGCGTCGCCGCGGCAGCGATGACGTTCACGCTGCTCGGAACGGCCGTCTATGCGATGGCCACCGCCAAGGGCATCCACGATACCTCGGTGCTCCTCTTGCCCCTCGTCTTCGTGCTGGCCAGCGTGCTGCTCGACAGTCGCTGGCTGCTCGCGGTGGCGGGAGTCACCGAGCTGGCGGTGGTCGTCGTCGGGCTGTTGGGTGTCGGCGAGGTGGCGATCGCTGGCGGTTCAGTCGTCACCCACTACACGGATATAGCGGAGGTTGCCGTCCTCCTGGGTATGTGCACCGCCGCGGTCTACGTTCTGATGGATGCCATCGGGCGGGCGTTGCGGGAGGCGCGTCGCTCGCAGCGCGACACGCGAGCCGTCCTCGACGCGACCAACGAGGCCATCTGGATTCACGATGCGCGGTCCGGGGAGGTCGTCGACGTGAACGCTTCCACCCTGGACATGTACGGAGCCACGCGCGAGGAGATCGTCAGCGCACCTGGTCGGTTCTCGAGCAACGAGCCACCGTACGATCCGCCGCACGCCATCGAGCACATTCAGCGCGCGCTCACGGAAGGCCCACAGACCATCGAGTGGCGCGCTCGCAAGGGCGACGGCACACTTTTCTGGGCCGAGATCACCCTGCGACACGCGGACATTGGCGATCGCAGCGTCGTGCTTGCCGTCGTTCGCGACGTATCGAAGCGACGGCAGCTGGAGGAGCGACTCCGCGAGGCCGAGAAGCTCGAGGCGGTGGGACGGATCGCGGGTGGGGTGGCTCACGACTTCAACAACCAGCTCATGGGCATCATGGGCTACGCCGAGTTGCTGCAGCAGGAGGTCGCGGACCCGGACTTGCGCGAGAGCATTGACGCGATCGCCACCGCTGCAGACCACGCCGCCAACCTCACCAAGCAGATGCTCGCCTTCGCCCGCAAGGGTCGGCGTGGATCGTCTCCGGTCGACCTGCATCGGCTCGTGGAGGAAGTGCGCGGGCTCACTGCCCGCAGCGTGGACAAGCGCATCGAGATCCGTTGCCAGCTGGAGGCGCGCGGGAACATCACGATCGGCGACGCATCGGCGCTGCAGAGCGCCATCCTGAACCTCGCTCTCAACGCTCGCGACGCCATGCCCCATGGAGGCACGCTCACGTTCCGGTCCTACGATCGCGAGATTGAGTCAGCAGGTTCTGAATCGAGCTCCCGCCTCGCGCCCGGGAACTACTGCTGCCTCGAAGTGGAGGACACCGGCAGCGGAATGCCGCCAGAGGTCACCAGGCGAATCTTCGAGCCTTTCTACACCACGAAGCGGAGCGGCACCGGCATGGGTCTCGCCGCCTTGCAGGGGACGGTCACCGTGCACCACGGAGCGGTCGAGGTCGAGACCGAACCCGGTCGGGGCACGATATTCCGCCTGCTGCTCCCCGTGGCTGCCGTCGAAGGTCCCGAGTCCGAGGCCCCGAAGGAGTCTCGCGCGGGCGGAAGTGCTTCCAAGAAGGGGCGGGTGCTGGTCGTCGACGACGAGCGTGTCGTGTCGGATGTCGCGAAGCGAAGCCTCACACGCGGAGGGTATGACGTCGAGATCTGCAACGATCCGACGGAAGCTGCCGACCGCTACACGGCCGACCCTTTCGACCTGGTCCTGCTCGACGTCGTGATGCCCAAGATGGACGGACCCGCCGTGCTCGCCGAGCTGCTGCGCCGCGATCGCGACGTCGTCGTGCTGATGATGACGGGCCACGCCGGCGAGGAGGTGTTGGAGCGGCTGCGAGCGTTCGAGGACGTGGAGCTGATCGCCAAGCCGTTCGGTGCCGCCAAGCTGGTGACTGCAGTAGACGCACGTCTTGCCGCACGTGGTCGTCGTCGTCACGTGGCATCGAGCACCAAGTCTCCCGGCTGAGTACCGCCCCTCGAGAATGGGCGAGGCCTCGTGAACCTCGCCATGCCGCCCTCTCCGAACTCCAAGCGCTGGACGGACGTATCCGCGGTCTTGGTGACGATGACTCTTCCCGAGACGGAGCGTGTCGGTATGGGGCTCGGAGTGCACCTTCGGCGTACCCTCGGAAAGATCGAGCGATTGTCGGCCCTTTTTGAACCCAGGTCAGGGATAGCGGGTGCGCAGGCGCTCTTCCCGTTCGCGGTCGACGCGGACGAGGACCTCCTCGCCGGGGAGGCCTTCCTCGCCAAGGAAGAACGCGCGGGTCGCGTCGCTGTCGAAGTACACGATGAGCCCGTAGACCATCAGCGCCAGGGTCGTCGGGAAGCAGTAGATGGCACAACTGAAGACGGTGAGCGCGCCCGAGAAGAGCGCGACGATGCCCACGGTGCGCCCGCGGTGCTTGAGGTTGAGCACTCCGGCCCAGATCTTCAGTGCGCCGGCGATCAGTGCAGGAAGACCCAGCGCCGGGTAGATGGCGGCGACCCAGGCGGGCGGGGGCGGCTGGGCCGAAGTGCCCGGATCGTTCGCGATCACGGCGAGCATCACGGGACCCATCGCCACGAACATCAGCCCGTAGAGGATCTCCAGCACCCCCTGCACGAGCATCAGGATGGCGACGATCTTGATCTGGTGGTGCACTTACGAGAGCCGAACATAGCATCGCTGATGGCGCTGTCGCCAGATGGTCGAGTGTCGAAGCTGGTTCGCTGCACTGAGGCAATCGTGTCTCGGGGGGCTGCGATGGCACCTCGCCGAATACTTGCCGGAAACCCACTCCGGCCAATTTCTTCACCTGTTTCGGGACGCATGCTAGACGACCACTTCGGGGAACGCCTTGCCCGTGAAGACCGAGACGGAGCGATTCTGCGCGCTGCTCGTGGAGTCGCTGGACGACGAGTACGAAGCTCAGGTTCTGGGCGGCACCCTGCTGGGCGCTCGGGAGACGGATCTCCGGATCCTGTGCGTCGCGGGGGGCGTGGTCGATGATCCGGATCCCGAGCGGCGAGCAATGAATTTCGCCTTCGACCTGATCGGCCCCCGCAACACCAAGGGCGTGATCGCGCTCTCCAGCGCGATCGGCAGCGCCATCGGTCCCACCGGATTGCAGGAGTGGCTCCGCCGCTACGACGGGCTTCCGACGTGCTGCCTCGGCGTGCAGGTTCCGGGGCACTCCCACATCGGTGTGGACAACTACAGGGGCAATCTGGCCCTGGTTCGCCACCTCATCGAGGCGCACGAAGCCCGTCGGATGGTGTTCATCCGCGGTCCGCAGGACAGTCCCGAGGCGGAGGACCGCTACCGTGCGTTTTGCGACGCGCTCGAGGGCGCCGGGCTGGAGCTCGACGAGTCCCTGGTGGTGACCGGAGACTACTCCAAGGAGTCTGGGCAACGAGCGATCGTCGAGCTCATCGACGAGCGGGGGGTGCTGTTCCGCGAGGTCGACACGGTCGTCGCGGCGAACGACTACATGGCGCAGGGGGCTCTGCTGGAGCTGGAGGGGCGGCGCGTGCGGGTGCCGGAGGACGTACGGCTGGCGGGGTTCGACGACGTTGACTCGGCGCGGCTCTCCCGCCCCCCGCTGACCACCGTGCGCCAGCCGATCGAGACGCTGGGGCGCAAGGCTGTCGGTCTGTTGAGTCGGGTCACCGCGGGCAGCATCCCCGCGCCCGAGATCATGGGCACGGAGCTCGTGGTGCGTCGCTCCTGCGGTTGCCAGGCGGTGGATCTGGGGCTCCTCTCGCACGAGAGCGAGCGGCCCTCGCAGAGCACGGGCGCCTCGCTCGTCGTGCGTCGGCAGCTCATCCTCGCGACGCTGATGCGCGCCGCGCGGGGCGCCCTGGGCAGCGTGGGGCAGGGCTGGGAGAACCGCCTGCTGGACACGCTGGTGCAACAGCTGGAGGGCAGGCCCGGCGGGACGCTGGCGCTGCGCGTCGACCACCTGCTCGGTCGCTGGGATCCCGAGTCGGTGGAAGGGGCGGTGATCCAGGACGTGCTCAGCGTGTTGCGGCGCGAGGTGTTGACGTGCGTTGGCGACGATCACGCGAGCCGCGCCCGGCTGGAAGCGGCCATCCACGAGGCGCGGGTGGCCGCTGCGCTGGGCGTGGGTGAGATCATCGAGTCGAAGCTCAAGGGGCAAGCCGCGCTCTTCGATCGGTTCGAGCACGCTGCCCACCGTGCGATGTTTCGGGATAGCGCGCAGTGGGGGCCGATTCTGCAACCGCCGCTCGCGGCGCTGGGTGTCGAGGCCTGCGTGGTCGCTGCTCTGGATCGCCCGGGCGAGGTTGCGGGGGAGGCCAGCGTCCTATTTGCGGTGGGCGCCGGTCCGCCGCGGTTCGGGGAGAAGATGGTGCTGTGGGCGCTGCCGCAGCATCGGTCACTGCACCGGATGGGACGCGCGCTCCTCCTGCTCCCCCTGAGCGTCGACGAGATCCCCCGGGGTGCCGCGGTGATGGCCGTGAATCGCATCGACGGCGCGCTGGTTGAGGGCTTGCGAGCCTGGTTCTCGACTCTGGTGTGCGTCGCAGCGCTGCTCCCGCGAGACGTCAAGACCTCGCCGTCGGGGCAGGATGCGGGGGCTGGTGGCTCTGCCGGTCGCCGTTGACGCGGGGTTCCCTCACGAACGTGGGTTCGGTGAGTGCGAGGGGCGCGGCTGAGCCTCGGAGCTCCGGACCTTTCTGGCCTCGGATCAGCGCAGCAGCTCGGCTGCCACCCAGAGCACTGGTGCCTGCCCGTGGCCGTCCCCAGTAAGCTGGGTGAGCGCCATGTATTCCTGCGGGTTCGCGTGATACCAGGTACCGACGCAGATGCCGCTGACGTCGCCCTGCGGAGAGATCCGTCCCTGGAGCCCCTCCCACGCGGCTTCGATGACGGGCACGTAGGTGTCCGCGTCCAGAATGCCGCGCCGGACGCCGGCCACCATGGCGTAGGTGAACATGCCGGTGCAGGAGCTCTCCTCCCAGTTGTTCGAGTCGTCCGGCATGTCCAGGACCTGGTACCAGAGCCCGTTGGGGCTCTGGAGCGGCAGCAGGCCTTCCATCATCCGGAGGTAGCCAGCCTCGATGGTCTGGTAGTTCGCGGTGTTCGTGGGAAGGTCGCGCATGATCTCGGCCATCCCCGCGGCAAACCAGCCGTTGCCTCGACCCCAGTGGACGCGCGCCTCGTTCACGTTGTGGTAGAAGAGCCCGTTCGACTGCTGGAAGTCCAGGTAGTCGACCATGGTGTTCGACATGAAGTCGATGTACTTCGAGTCGCCGGTGGCGCGATAGGCCTCGAGCTGGAGCCCGGTCATCATGAACATGTCGTCGATCGCGTCGCGCGTCTGGTTCGTGACCTGCTGACTGTCTGCGGTGTCGGTGCCCAGCGGGAGGTAGCTCGCGTCGCCGGTCTGGATGTAGATCTCGAGCGGCACCATGCCGAAGATGTAGCGATCGACGTGCTTGTCCCCGCCAAGCATCGCGGAAGTGAAGTCGCCTCGGAGGGGTTCGAACTTCGCCACCAAGGAGTCGAGCAAGCTCTGGCTGTCGGTCAGGCTTGCCACCCCGAGGGAGCCGTACCACTCGCAGGCCGTCTTGTAGCCATCGCCCGGGAGGTTGCCGACGGAGCTGAAGGAGAGCCCCCGGTTGTTGAAGCGATTTGCGAGCAGTAGCCCCACTTCTTCGGCGGACGGGATCAGGTGAGCCAGCGGATTGTCGACGCCTCCGGTTCCTCCCGTCGCTCCGCCGGTGCCATCGCCGCCCGTCCCGCTTCCGCCCGTCGCGCCAGCTCCGCCGGTCGCGCTGCCGCCAGTGGACCCTCCGACCGCGCCGGAGCCACCAGTGGCTCCGCCCATGCCGCCCGCTGCTCCGCCAGTGCCGCCGTCAGCTCCGCCGGTTCCTCCGCCACCAGTCGGTGTACCCCCCGTGTTGGCCCCGCCCGTCTGGGTCCCGCCAGTGGGGCCTCCACCCAACGGCGCCCCACCCGTGGCTGTGCCGCCCGTTGGGAGTGCACCGCCGGTGCTCACTCCACCCGTTGCGCTTCCGCCAGTGGTCGCGCCGCCGGTTGGAAGGTTGCCTCCCGAACCCGTCTCCGAGCCCGGTTCAGAGCCCCCGCAACCGACCAACACAACCGTCGCCAGAGCAGCAAGTTCAAGGGTGAATGAACGCATGACAACCTCCGAGCTACAACGTGGTCCGGCTCTCTTGAACCGAACCGCAAAAGGCATCGACACTCCTGCGGATGGATGGTCCCCAGCGAGGAGTTGTTGGAGACTCTCCCTCGAGGTGGGCTGCGAACGGCGGCGGGGTCCACCCAGGAGAGCTCCGGGGATAGTTCTCGCTGAATCCCCATTCCCGCGAAACCGGAACTGGATCACATCGGCGCGAGTCGATCGCGTCCCCGCGTTTCAGGGTCGCTCGGGGGTCGCCTCGGGGCGATCGCGTCTGCTCGCCGCGCGCCAGGTTGATCATCTCCGGGTGGACCGTAGCCTGGAGAAACGTCTTCGTCATCTCGGCGGAGGCGGTTCAGCGCGAAATGCCATCACCCTTGTCCCGCGTTCCACGCGCGGTCAGGTGGACCAAGTTGGGACGAACGTGTGCTGCGGGGTGCGACCCGGGCTCACAAAAGCGAGGTAACTGTTTCGGCAGCAAGCACATTGCAATTTTCTTTACCTAGAACTTCTGCAATAGTTCCAGATTAGTGGCAAATTATCCTCGGCAGCGCGCAGACAGACCAGACCAGCAGGGGAGCATTCGTCCAAGGGCTCTCCAACCAGGGATCGATGGTTCGCTGGCGATGGGCCGTTCTCGGTGGACCGGCCGGTTTGATGAGTCGAAGGACGACTCTCCGGAGTCTGGCGGAGCCGCTCCGAAGTCTCAGGTGCGAAATATGGGTCAGTGGCGAGCGCTCGACGCGGTTCTTCAGACCTCAACCATTGAGCTCTTCCGGTCTTACGAGGTCGCCATCGCACCCTCCAGCACCTACACGAACCTGAGTACGCTGGAACCGGACACCGTCGGTGCTGCCATCGCGTTCACTGGTACTGAAATCACGGGCGAGCTCGTGCTCGCGGTGCCGGCAGCCATCCTGAAGTCGATGGGGCACACGGAGAGGCTGCGCGCCCAGGACTGGGTCCGGGAGCTCACCAACCAGTTGCTGGGCCGCGTTAAGAACCGCTTGATGCGCTATGATGTGCGGCTGCGGGCGGGCGTGCCCAGCGCGCTGGACATCTCCGCGCTGCGCACGCGGTTGGATTCCGGCTCATCGCGAGTCTACCACTTCCGCTCGTTGCGGGGATCCGTGTTCATCGCCCTGCGAGGGAACCTCGGACCCGACAAGCTACGTTTCAAGGGATCGGACGGCGGACCCGAAGAGGGGGAGCTCGTCGTCTTCTGAACCATGGGAGACAAGCAACAGCATTGGCGCGCAAGCTACCCTGGGTGCCGAGGGGGGATGCGCGGGGACCCCAGGGGGCGAAAGGGCTCGTGTTGCGGGACACTCGCTCGAGTGTCGATGAAGACGTCATACGCCAGGAGGCAAGATGAAGAAAGTGATGGTTCTGGACGACTCTGAAACCGTGAGGAAGCAAGTCGGTGCTGCTCTCGAAGGGGCCGGCTACGCGGTGGTGGAAGCGAAGGACGGCGTGGACGGACTTGGGCAGCTCGAGTCCGACAACGAGATCGCCATGGTCGTTCTCGACATCAACATGCCTCGCATGGGGGGACTGGAGATGCTCGAGCGGATGCGCAAGCGTGACAATCTCGAGGAAACGCCGGTTCTGATCCTTACCACGGAGGCTGACCCGACGTTGATCGACCGTGCCCGCGCTGCGGGCGCCAAGGGCTGGCTCGTCAAACCAGTGAAGCCGGACCTGCTGGTCAAGGCGGTGGACCGATTCCTAGGCTGAGGTTTTCATGAACGACCGAGACGACAGCATCGACCGAGCCAATCGTGAACTGTCTGACATCGCCTGGGACGCCTGCATCGCGATGTTCAAGGACTACGGAGTCGAGATCGAGAGGGTCGGCGAGCACACCCCGTCGGAGGACATCCTCTACTGCGGAGTCATGGGCTTCGTGGGTGCCAAGCTCCGGGGATCGATCCTCCTGGCGGCTACGAAGGCCGCGGTGGAGCGTTCGTGCCCGCCCAACGGGGTGCCACGGGACTGGACTGGCGAGCTCACCAATCAGCTCGTCGGGCGAGTCAAGACGCGGCTGCTGGCGCGCGGCATCAAGACGATGCTGGCCACTCCCCTTGTACTGCAAGGTGAGCACATAGCGCCGGTGCCGAGGCGCAAGCTCCACCCTGGCTGCTTCTCCTGCAAACCTGGCCTGGTGCTGGTGTGGGTCGATGTGGAGTGTGACTCCGACTTCGAGCTGGGGGCGGAATCAGATGAGCCTGCAGCTGGCGAAGGAGATGCATTGTTCTTCTAGTTCGTCCGTCTATCCACGAGGACCCGCACGCTGCGGTGCTGAGCGACGGTGGCCTTCTTCTCTCTGACCCAAGGAACCTCCCCTGAAGCTTTCAAGCATTCTTCCGACTTCTGTGCTCATGGCGCTGGCTGCCCTCGCAACGGCGGGGGCGGCGCAGGCACAGGACCTCACCTCCCTGGAAACGGTGCTTGCCGAACCGATCGTCTCGTCCGCATCGAAGCAGTCCGAGGGAGCGAGCGCGGCGCCGGCGCTCTCCACCAGTCTGACCGCCGAGGACATCCGGCGCTTCGGGATCCGAACTCTAGCCGAAGCCATCGACTTCCTGGCGATCGCTGCGGCCTCTTCCGAGGACCTGAACGGAGGTGAGATGGGGGCTCGCGGCGTACTCATCACTGGCGACCGTGGGAATCACTTCCTGGTGCTCGTGGATGGCAACGTAGTGAACGAGCCCCTGCGCGGAGGGGCGACCCTGGGACCGGGAGCGGGGGTGCCGATCGAGCTCGTGGACCACATCGAGCTCATCGTCGGACCGGGATCGGTACTCTATGGGTCCAACGCCATGCTGGGTCTCATCAGTGTCGTGACCAAGCGGCCCGAGAACTACGCCGGGGGAGTGGTCGTCGAATCGGCGCTGCCGACCGACATCCGCGCTGGCGCCGGAGTGGGCAAGACCTTCCGCGTGCTCGGGAAGGAAGCCGCGCTGACGACGCAAGTGGAGTACTTCAAGCTCGTTGGCCCTGACTTCCGTTTCGATGCGCAGGACACGGGTGTCGACCGCTTCACCGGGCAACCTGGTCGGCACTCGCGAGATGGCCGCCAGGACGGTATCTGGGGTGGCCGGCGCGCGAACGACGCGCTCTTCGCCGACAGCCCATCCGGCATCGCGCGCCTGGTCATCGGGAACACGGAGCTGCACCTGCAGGGGTCGAGCTATCGCCATGGCGCGCCCACCGGCCCTGGCGACTTCGACGACCCCGATACACGCGAGCTGGAGACGCGCGCCCTGGTGGGCCTGAGCCACTCCGTCACCGTGTCGACGCTGCTGGATGTCTCGGCACGCGCCTACCTGAGCTACTACGAGACCGAGAGTCGCTTCATCGCTTCTCGTGGGGAGCTGTGCCCGTTCTCGTCGATTGCGGGAAGCGCCGTGCTCGTCAGCTGCGACTACGTCAACGATGGGTCGGCGAACTGGCTCGGGCTCGAGCTGCAGAGCACCTGGGACTGGTTCCACGACGATCGGTTCGTCACCATCGTTGGGTCTGACGTCCGACGTCGCCACGTGGAGACCTCGAGCGACACGCTGGATGTGGAGACCGGCAACTCGTTGTTCCCGCCGCCGGAAGGGCTGGACGAGTCGGATGTGACCCTCGCTGCCTATGCTCAGCAGGTGTGGGTTCCGGCCTCGGCGCTGCGTCTGAGCGGCGGCGCGCGGGTCGACTACGATCCTCGGTTCTCGCCCGTCGTGACGCCCCGGCTCGCCGCCAACTGGAAGGCCTGGGAGGGAGGCACGCTGAAGGCGTCGTACTCCGAGGCGTTTCGCGCTCCGAGTTGGGACGAGACCGACAACGCGACATCGCACCGCATTGCTGCTGACGACCTGCAGCCCGAGACCGTTCGCTCGGGAGAGGTGAGCGCGCAGCACCGCGTCGGCACCCACCGCATGTTGGTGGGCGGGTTCTATTCCCACTGGAACGACCTGGTCGAGCGCGCGACTCTCACGGACGCCGAAACGATCGACGCCATTCGCAGCGGGGCGACTGCGGTCCCCTTCACCCCGGGGATCCAGATCACGCAGTACCGCAACACCACGGCGGTCACCAACTACGGGATGAACATGGGGATCGACGGCTCAATGGCTTCGAGTCGCATCTCCTATGGCTTCTCTCTCACGGGCGCGATCGCCGAGAAACGCACCGACGAAGGAACCTCTCGGCTGCCCGTGGCACCCCAGCTCTTCGGCAATGCCCGCGTTGCCTTCGAGCTGGGCGAGAAGCTGCCGGTGGTCGGCGTGGCGACGCGAGTTCTGGGACCACGACCGGTGGACCAGGCCGATGGGTTCTCCCCAGCGCCTCATGCGCCACCCCAGGCTGAGCTACGGATGACGCTGTCAGGGCCCGTCCCCGGACTCCGCGGGCTGAGCTATCGCGCGATGGCAAACTACGCCTCCGCCTCTCGCGGGCCGTACGTCGTCGGACCGGTGACGAGCGCCTTGCCGACCCAGTCTCAGCCACAGCTGATTCCTGTTGATCGCTTCCGCACCATGGTGGGCTTGAAGTATGAGTTCTAGGCCGCAAAGAGATCCCTGCGCCAGTCGCGCATCCTCGGCCAGAGCCCACTGGTTGGCGATCCCCGTGCTGGCCTTGCTGCTCCTCTTCACCACCACGGGGAGCGCGCGCAGCACTAGCGTGCCCGCCTCGGTCCAGGCGACCCTGATCTCGAAGGTGGCTGGCTTCGATCGGAGCTTCCGTGACCGGGCGGGCAGTCGCGCCCTGGTGCTCATCGTCGAGGCCAAGGACGACTTGGAGTCCAACCGTGATGCCGAGTCGATCAAGTCGGCGCTCTCCAACCTGCCGACCGTGGGCAGTCTCCCTCACGAGGAAGTGACCGTTACGTACAGCAGCGCGTCCGCGCTCGCCGAGATGGTGCGCACCCGCCATGCCGCCATCGTCTACCTCAGCTCCGGACTATCCAGTCATGTGCCGGCCGTGCGCACCGAGTTCTCATCGCTCAACGTCCTCACGGTCGCGGCTGTCCCCGGCGACGTCCCCGACGGCATCGTGCTGGGTGTGGACCTCGAATCGGGTCGTCCGAAGCTCCTGATCAATCTGACCCAGGCACGCAAGCAGAACGTCTCTTTGCCCGCGTCGGTACTCAAGCTGATGAAGGTTTATCAGTAGCGGGGGGGTTAGCTCGTGGCACTGCGCGCCGTTGTTATCCACAAGGCTGTATTCTCGCGGGAGGTATCCATGTACATCAAATCTTACACAGCAGTCGTTGCTCTTGCCGCAGCCGCCGCGCTGTTTGGCTGCGGAAACGACGACGAGTCGTCCGAGGGAGGTGAGGCTACCTGTGACGAGTTGCCCACACTCGAAGAGAAGGACACCTACACGGTGGGCTTTGCTCAGCTCTACGAGGAGAACGGCCCGTGGCGCGACGCCAACACGAAGAGCATGCTCGACGAGGCGGAAGCGCGTGGCTACGACATCGTGTTCGATCCAGGCACCAAGAGCGATCCGCAGCAACAGGTCAAGCGCATGGAGGCGTTGATCGACGCGAAGGTCGACGCAATCTTCATCGCCCCCCACGACGAGACCACGCTGGCCCCCTCCGTGGTGGCCGCGCGGCGCGCCTGCATCCCCGTCTTCGTGGTCGATCGTGGTCTGGACGAGTCGATCGCGGTACCTGGCGAAGACTATGTTGCCTATCTGGGGTCCGATTTCCGGCGTGAGGGCGAGCAGGCCGCGGAGTGGATGCTCGACAACCTGGATGGGGATCTCAACGTGATCGAGCTCGAGGGTACCGTTGGCTCCTCGCCGGGCGTGTTGCGCAAGAAGGGTTTCGACGACCGAGTGGCAGACGAGGACCGCGTCAACATCCTCGTTTCGGAGAGCGCCGACTTTGACGAGGAGCGCGCCTATGACGCGACCCTGCGTCTCGTCCCGGACAACCCGTCTGTCAACGTCATCTACTCGCACAACGACGGGATGTCGTTCGGCGTGATCACGGCCCTGGAAGAGCTGGGTTTGGTGCCGGGGGAGGACATCACTATCCTCTCGGTGGATGGCACGACCAAGGCGACGGAGTACATCATCTCTGGAGAGATCGCGGTCGTGGTGGAGTGCAACCCCAAGTTTGGCCCCATCGCTTTCGACACGATGGAAGCCTATGCGCGTGGCGAGGACATCCCGCTTAAGGTCTTCAACGAGGACCGTGTCTTCGACAGCAGCAACGCCGAGGACTACCTGCCTGAAGCGTTCTGAGCGACCAGACCCAAAAACTCGACTCTCGGTTGCCCGCTGCCCAGTCCCTGCCAGAGTGCGGACTGGGCAGCGCGCTTTTCCAGGGTAGTCTGCCTCGTCCACCGGGCGAGGGCTCGCGGCTGTTCGGTCCGTTGCATCTCTCCTCTTTGCAAGTGCAGGAGCGTCCATGTCCCTCTGTCAGTCCGAAGCTTCCAGCCCCGCTCCGTGGGATCTGCGCTCCGGTACGGAAACCCGATTCCCCCGCCAGGAAAGCCGTGGCACGATGAGTTACAGTGTCTGGGACTGAGCCACCATCGCGCCGGCGTCAATCCGCAGCTCCGCCTGCTCTGGCGACTGCGGGTTCGAGTCGTCCATTCCTCTCGATCGGCGTCAAGCTGACCATCCCCGTCGTGCTGGTGGTCCTCGTGGTCGCCCTCGCGGTGTATTTCGCGCTGGTCCGCCAGGCGCGCACCACCTTGCTGCAGTCGAAAGAGCTGGCTGCTGAGATGATCGTCAACCTGGCGGGGGTCTCGGTGATGCCGGCTATCGTCTTCGGCGACGAGACCGAGATCGAGCGAGCCGTCGCCGACCTGGCGAAGAACTCCGACGTGGTGGACGTCGAGCTGTGGCCCGTGACCGACGGAGAGCCGCCGAAGCGTCCCATCGCGTCTTTCCACCGGGTGGCGGGAAGCGCCGATTCGTCCGTTCCCCCCGCTGCGGCCGCTCACCGAGAGGCGACCATGGCGGGCGTTCGCGTGACGCAGCCCATCGCCGACCCAACCGACAAGACCATCGCGGTCCTGAGCGTTCACTTCTCCATGGAGCGCGAGTCTGCCACGCTGACCAGTCTTGCCCGCGATAGCCTGATTGCGGCGCTGGCGGCGGCGGTGGTCCTGGCGCTGGGTCTTCTGCTGGCGATCTCCCGCGTCGCTGTGGCTCCGCTCCGTCGCTTGCAGGCCTCCGCGCAGCTCCTCGAAGAAGGTAGCGGTGAGCAGGCTCGGTTGGCCCCTGTCAGCACGGTGTTCCGCGACGAGGCGACGCAGTTGACCGAGGCGTTTGCGAACATGGCCACCGCGGTAGCCGATCGCGAGGACAGACTCGCGCTCCGGAACGCCGATCTCAAGCTGATTCTCGACAGTGTGGACCAAGGGTTCGTGACCGCACGAGCGGACGGCAAGCTCCTCGAGGAGCACTCGGCCATCCTCGACACCTGGGTGGATGGGTTCCCGAAAGGGGCCGCCATCTGGGAGCTCATCGGGCGCATCGACGAGCGAGTTGGCACGTGGGTTGAAGCTGGCTGGAAGCAGCTGCAGGACGACTTCCTCCCTGTCGAGGTCTCGCTGGACCAGCTGCCCAAGCGCGTTGGTCGCGGAAGCCAGGTGTTCAGCATCGCGTACCACGAGGTCGTCGAGGAGGGCGAACTCTGCCAGGTCGTGGTCGTGCTGTCTGACGTGACCGCCGAGGTGGAACGCGAGCGTGCTCGCCAGGCGCAGCAGGAGTATTCCGTGCTGGTCGACCGCTTCACGGAGGATCGGCGTGCCTTCATCGACTTCTGGAACGAGACCTCCGTGCTGATGGAGACCATCCAGAGCTCTGCCGACGGTGAGCTCGGACTCCTCAAGCGGGCGCTCCACACGCTGAAAGGGACAACGCGGTTCTTCGGGCTGTCTCGCATCTCCTCCCTCGCCCACGATCTCGAGGACGCCGTCGCCGAGCACGGACGTCTGGTCGAGGAGGACGCCCGACGTCTGCGCGAGACGTGGGAAGGGCTGGCGCAGCGCGTGGACCCGCTCCTGCGCGACGCCACGCAGTCCCTGCGTCTCAGCCGCGAAGAGTATGAAGCGCTCCGGAACGCGATCGCGAAGCGGCGGCCACACGGTGAACTGGCGCGGATGGTCGAGGAGCTTCAGGACGAGCCCACCGAACGCCGCCTCCTGCGCGCGAAGGAGCTGCTCGAGGCCACTTGTCGCAAGCTGGACAAACCCCGACCGCGCGTCGTGATCGAGCACAACGACGTCCGGCTGCGTCCGGAACCCTGGGTCACGTTCTGGAGCGTGCTCCCGCTCCTCTTGAACAACGCTGCGGATCACGGGTTGGAGACGCTGGAGGAGCGGGAGGCAGCTGGCAAGCCCACGCCCGCCACGGTGCGGCTCGAGACCTCCATCGCCAACGGACATCTGTCCGTCGTGCTGGCAGACGATGGCCGCGGCATCGACTGGGAGCGGGTCCGCTCGCGTGCGCAGAAGCTGGGCAGGCCGAGCGAGACGCAGGAGGACCTCGTCGCCGCACTGTTCCACGACGGGGTGTCGACCAAGTACGAGGTGTCGGAAGTCTCGGGACGCGGCGTGGGGCTGGGGGCGGTCAACGCTGCGGTCGAGCAGCTGGGTGGATCGGTGTCACTGGAGAGCGCGGCGGGCGAGGGCACCACCTGGCGCTTCAGCTTCCCACTCCAGAACGGCTAGCACAACGGCTGCCAGGTACCCACCAAGAGCGAGCGCGGGATCGCTTCGGGCGAGAGCCCGAGGGCTCCGCTTCGAAGAAGGATCGGGAGCACGGAGCGACTGTTGGCCAGGTCACCTATCAGTGTAGGCTGCTAGAACACCGATCAGTTTGCCCGACGCGGAAAACACCTGTCTCCGGGCGCCCAGCAGGGGCGAGGCACCCGGAGACTTCCCGCTGGCGCTGCTGCCCTGTCGGTGTTCTATCCCCAGAGCTCACTTGTGTGGAGCCCGTCACCATGCGGAGCTCACTCAGGGCGAGAGCCCCGCATGGCTCCCTTTTTTTCGGGTCGATCTGTTCGCGGGGTCATCATCCATTGCCCAAGTTCGGTTCAACACAACCGAACTGGGGGGATGGGTCGTTGATTTGGAACAACAAACAACCTGTTTGTTGTTCTAGAGGGTATATTCGAGGCGAGACAGAAACAGCCATTCTGACAGGGGAACTCGCCATGCCCGCGTCTCCAGGGCGCTCCATCAGCTCATCACCGCGTCGGCGCATCGCCCTGCTCTGCGACTCGCTCGAGGATACGTTCCAGGCCGCGCTGGTGGAGGCGGGTCTCGCGGCTGCGGCCGTTCACGACGTGGACCTTCTGATCGTTCCAGGAGGAAAGCTGGGCGAGGGGCGGGCGAAGACCTTCGTTCACGACCTCATGTCCCCCGCATGGGCCGATGGCATCATCGTGGCGGCTCACACCATAGGCCATCTCGCCACCGTTCAGCAGATGGCGGCGTTTCTGGAGCGACTGCGCCCGATCCCCACGGTGTGCCTCGGGGAGGTATCCGGAGCGGATTGCTGCCTGGCGGTGGAGAATGAGACGGCCGTCTACCACATCACCCAGCACTTGGTGCAGCAGCACGGCCATCGGCGCTTCGTCTTCCTCTCGGGTCCCGAGTCCAACGTCGAGGCGCAAGCGCGCGCCCGGGGGTTCGAGCGCGCCCTGCGTGCGCTGCGGCCACCCGTCACGGATGAGCTGCGCATCGCCGCAGACTTCACGTGGGAGGGCGGCCGGCGCGCGATCTGCGAGCTGCTCGACCGGCGAGGGGTGGCCATTGCGGATGTCGACGCGGTGGTCTGTGCCAACGATGCTACCGCCGTGGGCGCTTGCCTCGAGCTCGAACATCGCCAGGTCTGTGTGCCGCGTGACATTGCCGTGGTGGGGTTCGACGATACGGAGCTCGCTCGCCACCTACCGGCGCCGCTGACGACTGCGCGTCAGCCCATCCGAGATCTCCTCTTCGACGCGATGCAGATCTTGCTCCATGGGCTCGAGGATGGGCGCCCTCCATGTGGTGGTCGCCGCTACAGCGCCGAACCAGTCTTTCGCCGATCGTGCGGCTGTCCACGTCTGCCCGACCTGCGGCCGCCCAGTACCCCCTCGCGCCGACAGCTGGAAGTGGCCGACGCGGTTCAAGTGCTGGCACCAGCGATCCGGGGGGATCTCGATCCCAGCTTCGCGGGCGCGCTGGATGCCGTGTCTCCGACGTGGTTGATCGACCTAATCGAAGCACTGCTTGATCAACTCGAAGAACCGCGCACTCCGTTCTTCGACATACTGGAAACGCTGTCCTTCGGCCTGCTTCGGGGCAGCCGCGCGCCGACTGGCTGGCAGCAGGCCTTGCTGGTGGTGCGCCGGCACGTGGCGCAGGGAGGTCTCTCGAGTCCGGATCTGCTGGTCGAGCTCGAACGGATCATCGATGGAGCCATCCGCCTGACGAGCGAGATCGCGACCAGTTTCGTGGTTCGGCAACGCGAGGAGTTGGTCGAGCACTTGCGGGTCCTGAGCGACGCCACCGCGCGTCTTCTGGCAGCCCCTGATCTGAATACGATCGTGGACGTGACCAGGGAGTGCTTTCCCAAGCTCGGGGTGGAGCGAGGGTTGATCCAGCTGTTCGCCTCACCCGAGGGCGCCAACTCTGTGCTCTCCTGCGTGTCGTCCTTCGGCATGGGGGTTCCTCCCGACGCGGCCCCAATTGCCGAGGGCACCCTCGGCTCGGATGCGCTACTGCGGGGGCACAGTTGGGTCGTCGAGCCGCTCGGCGTTGGCGACCACCCGCTGGGTCTCGCGGTGCTTGCCAGCGGTCTCGCTCAGGTCTCGTGGTACGAGCGACTGCGCGACGCGCTGAGCGCCGCGATCAAGGGAGCTCACCTGATCCAGGAGGTTCAGTATCTGGCCGTCACCGATCCGCTGACCGGGGTGAACAATCGCCGCTACCTCACGGAGAAGATTCGTCACGAGCTGGAGAAAAGGAGCGGTGCCAGTCTGCCCTTGTCGCTCCTCGTGCTGGACTTGGACGGATTCAAGATGCTCAACGACGAGCGCGGTCACGACGAGGGAGATCGCGCCTTGATCGAGGCCGCCGAGCTGTTTCGTCAGTGCCTCCGCGACACCGATACCCTGGCGCGCTTCGGGGGCGACGAGTTCGTGGCGGTGCTCCCAGGAGCGAACGCAGAGCAGGCCGTCAGTGTGGCCATGCGTGTACTGCGGAGCCTTCCCCCGGGTCTGCTGGCGCGCACCACCGCCAGGTTGACCTGCAGCATCGGCGTTGCCACGTCGGACACCGACGGGGCAACGAGCCAGGTCGAGCTCTTCCGTCTCGCGGATCAGGCGCTACTGGCAGCCAAGCGTGCGGGCAAGAATCGGGTCGTGCACGCGCGGGACCTGGTCGGCTGAACCGATTCTGCAAGCGACGGGGTGCTCGGGCAGGGCAACGTCGTAGCAGCGCGTCACCGCCGTGCGGTAGTGGCTCGAAAGCACTGGCGCATCCTTCCAGAAAGGGGGTGAGGTCCCTCTCGCCCCCATGGGATGGGGTGAAAGGAATCTTGTTCTCACACTGCTTCGCCTCCCTCAGCTCGGGCTGGAAGTGGGGAATGTGCGGCGACTCTGATACCCGCCCAGAATCCCATGTGGCAATCTGTCGGGACCGAAGCGCGGGCAGGGCCGGTGCCGCAGTCCGCCTCGGAACCCTACGGCAGACTGCACCAGACGACTCTTGGACTGTGGCTACGCGATCCCCCCAACGAGAATGGCTCCCATGACCAGAACGATCAGATCCTCCGCCGCGGCTCTACTTCCCCTCCTGGCAGGCCTCTCGGTTGCCGCGTGTAGTGATGGCGGTAGCGATGGCGGGGAGACCGGCGGGGCCGCCACTGTTGGTGGCACCGCAGGCACTGGGGGAGTGGGCGCTGGCGGCGCGGTGACTGGGGGGGTGAGTACCGGTGGCACCAACACCGGAGGGACAGCAACTGGCGGCTTCGGGACCGGAGGCGGCGGCGGTACCGGCGGACAGGGCACGGGAGGTCTGGGTACAGGTGGGAGCAACACCGGTGGCCTGGGCCCGGGTCCGGGCGGCACCGGGGGACTCGCGACGGGTGGACTGGGAGCCGGTGGGGCGACCACCGGCGGCGCGGCCACTGGCGGCGTGGGAGCTGGCGGTGCAAGCACCGGTGGCGGTGGTACGGCGGGTGTGGGGGGAGGCGATACCGGTGGGGCGCCAGGAACTGGCGGGGGAGCTACCGTTCCTCCCGGTGGTTACCCCGAGAACACTGGCGCGGGTTGTGACGTGTCGGCTGGCGAGGTGGGTGGAGACAATCCGAACCTGCCCGATCCGTTCGCCATGAACGATGGCACGCGGATCAGCTCGATGGATGAGTGGCCCTGTCGCCGCAACGAGATCAAGAAGGACATCGAGGCATACGAGATCGGCGCGAAGCCCGAGCCACCGGAGGTCTCGGCCAGCGTCAATGGCAACTCTCTGGAGGTGGTGGTGACCACCAGTGCCGGATCCATCACGCTGAGCTCCAACATTGGAAGTGGGGCCAACTGTGTGATGATCGCCATGGGGTTTGGCGGCCTAGCGAGCGGGTGCGTGGGGATCACGTTCTCGGCGGATCAGGTGATGAGCTACGATGGCGGGTCGGGCTCTTTCAATGGAGGTGACCCCTTCTTCACCGTGTACCCCGATGCCTGGCAAGGGAACACGAGCAGAGTCGCCAAGTACGCTGCCTGGGCCTGGGGTGTGAGCCGACTCATCGACGGGCTGGAGCAGGTGCAGGATGAGCTGAACATCGACCCGACCCTGGTCGGGGTTCAGGGGTGTTCGTATGCCGGCAAGATGGCGCTGTTCAGTGGGGCCTTTGACGAGCGGATTGCCCTGACGATCGCGCAGGAGTCGGGAGGGGGGGGCATCAACTCCTGGCGCACATCACAGGACTTCACGGATCGGACGGGCACCAATATCGAAAAGATCGACAACACCAACTACTCGTGGTTCTTGCCCAGCATGAGAAACTTGAATCCGCATGCGTTGCCTCACGACCACCATGAGCTGATTGCGATGATTGCCCCGCGCGCGGTCATCGCATTGGGGAACCGCGACTACGAGTGGCTGGGTGATGAGTCCGGATTCAAGTCCATCAACGCGGCGATGGAGGTCTGGAAGGCGATGGGGCTGGAAGATCACATTGGCTACGACTTCACGACCGGCCACGGTCACTGCCAAGCGCCCGCGAGTCAGCAGCAGTCGGTGGCGGCGTTTGTCACCAAGTTCCTCGAGGGAGGGAGCTCCGACACGATGATTCGGATCGATCCTCCGGCCAATGGCTTCGATCTGGACTGGACTAGCGTGGTGGACTGGGAAACGCCCACCCTGCAGTAGCGTCCGGAACGGACTTGCCAACGACGGAACTCAGCTCAGAGCGATGGCTCGGCGTCAATGCGAGCCTCCTGCGCCTCAGGTGGGCTGCCAGCTCGAGTGGTGGCCAGCGAGGACTCGGGATGACCAGACGCTGGTGGTGGCTGGGGGTTGCTGGGCTTCTCGGGGGTGCCGGGTGCCAGTCGGCGGCGGGGAAGCGACTGCCCGCAGACGATGGTGCGGACGGTGCCGCTGGCGCGGCGGGGAGTGATGGAGGCGGCGGAGCCGGGGTGGACGTGGTCTGCGACTTCGTCGTGAGCAAGAGCGAGATCGCCGCCAAGATGCCGACCGTGGGGGTGGTCGAGTGGTCGTTGCGTGGAGCTCGGCCAACGACTGCCCAGGTACTCTACTCGCTCGACCACGCCGGTGCCGCGACCTTGAATCGGACCGGTGTTGCGCCCGTCAATCTGGACGCGGAAGACCATCGCACGCTGCTACTTGGTCTCAAGCCAACCAGCGACTACAGCTTTCAGATCGAAGCCGTTCGGGATGGTCACACGTGTCGCAGCGAGACGTTCGTCTTGCCCACTACTGGTCGCTTCTCGGTCGTGCCCACCCTCACGCGGACGGTGACACAACCCGAGAAGCGGAGTCCTGGATTCATCGTCACGAGCTCGGGCACCAGCTTGCCCGCCAGCGCGTTCATCATCGACGCGGACGGCGACATCGTCTGGTACGCCGAGGGCCCTCAAAATCCCACGCGCGCTCGCATGGACTACGAGGGGCAGAAGATGTGGATGGTGCAGCTCAACCTCACGAACCAGGTTGGAGAGATGAGGTACGTTTCGATGGACGGCGAGAGCGAGCTGCGCAACGTTCCCGGTCTCGAGCGAGCGCACCACGATTTCACGGTGATGCCCGACGGGCGAGTCGCCGCGCTGGCGTGGGCTGGTCCTGGCGTGGACCCCCCGAGCGAGCTCTTGATCCGATCGCCCGACGGTGCGGTGGTCGCTGCCTTCGAGATCGGTAGCGCCATCTATCGCACGGACACCTACCACGCCAACGCGGTCCATTACCTGCCGTTCGACGATAGTTTCACCATTGCGGATCGCAATCCGAGTGTCTTTGTAAAGGTCAGCGCGCAGGGATTCCCGCAGTGGCAACTCGGTGGCGCGTGCGACGCAGCGCCGGCTGGCGCAAGCTGCTTCGCGTCGGAGTTCCGGGTCACTCATGGCCATCATCTGCTCGCTGACGGGACATTTCTGGCCTTTGACAATCACGGGACGGAACCCGCGCGGGTGTGGGAGTTCAGAGTCCAGGCGGATCCGGGGCGGTGGTCGGCGACAGCGGTGCGTGCCTATGCGGGGACCGCGGCGAGCTCGAATCTCGGGGACGTACAGCGCCTGCCAAACGGGAACACGCTGATCACCTACTCCGCCACCGGGCACATCGTCGAGGTCGATCCGGACTGGCACGAAGTGCAGACCTTCTCGGTCCGGGTGGGCTACACGAGCTGGCGACCGACTCTCTATGGCCCCCCTCCCCGGCCTTGAGCTGGCTGGGGGGGCGTCAGTGTCGTTGGGCAGTTCTCCCCCGGACGGGATCCGCCGGGTGGGGACCCGGTCAGTGCGACCCGCGGCTTCAGCTCGAGCGACCTCGCGATCGCGGGACGATCCGGTCTGGGGTTTGACAGCTGAGGGAAGAGGAGCGACACCAGGGCTGGGTGGCCGAGGTGAGGTTCGGGAGGACGAAGAGAGGGCGGCGGGGCGGCTGGCGCGCGAGAGTCGCGCCAGCCTGTCTGCTCGCGTTTGCGGGCGTGGCGTGCAAGGCGGAGCCGGAGCCAGAGCCCGCGTCACAGTCTGCTCAGCCGAGTCCGTCGGTCTCCCTCGTTCCGGAGGCACGGGGACCGGCTGCGGGGAAGTACTCCGCCGAACTGGCCGAGGTAGCGCGCCTGGCCCGGTTGGTGGACACTTTTTGTGCTTGCGAGGCTCGGGCCTGTCGTCATCGGGCGCGAACCAGCATTCAAGCGGTCGCCACGGAGCTCGCCCAGAAGCTGCCCAATCCCCCACCGGGGCAGGTCGTGACGGCGCGGAAGCGAGCCATGGAGCCGATGGCCGCCTGCGAGGCCCGCGTGGTGCCAGCGACGGGGTCGCCGCTACCGTCGCCCGCGCGGCGGCTGGCCAGAGGTCATGGCTGCAGTATCCAGCCGACTCGGGATGCGGTGTTCTTCGCGACCCCCGAGGGCGCGCTCAGACGGGCGGCGATCAATGGGAAGGTCGTCGAGGTGCTGCCGGGTGGGGTTCTGAAGCAGGGGTGGAGAGTGGGGAAGAAGTTCGTCTACTACAACGTGGACGACACGATTCGCCGGATCCCGCTGAGCGGAGGCCGTCCGTTCCGCGTGCACCAGGCGCGCTGGGCGGGGACTGACCTCACCCAGTTCGCGCTGGATCCGTGGTACCTCTACTGGGAGGAGGGGCTCCTCTACCGCAAGGCAAAGGACGGGGGGTCGGCGATCGAAGTTGCCAACGTCCACGGACCGCTGCTGCACCTGCTGGTGGCCGATGGGTACGTGTACTACTCGAATGGTGCAAGTCTGGGCCGGGCACCGACGAAGGGGGGGACGCCCACGATTCTCCTCGAGCGCTCCTCCGCGGACGCCTCCGCACCGCCACCCCAGGATCGTCCGCGACTGGACCTGCCCTTCGCGGAGCGAGGGAAGTACCTCTACGGTCGAACGGAGCAATGCGGCGTGTTTCGCGTCCCCAAGGCAGGCGGATCGGCCACCATCCTGACGAAGGGAGCGACCCCTCGGGACCGGTACTACGGGTGCGAGCAGGGTCAGCTCCTGGCGGTGGGCAAATCAGTCCTCTTCGAGGTCGTCACACCGGAAGACGATGTCCTGCTTGAAGTGCCCTTGGCGGGCGGGGAACCCCAGGAACTGCTCACCGCGGCGCCCCGCACCATCTGTGCCATGGCTGCCTGGGGGACCAAGCTCTTGGTTGGGACCGAGCTCGGGATCTGGCGGATCGGGTGGTAGTGGTTCGATTCGCCACGGTCACGAGCCTGGAGTCGGCGCTGAGGTCTCGAGTCTGGGTGTTCAGTTTGCTGCTCGTTCGCGTCTTGGTATCCTGGCTGGAGTGGCCGACCTCTATGCCTTCTTGACCGAGTCGCTCGACGACGAGCATGAGGCGGCGGTGCTAAAAGGCGTGATTGCTGGCGCCCGTGAGAACCAGGACTTGCTTCTCTGCTTGCCCGGTCGAACCGTCGCCAGCAGTGTGCCCGAGCGCCGCGCGCGCAACTTCGTCTTCGACCTGGTGCCCGACGAAGCGAAGGGGATTCTGGTCCTGAGTGGTTCGATCGCGAACGACATCAGTCCCGAGGTGCTCCGCGAATGGCTGCAGCGCTTCGGGGAGCGTCCGATGTGCTGCATGGGAGTGCCCGTTCCCGGTTGCCGCAACGTCGAAGTGGACAACGAGGGTGGGCTCTCGGGGGTCGTGGAGCACCTGATCGCGCAGCACTCCGCTCGGACGATTGCCTTCATTGGTGGGCCCCGCGCGGGAGCTGAGGCGGCGGTCCGGCTGGCGGCATTCCGGTCCACGATGAAGCGGGCAGGGCTGGAGGTCGACGAGCGGCTGGTGGTCGAGGGCGATTACACGAGAGAAAGTGGAGAGCGGGCGATCAGAGTGCTGCTTCACGAGCGGCGCCACAGCACTGCGTCGCTCGACGCAGTGGTCGCGGCCAACGACTACATGGCGATCGGTGCCATGGAAGAGCTGGCGCGCCTGGGCGTCCAGGTGCCGGGACAGATCAAGGTCGTTGGGTTCGACGACATGGAGTCGGCCCGCGCCGCCCACCCCCGCTTGACCACGGTTCGCCAGCCGGCGTTCCAGCAGGGGCTGGAGGGATTTCGCCTGCTGCGGGATGGGACGGCAACCTCCGAGATGAAGCTGCCGACCGAGCTGGTGGTGCGTCATTCTTGCGGCTGCGATGACACGACCCTCCATCTGGCCTCGCGGACCAGTCTGGGTGCCGGGTTGGGCGTGCAGACCTCCCTGGTTCAGCGGCGCCAGGTCATCTTGGCCGAACTCATGCGCGCCGCCGGTGGTAGCTTTGGCGGGGCCGGGATGGGGTGGGAGAGCCGCCTGCTGGACGGGCTCATCTCCGATCTCCGCGGGGTGGAGACACGGGCGCTGGCTCGTGAGCTGGGGCACCTGCTGAGCCGGATGACCCGCGCGCCGCACGACGCCCTGCTGATCCAGGATGTCTTGACTGCCCTGCGCGACAACTGCCTACCCTCGGTGTCGAGCGATCCGAAGGCGCGCGACCGACTGGAGGCCAGCGTGCACGAGGCGCGGGCGCTGGCCGGTGTGCTTGCTGCACAGAGCGTCCAGTCTCATGCGCTGCGCAGCTATCGAGCGTTCGTCAGGACGTCGCGCCGCTTCGGTCGCGCGATGTTCAGGACCCGTGGGGAACTGGCGCAGACCGCCGCTGAGGAATTGCCGGCGTTGGGCATCACCGCGGCGGTAGTCGCGGCGCTTGAGCCGGATCCGCTTCGTGGGACGGTGCTCTTCGGATTTGGACTCAATGGCCCCTTCACCAGCAGCGAGCCCGTCTCGCTGCGGCGGCTTCATCGTCACTCGGTGTTCGAGCACGCCTCGGGAACCCTGATCGCCCTCCCGCTGGTGCGCGAATGCGAACCGCTGGGGGTGGCGCTGATCTGCACCGGGGGGGTCGAAGGGGTCCTGTACGAGGAGCTGGCGGACCTGCTGGCCACGGTGCTGCTCGTCGTGACTCAGCTGACAGGCTAGCAGGTGGGTGCGAGGCGTTGGGCGCCTCGCCTGCGCCGGGTCCGGTCTTGCGCGTTGGGGGTGGGAGACGCCCCCGCGATCGAGCATACCGCCTTGTTGGCCGCATGGGATGGGGACCCGAAAGCGTGAAGAGTCGGGCCTTGTTCGAACTTTTGTGGCAGGGACAGGGAAACCGTGTCGTCGCGTCCCATCATTCGCCTCGCTAGGCTCAACAAGAGCTACGGTCAGGGGGAGCACGCCCTGCACGTGCTGCATGACGTCGATCTCAGCGTCGACGAGGGTGAGCTCGTCAGCATCGTTGGCTCATCGGGCTCGGGGAAGAGCACGCTGCTGAACGTCATCGGTATCCTCGATCACTATGACTCGGGTGAGTACTGGCTTGGCGAGCGACTGGTGCGCAATCTGTCGGAGCGGGTCGCGGCCCACTACCGCAACGAGTACATCGGGTTCGTCTTTCAGTCCTTCAATCTGTTGAGCTTCAAGACTGCCATCGAGAACGTGGCCTTGCCGCTCTACTACCAGGGAGTGCCCCGCCGCGCGAGGAACGCGCGTGCTCGCGAGTACCTGGCCAAGGTGGGCCTCGAACCGCGCGGCGAACACCTTCCGTCAGAGTTGTCGGGAGGTGAGCGGCAGCGGGTTGCAGTGGCCCGTGCGCTCATTACCCGACCCCGCTTGATCCTTGCGGACGAGCCGACGGGGGCCCTCGACACCCATACCTCCTACCAGCTGATGGATCTCTTCGAGGCTGTCAACGACGAGGGTGTGACGGTCGTCATCGTCACTCACGAGTCGGATATCGCAGGACGTACGCGCCGCGTGATCAGGCTCCAGGACGGGAGGGTGGCCGAGGGCGATGATGTGGGCTAGTGACCCGCCCCCCGGTCTCGCCGGGCCTGCTTGGCGGCGCTGGTGGCGGCGCTTCAGCATCGACTCGCTCGAGGAGTTGCTCGCGACCCTGAACCGGAACCGGCTACGGACGGGTTTGACCGGTCTCGCCGTGGCCTGGGGCACATTCTTGCTTGTGGTCCTCCTCGCCGCGGGCAACGCGCTCGAAAACGGAGCAACCTGGGAGTTTCGTGACGACGCGGTGAACTCCATCTGGCTGTTCACGGGGCGCACGTCGGTTCCTTTTGCGGGACGCGGGATCGGCCGGCAGATCGTCTTTGACGACGAGGATTTTGCCGCGCTTCGGCGCGAGATCCCCGAGGTGGAACGGATCTCCGGGCGCTTCTGGCTATGGGGCGAGTTCAGCGTCCGCTTCCGCGACCGACATTCGGCGTTCAGCATTCTCGGGGTCCACCCCGATCATCGGTACCTCGAGCAGACACTGGTCCTCGAGGGCCGGTACCTGAACGAGCGCGACCTCGCGGAGCGGCGAAAGGTGGCGGTGATCGGAGAGGAAGTGAAGCGAGCTCTGTTCGACTCGGGAAGTGCTCTGGGGCGGTACATCGAGATCCGTGGTCTGGCGTACCGGGTGGTCGGCGTGTTCAGGGACGAAGGGGGCGAATCCGAGCTGCGCCGGATCTATGTTCCGATTACGACCGCGCAGCTCGTCTACAACCAACCGAACCGGATCCACATGCTGATGTTCACGATCGCTACTGCGGATGTGCCCAGCAGCAAGGCCGTCGAACAGCGAGCCCACGCCCTGCTAGCGGCGCGTCACGACGTCGCGCCGAGCGATCGCCAGGGCATTCGTACCCAGAACAACCTCGAGCGATTCGCCCAGATCTCCCGGGTCTTTCTCTGGATATCCGGCTTCGTATGGTTCGTGAGTGCGGGCACCCTGCTGGCAGGAATGATCGGGGTGTCCAACATCATGCTGATCAGCGTTGCGGAGCGGACACGGGAATTCGGTATTCGCAAGGCGATCGGCGCGCGTCCGGGCGCCATTGTCGGGATGGTGCTGTCCGAGTCGCTGCTCATCACGGCGACCTCCGGCTACCTGGGGGTGATCGCTGGCGTGATGCTGGTCGAGGCAGTCAATCGAAATGTCCCCGAGTTGCCGTTCTTCAGGAATCCCGCGGTGGATCTCCGCGCGGCGCTCGTGGCGACGCTGCTCATCGTGGTGGCGGGGCTGGTGGCAGGGTTGCTTCCGGCGCGCCGTGCGGCGCGCGTGAGCCCCATGGAGGCACTGCGGGACGGATGAGACTCCGTGGCTGGTCATGGCGCCTGGGGGGCGTGTTCGACGTCGACACCTGGCAGGAGATCTGGGCCAGCCTGAGGCGCAATCGACTGCGCGCGTTCCTGACGGCGCTGGGCGTATCCTGGGGTGTCTTCATGCTGGTCCTGCTGCTGGGGTTGGGTCGTGGCCTGCAAACGGGCACTCGGAACACGATCGCTAGCTTCGCCCCGAACGCCATCTACGTGTGGAGTCAGAGGACGAGCCTGCCCCATGCCGGACTCCAGCCGGGTCGGTATCTGCGGTTCCGCAACCGGGATGTCGCGCTCATCGAGGCCGTGCCGGGGGTTCGTGAGGTGGCTCCGCGGCTTCGGCTGGGTGGCTGGCGGCAGGATGGCCAGATTGCGTTCGGCTCGAAGACGGTGAGCGTGAACGTGCTGGGTGACGCTCCCGCGCTCGCTTCGATTGAGCAACTCCACTGCGAACGAGGTCGCTACCTGAATCGACGGGACGTGGAGGAACGTCGGAAGGTCGTTGTGCTGGGGCGAAAGGCGCGGCACGCCGTGTTCGGAGAGGACTCAGGGATTGGCCGCACGGTGCGGGTGAATGGGATATTCTTTCGCGTGGTGGGGGAGATCCGCTCGGACAAGGGGGGCGACGAAGGCGACCGCCAGGAGAACGCTGCCTACGTCCCCTACACGACGTTTCAGAGCGTGTTCAACCAGCCGGACCGGATCGGGTGGTTCGCCATCGGTCTCGAACCCGACGCCGACTCGCAAGCGACCGATCAGGCCATTCGTCGTGTTCTCGGAAAGCGGCACCGGGTTCATCCGGACGATCGTCAGGCCCTGGGCTCCTTCAACGCCGCGGAGAAGTTTCAGCAGGTGCAAGGGCTCTTCCGCGGGATCGAGCTGTTCGTCTGGTTCGTCGGTATCTTGACCCTGTGCGCTGGGGCGCTCGGAGTGAGTAACATCCTGCTCATATCGGTGAAGGAGCGCACGAGGGAGATTGGGATTCGGAAGGCGCTCGGAGCGACGCCCGCCGCGATCGTTGGGCTGGTGGTTCAGGAAGCGGTTGCGCTCACGGCGCTCTCCGGGTACGCGGGACTGGTCTTGGGTGTTGGCGCATTGGAAGCCATCGCGAAGCTGGTTCGCACGCTCCCGGCGGCTCCCGTTCAGGAGCCAGAGGTCGACCTCGGCGTCGCTCTTTGGGCTGTTTTCGCCCTGCTCGTGACCGGCGTGCTCGCCGCGATCGTTCCGGCTCGGAGTGCCGCCCGGGTGGCGCCCGTCGAGGCGCTGCGCGCGGAATGAGGTGAGGCACGATGCTGCGCCGCACCGTTCCGTTCCTCGTCACGCTGCTCATTCTGGGCGCGTTCTGCTGGACGCTCTACTTCCTCTACCAGAAGTCCCAGCCCCCGCCGACGGTGTACGAGACCACCACGGCCCGTCGAATCGATGTGGTCAAGAAGACGGTGGCACCGGGGGCCATC
Organism: Polyangiaceae bacterium; assembly: GCA_050304295.1. Lineage (GTDB taxonomy): Bacteria > Myxococcota_A > Polyangia > Polyangiales > Polyangiaceae > JAFGBI01. The sequence continues at coordinate 70,246 of JBNLDK010000031.1, forward strand.
GTTCCGCGGCGGGAGGTGACGATCAAGCCGCGTGTGTCCGGCGTGATCGAAAAGCTGCATGTGGAGCCGGGCGTCCAGGTGCAGGAGCAGGCGCTGATCGCCAAGATCCGCGTCATTCCCGACGCGGTCAGCCTCAACAACGCGGAGGCTGCTGTCCGCGCGGCGCGCATCAGCCGCACGAACGCGGCGACCGAGTTGGAACGCTACCAGAAGCTCCTCGATCAAGGACTGCTGTCGGAGGCGGACTTCAACCAGAAGAAGCTCACCGCCGATCTGCGCCAGCAGGAGCTGGAGACGGCGCTCAGCAATCTGCGGATCGTGAAGGTGGGCGCGTCCCAGCGCTCGGGTGCCGTGTCGAACCTGGTCTATTCCACCGTGGCGGGGATGGTACTCGACGTCCCCGTCAAGGAGGGGGGGAGCGTTATTGAGGCAAACAACTTCAACGAGGGCACCACGATCGCTGCCATCGCCGACATGAATGATCTCGTCTTCAACGGAAAGGTCGACGAATCCGAGGTCGGGGAGCTGCGGGAGGGGATGGAGGTCTCGATTGCCGTCGGGGCGTTGGGAGACCGGCGCTTCGCAGGCGTTCTCGAGTACATCGCGCCGAAAGGGATCGCGAACGAAGGCACGATTCAGTTCGAGGTGCGGGCCCGCATCGAGATCGCTGACGGCGTATTCATTCGCGCCAACTACAGTGCCAACGCGGACATCATCCTCCACCGCCGCGATGATGTGCTTGCGATTCCCGAAGGGGTCGTCGAGTACCAGGGAGCGGAGGCGTTCGTGGAGGTCGAGGTAGAGCCGCAGCAGTTCGAAAGGCGAGCCGTGAAGCTCGGGCTGTCGGACGGCATCGATGTCGAAGTGCTGTCGGGTATTGACGAAAGCACGCGCCTCAAGGTGCCTGACGGGACCCAGCTGTAGGGGGAACGCGCAACACCGACCGAAGCGGGGACCCGAGCTCGCACCCTGCAAGGTGGGGAACGCCATGCACCGGTGAGCGCGACCTCGAAGTCCGAGCCATCATGGCTTCCTGGGTAGGTCGCGTGGGCACGAATGGCGCGGGTGCTGCCCGGGCACGGCCTTCCGCGCCGGAAGGGTCCGGTCTCGTCGAGGGCGGGCACCCATGGCGCCGATCGTCACGAGATGCGGGGACCCCGCTCCCCGTTCCAGCGTGGTGCATCTTGGCCTGGGTCCCGTTGTTCGGCGGGGCGCGGACGGATACACTGGACCGTGAGGACGGGAATGGGGCGATGGGTTCACGTGGCCATGGTGTCGTGCCTGCTTGCTGCCTGCTCGAATGGAGCTAGCGGCGGTGGCGCGGCAGGAGGGAACACTGGCGGTGCGGCGGGAGCGACAACCGGAGGGTTGGGCCCGCGTGGCGGTGGTACTCCGGGATGGGCGGGAATGGGTCCTGTCTTGGCCAACGAGAGCTGCGTCGAGCCGTCCCCGGAGTTCACCGCAGAGGAAGGAGATCTGGTCGCCTTACCCGCTGACAGTTGGTTCGAGGTTCCCTTCAGCGAACTGGAGCGCGTCTGCCCAGACGAGCTGACGAACTGCGGCAACGTGGTGGACCCGTGGTCGAGTGGTGCGTTCGATCCGGGGCACAACCAGATGCTCGTCTTCGGTGGTGGTCACGCGGACTACTCGGGGAATGAGGTGTATGCGTTTTCCATCCGCTCGCTGAGCTGGGAGCGGCTGACCGAGCCGTCGAGCAGCGAATTCGAGAATCAAGACCCGTTGCCCGACGGCGCTCCCGTCTCGCGTCATACCTACGACGGCCTGGCGTTCATCTCTCATGTGGGTCGGCTGTTTGCTCATGGTGGCTCGCGCTGGCAAGACGGATCGGGAACGGATGTTAGCTGGAGCTTCGATCCGGAAGCTCGACAGTGGGAGAACCGCAATCCCCCCGAGCCTCCGGATACTCCCTACTGTTGCGGGGAGAGCAGTGCCTACGACCCCAGGACTCGGCGAGTATACTTTCACCTGATCCAATCGCTCGCAGCCTACGACTACGACGCGAATCGGTGGGTCGAGCTCGCTGACTACGGAAGTGCACCGTTTTGGCCGCGGTACGAGGCCTGGGGGTACCAGCGGGGGCTGGTGGATACCAAGCGAGACCTGCTTTGGTTCCTGGGTGACGATCTGTTGCTCGTCTATGACATCCAGTCGGATGCGCACGTCACAGATGAGTGGGTGATGACGGGTGGCGCCGACTTCACCAACGAAGCGCAGGTGGGGGAGAGGGCGGATCAGCTGATCAGTACGGGCGGTGGTGAGGTCATTGCGGCGCCAGCTCCAGGGGCAGACTACGACACGGCGACCGATGACATCGTGGCCTGGGTGGGTGGGGCCCCCTGGATCCTGGATCTCGACAGTCGCCATTGGACGCGAAGCCGAGCGACGGGTGGTCCGGGCGATCCCAGTACGCGTGGCACGTACGGGCGGTTTCGCTACATTCCGCGCGTCAACGCGTTCATCCTCGTCAACGGTAGCGGCCAGAACGTGTGGTTCTACAAGCACTCCGCTGGGTGCGGGGAATGACCTGCCGGAGTGGTGGCCGCTGGCTGCAGTCGCTGCCCCGTTACCCCTGGTGGTTCATTGGCGCAGTCTCACTGACTCTGGTCTGCGTGGGTCCAGGTTGCGTCGCGGGGACCAGCGCCGGCGCCGGTCCTGGAGAGGGTGGTGGTGGTGTGGCGGCTGGAGTTGCCGGCGCAGCCGGCTCGGTGTTTCCCCGCGGAAGGGAGCAGGGACTGGCGGCGTTTCCGGGAGCCGAGGGTTTCGGCACCGACACGGGTGGGGGGCGAGCGGGGAAGATCTATGTGGTCACGACGCTGAACTGGGATGGTCCTGGGTCCTTCCACGAGGCCATCATGGCGCAAGAGCCGCGCATCATCGTCTTCGCTGTCTCGGGAGTCATCGACGCGCCCTATGTCGCCGACCTCTCGGAGGCGAACTCCTACGTTACAGTTGCGGGTCAGACATCGCCCGGTGGCATCACGTTCACGGGCTACGCGCTGCAGAACTACCGGAACAACTTTCACGATGCCGTGTTCCGATTTCTCCGGTTTCGTGGCAGCGACAACGCTGACAACGTGTCCTTCCACACGGCCCATCACCTGGTGATTGACCACTGCGACTTCTCCGGTGCGACCGATGAAACGCTGGACCTGACGCACACCAGCGATGTCACCATCCAGTGGTCCACCGTGAGCAATAGCAATCCAGCCGGGCAGAACTATGGCACGCTGCTCGCGTACAGTCCGACATCGCGAATCAGCTATCACCACAACCTGGCCGCTCACCACGGCGGGCGCTGTCTGCCACATATGCACTGGGACGACCAGGTGAGCGAGCCCGTGCTGGCGGAGTTCGTCAACAACGTCACCTACAATTGCGGGTTCAGCGTGGGTCTGTACACGAACACACCTGCCAGCGGAGGTGACCAGATCAGCTTCAGTCTGGTGGGGAACACGCTGCTACGGGGACCCGACTCGCCGGACGGTGGTAGCCAGTTTGCGCTGCCCACGGGGGCGAGCGTCTATGCGCGTGACAATGTCTTCGCGGGTGGGAGCGTGCTCAGCGTCGACCGGGAAGTGGAGTTGCTCGACGCTCCCCCGATCACGAATCCGGTCACCGCTCAGCCCGCCAACGAGGCGGTTGAGCTCGTGCTCCAGTATGCAGGGGCGCTACCGCACGATGCGATGAACGAGCGGGTTGTTGACGAGATCCGCAGTGGTACCGGTCAACTTGGGAGGTTTGACGACCCCCTGGCGACCGGAAACCGGCTGGCACCCACCGACATCGATCGCGATGGCATGGCCGATGACTGGGAGCAGGCGCGTGGGCTGGACGCCGGCGATCCGGAGGACGCGACGGGCGACGACGACGGCGACGGCTACACCAACGTGGAAGAGTACCTGAACGAGCTTGTTGCACAGCGGCTGCAGTAGTCGAACCAGCGAGCGGACTCGGCAGCTTCCCCTTGCTTCGCTGGGCGGCGAGGTGCACTTCGCAACCGTGGGACCAGACGGGCGCGAAGTGCATCGTTTGGGTGTACAAGGCGCCACCGCGCAGAGTGCCGGGAATGAGAATCAGAGCTGGATGACCGCCCGTTGCGACTAGGCGGTAGAAAGCCTTGGGTCGTTCTCCTCGCGGCGGCGGGCCAGACAGTCATCCGCCGAGTCCTGGTTCTCGGTCACCACGCGACCTGCGGCTCAATCCGAGTGAAGATTCCCGTAGGCCCAGAGTTCTACTTGTGTTGAGCGTCTCGCACGTTTCCTACTCGGCCTGAATCTGTCCGCGGGGCTTCGTGTCTTGTCTCGGCTTGGCGAGACAGAACCGAACCGGGGTGTAGCGTGGTGCGGATGGCGCCCACAGGCGTGGACATCTGGCGGCGGTAGGTGCCGCCCACGACCGCTGCCAGTCGTGGTTCATCCCTCAGAACTGTGAGAAGAATTCTGCGATCGCCTCGCTACCGAAGGAAGGGATGCCGTGCTGTCCATCCCATTCGCACCAGGTCACTTCGTAGCCGGGGTCGCAACCCTGGTACTGCACGCAGGGACTTGGCTCCACGGGGGTGGTCTCGGTGCCGCAGTGGCTTTGCTGCAACACCTTCTCGAGTGCTGCGCGCCCATCCTCGAGTGGGACCACGTTGTCGGATGTGCCGTGTGACCCCCACATCGCGATGGCGGGGCCGGTGCCAGAGCAGTTGAACGCGCTGTAGAGCGAGCCGGCCATCGGCGCGATGGCACGGAACACATCACTCAGCTCGCAGGCGATCGCGAAGGACATCATGCCTCCGTAGCTGAATCCGGTGGAGAAGATGCGGGTGTTGTCGACGCAGTACTTGGCCTGGACGTCCGCGACCATCGCTTCCGTGAACGCGATGTCCACGCCGTTGGTGTTTGCCCACCCGGGGCCGGAGCCGCCGGCATCCAGCCCCTGCGGCGAGACGTAGATCGCATCGGGTATCTTCGAGCGGAGCTGGTACATGGTCAGCGACCCTTCCGCGGACCCTCCCCAGGGGTGAAATTGGAAGATGACCGGGTACGGCGTCGACGGGTCGTAGTTGTCGGGCAGTTGTACATAGTAACTGCGCTGGGTGCCGCTCACGTCGAGGCTGCAAGTGCTCCCGCTCGTGGCACAGGGAGAGGTGGTGGTGCTGGAACCGCAGCCCGGGGAGACGTTGCTGCTCCCTCCGGTGCCGCTGGCAACTCCCCCGGTCGTGTCGGCACCGCCGGTGGGCGTGGCACCGCCGGTGGGCGCGACGCCACCGGTGGGCGTGCTTCCCCCCCCTCCGTCGGCACCGCCGGTGGGTGTGGCACCGCCGGTGGGTGCAACGCCGCCTGTCGGCGCCGCCCCACCGGTGGGGAGCTGTCCCCCGAGAGATGCATCGACGCCACCGGTGGCGTCGCCACCGGTGACTGCTTCTGATCCGCCGGAGCCGACTACCCCACCCGTCCCCGGGTTGGTCGAGTCCGTGGCGTCATCCCCACACGAGCAGAGCATCGTCGAGGTCGCGAAGATCGTTGCGAAGGTGCCCAGTCCTTTCCACATGGCGACATTCTAGACGGCCGGAAGCGGCGCCTACAGGGACCGAGTTGTCCCCCCCTCGTCATCGACATTTTGCAAGGCTACTGCAGCCGCGAGGGATCGGATTTCATCGGCGTTCGAGATCGACCAGGGTATGGTGACCGAGAAGACATCCTGTGGAGGCGCGGCTGGTCCATTGGCGCTGGATAGTTCCCAAGTCACTGGGGGATATCGTCCCGCTCTTCGCCAGTCAGCTTCTGACGGTTCCCCTCGGCCTCGCGGGAGGCGACTTCGAGACGCCGTGCGCGGGCGCTCGCGACGGCTCGCGGTCCTGGCTCCGAGAGCGCGTGAACGAGGGCGGGCCGCGTCAGGAGGTTGCGACATTCCTCAGCGCTACTCCGGATAGTGACTCCCCCACTGAGCGAGATCACCGCCCACGTCGTAGCTGATCGTGCTTGCTCCGGTATCGCCTGGTGCCTCGACGCTACCGGAGGCGGCGCCGAAGACCACGCCCTTCCGGAACATCCCCTCGAGATGCAGCTGGGTGAGCGTCGCTCGCGGTTTGCCTTCGAGCGTGACGGAGATCGAGCCGCCGATCCGATCGGCGGGGATCACATGATCGAACTCGGCACCCTCGGCGTCCCAAGCGACCAGGTGGGTTTCGAATGCCTCGTCCAGGCCGCCGTCGACCGTGCGCAGGGACACAACGACCGGGATCTGCACCCAGTCCGAGCAAGACTCGTCCCCGGCCTCGTCCATCGCGGCATCCTCCTCCCGCGGTTCGGCGTTCACGTACTCGATCTCGCCTGCGGTCCCATTGATCTCGATGGTCACCGTGGTGGTGCTGGGTGCTGGACTCGCAGCCATTCCCGGTGAGGTGGGCAGCCAGGTCAGCTCCCGCTGGTGGCTACCGAGGACGAAGCCGAGCACGTCAGACGCAGAGAACCCGAGCGGCGACCTCTCGTCGGGGGCGAGCGGCATTCGCGTCTGGTCGCAGCGGTCCTGTTCGTCTCCGGGGCCGTCGTCCAACTCCCCCGTTGACTGACCACCAAGGCAGCCGGCGGGGAGCCACAAGAGAGCCAGTAACGTTAGCCAGCGGTTCGTCATGGCTGGAGCCTCCCACGAGTCGGTCCCCAGGGCTATCTGTGTATCGCACATAATGTGGGGGAGATCCGCTCAAGAATGTGCGATTCTCATAGACATGGACTTCGAAGCAGCGGCTTCGCAGCTGGTCCGCGCGCTCCGTGGGAGCCGCAGCCAGCGCTGGCTGAGTCGGCGACTCGGGCGCAAAAGCAACGTGGTCTACACCTGGGAGGCTGGTGGTGGCTTCCCCACTGCGGCTGTTGCTTTTCAGGTGGCGCGGCGCATGGGGATCGATCCCCGTGCCGCGCTGGTCACCTTCCTGCATCGGACTCCAGGATGGCTAGCGGAGGCGGACCTCGAGACGCGGGATGGCGTCGTGCGGCTTCTTGCAGAGCTGAAGGGACGACAACGGATCCAGGACATCGTTGCCGCGACGGGTCGCAGTCGCTTTGCCGTGTCGCGCTGGCTCAAGGGTGAGGCCGAGCCGCGGCTCCCGGACTTTCTGCGCCTCGTGCACGCGACCACCCTGCGGCTCCCGGATTTCGTGGCGGCCTTCGTGGACCCGCTCCTGCTGCCCGAGGTGACGGCCTCGTGGCGGTCACTGGAGTCGGCGAGGCGTGCCGCGCGGGACGCGCCCTGGTCCCACGCGGTCCTGCGCGCCCTCGAGCTCGTCGACTACCAGGCGCTGCCCCGTCACGCCCCGGGATGGATCGCCCAGCGCACCGGCATCAGCGCTGAGCAGGAACAGGCGGCGATCGAGCAGCTGGCCGCCTCCGGGCAGATCGTTGCGCGTCACGGTCGCTGGACTGCGGCGACCGAACCATCGGTGGATCTGCGCCAGGACCGTGAGGCGAATCGCCAGCTCGCGGCGTGGTGCACGAACGCAGCCCATGGGCGTCTGGTGGAGGGCAGGCCCGGGTACTTCGCGTTCAGCCTCTTCGGGGTCAGCCGCGACGACGCGGAGCGTCTGCGGCAACTGCAGCGTGATCACGTGGCTCAGCTACGAGCTCTCGCCGCCAGCTCGACGCCTGTTGAGCAGGTGTGGGTGGCCAACGTGCAACTGTTTTCCCTCGAGGGCTAGAGCACCGATCACTTTGCCCGACGCGGACAACACCTGTCTCCGGGCGCCCAGCAGGGGCGAGGCACCCGGAGACAGGTGCTTCCCGCTGGCGCTGCTGCCCTGTCGGTGTTCTGGGTCGTCGATTTTGGAACAACAAACAACCTGTTTGTAGTTCTTGGGGGGCTGGCCCGGCCCCGCCGAGTGTTGGGCGCGGCGCGTCGGCAGAGAATACCGCGGCATGGAGATCACGGTGTGCCCGAACGGGAGCGGTTGATATGGGGAAGGTGGAGTCTGGACCGGATCTTGCAAAACGCGCCGACCAGGTACGACATCTTCGTTGCTGGCGCTCTGTTCTGGGTGACGGTAGGGACTCCGAGAAGGCCGTCCAGCTCAACTGGGCACCATTTCACATTGGCAATCATCGCAAGCGACGCTTGCTCTTAGGTGGTTCCGCATGGCGTTGGGAAAGGTTCGGGCTGGGTGGCTGGTACTCTCGTGTCTGGTCGGCACGACGGCGTGTCTGAACGAGGAGGATCGCGAGTTCTGGCGTGGTGTGGGCGATGTCATTGACGAGGCGGTCGACAAAGAGCTCAGGACCTGGGATGTCGAATCGCACCGTTGGGCGACCAAGCCCACACTCGGGGTGGGTCTGCGTATCGAGCTGGCAGTGACCGCGCGCACTCTCGGTGAGGGCTCTCGACCACAAGACTTCCGGTACGACTCGAACGGAGCTGCGGACATAGAGGTTCTGGACGACGAGTGGGAGGACCTGAACGCGGGCGAGGGCGTGTTGCTCTCGTTGACCCCGAGGGAGACGGGGAAGCGGAGCATCGCGTTCCGTTCTTCCGATGCTGACATGACGCGCTTCTACTACGAGGCCTGCGCCGTCGACGTCTGCGAACTTCGGGTCTGGTCGACCCGTGGCTCGATGCTCACCCCCACCAACGGGCGAGTGGTGGTCTACTCCGGAGCAGACATCGCTAGGATCGATACGATCTGCCGGAGCCGGGAACCCTGCGGTGCCGACGTTGTTCGTGGGATACCTCCTCTGACCGTTCAGCGACCCGGGAGGTTCGACGTGACGGTCGAAAATGGAGAACTGGAACTCGGATCGTTGCCCGTGGTCGTTCGCCACGACGAGTTCGACGCCTACGTGGAGGTGGTGGCGGTGAACCCTGCGGACATTGCTGCCCTCGATCCCACTTGGGACACGAGTCAACCGCTCGCCCTCAGTCTGGACGGCAATCGCCCCCTAGACCTGTCCGCCATCACCGAGTCGGGTGAGCGGGTTCGCGGCGAAATGAGAGGCCTCACGCTTCAAGTCACGGGACACGCCGTCGAGGCAGAGTTTCGCAACGGCAGCATCTGGCTGAGTGCCGTCGCGGTCGGGGAGGCGACAGTCACGGCGTCCCTTGGAGGTGCCGAACTCAACTTCGACGTGGTCGTCGTGGACGGCCCCTGAGGCCCAGTGGAGCGGACGCGGTGGGGGGCGGGTGCTTGTTGCACGCGCCGAGCCGGAGGTTCGAGGTAGACTGGCGACATGCCGAGCCGCTCATCCGGGTGTCTACCATGAAGCTAGCCGTCGGGCACCGACTTGGGTTGTTCTTCGCGCTGGGCGCCCTCGCGTGCAGCGGCACCGACTCTGACGCGGGCTCAGCAGCGGGGGGAGCCGAGCTCACCGGAGGTACTGGCAGCGCGACCGGAGGTGGCGCGACGGGGGCGGCCTCGGGTGGGGCGACACCCCCAAGCGGCGGAGTGGGGACAACGGGGGGCGCGGCCCCCGTCACGGGTGGAGTGTCGACCACGGGTGGTGGCCCGCCTGGCGGTGGCGTGCTGACCACCGGAGGTACTTCGCCCCTGCTGGGTGGCGCGGGGGGCGCTGCGGGAGCCACCACTGGCGGCGCTACGGCTGCCGGCGGGGGACCGATGACGGGTGGCAGCGCGGGCAGCTTCCCTACGGATGCCGCCAGCACCAGTTTCGAGGCGCAGCGGAGGACTGATCGGACGGTAGTCTACGGTGTCTCCGACACGGGAATTCCCAAGGCCATCCCCCTGTGGGGTCTGGACACTGCCTGGGTCAGCGAAACGAACATCCGCCGCGGTGTGGCTTTCATGGGCGCCGAGCAAGTCGACATCGTGCGCGTGTCGTTCACTCCCACCGCGGCGCTCGTCAACGGTGAGCTGCAGACGGCCCAGGCTGACTTGCTCGCGCAGCGGCTGGACTACGTCGATCTCGTGGGTCCCCACGCTGCCGTGGTCCTCAACGCCGATCCACCGACCATCGACCCCTGGTTCACCGACGCGAGCGGCGCCGTCATCCCGTCGCGGCTTGCTGACCTCATCGACTTGACTGCCCGGCATTGCGAGGCGCGGGGTCGGACCGTGCTTGCGGCTGCTCCGTTGAACGAGCCCGACTACGACACGAAGCAGGGCACAATCCAGACCTTCTACGACGTGGCCGGGGACCTGCGACAACGGCCGCGTTTCGCCTCCATTCGCCTGACGGGTGGCAACACGCTGAGCGCCGACCAGGCCAGCGTCTGGTACGACGCGCTGCAGGACCGCTTGGACGAAGGCAACACGCACCAGCTCAACGGCAGCTTCGACAGCTACGCCGCCTTCTTCCAGAGCGTCGTCGCCAACGGCGACCGGGCGGTGAACGACGAGTTGCACAACGTCGTGGAGGCGATCATTGGCGTCGAGTACGGCGTCGAGACCGGCATTTGGTGGGGGACTGCGGAGCGCGCCCGGGGCGAGTTCGTGAAGACGAGCGACGGGGTGCGACTTGGCTACGCCGAGCACCGACCCAACTGGACGGCCGCGGCGGTCTACCGTGGACCGGATGGCAAAGTTCAGGCATTCGGAGGAGCGTCGGAGCGGCAAGCCGTCACGACCACCTACCGTTTCGTCTCCACGGATCGCGCTGTCTTCTACGATGGTCACGGGCCCCAGCGCGAGTACGTCCTGGAGATCCCGGGGGGGACGGGATACTGGGAGGACCAACCCAACGCCGAGCGCGTCGTCAACATCACCTGGGGCGACGACGTCCAACCCCCGATCGACGGGACCTACGTCCTCGTCAATCGCAACAGCGGAATGGTCCTGGAGGTGGCAGACGGCGCGCTGGAAGATGGCGCCAACATCCAGCAAGGGGATCCTGCTGGAGCGGCTCATCAGCGATGGGAAGTAGCGCCCCTCGACCCCAGGACTGGGCAGGACTTCAGCTATTTCAGGTTGGCGGCGGCGCACAGCGGCAAAGTGCCAGACGTGCTGGACTTCTCGTTGGATGACGGGGCAGCGGTGATTCAGTGGCCTGACGTGGGCAACCTCAACCAGCACTGGTACCTCGAGTACGCTGGCGACGGCTGGTTCTACGTGTGCAACCGACACAGCGCGAAGTGCCTCGGGGTGGCCGACGACTCACTGGCTCCCGGGGCGGATGTCTACCAGTGGGAGAACCTGGGGAGACCGAGTCAGCAGTGGCGTTTGCTCCCCGTGGAGGCTCCGCTGGAGTTCGAGCCGCCGAGCCCACCGACGGGTCTTGTCGCCTTCTCCAACCCCGCTTCGGTCGGCCTCGTGTGGAATCCCGCTCCGGAGGCCGACGTGGCCACCTACACGGTCCTGCGGGGGATCGCCCCGGGGGGGCCCTACGACACGGTTGCTCGCGACGTGAGCACGACCGCCTTCGTCGACAGTACGGCGGCGACCGGGGGCCCCTACTACTACGTGGTGAGGGCTGTCGATGGTTCTCTGAATCGTTCCGAGTACTCGGGAGAGGCAGTCGGGGCGCCCACCCTCGAGCCATCGCTCGTGCTTCATCTGGGGCTGGATGGTGACTGTCAGGATGGCACGGTCAACAAGAATCACGGCGCTCCGTACGGTGCGGTGTCCTACGGACCCGGTCCCGTCGGCAACGACTCGATCGTGCTCGATGGGTCGGGATCCTTCGTGCAGCTGCCACCGGATTTTGCGAATCTGCACGAGCTCACGGTGGCTGCGTGGGTGTTCTGGAATGGGGGTGATGCCTGGCAGCGCATCTTCGACTTTGGCAATGGCGAGACCGAGTACCTCTTCCTGACTCCGGCGACGGACACGGGTGTGTTGCGCTTCGCCATCAATGGTGGCGCGGGAGAGGAGATCCTGGACAGTCCGGAGCTGCCAACGGGCGAGTGGGTGCACGTGGCGCTGTTGCTGGATGCCACTGGCGCCCGCCTCTATTTGGATGGAACGCTGGCAGCGCAATCATCCGAGGTGACGACGCGACCGGCGGACTTCGGACCTGTGTCGAACTACATCGGGCGGAGTCAGTTTCCCGACCCGCTCTTCGCGGGCCAGCTCGATGATTTTCGGGTCTACAGCTACACGCTCGCCGATGACGATTTGGTCCAGCTAGCGGCAGGGTCAGGATAAGCTGTCCGCCCGACTCAGGTCCCGCCAGGGGCGTCACGGGCGACGGAGTTGCTGGGCTACCGAAGGCGGGATGCCCTGCACGTAGGTCTTCCCGTCCACCACGAACGCCGGTGTTCCGTGCAGGTCCAGTGCGATTCCCGCGTCGACGTCGCGTCGGAGCACTGGTTCGATTTCCTGGAGGCAGGTGCGCAGCTCGTCAGAGTTCAGCTCCAGTGCGGCGGCGAAGGTCCCGGGGTCTACGGCTGTGGCGCTGTGCTCGAAGAGATACTCGTGCGCCTCCCAGAAGCGCTGCTGCCGACCAGCGCAGTTCGCAAGCTTCGCGTAGAGGCAGGAGCTACGGTGCATGGGCCGACTGATCGACGGATTGCACGATTGGTCGAGCGGGAAGTGGCGAACCACGATGCGCAGTCGATCGGGGTTCAGCTCGAGGAGTTCGTGCAGGCCCCGAAACGCGAGCTGGCAGTGCTTGCATTCGTAGTCGGAGAACTCCGTGATGGTCACGACGGGGTCTGCGGCTCCAATCCACGGTAGACCTTCGCTCGTGACGCCATGCATGATGCGCGCACCTGGCGGAATAGGTGGGATCCCGTCTCCGGAGGCCGTCGCCGAAGAAGACGGGTCGGGAGCGACGGGGGAGAGTACCGCAGCCGCTGCGGAAATGCGGGGGTGCCAGAGAATGAGCGCGAGGGCAATCGCACCGACGCCGCCAACCGTGGCGACCGCGGGTCCCCGACGCGCGGCAGTCAAGTCGCGCAAGTCACGAAAGGCTTGCCCGACGCCCGCCTGGCGCAGGAGCATGAAGGAGAGTGCCGCCGCCGCCACGTTGACCACGTAGGTGCCGATGCAGAGCAGGCACCACGCGTGGATCAGGAAGTGGGAGATGCCCGCGAGCACCAGCGCGACGCCCAGGGAGAATCCGGTGAGGATGGCGAGCAGTGCGGCGGGTGCCCGAGAGCGCCAGCGGAGCCCGAGCCCCGTCACAGCTACCATGAGCGCATAGCCGAACACACCCCAGCTGGCGAGGGGAACCCCCAGAAAGGCAGCGTAGGCCGACCGCGTCACGACGTCGCACGACACGGTCTCGTTGACTGCGCAGTAGCTCCGGTACGCAGGATCGGACGCGGCGGCAAAGTGCAGGCGGACGAGCTCACCGCTCACTACTAGGCCGACCAGCAGCGCGACCAGCGCGGCGATCCAGAGACCGCGACTGCCGGTTTCGTCGGAGCTCGTGGTTCGCGCGCGAGCCGGTCTTCGCTTTCTGGTCTTTCTCCCCTGCTGTCCCATTTCGTCCTGCTCCTACTTCGCCCGTTGATCTGCGCCAGGGATGTTACTCACATTCTCTCTGCGACCGACCAGCATGAGGGGCCGCCAACCGCAGGACTACCACGCCCGCGGTCATCAATGCTCGCCAGAGCGTGTCCATGATTCGGGAGCGAGCGAGGGCGAGCGTTCGCGTGGCCCGCTCAGGGCATTTTCAGCGCTACCAAGCGCTCGAGCCCCTCGAGCCGTTTGAGGGCGAACTGGTCGGGTGGACTGAGGTGGTCCCGCTGCTGCTTCATGAGCTGGCAGTATCGTTTCAGCAGCGGGTAGCAAAGCAGGAGCTCGGCCGCCATCGGATAGAGCAGGTCCACGGTGTCGGCGGAGGGAACTACTTTGCACTGACTCAGCATCTCGAACGCCAGCTCCGCCCAGGAGCTGTCGTTCGCGGAAGCCGCGATGTGGATGGAGAAGGTGACGGCGAGCTGCACCACGTGCCCGTCGACAGCCTCTCCCTGAACGACTCCGCGGTGGACTGCCTGGATGTGCCCACCCAGCAGCCGCACGGCCTCTTCGTGTCGATGAAGCGCGAGGGCCTTCTCGGCGATCACGCCGAGAAGCTCGAGGGCCGACCCCCTCTGGGTGGCCTGAGTGGGTGGTACGCTCGGCCGCCCGGGTTTCGTGATGCGAGGAGGCGGTTCGGTGGAGGTCCGTCCTCGTGCGGTACCGGAACTGGCGATGAGCTCGAACACGCTGTCGCCAATGGCGAAGGAATCCCCCGGCCTCAGTCGAGCCTCCCGATGAATTCGCTGCCCGTTGACGATGACCCCGTTGCTGCTGTCGGCATCGCGCAAGACGACTCGGCTGCCGGCGATGAGGAGCACCGCATGGCGTCGCGACACCATCGGGCTGTCGACCACCACCGAGCATTCGAGGCTACGCCCGAGCGTCGTTTCCCCCTCTGCCAGCTGGACCTCGACGTCTTCGGTGAGGAGCGAATAGCGTGAGAAGACGAAGGTGTCCCGCTGGCTCGGGGGGGCCAACGACTCACGGGGAGGCGTCTTTTGGCGCTGCCAGAACATCTCGCTACCAACAGACTAGCCGACCCCCCGCCGTTTAGAAACCGAACTGGCAAAGGAGCTCGACATCCCGACCTGAACCGCGGTGGCTCACGAGCGCTCGGCCTGGCGCGGCTCTCCGAGGCGACGGAGTGTCGCTCGCTGAGACGACAGCAGGCGGCACCCGGGGGTGGAGCAGCCATCCCATCTTCGATCGAGCTGAACCGATAGGGCAGTAGATGATGAGCCCGCGAACAGATTGAGTCCGAGGAGGCGTTCGACTCAGGCGAGCCTTGGGCAGTACGACAACGCGGAAGTTCGTTCCGAGTTGTCGTACCAAATGTGATCGGGTGCCCAGTTCGGACGGGTGCGTCTCCGGGTTTGCTCCGGCCCTCCACCCCAGTGTCGGGCCCGCGAAAACCCGGAACGAACTTGGGAGCTGCTGCACCAGCTTGGCGAAGTATGGCCTATTCGCCGAGCCGGCGTCGCCATGCGCGCAGTCGCGTCGCTACCCAGCCGTGAGCGCTGTAGAAGGCGAGCGCGGGGGCGTTGTCGTCGTCGGCCACGAGCTGAACCCGAGTGCACCCTCGTGCCACGGCCTGCTGGCACGCAGCCTCCAGCAGACTGGACCCCAGGCCACGCCCTCGCCACTCCTCGTCCACCACCATGTCTTCGAGCCAGGCCGACCGGGTACCTTCGGCAGTGCTGACGACGAACTGGACCGTGACCATGCCCACGACCTGTGAGTCGGCCTCCGCCACGAGGACGACAGCGTCGCTCGCCAGGAGTTGCGTCAGACCGCGTTTCTGTCGCTCGCGATTCGGTGTGAAATCGCTCTCGATGGCGAAGAGCTGTCCCAGGAGCTCGACCAGTCGGGGGACATCATCATCGGTGGCTGCTCGAACGCTCATCCGACCCACGGCAGGTGGAAGCGTCCGTCGGCGGGACGGGCCACCGAGAGGCAAGACAGCGGGAACTCCTCGCGGACGGCGCCAAGGCGGAGCTTCACCAGTTCCCCAACGAAGCGGAGCTGGAGCGGCGCGCCGGTGGTGCAGGCGTCGCTGCAGTCGTTGGGGGCGAGCGATGGCGCGAAGCGGCGCGATGTGCCGTCGGCCAGCGTGGCCATCACCGCATCCCGTTCGGTGGTCAAAGCGCTCACTCGCCCGTCAGGACCGAACTGGAGAGAGTTGGCGTCCGCGTTGAGGCCGACCGCACCCGGATCGAACGCGTGGAGTGGCCCGAGTGGAGTGTTCACCCGTACTGGCCGTGCCGGCTCGACCGACTGCAGGAGCCCGCTGGCGTCGAACGAGCAGCCCTGGCGGACGGAGAGCGGTCCGAGCGGTGTGGCGAGGGTCACCTGCTCGCCGGGCCAAAGGGTCAGGCTGCGCAGCGCACCGTGCTGATGGAAGGCGATGGAGATGAACCTCGCTGTCACTTCGCCGGCGGGGGTGTTCAGCGTGAGACGGGGCACGAACTCCGCCTCGTCCTCTACCGTCCACATCGAGTGCACCTTGCCGTTGGCCGGAAACACTCGCTTGAGCTGCCCGTCTGGGTGAAACAGCACCAGCTCCGCCGGCAGGGGGCCCAGCGACGTGGTCACCTCGATGGGCTGCGCGAGGGCGACGCGGGCCACCTGTCCCGTGTCGTAGAACTCGACGGGGGTAACCCGAGGATGTCGTGGCTCCTCCGGCTCGCTGCGCGGGATCAGCACCCCGGCGCGGGTCATCAGACGGCAATGGGAGGCAGGTGTGCAGCGCCTGGCAGTGCCATCGGGCCAGCACTCGACCTCGCCACAGGTGACCGTGCCGTGGTCGGTTCGTAACGGTACGCAGGTGGCTGCGCGTCTCACTCAGCAATCGTCCCCAGTTCCGATTGCCGGTGGGCTACCGTCGTGCTTCCAGCAGGTTGCGCGGTCGACACGAAGAGTGGTGGCTTCGGGACTGCAGTGCGCGACCGCGAGCGCTTGCACAAGAAGAGCAACCGACAGGGTGCCTGCACAACTTGGCGCTGCGCGATGCGCGACTCGCGCAGCTCGGTATGAGAATTCTGCCCCAAACCGGGACAAGGTTGCCCGTCGATCCAGGTTCTGAACAGAAAATCCCAATCCTCCCGTAGCGTGATGTTGCTGCTTTCGTGAGGGGGGGCCAGCAGCGAAGCCGGCGACGGACAGCTTCGGCACGCCGATTGCAAACCTAATCGTCACCCCCGGCGTCGCGGGATGACCCACCCAGTCTCCCGGCCACGCCCAGACCCGTCATTTCGGAGGCTGACCGATGCGTACTGCTATGTCCACTGCCTGGTATCCCCTCGCCCTGCTTGGCTTGCTCCCCCTAGGCTGCAGCGGCGCGCCCGAAGACGGTGACTACGTCGGCACCCTCCACGCCGCCCTGTCCACCACGGCGATCTACAACCTGGTTGGCGTGAATAGTGGCAAGTGTATGGACATCCAGGACGGCAGCACCGCCAACGGCGCCAACGTGCGGATCTGGACCTGCAACAGCGCTACGGCGCAGCAGTTCCAGTTCGTGGACGCCGGTGGTGGCTACTACGAGCTCCGCAACGTGAACAGCAACAAGTGCGTGGAGATCTCCGGGGCGGGTACGGCGAACGGCGACAATGTCATCCAATACGATTGCTGGGGTGGCAACAATCAACTGTGGGCCCTCAATGAGTCGAACGGCGTGGTCAACCTGGTCAACAAGGGCAGCGGCAAGGCCACGGACGTGTACAACTGGGGGACCGCCGACGGTACCAACATCGTCCAGTGGACCAACTACAACGCCGCCAATCAGCAGTTCACTCTCAGTGAGGTGGGAAGCGGCGGAACCAACAACCCCATCCCCACTAACCTGAGCTGGACCTCGAGCGGGATCCTGGTTTCGCCGCAGAACTCGAACTATGCCGCGGTCAAGGACCCGACCATCGCGTATTCCGGCGGCAAGTATCACGTCTACGCGACTGTCTACAACACCCAGTCCACTTGGCAGATGGTCTACTTCAACTTCACGGACTGGTCGCAGGCCGCCAACGCTCCTCAGTACGAGATCAACCAGCTCTCGGGATTCAGTGGCTACAACTGTGCTCCACAGGTGTTCTTCTTCCCGCCTCACAACAAGTGGTACCTCATCTACCAGTCACAGCAGCCGCGGTTCTCCACGGTGGACAACATCGACGAACCTTGGAACCTGACGGCCCCGGCCAACATGTTCACGACCACGCCGTCGGGGATGCCAAGCTTGCCGATCGACTACTACGTCATCTGTGATGATACCAACTGTCACCTGTTCTTCACGGGAGACGATGGCAAGCTCTATCGCACCCAGACCACTATCGGGAACTTCCCGCACGGGTGGGGCAACATAGAGGTGGAGCTAACCTACCCGACCAGCGTTCTGTTCGAGGGGAGCTCGCACTATAAGATCAAGGACACCAACACCTACCTGACCGTGGCGGAGGGGATGGGGTCGAACGGTAGGTGGTTCTCTGCCTGGGAAGCGACCAACCTGGCCGGTCCCTGGACGGAGTTCAAGACCAGCGAGAGCGCGCCGTTTGCCGGCTACAACAACGTGAGCTTCCCCGGCGGTCGCTGGACCAATGACATCAGTCACGGGGAGATGATCCGCTACCAGAACGACCACCACAGTATCCTCGATCCCGACAACATGCAGTTCCTCTACCAGGGTCGGGATCCCGCGAGCGGTGGGGCATACGAGCTTCTGCCGTATCACGTTGGGCTGTTGACCGCGACCAACGCGACCGGTGGTCCTCCCGGTGGTGTGAGCAGTCCCAGCAGCGGAAGCTCCGTGTACCTCGAAGCAGAGTGCACGGACACCGCCTCGGGTGCCTACGCCTCGACCTCGACGAGCAAGGCCGGCTACTCCGGCGACGGACACCTGATGAGCGTCGGCAACACCACCGCGTCGTCTCCGGACGGCGCCAGCGTCGACTATGCGACGTACGACTTCAACGCCGACGCCGGCACCTACACCATCTACTTCCGGGTGGACACCGACGGCGACGCCACCAACGACTCGTGGTTCTACCGTGTCAACGGCGGCTCCTGGGTCCTGATGAACAACACCAGCGCCACGACCACCGACTGGGGCTGGGTCGCGGGCACAGCGACCGTCTCGCTCTCCGGTGCCAGCACGATCGAGATCGCCAACCGCGAGGATGGGCTTGGGATCGACAAGATCGCGATTGTTCCGTCGGGTTCGGCAGCACCTTCTGGTCTGGGCGGCACGGCGAATAACTGTACTGGCGGGAGCAACGTGCTCGTCAACCCCGGCTTCGAGAGCGGCATCACCGGGTGGACCAACTGGGGCGGCACGCTGTCCGCTGACACTGCGACAAAACGCAGCGGTGCCGCGGCGGGCAGGCTGAGCGGACGAACCAATACCTGGCAGGGACCGGTGCAGAGCCTCATGGGCAAGGTCAACGGCGGTCAGCAGTACGCGGCTCGCGTCTACGCTCGGGTGAGCGCGGGGTCGGAGCCGGTCTCCCTGGTGCTGCAGAGCACCTGCGGTACCACGACCAACTACACCGGGGTCGGGTCGGGTACGGCGAGCTCCAGCTCTTGGGTGGAGCTTACCGGGACCTTCTCCGTACCCACTTGCGGCGATCTCCAGGGTCTGAACCTCTACGTGGATGGACCGGCGGCCGGTGTGGACGTCTACGTGGACGACGCGGAAGTCTTCTGATCGAGCTCCCCGGACAAGTGTCACGCACGCTGACGAGCCACCAGATCATCCCTGGTGGCTCGTCGCTTTGGGGCCCACCTCATGTGTCGCGGGCGCCCACTTTGCGCGCTACCAGCCGACAAGGTAGTGATTCCAGGTCATGACGGAGCGGGGCAAGGCGACGGCGGCGGAGCCCGGGGGCGCGGGAACGGTGAGCTCGAGGGCTCCCCAGGGACGCGGGCCGGGGGACCCAGTCCCGACGCGCCCGTGGCTCGTCCTCGCGTTTCTGACCACTCTCATCGTTGGGGCAGGAGTGGTCTGGGTCGCGTCTTCATCCCGGTCCGCCGCTACGGAGGCGAGCGGTGACCCCGCCATCACGGAGCCAGCGACGGCCAAGAGTCAGGGTGGAAGTCTACCGTCGGGGCGCAGCGAGGAGAGTACGCGCAGCCCACGTATCGGCGAACGGGAAGCGGTGGTCTTTGGCGTGCCTGCCGCCTCGGCGAGTACCGCGACCGACGCGGGTGGTGACGGTGGGTGGCGGGTGAGCTGCCGAGATCGGAGTGGGCGCGTACAAGAGATCTCGGGCTACACCATGACTACCTGGCGTCGCAGTGCGCGGGCGGACGGGATGGATTTCGACGATTGGCTTCGAGAGCGGGTACCGCGTTATTTCCCGCTGTCTGACTGCGAGGTGGTCCAGAAGGCGGGCGTCGGGGTCGGGTACGACGCGGCTCTCGCGTCCCCTGCGCCTTCGTCTCGCGCTCATCGCGCGCCGTGATTCTCCTCTCGTTGGTAGCGCCCAGCTCCAGGGGGCAAGGTGTCGAGGGCGTTCGCTCTCGATTCGCCTGAGCTCTTGGGGCATGATCGCCCACGCTCGTGGAATGGTCGGTTCCGTGGGCGTCAGTGGAGTCGTTGTGAAAGGACTTGCTTCCATCGTCTGCCTGGCCGGTGCTGCGCTGTGCGCGTGCGCACAACACACGGCAAACCCGCAAGCCTCGGGCTCACGGGACGTCGCGCCGAAGGTCGAGCGCCAGGGGATGCACGCAAGGGGGAACTACAACGTGGGCTTGCGCCGACTACGGTTGCGCGATCTCCCGAAGCGTCCGGTCTGGGTCGATGTCTGGTACCCGGTCGACCCTGACGTCGAGGAACACCTCCAGCGGTACCTCCTCACGTCGGGCCTCGTCGCTCCGGACGCCCCCTTCGCCGGCGGGTTGGGGCCAGCCCCTCTGGTCCTCTTCTCCCACGGTGCTGGTGGTAACGCCACTGACTACGCGTGGCTCACCGAAACCTTGGCCGCCCAGGGATTTGTCGTCGCGGGTGTGCATCACTTCGGCGAGTCGCGGGTCTACGGGTTCGCGACGGTGGACCCCGTCGCGCCGGCACGATTCTGGGAGCGCGTTCCGGATCTCGCCGCCGCTCTGGAGGGGGTTCGCGCTGACCCGATTGGACAGCATCTGGACCCGGAGCGGCTCTATGGCATCGGGCACTCCGCCGGTGGCTTCACCATGCTGGCCGCGGCGGGAGTTCCGTACGATCTGGTGCGTCTCACCAACTACTGCAACACCGCCGACCCCGAGGATCGTGGCTGCCGCTATGCCGACGAGCACACGGAGGAGGCGCCGGAAGGGACGGGATCAGGGGGAGAAACGTCAGTGAATCCCTCCGCTGTCGTTCTGCTCGATCCGGGGATGGGGCCGGCGTTCACCCCCGAAGCGCTCGCCGGATTCACGACTCGGACGCTCGTGGTCGTCGCTGCTCCCGGCGACTTCATTCCTGCGGAGGCGCACGGCCTGCATCTGGCTCGGCACCTTGCGTCCGCCACGACCGTCCGCCTCGAAGGCGCCGGACACTTCGGGTTCCTCGGTGAGTGCCAGCTTGGCATCGACGTGATGGGGATCCCCCTCTGCTCCGATCCGAAGACCACCGACCGAGCTCGGGTGCACGAGCGGGTGGCGCGGGAGGTAGTCGATTTCTTGCGAGAGTGATCGAGCTCGGGCGCGAGCCCGCCGCCTTCGGTGCGGTGGCCATTGTGGGCGTGTGAGCTGCCGGCTCCGCCCAGGGCGCCAGAGCGACCGCTGGGATGTTCGCGGCGACGACGACGTTGAAGAGCCCCGGTGACCCAGCCGATTCGGATGGATGTTGTCGGTCAACATCAGCACAGGATCCGCGCTCGAGTTGTCCGGTAGCGCCAGCGGTGTCCAGAAGTCGAGGGCGAAGCTCCCGAATTCGTCGAGCACGGCCTGGCGGAGGCCCAGGTCGAAAGTGGTGTCGGTGGGCGTCTGGACGAGGGTGGACTGGGTGGTCGGTACCCATGTGGGAACGCCGGCCCCGCTCGCCTCGTTGGCGATGAGCGCGTTTGCGCTCGACCTGAACACGCGCCCGAGGCGTGCACGGTGCCTGGGTGGGGAGCAAAGCGATCGGTTCGCGCTGTCTGGGCGATTGATCGTCCAGGTTGGTGGGTGGACTAACGACTCTGCTCGAACGCTTCCAGCGCTCCGATGGCAGTCAGGTTGACGACCGTCTCGACCGTGCTGCCGAACTCGAGTAGCTGGACGGGCTTGCGCGCGCCGGTGATCACCGGACCGACGGCGGTGGCGTCGCTCAGTCGTTGGAGCAGGTGGGTCGCGAGGGAGCCGGACTGGAGATCGGGAAAGATCAGTACGTTGGCGTCCTGCCGCAGCTGAGCGAACGGAAAGTGTCGAGCCCGAAACTCGGAGTCCAGCGCTGTGCGTGGTTGCAACTCTCCGTCGATCACCAGCCCCGGGGAGCGTTCCTTGGCGAGGCGGGTGGCCTCGCGCACCTTCCTTGGAATGGCATGCTCGTGACTGCCGAAGTCCGAGAACGCGAGCATGGCGATGCGCGGCTCGACGCCCAGCGCGCGGACGGCGCGCGCCGTGAGCAACGCGATCTCGGCCAGCTGGTTGGCATCCGGCTCGATGTTCACCGCGCAGTCAGCCAGCACGTAGGTCTCGCTGGATCGCATCACCATGGTGTGGCTGGAGATGCGGTTGACCCCTTTCTCCATCCCAATCACCTCCACCACGATGCGGACCGACGCAGCGAAGTTCGAGGTGATACCCCCCACCATCAGATCTGCCTCGCCGCTGTGCAGCATCATGGCAGCGAAGTAGCGAGGGTCCGTCAGTCTCGCCTTGGCGACCTCGCGGGTCACACCTCGACGGGCGCGCATCTGGAAGTACTGATCGATGTGACCCTCGAGAGCGGGACTGCGCAGCGGATCGACAATGGCCACCCCCGCCAGGTCGAGCCCCACGGAGTCGCTCACGCGAAATACCTCCTCCTCGCTGCCGAGAAGGAGCGGACGGGCGATCCCCTCGTCGAGGAGGATCCGGCACGCTCGGAGGATGGTCTCGTGGCTGCCCTCCGAGAAGACCACCCGCGGGCAGACCTGGCGTGCCTTGAGGATGATCTGCCGCATCATCTCCCGGCCCGTTCCCCCCCGTACGGTGAGCACCTCCTCGTACTCCTCGCGCGGAACCGGTTGCCGGGCAACCCCCTCCGCGGCTGCCTGCTCGGCGACCGCGGAGGAGACCCGAACCAGCGTGCGGGGATCGATGGGCTTGGGCAGCAGGTATTCGGGGCCGAACGTGAAGTTCTCGTCTCCGTAGGCCCGACAGACCTGCTCGGGGACCTCCTCGCGCGCCAGGGCAGCGAGGGCGCGCGCCGCCGCCAGATTCATCTCCGTTGTGATCCGCGAAGCCTGCACGTCGAGCGCGCCTCGGAAGATGTAGGGAATGGCGAGGAGATCGATGATGGCGTTGGGGTCCTTGGCGACGCTCGTGGCCACGATGACGTCGCGACGAACGGAGCGTGCCTCGGCGTACCCGATTTCGGGGTCTGGCGTCGCCATCGCCAGCACCAGGGGGAAGCTGGCCATCGAGCGCACCATCGCCGCGTCGAGCACGCCGGCGCGGGACGCTCCCACGAACACGTCTGCCCCGCGCAGACCGGCGGCGAGGGTCTGCTCCGGCACGTCGTTGGCGAAAGCCGCCTGGTACTTGTTCAGGTCGTCACGACCCGGATGGATCAAGCCATGTATGTCGTACATGACGATCTGGGGCTGGGGAACGCCGAGCGCTGCCAGGACGCGGGCGCAGCCGACGCCTACGGTGCCGGCACCGCAGATGACCACCTTGATGGCATCGAGCTTCTTGTCGGCAACATCGAGCGCATTGATCAGCGCGGCGGTGGCCACGACGGCAGAGCTGTACAGCGACTCGTGGAACACCGGGATGTTCATCGTGTCGCGGAGCTCGTCGTAGATGGCGAGGCCCTCCGGAGCTCGGATGTCTTTGAGATTGATGCCACCGAAGGTCGGTTCGAGACTCCGGACCACCGCGGCGAACGCCTGCGCGTCGCGAACATCGAGCTCGAGATCGAAGACGTCGATGTCCGCGAGTCGCTTGAAGAGGACGGCGATTCCCTCCATCATGGGCTTGGCCGCCAGGGGACCCACGTTGCCGAGTCCCGGCACGGCCGTCCCGTTGGTGACTGCTGCCACCAGGTTGCCGCGGCCCGTGAAGCGAAAGGCCTCTGCGGGCTGCTGGGCGATCTCGGATGCTGGGAATCCGGCACCTGGCAGGTAGGCGAGGCGCAGTTCGCGAGGGTCGAGGCAGGGCTTGCTTGGCTTGACTTCGATCTTTCCCGGGCGGTCCCCCGAGTGGTAGCGCAGTGCATCGGCTTTGCGGATCACGGCAGGTCTCCTGGGGTGGACGCTGCGCCAGCCGGTGGCTGGAGCAAGGGGCTGGTGAGCGAGGCGTGGAAGACGGGGACGGGGCGGACCTGCAGAATGTGCAGGTGGGAACCTTCGAACGCGAATTCGATATCGAGCGGATGGCGCAGCGCGGTCTCCAGCTTCTGAGCCGTGGCCACGAGTTCCTCGATCTCGACGAACTCCAGCGCCGGCCTCAGCCGCTGGTGGTAGGGGACTTCGCTGACGCGCGTGCGCCGGGATGTACCAGCGGCGAGCGTGACGCGGTGACGCTTGTCGGCCACCTTGTAGTCGAGCTTGAGGGTCCCAGGTTTGGTCCGGGGACGATCGATCAACACGAGGTCGACCTCGGATAGACCGGACACGACGCCTTCGCCAAGTCCCAGGCCTGCGTTCAGCACCATCTTGCTGGGGGGGGCCGCTGGCGACGCGGTGAACAGTACTCCCGAAACGCGAGCGTCGACCAGGCGTTGCAGAACGAGCCCACTCGCGAGCGGTTCCGTCGGGTCCACGCCCTGTCGCTGTCGCCGCTCCAGGACAGCTGCGCTCCACAGCCCCGCCCATGCCCGGCGCACGTGGTCGAGCACCGCGTCCTCGCCCCGAACCCCGAGGAACGTCGCAAACTGGCCCGCCCACGCTTCCTGCTCGGTATCCTCTTCGAATGCCGATGACCGCACGGCGAGCGCGCACTCGGGGTCACCGGCAAGGATGTACCGGCAGCCGTCCAGGATGGCCGCACGAACGCCCGTGGGCAGCCGAGCTCGACTCCACAGGCGCTGGATCCCCTCGGCCTTCGTTCGCTCGGGTAGGTTCGGGTGTGTCAGCACTTGCCGAATGGCGGTGCCCAGCGTTCCTCGCCGCCCCAGCGCCTGCTCCAGGGTCTGCTCCAGGGCGCGAGCCGTGATCGCGGCCCAGCGCGGCACCTTTCCGTCACCCAAGATCCGGCGCACCTCCCCGAGGTTCGCCGCCTTGGCGCCAATCAGTGGGGCGAGCTCGACACCGCCCGCATCGTCGCGGAGCACTCGCTGGGATGTCAGCGGTTCGAGACGATCAGCCACCATCGCGCTCAGGGTCTGCCGCGCTCGTGTCACGATCGCGCACGTAGCCTCGTCGTGCCCGGTCAGTGCGGCGGTTTGAGTCAATGCTTGCAGGACGTGCCGAGCGGTTCCCATCGCACCGCGTTCGAGCTCGGTCGTGAGTTCCTCCGAGAGCTCGCGGCGCAATGTTTCGAGGCGGGTGCGCGCGGCGTCCTCGACTTGCGCCAGGGTCTCGGGGGCGACCGCCATCGGCGCACCGAGCAACCGGCTCATCTGAGTTCGGGCACGCATCACGCGCTGAACCCGGAGCCAGGGCCACGCGACCTGGAACGCATTCGTTGCGGTCGGCAGGACCGCGAGGGCTTCGCCGATCAACGTATCGAGCTGTCTGGACATGGCGTCGCGAGTTCGTTCGAGCTCATCGTGGGCGGCCTGCCCGCAGACTTGGTTGCCGAGGAGCGTCGCCACCAGTTGCGACCGATCGGATTGTCCGACGCTGGGCCATCCGGCTCTGGCATCGCCCGATGTCCGTTGGAGCACCAGCGCGCGGACCGCATAGCGAGCCACACTGGGGGCGGTCAGGCGCGCGAGGAGCTTCTCCAGCTGGTGCACGCAGCGGAGCAGTCGGCCCCGCTCGACGAGCATCCCTGGCGTTCGCCCGGCGCGTTCGACAGCCTCCGCGGCGAGCTCCAGGTTCCCCAGCTCTCGGAAGATTGCTAGGGCGTCGGGGTCTTGGCCCAGGATCGAGAGTCGGCCCGCGTTGGCATCCACGACGACGAGGTCTCCCTCCTCGATCACGTCGAGGTCTTCGCCCAGCTCGCGTCGGAGGGTCACGTCGAGACCCTCCACCTCGAGTCGCTCGTCGGCGTAGCGTACCTGCTTGCGCACCAGACCCGGCGTGGCGTCCTGCCGCCACTGGGCGGCGACGACGAGCGCTGGGATCCCCAGCTCGAGCGCCGTGATCCCGGCGTGGCTGAGCACCCCCCCTCCAGTGGAGATCAGCGCTGCGGCTCGCGCAATGAGTGGTGCGTGGTCAGGTCGGAATGCGGGGGCGACGAGCACCGCGTCGGCCGCGTCCCGGCTGTTCATCCGTGGATTGACGAACCGTACGAGACCAGTGGCGCGACCCGGCGCGGCGATGACGGCGGTCCAGGTTCGGGTGTCGCGGAGGTGGGCTGGCGCGGGGGTGACTCGAGGTGCCAGCAGACCTTGCCGTAGCGCTTCGACAGCGGCAGGAGCGGGTTCGAACCGGACGGTGTTGGCCAGGGCTGCTGCCAGCACGTCGGGCTCCAGCTCCTCGCTGGAGCGCCACGGGTCGTGCGGGTCTTCGCGGTGCTGATAGAGAACGCCACCCCGGACCGCCAGGGCGAGGCGCGACACGCCCAGTTCGTCGCGAAGCACGAACACGCCCACGCGCTCTTGCCCCACTCGGAGCATGGCGCGCTCCACTTCTCGCCCGTGGACGGTGCCGCTGGGTTGGAAGAACAGAACTCGCTCGAGGCGGGCGACTGCCACGGCCACTCGCATGGCGCGCGCCAGCGGTTCCCCGCCAGCCGCGAGCAATCGCGCCACGCGCACCGCCTCGTGCTCGCGGCGAAAGAGCTCCTCGGACACCACCTCCAGTCGCCCCTGGACGCAGCGCAGCTCGCCGCGAGCCAGCGCGTCGCGGATGGGGCAGAGGACGACGCGGTCTAGCAAGCGTTGCCCCTCCAGGCGAGCGCGGGCCTCGCCCCAGGCCGCGAGCTGGGCGATTCCCCGTTTTTCCAGCATCCGCTCGAGGCGGGTTGCCAGAGGAGGCCCCTCCCCGCAGTCGTACCGGTCCTGGTAAGGTGCCGTGCCGTCCCAGGTCAGGTGTTCGACTCCGGCGGACGTGGAACGGACATCTCTCCAGACCTGTCGACGGTCGCTTGTCAGGAGTAGGTCGATCGGCAGCACAGCGTGGTGAGTCACGTAGCGGGTCCAGGCGGTGACCACTTCGCGTCGGGCCGTAGCGGGGTACTCGAGACTCGCGACGATCCAGTCCAGGTCCATCAGGTAGGGCACCACGGCCAGCAGGAAGCGCGTGTGCTCGAGGAGATCCTCGAGGTCCAAGGCGCGCTCCTTGTCGTAGCGAACACGGAGGTGCAGCGCGTCCTGCTCTACGTCGAAGTCGAGGTTGGATAGAAGGTGCCGAATCGCTGTCAGCTCGAGGTCGGGATGGTTCTCGAGCTCGTGCTGGCTGACCGCGAAGTATTCGAGATCGAGCATGCCACCGTCGCGCGGGGATGACAGATCGAGGCGGAGGAATGCGGGGTGGTTGTGGTAGTGAAGATAGACTTGGACCTCGTTTCCGTAGGCCAAGACGTCGACGGTGGGCAAGCGGGCGGTGCCCCCGTGCAGGAGATACGCGACGAACGCCTCGACGACCAGCGAGACCGCCAGTGGGGCGCCAGCGCCAAGTTGGTCGCGCTGCGGCTCGAAGTTCACGTAGCGGATCACCTGAGCGACCAACGGAGAGCGATCCGGGTCGAGGATGGCGATGTCCACGGTGCGATTGGTCGTGGCGGTGCCGAACAGTCGGAAGGCAAGACGCAGGCCGCGCTGGTGGAGGTACCGCTTGAGCCCGTGCAGGGTGGTCACCTCGGCGACGCAGCGTGGCTCCTCGAACATCTGGACGAGTCGCGCGGTGGAACTCGACTGCAACGTGCCGTCGTTGCCGTGCAGGGACGCCTCGATCTGCGCCCGCAGAGTTCGGAACTTCCCTTCGGCCTCGGCGCCGTCCGCTGTGTGGCCGCCGAACAGTTGCTGGAAGTCTTCGACCACCGAAGCCATGCGCTGCAGGACGAACTCGGCCTTCGCGCGAGTGAGTGGCGCGACCTCGAGGATGGCTTCGAGCAGCTCTGCGTGGGCCACGTTGTAGCGCCGGAACCGCATCACATCGCTGTTCCTGGTCGGTTCCTGGACGGCGCCGCTCTCTCCCTCGGCAACCACGACGAGTCGCTCCCAAACCCGCTGCGCGGTGGCTTCCCCGTCGAGCAACGACACGAGGTCGTGGTCGACTCGGTAGGGGAAGCCACCATCGACGCTGACGCCTGCGACGCGCTCCACTGCGATTCCCCAGCAGACTCGCGACCAGCCCAATTGACCGATCAGCTGCAGGAGTTCCCCTCGTGGCATTCGGGTGCTCGCGTGGAGGAGCGATTCGAGGCAGGGGACTTCCCCCGGTCCCTGGGGCGTCAACACGACGAGATCGAGGTGGGTGGCCCGCGTGAACTCGAGGTAGGGCCGGAGCGTATCGGCAGTCTCGATTCCCAGGACCCGTCGCGCCAGTTCGTGTTCCGGTAGCCCCCTGGCGTCGAGGATGCGAGCCGCCAGCCTGCGCAGGACGGGGGAGTCGGCGACAAGGCGATCACAAAGCCGGGCGGCGCCGCCCAGTAGCGTGCCAAGCGCGGACAGCGAAGAGGCGTCGGCGAGCAACTCGGGCAGCTCGACACAGCGCGTGGCGATGGCCTCTAGTCCGACGGGATCTTGGGCGGGGCAGTCCGACGCGGCCAGCTGGGGGGCGAGGTGAGTCGCGCGCCGCTGCAGTTGCGCGTCCTTCGCGTCGAGTAGTCCAGCGACGATCTGGAGCGGGTGTTGGAAACGGAACACATGCTCTGCGAAGAGATCGAAGACGAGCTCCGATGCGGGTGTGTGACGCCGTCCGACGAGCGGCAGGAGGGAGCTCGCGAGGAAGTCCGGGGTCACGCCCTGGTTGCTGGCGAGCCAGACATCTAGGATCTTGGTCTCGTGCCGCACGCGGTCGAGCGAGCCGAGCGCGACGCGAAGGTTTTCTGCGATGATGGTGACGGCTCGGGTTACCTCGGGCGGTATGTCCCGAGAACCATCGACGTCGTCCGACCCGGACATGACTGGCGAGTCTAGTTCTTTGTTCGCACCACGGCGCCCCCAATTTCTCGACCCACGTCGCGCAGCTCGATCGGCGGACGAATCGCCACGCTCACGCGGTGGTCGCTCTGCCGAAGGGGTGCCGCGAGAGAGGATTGCCCAGGAGGGAGATGACGAGGAAGCTGCTCCGGTTGGACCTGGAAGCCCCGCGGGGCTTCCAGGCATCGGCGAGCGTCGGGCTCCATTCCAGCGCCGCCTCTCTCAACTGGGCGCTGCTGCTGATTGGCGAACGCTGCAGCCGATGCGCACCAGTTCGCGACCCCGTGCGCCCGCCAGTGGCGAGATGCTGGCTGATGCGCGCCTCGAGCGACTCCCATCCTGTAGTCCGCCTGGTCGGGTCTCGCGGCGCTGGGGGCGCAGGTGTCGCGATCCATCGGCGCTGGTCCTCAGCGGATCCAGGAGCGTTCACATGTCGCCCGGTGGTCGTAGACCATTGCCCGGGTGTCGTAGTAGGCAGGCCTCATGTCGCGCACCACCGCACCGAGCTTGCTCTGGAAATGGGTCGGCTGCGGCGCGCTCGTTGTCGTGATCGCCGGTGGCGTCGTCGTTGCCCGGCGCACCGGCGGCTCGCCGACCACTGCTGCAGCGACAGCTTCAGCGACACCCGCCGCCGGAACGGGGTCCATGGTCGCCATTCCGGCCGGGTCTTTCGCGATGGGGACGCTCGCCGGTGATCCCGACGCTCGCCCCATCCGCCACCCCGCGATGGGTGCGTTCGAGATGGACGCCCGCGAGGTCACGCTTCGCGAGTACCTCGTCTGTGTCGGAAAGCACGCGTGCTCGCCTCCGTCCACCTTCCATGAGATGTGCAACCTGCGTCGCCCGAACGCTGGCAACCACCCGGTCAACTGCGTGACGTTCGACGAAGCCGCCGCCTACTGCCGCTGGGCGGGCAAGCGTCTCCCCACCGAGTGTGAGTGGGAGTACGCGGCCCACGGCAAGCAGGTGCAAGAGTACCCCTGGGGCGACCAGCCACCGCAGGGGCGTGCCTGCTACAATCGGCTTCGCGGCAACCAGGGAACGTGTCCCGTTGGCGACCACCCGACCGACCGTAGCCCGTTCGGTGTGCTCAATCTTGCGGGCAACGTCACCGAATGGACAATGACTCCCTACTGCTACTACGACGGTACTCAGTGCGAGGACGGTGCTGTCGCGACACGAGGCGGAAGCTGGGACACCAACAACCCAGTTTTCGCCACTGTCACCTATCGTGATTTCGTTCGAAAACAGGAGCGCGGTCACAACCTGGGCTTTCGGTGTGCGCGCGGTCCAGTGAATGCCTGCGACTCGCCACCTCGAAATCCTGCGTCCAGTTCGTCACGGGGGGGTTGAAGAACGGGAGTCGAGCGCGTACCACTTGGCCCAAGGGAAGAGGGGAGCGTCCGCTCCCTCGTCAGGGAGAAGCTAGATGAAGCACGCCATTGCCATTGCCACCGGAACGCTCGCAGCGGCCTCACTCCTGATCGCGGGTCACGCTTCCGCGTATCAGTTCTACATGACCATCGATGGGGCCACCCAGGGCGAATTCAAGGGTGAGTCGACCCGCCACGCGCATGAGGGCGAGATCCCCTGCTTCGAGTTCGAGCATCAGGTTCACGTGCAGATCGACGTGGCCACGGGGCACGCTTCCGGCAAGCGCCAGCATCGTCCCCTCAAGGTGACGAAGCAGTGGGGGGCGGCGTCTCCCCAGATCCTCCAGGCGCTGAGCACCAACGAGCGGCTCAACCAGGTTCGTTTGCAGTTCGTCAAGACGGGCGATGACGGCGCCGAGTACGTCTATCACACCGTGACGCTGGTGGACGCCGCGATCGTCGACTGGGAGGCCCAGGGCGGGGAGCTTCCCAACGGAGTCACGGGTGAAGTCGAGACGGTGAGCTTTTCGTACCGCCGAATCATCTGGGAGAATCTCGATGGTCAGACGGCCGCCGAGGACGACTGGACCCTGTGATCGGTCCGTCTCCATGCGACGCCACCGCCCATCTCCAGGACGTCCCATGAGCAATCCTCTGGTCGAGTCTTCGGCGTGTGCTGCCACCAGCTCGCTCCTGCTGCGTGGTGTCCACCTGCTTCGCTGGCCAGCCCTTTCCCTGGTCGCCCTGTCACTGGTTGGCTGTGCGTCGGCCAAGGAGGGAGAAGGCGACGAGACGCAGGAGCTGTCCCTTCCTCTCACAACGGGTCCGGTCGAGGCCAACCTGTCGTTGCAGACCGACTGGGGGGCGGGATTCTGTGCTGACGTGACGGTGACGAACCATGGATCCGAGACCCTTCTCTCCTGGGCCGTCTCGCTCGACTTTGCGGACAGCCAGGTCACTTCGCTCTGGGGCGGCGTGCGTGATGGGAATCGAATCACACCGGTTGCCTACAATTCTTCCGTGGCCCCTGGAGCGTCGGTGGCGTTCGGCTTCTGCGCTGACGCGGCGACCGCCGCTCGACCGTCGATCACCGCGGTGGGATATTCGGACGGCTCGGTGGACACCGGTGGCGGTACGGTCGGGAATGCCTCGATCCAGGTCGTCAACGATTGGGGATCGGGGTACTGCGCCGAGGTGAGCGTCGAGGACGCGATCTCCTGGACTGTCGTGCTCGACACGCACGCTTCATCCATCTACACGGTGTGGAATGGCGAGGCTGCCGGCAGCACTGGCGAGGTGAGCGTCAAGGGGACGGGGCCCGGGTTCGGCTTCTGTGCCAACACCACGGCGGACAGCGATAACCACGCCACCATCGTCAGCACGACGGAGTTCGGTGACGGTGGTGGAGACGACGGCGATCCGACCACATCGCTCGGTGGCGCCAACGTCCAGCGCCATGCGCCGGCGGAGTCCCTCGACCCCAGGGAGTGGTTAGTATCATCGTCGTCACGGGATCGGTTCTTCTTTCGTGTCGAGGGGAACACGCAGGGCGTGTTCAAGGGCGAGGCCCCGATCGAAAGCCGGGAAGACTGGATTGTGGGGCTGGCCTTTGATGCTGCCATCCACGCGCTGACGGACGAGGGTACGGGACGCGTCTCGGGCGCCGCCGAGTATGGTGCGTTCAGTCTCATCAAGGCGTGGGGACCCGCGTCGCCCCAGTTCCTCCAGGCCTGGGCGACCAACGAGGTTCTCCCGGAGGTCACCCTGGAGTTCCAGCGCGTGACCCAAGACGGTTCGTTGGAGGTCTACCGCACCATCCGGCTGATCGACGCGACGGTCACGCGCTGGCAGGGCGCTGCTGGGGAGCAACTGGCACCCAAAGATCGCTTCGGCCGGGAGCTCGAGCGCATCTCGTTCACCTACCGTCGCATCGAGTGGGAGGACGTGAGTCGCAAGTAGGCCCGCGTTGTCCTGGTCCGTCGCCGCCCAGCCTTCCGGGGGAGGCTCGCCGCTGCCTCCGATCTGAGCGGGATACCCTTCGGGACGCATCCCGAGGCGAAGAGCCACGGCTTCGCGGCGCCGAACGGGGGATGTCGTTGCGAGCGGTCATGGCGCAGCTCTCGAAGTTCATCCGCCCGAGATAGCATCGGGGAGGGAGTCGGGTTCGAGCCACAGAATGACCTCCACGTGCAGGATTTCGATGGAACGAATCGCTGGATGATGATCCCGCGAACATGTCGAGCCGGACAAGGAGTCTTGCGGGGCTCTCGCGCTGGGTGAGCCCCGCAAGGTGACGAGCTCGACGCAGGTGAGCTC
The DNA here is from genome assembly GCA_050304295.1 of Polyangiaceae bacterium. Lineage (GTDB taxonomy): Bacteria > Myxococcota_A > Polyangia > Polyangiales > Polyangiaceae > JAFGBI01. Next base: position 102,695 of record JBNLDK010000031.1, read on the forward strand.
TGGGATATGACCACGAGAGGGACCCCCGATAGCTGGCCACGTTTTGCCAAGCTGAATGTGCGGTAGGTCGCGAGCACACTTCAGATTGCAGTGAGGGCCGCGCGAGCTGTGTTCGTGCCTCACTCCGTCACGCCGCGCGCCAATGGTCCGAGACGAACCAGAAATGCCCGCAGGGGAACCGTGCCGGGGTTCACCTCGCGGTGGCGCAGGTGTGGCGGTGTCACGTACACGGTCCCATCCGTTCGGAGTTCGATGCGCTGGGCAGGGTCGGGGCCGTACTCCAGGTACCCACCGCCCGCCAGGGGCAGCAGGTAGGTGGTCCGATCCCCGTGATCGTGCCAGGCGGAGGCCGTGCCCGGCTCGGCCGACACCATTCCCATCCATACCTCGTCCTGATCGACGCAGGCCTCGCGAAGCAGGCCCACCACCGAGGAGCACGGAGTCACGACGCGCTGATCCGGGGCGATGACGGTGACCGCGTTGGACTGGACGGGTGGCGGATGAAGAACGGGCGACTGGGTAAGGGGACTCGAGGCGAGTGACGAGGGATTCATGATGTTCTCCATTGGCGGCAAGGTTTCGAGTGAGAGTGGTGCTGCCGAGGTCGCGCCGCCCCGTGTCCGCGACGGGACGGTGCGATCGGCTCGGCGGCAGGCGCGCGGGCGCGGCAGTGCGCACGTCGACGGCGGGGGTCAGGAGCGAGGTCCGACCTCGCTGATCACCTCAGTGATGGTCGTCTGAGGCGGTGCCGCGAAGAACTCCGAGAAGCCCTCCATGGTTCGAGCGAACTCGGGCTGTGCCAGAAACTCCTGCATCTGCCCCGCGTCTGCCCATGCGCCGATGGTGACTGCAACGTTCTTCTCTCGGTCGAAGGTCAAGCGCGCGCCACACCAAGCCTTGAAGCGCTGGGCCAGAGTGGGAACCTTGTCTTCGAAGAGCGTCTTGGCTCGATCGATGACGTCAGGCTTGAGCTGGATCGTGTGGATGATGAAGTGGGTGGGGGTCATATCGTCTCTCCTTCTGGCCGGTGCTGGTGTTGGCCACGGAAAGAACTCTGCCCCCGCCCCATCAATGCCCCGTCAACAGTGCGTCAACGCGCGAGGAAAAGAGCGCCAATGGCGAACTGGGACTGGTTGACGCTGGAGTTGTCGAACGCTTCGGTCAGCGCAGTCCAGCCCGCTCCATCAGATCGCGGAGCCCTTCGCCAATCGACGGATCCCGATAGAGGAAGGTGATGGCAAAGCGCTCCAGGGAGAAGTTCGGCTCCTCCGCGTAGATCTCCTCGCGAACGACCTCCACCGCGGCTGTCTCCCCCAGCGCCGCGTAGCAGGCCGCCAAGTGGCAGCGGTAGCGGTTCTGTGTGGGGGTGGCCGCGCGCAGCGCCTTGACCGCCTCGGGATAGCGCTTCTGGAGCATCAAGATGCGGCCGAGATTGAACTGGTAGAAGCTGGGGTGGAAGGGATTGTTCCGGATCGCCAGTCGGGCAAAGCGTTCCGCCTCGGACTGCTCCCCCAGAAAGCACAGTAACGCGGACATCTGCGACTGAATGCGATCGTCGTTGGGGTTGAGCGCATAGGCGCGTCGCAGGTAGTGCTCTGCTTCGTCGTAGCGACGCTGAAAGAGGTACACCTCGCCGATCAGGCGCAAGCATTCGGTCTCCTCGTCGTCCACGGCCTGGAATGACTTCAGCATCTCCAGACCGTCACGGAGCCGCTGCATGTACTTCTGGTCGTGCATGCGGTCGGCGCGATCTTGCCGAAACGTGACGGCGCGGCCGATGGCGCATGCCAGCCAACCTGCTGCCAGCGGGTAGTCCGGCTTCCGCCGCAGCGCCTCCTCGAAGAAGGTCACCGCTCGATCAGAGTCCTCCGGCGTGTAGCGGTGGTGGTGATATCGCCCCCGCAGTACACAGTCGTAGGCGTCCAGCGCGTCTGTCGCTTTGCGCCGAGCTCGCGCCAGCGCTGCCGCCTCGACCCGTCCCGCGACCGTCGCCACCACTCGCTGCACCAGCTCGTCTTGGAACTCGAACACGTCACTCAACGTGCCCTCGTTGCGCTGTGACCAGACCTGTTCTCCCCGCTCTGCTTCTACCAGCTGCGTCGTGACGCGCACGCGGTCCCCCGAGAACTGAACGCTCCCCTGGAGGACGTGGTGCACGCCGAGCTGCCTCCCCACCTCGGGAACGGTCAGCCCGCGATCACGCAGCGCGAAACTGGAAGAGCGAGAGATCACGCACAGGGAGGAGAACTGGGACAGCGCAGTGGTCATATCGTCGGCGAAGCCATCGCACAGGTACTCGTGAGACGGGTTTCGTCCGAGGTTCGCGAAGGGCATCACCGCGATGGAGGGCCTGGCTGGAAGGGGAAGTGTGGCCGCGCGAGCGGTCGCGGTCGGGATCGGTCCCGCGCTGGACGTGGGTGCATTCGACTCGGCGGACCGCAACTGGGCCACCAGCGCCAGCGTTTCCGGTGCTGGTGCGGCGTCCAGATGACGTCGCAGGGCGTCTTCACATGCTTGGTATTGCGCGAGCGCTTCACTGCGGCGGCCCAGTCGCGCGTAGGTCGACATCAGGCCTCGGTGCGCTTCCTCGCATGCCGGACTCAGGCCGAGCAGGCGCCAGTAGATTTCCACGAGAGCCGTGTCCTGGGCTTCCTTCTCCAGCTGTGCGGCGCAGCGCAGCAGCAGTCGCTGTCCCGCATCCTGCAAGCGGACCCGAGCGTCCCGGACGAAATCATCCGCCGCGTCCTCTCCAAACACAGTGCCTTGGAGCAACGGCCCGCGCACGTGCTCGGCAGCGTGGAGTAGGTCAACCTTCTCTGCAGTGAGCGCGCGCAGTACCTCGTCCACGTCGATTCGCCACGCAGAGACGGTCAGGCTCACTTGCGTCGCGTCGGCGACCAGGGGGGCGGGTTCCGCTGAGCCCAGCAGCTTTCGCAACGCCGAGAGACACTGGCGCAAGCTCTGGCGCGCCTGACTCTCTCCCCGATCGGACCAGAAGACCGACGCCAGCTCGGCTCTCGAAGCGCGATGATCATGCGCTAAAGCTAGATAGGCGAGCACGCCCCGTTGCTTGGCCGCCGGGATCGCGATTTCCCGACCCGTGGCGTCGAGGCACGTGAAAGGACCCAGTAGTTTCAGCGAGATGGGATTGGCACGTCCAACTGGGCTAGTGGATGATGTTCCCAAGAACACCTCTTCTGTTCAACGATCGCTGCCTCGCGGTCGTTTCCAGGTGCTGTCTAGACTTCCGGTTCGGGGGGGGGCAATCGACCTCGTCGCTTGTCCGTGGCTACTAGTTCGACATTGAGGCCACCGGCGAACAGAAACGCGATGGGCTCATCGTCGAACGCTTCTCCAGGCGCAGGAGGGCTCAGCACGCGGGCACCGAGCTCCTGTAGCTTGGAGATTGCAGGCTCGAGTTCCTCCACTCGAAACGCGAGGTGATGGAGCTTTGCGGCTGCGGTAGCTCTCCCATTCACTGGGCAGACGATCTTCAACGGAAGCGACCCAGCCTTCTCCAGGAACACGACGGTCACGCCATGGCGGGTGTTCACGATCGGATGTGTTGCCTGCCGGTAGCCAAACATCTGGGTGAGGGTCTCGATGGCGGTGTCGAGGGAGCGCACCTCAATACCGATGTGATCCAACGCGAAGTGATCCAGATCATTCAACATGGCTGTCTACTCTACACGAAGCGGAGCGCCCGAGGCGTCTCCATTGCGTGTAGAACCCCCTGGTAGCCCGAAGTCCCTGCTCGTACGTCTGCTTCCAGTGGTTCGCAGAGAGCAGAGGCGCACGTTCTGGGAATCGGTTTGACCAGTCCGTGACACCGGAGAAGTGAGCTCGCTACCGCGCTCCTCACTCCACCGCTGAGCTGAGTTCTGCTCTAGCGTCCCCCGCAGCTCAGTGCGAAGAGGGTGCTGACCTGCGGGCCACCGAAATCGGCGATGCGTTGCTGATCGTGCCTGGCGATGAAGCCGCGAGCGTAGCCAAGCTCGAGCTTGGGTCCCGCTAGGCAGCGCCGCCCCACGTAGTCGACGCCTGTCGCCAGCGCAACGTCCGCGTAGATCTCCCGGACCTGGCTGGTCGCGACCCCGGCTGCAGTGGACTTGGCTCGGGCGAAGACGGTACCGAGCGCCGCGCGGGGGGCCACCGTGCCGCGCCAGGCACCTCCGCCCCACTCCGGCTGTAGCACACGCCAGGCCAGCGCTCCCGCGAGGAGTCGCGAGTCGAGCGTGCCGACCCGGTTGGAGTGACGTCCCAGTAGCACGTCGAAGGCCGCGTCGAAGCGCCTCCAGGAGATCGTCGGCCGAGCACCGAAGAGCGTGGTGCCTCGGGGCAGAAAGGTCCGTGTTTGCAGCGCGCCGCCGGCGGCCCACGGTCCCACCGTCCGCTGTCCACGTGTGGGGGGCGTGGGCGCAGGTGGGGGGGGGGCCAGTTCCCCGCCGGAAGTCGTATCGGTTGGTGGCTCCGCGGGTTCTTGCGACTCCTCGGGTGCGGCGTCCGGGGAGGGCGCTTCGACCGCGAAGGCTGCCGTGGGCTGGGACGGGGAGTCACTGGTCTCGGCGAGGTCCTCCTCCGGCGTTTCGCTGGGGGCTGCGGCGATCAGTTCTGGCCATGCAACGGGGAGCAGATCCGCGATCTGGAGGGCGATGCCTCGAGGGCGCAGCGGCGGATCGAGATCGCTCAAGTCGAGTGATCGCGTCAGCTCGCCCCCGGACGAGCGCACCACCAGGGTTGCCGCCGGTGCGTCCGGAGGGCACGGTACGAGCAAGACGAGGAGCGCCTCGCCCGGTACGATGTTCGGTGCCGCTCCTCGGACCACCTCGCGCACTCCCGCGTGGCCGAGCTCCAGCCGCAGTCCGGCCTCGAGCTCGTCGTAGGAGAAGGGCTCGGGAGTGCACTCCGGGAGGGCCACGTGTACCCGGTCGGGCATGCCTTCCGCCACGACGGGTACTGCGTGGGTCAGCAGTGCCAACCCCAGCCCGATGCTGCGCCACACCCGTCGGGACGTCACTCCTGCGAGGCCCAGTGCCGCACCTCCCCCAGGTACCTTCCCCGGGGATATCGCTGCTCATACTCCGCCGCGACGCGGCGAGCGGCCGCCTGGTCGCCCGCTCGCGCGTGCGCTTCGACCAATCGTGCCAGCGCGCCTTCGTTCAGGCCCCGCGTCACCCCATCCTTCAGGGCACCGTCCAGGGTCTGGGCCGCCTGCTGCGGATCATCGTCGAGCTGGAGTCGGGCCAGCGTGAAGGCCGCGAGCTTGCGTCGTGACCCGTCGGGGCAATCCTTCGCGACGAGCTCGAGCAGTTCCAGGGCCTGGGCGCGGTCGCCACGCCGTCGGGCCGCATCCGCCTGACCCAGGAGGCGATCCCAGTGATCCAGGGTCGATGCCGATGGGGCGGTGGGACCCGGCGGATCGCCCGCCGCATCCTCGGGTGCCGGTTCGCTCTCCGCCGCGCTGGCGGAGGCGGCTGGAGCCGGCGGCGGGGGATCGGAAGCGAGAGTGGGTTCCGTGGTTCGCGGCGCGGATACCGTGACGGACTCCCCAGCCCCCAGCACCCGATCCAGTCCTTCTCCCCGCAGTTGCACCTTGCCTCGCTCCACCGTCACCTGCACGGTCTGGTTCGAACGATCCACGACGAAGCGGGTGCCCACGACCTCCACGGTGACGAACCCGCAATCGACCACCCATTGTCGTGGTCCGCCGGGCTCGACCTCGAACTCTCCACGGCCCCGCTTGAGGCTGGTCACGAAGGCGTTTCCGGTGTTGGTCAAGACCTCGAGCCGGGTATCCGAAGCCAGATCGATCTGCGAACCATCCTCGAACTGCACCTGCTGTGCGGCTCCGGCGGGCACGCTCCATTCTCGTGGCAGGCTCCCCGAAATGGCCGCCAGCGCTCCCGGCTCCTCCGAATTGCCGCCCCACCAGACTCCCGCCACCACCAAGAGGAGCGTTGCCGCGAGAGCCAGCGCTCCCATGGCCTGGCTCGCGCGGGGGGCGCCGCGCTTTCCCTGCTGGATGCGCTTCCACAGGCGGGGGACCTGCTCTTCCTCCACTTCGAGGTCGAGGTACTGACGGAGCGGAGCCCGCGGTTCGACCGGACTCACGTCGACGCCCCTTCCCATTTCACGTGCTTCCTCAGCCGCTCGTCCGCAGCGGCAATGCGGCGTTTCACGGTGGCCAGACTGACGGCGGTGCGCTCGGCGACCTCGTCCAGCGCACATCCCTCCACGAACCGGAGCATCCACGCGATCCGATGCCGCGGAGGCATCTCCGCGAGGACTTGCGCAATCTTGGTGAGCTCCGCCGCCACCTCCGGGGAGCAGTCGTTGCACAGGAGCGCGTCCAGGGAAGCGTCTTCGATCCCCCACGTGAGTCCCAGCGACTGCCAGGTCTTGCGGCGCCGAAAGCGCCGGTGGACCTGATGGACGGCGATCCTCATTAGCCAGCGACCGAATCGGTCGGGCTCACGCAGCTTGTGGATGTCGTCGAACGCCATGATGAAGGCGTCCTGGACGATGTCTTCCGCCTCCACCGAGCTGCCAATCAGTGGGAGCACCATCGACCATACCGGTTGCAGGTGGCGCCGGTAGAGTGCCTCCTTGGCCCAGTCGTCGCCGCCGCGCACCCGCTCGACCAGCTCTGCGTCGCTCTGCGAGACGTGCATCAGGCCCCCGTCCCTGGAGGACGGAGCCGCGGGCCGTTCGCCGGTGCGCAGCGCGGTGATGGTGGCAGCCAGCATCTGATCAGAATGGGCCAGGAGGGGGCAAATCTAGCTCAAAGTTTATCCGGCCAGGCCGCGTGAGCCCCAGATTTTCGGATCTCGAACGCAAATTGTTGCTTTTAGTCTGAGCCATTTCAGCTCCGTCACGGCACGTTTGTCGAGCATGATCAGGCGGTCGCGGGCACTCCTCCTCTCCGGACTCCTGGTGGGTACTGCAGGCCCCCTCCCGGCGATCGGGGGATGCAGCCCAGAGTACGAGGTCTACTCGACCGCTGGGTGCGAGCAAGACGAGGACTGTGGCGCGTTCAGCGTGTGTGATGTGCAGCTCTGCCAGCCCTGCGAGGTGCTGTACGACCAGTGCCGCGACCTGTGCGAGTTCGGCTGGGAGCTGCTGCCCGACCGGCGAGGCGACTGCCGCGTCTGCGTCTGCCAGGACGGACTGGGGGGCGGTGGATCAGGCGGAGTTGCGGGGGGCGGCGGCTCGGGTGCAGCTGTGGGCGGTGGTGTGAGCGGTGGTGGCTGGGGCGCAGCTGTGGGGGGCTCCACGCCCTGGGACGGTGGCGCACAGGTCACCGGTGGCGCGATGGTGGCGGGCTCTGGTGGCGCGATGGTGGCGGGTTCTGGTGGTGACCAGGGAGGGGTATCGGTGGGGGGGGGCGCGGGGTGTTCGACGCACCCTGAGTGCCCCCTCGGGACCTGGTGCGCCGAGAGCGAATGTGTGCCGTGCAGTCCCGATCCGGTAGCGGACTGCGAGCCATGTGCGGCGCCGAACGAGCCCAGCTTCGCGATGGTCAATGAGTGTCTGGTCTGCGAGTGCCTCCCACTGAACGAGTGCGTGACGGACGACGAATGCGCCCCTGGTGTCTGCCTTCCGGGTCCCCTCTGCGAGGACAACTGCCGCGACCTGGTGTGCTGCTACGGGAACCTCTGCGACAAGCCGTGAGGCGGGCGATGCTGCTGACCCAGCAGGGGCGGGAGCGCCTCGCGGTGTCGCGCGCTGGTTCGTTCGGGCGCCCCCCGGAGTGCCACCGCAGTGGGCCAGGCTCGAGACGACTGAGGAAGCGCAAAATAGGGAGCGGCGACGTCCTTTGGGGGGCAAGGACATCGCCGCTCGAGGGACCTTCTGGAGACGAATGACTTGACCAGACAGGTCTGCGCCGAGTTGGCGGTTCAGTACAAGTACGACCCGCCGGTGCCTGCTACTGGGCTGCTCCCGCCGGCCGCGCCGCCTGTCGCTGGCATTCCACCGGCGGCCATCCCGCCAGTCGTCGCGCCGCCAGTGGCGGGCATCCCACCGGTAGCGGGGTAGCCTCCCTGGCCCTGGCACTCCTCCTCGAGGGTCGCGCACCGCGTCAGCTCCGGATCGCAGAGCGTTGGGTCATCCACGCTCATGATGCAGTCGTTCGCCATCATCCAGCAGTCGTCGATCTCGATCCCGCAGGGGGGAGCTCCGTAGCACTCAAGCTCGATCTGTCGACAGGTGCTCGCGATTGGTTCGCACGCCTCGGGGCCGACCTGCATCGTGCACCGATCGAGATCCCGCCAGCAGAGTTGAAGGTTCTCGTCGCATGGTGGGACGGGCGGGGGTTCGCCCCAGCAGATCCGCTCGAGCTCGCCGCACATCTGCTCGATTGGCCAGCAGGCTTCCGGATCGCCCTCCATCATGCACTGCTCGAAATCCTCTCGGCAGAGGACGACATCCGTCTCACAGGGCGGAGGCGGTGGGCCCCAGCACATCTGCTCGAGCTCGTAGCACCGGTCTTCGATCGGGAAGCACGCGTCGGGGTCGTTGACCATCCAGCAGCGTTCGAGCTCCATCCGGCAGTTCTGGACGTCTGCCTCACAGGGCGGAGGCGGAGGCGGCGGGCCCCAGCACATCTGCTCGAGCTCGTAGCACCGGTCTTCGATCGGGAAGCACCCCTCCGGGTCCCCCCACATGAGGCACTCGTCGAGCTCTCGCCAGCACAGGTCGAGCTCCGCGCACTCGACCGGGGTCGGGCCGCCCGATCCCTCACATTCGTGTCGGACGGTCTGGCATCCGACGAAGAGATCCGCACACATCCATGGGTCCTGCCCCTCGACGAAGCACGACTCCACCTCGTCGTAGCAGGGGCCGATGGCCTCGCACATGGCCGGATTCGGCCCCACGCCACCGCCGTAGCCACCCCCGGCGTATCCGCCTGCGTAGCCGGCCATGCCACCGGTCATTCCGCCCGCGTATCCGCCCGCGTATCCGCCGGTCATTCCGCCGGCGTAGCCACCTGCGACCGCGCCGTAGCCGCCCGTTGGGAACGGAAAGTCGTCCCCACCGATGCCCCCACCGGCGAAGCCGCCGGCCCCACCCATCCCAGGGTCACCGTCTGGAGGTACCGGATGGCCGTGGGTGTCCAGGGAATCGCACTCGGTCAGGAGCTCGTCGCAGAGTGCCGGATCGGAGGCCGAGTGCGCGCAGGCGTTGGCCGCCGCGTAGCACCGCTCGGCCGCGGATACGCTCCCTGCTTCCTTCTCCACGCCCAGATTGCATCCCGCCATCCCGGCAACGAGTCCCACAAGAACTAGCCTTCGCATCATGGTCTCTCCGAAATCCGTGTCATCGCTGGGGGCGTCGCCATCCTCCGCTTCGCCCGGTTTCGATATGAAGGGCCAGCGCCCGTCGGGCACGGCTCACAAAAAAGCGAAAACACCTGAAGTTCGGCGGATTCTGGAGCCAAGATGGGGCGCGATCGGGGAGTGTCTCCAGGCCTGGTGGCGAATCGGGAATCGGCGGTGCCGTCCCGTCCGCGCCGCGCTGAGCGTGTGTGTCCGACACGATGGCACGGCGTCGCGGGAGCCTCCGCTCCTCAGGGCAAGGAAACCCCCGGCCAACAGGCGGCTCGGGCATCTGGCAGCAGCCCACAGACATCGTAGATCGGTGCGCTGAGGCTGGTGAGCTCGAGGGGGACCACGTGGCGGACGGCGAACCCAATGCCGAAGCAGAGCAGCTCGCCATCACGCGTGATGGCGCAGGCTTCGTTGCCGCCAGCGGCTACCTCGCGGAATGGCCCCCCGCTTGGCACGAACAGCTCGCCGTTGTGCAGGCAGACCACCTGTCCGTCGACGTCCATCCCGCAAACGAAACCCCAGCCGCCCGAGAGTGCGGTGTAGGGTCCCGGGAGTCGCTCGACCATCCTCCCCGTGTCGTGGTCGTAGCAGTGGATCGCGCCCACTGTGTCGAGCGCGCAGCCGCCGTCGATGGCGCGGAACGGACCGTCAACGACCACCCTTCCCGCCTCGTTGAGCTCCCACCCGACGAGTGCGCCGTCGGTTCGCAGCGCCCAGGCCCATCCGACTCCGTGCCGCGCCACTTGGAGATAGCTACCGGCTGGTGGCTGTCGCGGCTCACCGCCCCAACACTCGACGCTGCCATCGGGGCGCAGTCCGCAGGCGGTCTCGAAGTAGGCGCCGAGCTCGACGAACGTGCCTGCCGGTTCCGGCTGCGGGCCGTCAGAGCAGCGGACGGTGCCTTCCGTCGTGACCCCGCAGGCGAAGAAGGTGCCCGTGTCGACGAAAACGTAGGTTTCTTCCGAGATGCGCACCTGTTCCCGGTGTGCATCACACACCGCCGACCCGGAGAAAGGCTCGAACCGATCCACCTCGGTTGCCTCGATCCAGCTGCCTTCCGCGTTGGGTACCCGATCCGCGCCGGGCCAGGCGCCGTGGGCGACCCAGAAGGGGCCGTCGAAACCGAAGCGCTCGCGCGGCAAGAGCAACCGCAATGTCCGTTCGTTGTCGGACACGGCTAGGTAGCGGCACGCGTCGAGCATCATGCGGTCGCCTGTGGACCAGATTGTGGCCTGGTCCCCGACGCTCAGGATCGGCTCTCGATTGCCGCTCAGGAGGAAGTCACCGGAGACATGGCAGCTGAGCTCGGCGCGTGGCGCCCTCGCGACAGCCACTCCCCACTCACGGTTGGCGACGGGAGCGGCGTCGACCCACGTGAGGCGTAGCTCGAGGTGGGTTGGGTCGAGCGCAGCGGAGAGGTGGACCAGGTCGTTCGATGGCGAGTCTCCCGCTGGGTCGTCCACGCCGTTCGGGACCGTGGTGGTGCCACGTTGTCGGCAAGGATTGGCGCTGCTTCCCCCGAACCCTCCTTCGTCACGACCGGCGGTGCCTGTCAGGATCCCGCCATCGCCTGCCGCACTCCTTCCGGCCGTCGAGGTTCCTCCTTCGATCGCGGCTCCGGTGCCCGCATCACCCCCACCTGGTGGGCCGCCACCGTGCGGCGCTCCTCCGGATGGAACGCCACCACTGCCGTCGTTCGTCACCCCGCCGGTGACCGCACGGCCACCGGCGGATGCTCCCCCCGGATCGACCCGAGGGCGGCCGCCCTGGGCACCCGTCGCGCCGCCTGCTGGAGCACCCGCCGAGGGGCCGCTTTCCGCCGTTGGGGAGCGATTGTGGTCGGCGGCTGTCTGGCCTCCACAGCTCGTCAACGTGGCGACCAGGAGCCACCCGCCGACGCTACCCGAGCGAGTCATCAGGTGAGCCTGTCACACCACGCGTCGAACGTCCCGGACGAGATGCGGTGTTTCGCCGGTCAGCGTGGAACACATGCTGAGGTATGCTTGCGCCCCGTGAGCTCGAGACTTGCTGTGCCGGGTGCCGTCGAGCTACTCCTGGTGACCTGGTGCGCATGATCGCTGCTGACCGCGTCGCTCACGAGAGGAATCGCCGACGGTGACCCTCGCCCCGCCCCGCCGGCTGACGGCGCTCGCGGCTTCGCTGCTGTCGGTCTGGGTTGGCGCTGCTGGCTGCACGGACTCCGGCGAGCGCGCCGCCCGACCCGAGGCCAGCGGTGGGCAAGACGCCGTGGAACCAACCGGCGGCGCTGCAGGCGAGTTCGGAGGAACGGAGAGCCTGACCGTCGACTGGTCCGTCCTCGACCCCTCGACCCTGCGTGCCCGCCTCGACCCTGCCGCCGTTGGCGCAGCGCAGCAGCAGGCGGACGCGCTGGTGATGCAGCTCACGCTCACGGAGAAGCTGAGCCTGGTTCACGGTACGGACGGCGGATACGTGGGTGATGTGGTGGGAGTTCCCCGTCTCGGTATCCCGGCGCTGGCGTTGCAGGACGGCCCCGCCGGGGTCACCCAGCTGGACGACGTGACGGCCTTTCCCGCGCCCATTGCGCTCGCCGCCACGTTCGACCGCGAGCTGGTGGAGCTCTGGGGAGCGGCCATGGGTCGCGAGCAGCGCACCAAGGGAGTGGCCGTGCAGCTGGCACCGATGATCAACCTTGCGCGGGTTCCCGCCGCCGGGCGCAATTTCGAGAGCTTCGGTGAGGATCCCTACCTGTGCGCGGAGCTCGCCCGGGCGACGGTCGCGGGGATCCAGAGCCAGCGGGTCATCGCCACCGCCAAGCACTTCGTTGGCAACGAACAGGAGACCGACCGCACCTCTGGCACCTCGGAGATCGACGAGCGCACGCTCCACGAAATCTACTACACGCCCTTCGAGGCGGCGGTGGCGGCTGGGGTGGGTGCCGTCATGTGTTCGTACAACCGACTGGGCGGCGTCTACGCCTGCGAGCATCGAGCGGCGCTCACCGATCTGAAGGTGGGTCTGGGATTCAGCGGCTGGGTGATGTCCGACTGGGGCGCCACGCACAGTGCGGTCGCTGCCGCCAATGCGGGACTGGACATGGAGATGCCCGGGGCGCTGTGGTTCGGTGCCGAGCTCGAGTCTGCCGTCCGCCTCGGCACCGTTCCCGAGGTGCGCCTGGACGATATGGTGCGCCGGATCCTGACGTCGGCCGCGCGGGTCGGATTGCTTGAGGACCCACCCATCGAGGCCCCGCTGGCCGTGGCCACCTCGGACGAGCACGTGGCGCTCGCGAGGCGGGTGGCCACCAGCAGCATCACCCTCCTGAAGAACGACGCGAGTGCTCTCCCGCTGGAGGGCGTGGGATCGGTGGCAGTGGTCGGCGCGGCTGCGAGCGTGCCCATCGTCGTTGGCGGCGGTTCCGCAGCCGTGCGAGCGCCCTACGTGGTCACTCCGCTCGAAGCCATCGAGCAGCGCGCCGGGGCGAGCACGAGCGTCGTTCACGTTGCGGACACGACGCTAGATGACGCAGTGGCCGTCGCGGCGGGGGCCGACGCGGCGATCGTCGTGGTGGGTGTGGAGTCCTCCGAGGGGCTGGACCGAGCGAGTCTCGGTCTCGCGGACGGGGTGAACGCGCTGATCGAAGCTGTCGCCACCGCCAATTCCCGTACCGTCGTCGTGCTGCACACTCCCGGGGCGGTCCTCATGCCGTGGGTCGACCATGTGGCCGCCGTCGCGGTGGGCTGGTATCCCGGGCAAGAGAACGGTCTCGCGCTGGCCGCGGTGCTCTTCGGTGACGCTTCCCCCACGGGGAAGCTTCCCGTCAGTTTCCCAGCCAGCGAAGGCGATCTGCCAGTGCCGGGATCCAGCGCATCGGTTCCGTACACCGAAGGACTCGAGATCGGCTACCGCCGGCTCGACGCCCAGGGCTTGGTCCCGCTGTTCCCCTTTGGTCACGGTCTCTCCTACACGACGTTTGAGTACGCTGATCTCACGGTGACGCCGGGCGACTCCGATCGGCAGTTGCGCGTGAACTTCAGCGTGACCAACACGGGGGCGCGCAGCGGCACGGAAACACCACAGATCTACCTCGAGTATCCTGATGTGGCCAATGAGCCCCCGCGAGTTCTACGGGGGTTCGCCCGCGTGGAGCTGGCGCCCGGCGAGACTCGACACGTCGAGATCTTGCTCGGCCCGCGCGAGTTCAGGGCGTACGATGTGAGTCGACACGACTTCCTGGTCCCCGACGGTAGCTACCGCATCCGCGTGGGCAGCTCCTCGCGGGACCTGCGCCTGGAGACGGTGCTCACCGTGCGGGGGAACGGCGACCCGTAGTGGGTGCGAGGGCTCGCTCCGTCGATGGCGTCGTCGCGAATCCGCGCGCGTGGCTCGCGAGTTCCTCGCTGCTATTCTGATGCCGCGCCATGCTCGAGACTGCGATTCCGACCCTCTTGTTGCCGCCGGCCGTCCGCGCTGCTTTCCCTTCTCACGGCTCCCGAGCCTGGCCCGGCTCTGGATACGAGTATCGCGAGTACCCACCCCATCCCGAGCTGGAGGACAGCGTCGAGACGTACTGGTCGTTGCGGGGCGACGGTCAGGAGCGCCTCGAGATCCGGCAAGGAGTGTGCAAGGGCGCGCTCGACTTGATCTTCACGCTGCAAGGGTCCTTCTGCCGCAACGCGGAGGAGTACCTGTTTGGTGACCGCCGGCCGGGGTTCTACTTCGTCGGCCCGCTTCGGAACCCGGCGCCGATCCACTCGACCGGGGATCTCCAGTGCGTGGGTGTGCGCCTGCGCCCTGGCAGGGCGTTCCCCTTCCTGCGCTACTCCCTTGCCGAGCTGGTGGACCGCGTCGTCGCCGTCGAGGATCCGTGGCCCGACGCGCGGGGCGCGACTCCCTACATCGCCGAGGGAGAGACGCCCGTGGACCAACTTTCGCGCATCGAGCGATTCTTGCTCGCCCAGCTGCGGCGATCCACCGCCCAGCGCCATGCGCTCGACGACTCCGTGGTCGCCAGCGCCATTCGGCTGATGGAGCTGCAACAGGGACGGCTCGCGGTCGACACATTGACCCAAGAGCTGGGAGTCGGTCGCAGGCGACTCGAGCGGAAGTTCCAGGAACGCGTCGGAGTGCCTCCGAAGCTATTGTGTCGGATTCTCCGTATCCAGCACGCGCTCGCGCTCCTGGCGGAGCCCAGACCCGCCAGCTTCAGTCGCGTCGCGCAGGCTGCTGGCTATCACGATCAACCGCACTTCATACGTGATTTTCGCGCCATCTGCGGGATGACGCCGGGGGCTCACCACGGTTCCCAGCAACCGCAAGTCGGCGTCGGTGCGCCGCGGTGAGCGACCCGGTCCGCGGCTCGTCGAGACGCGCCCGGGACCGTCCGCGCCGCATCACCACGGTGCTACGTCCAGTGGATCTCCGCCGGTCTGCGCGGAGGAACGCGGCGGAACTGATATTGTGGGTGGCCGACCATGAGCAACCCGCCGCAAGTGCTCCCGACAGGGAGCGCTAGCGCTTCACGGATCCCGGGTGTCTCCGCGGCCATCTGAACGAACCCGGCCCAGCAGGTGCCCACCCCGTGCGCCACCCCCGCGAGCTCGAGATAGGAGAGCGCCACGATACAGCTCACGGAACCGGCGGGCGCTGTTTCGGGGGCGTGAGCGCAGATCAGGTGCGGCGCGCCGTAGGTGATCGGATCTCGACCTGCGTCCCACCCCGCGATCAGCTGAGGCATTGCCACGGCCTGCGCGATGGGGGCCCCTGCTGCCACCACGCCTCGCATCCACTCGACCACCAGCGTGGCCACCTGTCTCACCTGCTCCGGGCCGTGGACCACGGTCCAGCGCACCGGCTGTATGTTGAAACCGCTGGGGGCGTAGCGCGCGGTGGCCACCATCTGCTCGAGAGTTTCCCGGGAGACACGCTGAGGTCGGAATCGACGGACGGAGCGCCGCCCCCGGATCATCTGACTCACCCGCTCGGGATCCAGTCGCCAGTTCGGTTCGAGGAGCTTGCACTGTTCGGGCTGCGCGCGGCCATGCGAGACCGCTCCCTGCGGGCAGACCGCAACGCAGTGACCACACGCGACGCAGCGCTGGTCGGCGGTGTCCACCGCTCGCGGACCTCCCGACTCCATCGAGATCAGCTGGTGCGGGCAGAGCGCCGCACACAGCCCATCCTTTTGGCACTTCGTCTCATCGATCTGCAGGTATTCCATCGTCGCGTCTCCTTTCGAGCGCCGCCCAGTGTGCGCTCCGAGGCGTTCCGTGCCGCCTCGCCGCCAAGCTACGCGGCGGTCCCTGCGGGGTATTGTACGAATGCGACGCGGTTGGGCTGCTCCGTCCTCCTGTCGCCAAAGCTGCCCGCTTGCCGCCAAGACGCTCAAGCGTCGCCTCGGCGCACCACTCAGCAAGCCCGACCGTTGCGGGGTCGTCGCTCACGACGGCGCCGGTGGCATCTCGATGCTCCTTCTGTGGGCGTTGAAAACAAAGGAATTCCTTGATCGTGAGCTTGCCAGGAAGCGCGAGTGCGGCCCGGACACGTTGCTGGAGGCCGATGTCTCAGGATCGTACACTCTTCGTGCATGGTTCTGTACGACATCGTGATCGCCGGGCTCGCGCCCAACACGAGTCGAGCAGAGGCAGTCGCGGAGCTGGTTCGGAGCTTGAACCTCGGCCGGAGTCACATCGCGCCGTTGCTGGATCGCGGGCGCACCACCTTCAAGCGAGGCGTGGACGAGGGTGATGCCGAGCGCTACCTCGACGCGCTGCGTGCGGCCGGCGTTCGGGCGATCGCCACTCCCCACGAGACGCCGTGCTCATCGCATGCCGCTTGCTCGCGCGCCGTACCCATCGAGGACGGACGAGGGTCCAACGAGGCTACTGCAGTCGACGCGCCGCTTCCCAGTGCCCCTCCACCAGTAGCTGCCACGCCGGTGCCGATCACGTTCTCCCCGGTGACAGGACGCACGCTCCACTCGGGAGTGCCGCCGCCGGCGCCGGATTCGGCGCCACGGCCCTTGTCCGGGGCGGGGTTGCCGCCTGTGACGGGGCGAACACTGCACTCGGGAGCGCCGCCGCCGGCGCCGGATTCGGCACCGCGGCCGCCACCGGGAGTTGGGCTGCCGCCAGTGACAGGACGCACGCTCCACTCGGGAGCGCCGCCGCCGGCGCCGGATTCGGCACCGCGGCCCCCGCCCCCGCTCGACTCGCCGTCGCCGCTGGCCGAGAGCTCCATACCCCCCGCGCTCACTCCACCCTCGATGCGAACGCTGCCAGGGGCCCCCGCCCCCCCTTCGGGACGCAGCTCGGAAGTCTCGAAGGAAGGTGGTCTCGAGGTGCAGCCGTCACCTCCCGCTGAGGAGGTGCGCACGCTTCCTTCGGCGACGTCACTCGCAGCCGCGGCCGAACGTTCCCGAGCCGGCGCCGGCGAGTCGCGTTCCCCTTCAGCGGCTCAACGACTGGTGTCGCTCGGGTCTCCCACCATCGAGGCCCTGCGCACGCGGATCCGGACAGCAATCTCCCGCTCCGAACGCACTCCGGCACCGGTGTCGCCCCGCCTCGTGCACTGCCGTGTCGTCATCGATGTCGCGCCGGTCAGCCCCGCCAGCGAGCTTGGGCTTCGTCCGGGAGACCTGATCGTGGCCATCGATGGGGTTCCCGCTGCCCAGTGCACCATCCAGTCGGGCTGGGACGTGCCCGCCCGTGCGTGGGAGTTCTTCCTCAAGGCGCCCAGGGAGTTCGTTGGAGTCGAAACGAACGGGGCGCCGCTGGGGATCCGTTGCGGGCCGACCGTCGCGGCCGCGCGGATCGGGTCTCCCGTCAGCCCCCTCGATCTGCTCTCCCTGTGGGAGCGGGGGGAGCACGAGGTGTTGCGCGACCGTTGTCGAGACGTCGTGGGTCCTGGGCCGAGGCGGCTCGGGGAGGACCACCTCGAACATGACCGTCCGGAGTATGTGCTGCTGGGCGCGGCGCTGATCGAGCTGGGTGACCGGCACGCCGGACTGGCCATTGTACGCGACTACCTGCAGCACTTTGCCCGTCACTTCGCGCGCGAGTTCACGGGCCTCGCGCTCTACTACGTGGCCCTGGCTCATCTGGATCAGGACCGCGGTCGGGCGATCCAAGCGTCGCTCCGCGCCCACATTTACTACCGGTGTCAGGCAACCTGCGATCTCGCAGAACGCCTCACTGGAGCGCCTCCTCCGCCTTGGGTGGGGCGGCACTTTCCGATCGACTACGAGCTGCTGACACTGCATGCGTCGCAACCGGTGACGCTCGCGCGCGCCCTGGCAGATCTGGATGACCACCAGTTGCTGATGGTCTGCTTGCTGGCGGAAGCGCCTGCGGGTGGGTCGTACGAAACCTTCCTGGCGAACCACGCTCGATACGTGACGACGCTCCGGGAAACATTTCAGCTGCACGTGGTCGCTCCCGACATGACGACGCAGCAGCGAGACCGGTTACAGCGGGAGAGCGCGGCAGCTGCGCGGGGCGCTCCGTTCATCCTGCTCCACGACGCCGAGCACACTGTTGCCTCGGCTCTCGGCGTGGATTTTGGCATGAACGTGCTAGCCGTGGACAAGAGGGGTGTGATTCGCGGTGACGACGTGCTGGGCGAGGTGGCGCTGTGGAACGCGCTCTTCGAACTCGCCAGCACGACGCATTGACGAGGGAGGACATCCCCGTCTTCCCTCGACCAGTCGCCGGGGAGTTGGTTCTCCTCGGCGGATCACCCGATGTCGATCTTCTCGGCGCTGCTGACGAAGAGCACCGTCCGCAGTGGGTCGTGCCGACGCAGTAGCGCGGCTCGGTTCTCGGCCAGTGATGCGGCCGACATGGCCTTCACGACGAGGTCCGCGTTCGCTGATTTCTCCTCGAGGATCGCCTGAAAGGCGTCGCTCGAGTCCACCGGGATGAACTCGATGTTCTTCTCGCTGACGGGGAGTCGTCCTTCTGCCATCAGCTGCAGGAAGCGCTGTCGCTCGCTCTCGACGCGACCACTGGGTAGGGCGGCGAAGACGTGGATCTTTCCTCGCCGCCAGTCTCGATGACCCAGAAGGATGTAGCCGAGCATCAGCATCAGCGCCGCGTGCGGGTCGTCGTCCCACGTCAGCCAGAGATGGACCGAGCGTTTCCGTCCGAAAGGTTTCTCCCCATGGCGCAGGACAAGGACGCTCTTTCCGACCTCAGCGGCGAACAGCACGTCGTCGACGAGCGCCTCGACACGTTCAGTAGGCATGTCGGTTGGGAGGTCGAACAGCGCGGTGTTGTTCTCGATGCCCGAGACCCCGGGAGCCTGCAGCGTCTGCGCCAAGGCGGAGCGCATCGACGGGCTCACCATGACCTCGACGAAGACGTCCTTGAGGTCGCGCCGTTGCTGTTCCACGAGGCGCTCCCGGAGGCGCTTGCGCTGGGCCGCGGTCTCCGAGTTCAGGAAGCCCTGGACGTAGTGCAGGTACGTCCCGAATCCCTGTCGCGCCGCCAGCCAGCTGAGTAACGTTCGCGGCGCCGGTGCGCCGATGAAGGTCTGGTCGCTGACCATGACGATGCGGGGTCGCCACCGATCCGCCGAGACGTCGCCTTCGCGCTGGAGGCGAACGTTCAGGCGGCGCGTCAGCTGACCCATGGCCGCGAGGAACAGGGCGGCGAGGTCGCCGCCGCTCTCGGCGGCGGGCGAGAATCCGGTCAGCCCGTAGAAGAGCAACATCACCAGGATCGAGGCGAGCGCGAACCCCGGGTCCATCTGGAACATCATCAGCAGGCAGACGACCGCTCCGACGAAGCTGAGATACCAGCGCGAGCGGAAGCTGGGCCGGTAGCTGGGACTGGCTGCGAAGTGCTCGAGGAAGCTCACTGCGCAGAGGGCGCCGTAGGTCACCATGAAGAACATGGAGATGAGACGGGCCACGAAGTCCACGTCGCCGAGACTGACGAAGACGAGTGCGAACGCGCTCGTGACCAGGGTGGCGAACCGGGGTTCGTTCGACTTGCCGACACCGCGAGCGAGCGGTCCATTGATGAAGCCTGGGAGAAACGCCCCATCTCGACCGAGCGCCTGCAGGGTGCGTGGCGCGACGAGGATCGAGCCCAGGGCGGAAGACAGGGTGGCGGCTGCTAGACCGATCGGAATGATCGGGCCCCACCAGGCAATCTGCTGCATGACGAGCGGGTCGCTGGCGAGCGTCTCGGGCGTCGCCGAGATGGCGAGCTTATAGACGATACCGATGTAGACACCGAGGCCCACCAAGGTACCTAGCATCGTTCCTAGTGGGATGGACCTCGCTGGCCGCTTCAGATCCCCGGAGAGGCCGACTCCGGCGGTCATTCCCGTGAAGGCGGGGAAGCAGATAGCGAACACGACCGCAAATGCGTCAGGGTTTGGCACCGTGGCGCCGAGATCCAGCTTCGCGGAGGCGTCGGGGAGCGGTGGCCCGAGGAAGAAGAGGACCAGGGAGGCGATCAGCACCAGCACCACGGCGTACAGGGCCTTCACCCCCAGGTCGGCGCCCTTGGTCAAGATCAGCACGATGAGCGCGAGCGTGGTGGGGAGACTCACCATTCGCGGGTCGAAGGCTAGCCCGGTCTGTGCTTCCAGAAGCGGTGCAAGAGGGCGGAATGCCTCGGCGAACGCGATGCAGTAGAAGGCAACGGAGATCGCCTGGGAGACGTACAGCGACAGACCGATGGCAGCGCCGATGCGCGTCCCGAAGGAGCGCGAGATGATGAAGTACTCGCCGCCACCCTCGACCTTCCGGTTCGTCGCGATCTCGGAAATGGCCATGGCGGTCGGGATGGTGACCAGGTGTCCGAGCAGGACCACTCCGATTGCACCGAGGAGACCGAGATGTCCCACCGCGTATCCGAAGCGGAGAAACATGACGGCGCCGAGAATCGTGCTGATGGCCGCCAGGAAGACGGGGAGCGTGCCGAATCCATGGCCTGCTGTTTCGGGGAGCGGAGCCTTGGGGGTCGTCATGGTGGGCCGGGGTGGCAGCGTGCCGCTGTTCGGCGGACTCCTCAAGGCGTGGCATCCACGAAGCTCATCTGGCGAGGAAACACCAAAAAGAGGCGGCGAACGCGTTGGGGGTTGCGTCCGCCACCGGGGGCAAGAGGCACCAGTCTCGAGGCAGTTTCTGGGGCGGGGGAGAGACTTTCGGGCTCTTGGGGTGGTGCGCGAGAAGTGCGTGCACGATGCGTGCCATGGTAGTCACGCCGGTACAGAGTCATCGCAAAGTCGTCCCGCCGACCTCCTGTGACCCAAAACGTGCCACGTGGCGCGAAATGTCCCACTGGTCCAGCCCTGCCAGTGTCGCTCGAGGCGGGACTCGCTCGGGCTTTGCACCAGCACCGGTCCGACCGAGGGCCGGCATGTAGGTTGCATCATGTCCTGGAGCCATGCCCCTCACTTCCACAACCTCTGCCAGCCCGGCGCAGTATCAGCCCAGCATCTTGCTGGCTGAAGACGATGACGCCTTCCGCTCCCTGCTGGCTGCCGAGCTGCGTGCAGACGGCTACCGGGTGGTGGACGTGCGAAATGGCTCTCATGCCCTGCAGCACCTGGTCGGGTCGAGGCCTGCCCGTTCGGGCTTCCGTCATCTCGACCTGGTCGTGACCGACATCAACCTGCCCGGAGGACTCTCCGGCCTCGATCTGGCCAGCGTGATCCGGCATGACAACATTCCGGCCCGCCTCGTATGCCTCACGGCCTTTGCGAGCTCGGAGGTTCGGGAACGAGCAAGACTGCTGGGGGCGGACGCCTTCTTCGACAAGCCGTTCGACATCGACGCCTTCCGTTGCGAGATCGCCGCCCTGCTCGGGAGAAGCTGTCCCAAGGCTCGCTTGTGTTGAGCTCGTCCCTGCTCAATCCGTTCGCGGGATCATCATCCATTGCTCCAGTTCGGTTCAGCACAGCCGAACTGGGGGTTGGCTCGGACGAGTTGGACCCTCCCATCCGCTTCGACTCGTGACCGGATCCGGGAACGTGCGGCGGCGTTGCCTCGACCTGCCAAGGAGACTGATTGAAACTGGGAAGAAGGATTGGGCTGACGCTCCTGGCCGGTGTTCTCGTCGTGCAGGCCGTGTTCGCGTGGATCCGCTACCATCGTGAGCAGGCGCTGTTCGATGCTGACCTGCGTGCGGACCACGCCTTGATGGGCGAAACTCTGGCCAGAGCTGTCCAGGAGGTCTGGGAGGAGGATGGCGCAGGCGGAGTCGATGCCTTCCTCAGGCGAATGAACGCGTCGTACTCTCGGGTGTCGCTGCGATGGGTCTCCCTGGATCCAAGTCCGGCGAACCGCCCCGCGCTCCAGCTGGACTACCTGCACGAGCTCGCCCCCGGGGCTCCGGTTCACGTCGTCGCTTCGGGTCAGCTGCTGGACGGTCCCGACGCCGACGACGAACGACTCTACAGCTACACGACAGCTCCCCTCACCGGGCGCGGCGCCGGAGCCATCGAGATCGTGGAGTCTCTGGGGGCTCGGGACGCGTACCTCCTGACGAGCATGCGCAACTCGCTCGTTGCCGCAGCGTGGATGGCGGTACTGATGGCGGTGATGGCGATGGGCATCGGGGCCTGGTACGTCGGGCGCCCAGCGCAGGCCCTCATTGCGCACGCCCAGAACATTGCGCGGGGCGACTTCCAGCCGCGCCGCGTGCCCCGGAGGGGTGACGAACTCGCGCGCGTGGGTGGCGAGCTCAATCGAATGGCGAAGAAGCTGGAGCGTGCTCGCACACGGACCGAGGCCGCCAGTGCCGCGCGCCTCCAGACACTGGAGCAACTGCGGCATGCTGAGCGACTGACGACCGTCGGCCGGCTCGCTTCTGCGCTGGCCCACGAACTGGGTACTCCACTCAACGTGGTTGCTGGTCACGCCGGCTTGATCTCGCGCGATCGCCTTGCTCCCGAAGAGATCGTCGAGAGCTCGCGGGTGATTGGCGAGCAATGCACTCGAATGGCCACGTTGGTGCGCCGCGTGCTCGACTATGCGCGACCATCATCCGCAAAGATGGCGCCCGCGGACTTCGGTGAGCTGGTCGACGCCACCGTGACCCTCCTCGAGCCGCTCGCCGCGGGACGTGGAGTGAGGCTCACGGTCGAGTCTGACCCTGCGCTCATCGTGCAGTTGGACGCACCGCGAGCCCAGCAGGTGGTCACCAACGTCGTCATGAACGCGATCCAGGCCTGTTCGAGAGGCGGGTCCGTGGCGGTCGTGGTCCGAGGCGCGGAGGCCCAGCATCCCAACCGACCCGACCCGGAACCGGTTGCCGTGCTGTCGATCGTCGACGATGGGCCCGGCATCCCGGAGGAGTCTCGGGCCCACGTGTTCGAGCCATTCTACACCACCAAGCCGAGCGGAGAGGGAAGTGGTCTGGGCCTGAGCATCTCGCGGGACATCGTCGAGGAGCACGGCGGGTGGATCGCGTTTTCAACTGGCGCTTTCGGGACCCGTTTCGACGTGCACTTCCCCGGGGCCATCGCGGCTTGAGCGGGGAGCGTCAGTGAAGCGGCCACATCTGCGGCACTTCGGTCGCTCCGCTTCGTTGGTTGGGCGTTGGCGGTCCCGCGTGCCACCTCGTTGGCCGGACGTGCGAAGAGTGGAGGGACAAGTCAGCCGAAGCGAGGTGTTGCCTGGTTCTGGTGCGGCTGCCTCCGCGACGTGGTATGGTGCCTTCCTCCGGTCACCAGTCTAGCTGCTTGCCTGGCTATCGCGGCGCGAGCAAACGCTGTTTCCCGGTCGTCTTTGCCGTTGTGGGAAAGACAACGGAGCTTGGCAGTGAAGCTCGCAACGTCGTCAGACGAGAGAGGTAGAACGAGATGGGTGACAAGTCGCCGAAGGCAAAGGATCGCTCTCGCAAGCAAGAACAGGTCCGAAAGGCGCAGAAGAAGCAAGCTGCCGCGGACAAGGAGAGCAAGCCAGTACTGCCGGGGGTGAAGGCGGACAAGACGTAGTTGTCCGAAAGCGGGAAGCCAAAGGGGGGTACATGCCCTCCGGAGGCTTGAAGATACATTCGAGCTGCATCAAGTGACCGCACAGTGATGCGATACTCAGAAGGTCGACCATGGAGATCCGAGTCAAGATCGACGCCAGCATCGACGAGCGTGTCAAGCTCGCCGACTACGTAGCGCGAGTGGTGGAGAGTTCCCTACGGCGATTTGGAGCGCGCATCGGCCGCGTGGACGTCCACATCGGTGACGAGAGCGACGACCAGGGCGAGCAGCAGAAGCGCTGCATGATAGAGGCGCGCGTGGAGGGCCATCAGCCTACCGCGGTCGTGTGCCAGGCGGCCACCTCGGACAAGGCAGTCGACGGCGCAAGCGACAGACTGGAACAGTCTCTCGAGAACCTGCTGGAACGCTTGCACGACTTCCGCTGAGTCGGGGGAGGGGGGCGAGTTGAGGACGAGGTGCCGGGCGTCCGCGCGGTGAACGCGCCGCTCTCTTCAGCGAGCGTGATCCCGCCCCCCGGGGGACGAGAGGCAGGACGAGGCCCTCTCGACAAGACCTGCTTCAATGTGAGAGGTACGGTCACAATGATGGACCGCGTTCACCCGACGTATCTTGCGTCGCCGGACTACCGCGTCGTGGTTCCTCTCACCTTGCCCGCTGGGGGATCTCACGCTTCGGCGTGAGGCAGCCAGATCGGAGTCCTCTCCGCCGGGTTGGCATTCCCAAGCGTTCGCCGCGATCTGAATCCCGGCACGGAAGCTGCAGGAAGCAGGACGGCGCCATTGGCGACGACGCACCGGTCGAATCGACGGTGCTCAAGGGAGACACTTCGGGCGCGGCGCAGAATCGTCGTCCCTCCTCGATCTGGGAGGCGTTCCACCCTGCCGGCGCGGGGGCATTTTTCGAGTACGAGAGCACCAATCAGCAAGCTCACTTGGGCTGAGCTCGTCGCCTTGCGGGGCTCACCAGCGGTGAGAGCCCCGCAGGGCCCGTTCTTCGGCTCAATCTGTTCGCGGGGTCGCCATCCATTGCCCCAGTTCGGTTCACCACAACCGAACTGGGGAACCATCACAGAGAGGCAGTATCGCATGAGAGTGAGAAAAGAAGACGTTGACGTGAAGATGAGCATTCCGGGTGCGGTGGTTCGCCAGCACATGGACTTCGGTGATGTCACTGGGTTTGGCAAGATCAGTGTCGAGTACTTCAGTCTGTCCAAGGGGGTCGACACCACGCCGCTGTTCAAGGGGCTGAAGGAGAACCAGTGTCAATGTCCCCACTGGGGGTTCGTACTGGATGGACAGCTCACGACTACCGACGCCAATGGCGCGAAGGAGACGGTTCGCAAGGATGATCTGTTCTACTGGCCGCCAGGACACAACGTCCTCGTGGACGAGGATTCTGCCATCGTCATGTTCAGTCCTCAGCAGGAACACACACACGTGATCCATCACATGATTGAGATGGTACAGAAGATGTAGCCCCAGACATCGGCGCGGTTCGAGGTGTTCCTTCGGGAGACCAAGCCGAAGACGCGACTATTCGTAGCCTTCCCCTGTCCCAACCAGGCGACTTTCGCCCGGTTGGTTCGGGGGCTTTCTGCGATCATCGCAGCCCCGAACTCGAACTGCTCTACTCATCGGTGGACCGGGGTCCCAGGCCAGCGCATGCGCTGGCAATTTGGCTCGATCCCAACGATGCCAAGCTTGTGGAAGATCCAGATCACGCACCACGCTGGGTCGAGCTCGAACCAGCGCACGGCGAAGTTTGGAGCCATGCCGAAGCGGTGATGGTTGTTCTGGAAGAGCTCGCCAAGCGTCACGAAGTCGACGAAGAGCGAATTTCTGGACTGATCGTTCTGCTTCGCATAGTTCCGGTATCCGTACCTGTGACCGCTCCAGTTCACGATGGCCCCGTGGATTGGGCCCATGAGAAGGTGGACGGGCAAGAGGAAGAAGAATCCCCAGTGCGGAGCGAAGGCGAGGTAGAAGAGGGTGTATCCGGCACCAAAAGCGATGCGGCTGGTCCACGTGTTGGCGATCGTGTCCACTGCCAACCACTCAGGGTAGACTCCCGCGAACCTGTCTTCGTAGTCGCCGCGTCCTACGACCAGTCCATGGTAGCGCTGCTTCGTGGCCCACATCATCGTGAGCAAGTTCCCGTGGATCTGGGGTGAGTGCGGGTCCCTCACTGTGTCGCTGTAGGCGTGGTGCTCGCGATGTAGGATTGCGTATGCCCGCGGTATGAGGAAGGACGACCCCTGCGCCAGCCATGTGAAGACGTAGAAGAAACCCTCCCATGCCCGACTCATGCTGAACATGCGGTGGGCCCCGTATCGATGCAGGAAGAACGTCTGGCTAAAGGCGGACAGCACCCAGTGGATGACGAAGAAGGCGAGGATCGCAGCGGCGGACTCGTACACCATGTCTTCCAGTCTAGGTACTGGAAGTCGCGAGCCGGTTGTCGGGAAGTCACGATCGCGTCATTGGGGATTCTGACTGCAGAGTGACTCTAGCTCCAGCGCCGGGGTTGCATCCTCAGTCGCCCGGAGTTGATCCTTGTTCCGTGCGTGGGGACTGGCGGGAGCCTGTCATCCCATAGCTCTTGAGCTTGCGATAGAGCGTGGCAGTGCCGATCTCGAGCTGTTCCGCCGTGCGCGTCTGATTGCCTCGGTTCAGCTCGAGTGCCGCAACGATGTAGTCGCGTTCGACCTGATTGAGCGGTCGAACTGCTCCCGAGACCGCAACCGGAGGCGAAAAGGCCTCGCGCACCTCCTCGGGTAGGTCCGCGAGCTCGACGCGCCGACCGCGGGCGAGCGCCACTGCACACTCCATCGCGTTCTCCAGCTCCCGCACATTGCCTGGCCAATCGTAGCGGAGCAGCTGTTCGGCGGCAGCCGGACTGAGGCTCGATACTTTCCTCTTCAACCGTGTGGTCGCTCCGGCGAGGAGCACTCGCGCCAGTGGCAGAATGTCGTTTCGGCGTTCGCGGAGGGCAGGGACGCGGAGCTCCACTATCTTCAACCGGTAGTAGAGATCTTGGCGAAAGTGTCCGCTCGCCACAGCGTGGGCAAGATCGCGGTTGGTCGCCGCGATGACGCGGACGTCGAATCGACGGTTCTTGTTTTCGCCCACCCGTCGCACTTCTCGCTCCTGGAGGGTGCGCAGCAGCTTGACTTGCATGCCTGGCGAGACCTCGCCGATCTCGTCCAACAGGAGGGTTCCGCCGTTCGCCGCCTCGAATAGACCTGGACGGTCCTGAGTCGCGCCGGTGAATGCGCCTCGTGCATGGCCGAAGAGCTCGCTCTCGAGCAGCGTCTCGACGATGGCGCCGCAGTTGACGGCGACAAATGGCCCTGCGGCTCGCGGGGACTCGTCGTGGAGGAGCCGGGCGATTCGTTCCTTTCCCGAGCCGCTTTCGCCCGTGATCAGGACCGTCGCGTCCACGTTGGCGACTCGACGCACCAGGTCCACCAGCTGGCGCATCGCGGGTCCCCTGGCGATCACGCCAAGTGGCTGATCGGCTTCGGGTACTGCGTGGATGAGCGCTCGGCGGTGAGTCATTAGACTCCGTTCGGTCGCCTTCAGCGTTTCCAGAACCCGCTGGAGCGACACGTCCAGGCACTCCTTGAGTCGTCCTGATTCGAAGAAGCGCAGCTCTTCGGTGCGTTCATCGCCCCAGTCTTCGCGCGTTCGGCCAATGAGGTGGCATGCCGCGCGACCGCTCCCCAGGCAACGGTCCTCGAGAACGTAGATCTCCTGGCCGGAGCTGGCGCTGATGTACCCGCTGATGAGGCCGCTGATGGTCCAACACACGGGCTCATCGGAACGACCGAAGTGCAACAGATGTTGCTCGGCCTCGTACGACGCCAGCAGCATCGCGCCCCGCCTGGAGAGTGGGTCATCTCCACCGGGATCGATCCGGAAGAGTCCTTCGAGAGCGCAGATACGGGGCCCCGCCAGACGCAGATCTTCGTTGCTGCTCCAGTTGAACTCGGACCGCATCGCCTCCGCCATGCGCCAGCCGTGCGCGAAGCCAAATTGCGTGAGCACGGCGCGTGCGGCAGAAAGGCCGAAGTTTTCCACCAAGTACTTGCGCAAGAGGCCCATCGCCACCGCATCCAGCACCAGCGCACGTTGTCCCGCGAAGCGGACCACGCCGCCTTCCGGGTCGAGCTCCAGGAGCTCCTTGTGGTCTAGATCTTCGGCTCGCACGAATCCTTGCTTCACCCCGGCGGGAACCCGCCGAACCCCTCCTCGCTTGAGAGCTGCGCTGCTCAATCGAATAGATGGCCAACCTACGTCAGTTCGATGGGGGATGCCATCACGCCTGGGTCATTTCGGTCTGACCTTTCAGTGCGCCACGACTGTCGACCTGACTTGACCAATGTGTGGGCTCCCACTGTGGCACGACCCATGCCGCAGCTTCGCAAGGTCCACGGGCCGGCGACCGAAGGCACCACGTCACGGATGTCGTTTCCGATGTTCCCGGCGGCTATCCCCCAGTTCGGTTGTGCTGAACCAAACTGGGGCAGTGGATGATGAGCCCGCTAACAGATCGACCCGGAAGAAGGAGCCATGCGGGGCTCTCGCCCTGGGTGAGCCCCGCATGGTGACGAGCTCAACACAAGTGAGCTCTGGGGATAGGGTGGGGCGGTCGAGGAGCATTCCATGCGATGAGCGCGGAGTCGCTCCCGGAGGCGGAGCGACGACCTGGCACCGATCGTGCAGCCCGACCAGCGGAGGACGGATGATGAATTGCAATCAGCTTGTCGGATGCCATGTGGGTTCTCGAATTCGGTGTGTCGGCAACCACCTGGTAGTTGGGACCCCCTCACGGTGACCGTGCTGTGCCGGGCCGGAGAGCGTCGCTACGAGCGACGCAACGGGCTTGAAGGGTGGTTCACCTTCGACCGCAAGAGCAGGGAAGCGGGTCAGTTCACCGATCGCGCGAGGATGCTCGAGGAACTCAGCGAAGATCGGATCTCGGCACGATCTGGCGCCTGGCACCATGAGCCTCTCGGCGCCGAGATTGTCAGCTACGTTCAGGACGGGGTGATCGCCTACGAAGACTCCGAGAGCCGCTCGGGAGTGTTGCAGGCAGGCGAGTTCGAGCACTCTGCGGTAGTGCGAGGGATTCGACAGCGTGACGTGAATGCCTCGCAGGTGCATCCCGCGCGTCTGTTCCGGATTCGACTCAGGTCACCCGCTGTCGGGATTTCAGTCGGACGTGAGCAGAAGCGTTTCAGCCTGGTTGAGCGCCGGGGACACCTGCGCGTCGTTGCATCACCCGATGGGCGCGCGGGGTCTCTGCGGGTCTGCCAGGACGTTGTTGTCTGCTCTGCCCTCCTGGAACCAGGGCATCACGTGGTGCATGAGCTCATGCCCGGGCGTGTTGCCTGGGTTCACGTCGTTGATGGCCAGGGCACCTTTGGCGATCTGGTGCTGGACGCGGGCGACGGGTTCGGCGTCGCTGACGAGCGAGCGGTGACGTTCACAGCACAGGAGCGCGCCGAGATTCTCCTCGTCGACCTCGAGGATCAGTCTGCACCAACCCAACGTTCCTCCACGCTGCCTGGAGTTCGGAGTACATCCTGATCGCGGGGGCGACAGCCCCCGCCGAACAGACCCGGTCCGGAAGGGCGCCGTGTTCACTCAGGGGCGGTGGGCCCTGTTCCCTTTTCCGCGACGAGCGCCTCGGTCGTGAGCATCAATCCTGCCACGCTGGCTGCGTTCTGCAGCGCCGTGCGGACCACCTTGACTGGATCGATGACTCCTGCAGCGATGAGGTCCGTGTACTCGTTGGTTGCTGCGTTGTAGCCCACACTACCCCTGCTCTCGCGCACCCTCTGAACGATGATGGATCCCTCTTCTCCAGCGTTTTCGGAGATCTGCCGCAGTGGCTCCTCGAGCGCCCGACGGATGATGCGGACGCCGAACTCCTGCCCGTCGGGGACCTCGAGCTTGTCGAGAGCCTTCTGGGCACGGAGCAGCGCCACCCCGCCACCGGGGACGACGCCCTCCTCGACGGCGGCACGGGTGGCGTGGAGGGCATCCTCGACGCGCGCCTTCTTCTCCTTCATCTCGGTTTCGGTGGCAGCCCCAACCTTGATGACGGCGACACCACCGACCAACTTCGCGAGTCGCTCTCGAAGCTTCTCGCGGTCGTATTCGCCGGTGGTGTTCTCGATCTGCTGGCGGATCTCCTGCTGGCGCGCCTTGATCTTGTCCTTCTTGCCCGCACCATCGACGAT
This sequence comes from Polyangiaceae bacterium, assembly GCA_050304295.1. GTDB lineage: Bacteria > Myxococcota_A > Polyangia > Polyangiales > Polyangiaceae > JAFGBI01. Next base: position 132,203 of record JBNLDK010000031.1, read on the forward strand.
GGTGGTGCTATCCTTGTCGATCTTGATGGTCTTGGCCCTGCCGAGGTCGCTGACGGTCACGTTCTCGAGCTTCAATCCGAGTTCCTCAGCGATGACCTGACCGCCGGTGAGGGTGGCGATGTCCGTCAGCATCTCTCTGCGACGATCGCCGAATCCAGGAGCCTTGACGGCGGCGCAGAAGAGGGTGCCGCGCAGCTTGTTGACGACGAGAGTGGCCAGCGCCTCCCCCTCGATGTCCTCCGCGATGATGAGCAGGGGCTTCTGCTGGCGCGAAATCGCCTCGAGTACCGGAAGCAGGTCCTTCATGTTGGACACCTTCTTCTCGTTGGTGAGGATATAAGCGTCCTCCAGCACCACCTCCATCCGCTCGGGGTCGGTGACGAAGTACGGCGAGAGGTAGCCACGGTCGAACTGCATGCCTTCGACGACGTCGAGCGACGTCTCGGCGCTCTTGGCCTCCTCGACCGTGATGACGCCTTCCCTGCCGACTCTTTCCATCGCCTCGCTGAGCAGCTTGCCGATGGTCTCGTCGCCGTTGGCGCTGACGGTGCCGACTTGGGCGATCTCGCTGGGATCCCTCGTGGACTTGGCCATCTTCCTCAAGGACTCGACGCAAGCGCCGACGGCTGCGTCGATGCCCCGCTTGATCTCCATCGGGTTGTGACCCGCGGCGACCAGCTTGGTCCCTTCACGGAAGATCGCCTGGGCCAGAACCGTAGCGGTCGTGGTGCCGTCCCCGGCCACGTCGCTGGTCTTGGTCGCGACCTCGCGCACCATCTGGGCGCCCATGTTCTCGAACCGGTTCTCGACCTCGATCTCCTTGGCGACGGTGACGCCGTCCTTGGTGATCGTGGGGGAGCCGAAGCTTCTGTCGAGCACGACGTTGCGGCCCCTCGGGCCGAGAGTGACCTTCACTGCGTTGGCTAGGGTGTTGACCCCTGCCAGGATGAGGTTTCGGGCCTGCGCTTCGTAGACGATATCTTTGGCTACCATGTCGAGTCCTTCTACTTGGTGATGACGCCGAGGATGTCGTCCTCGCGCACTACGACGTGCTCATCGCCGTCGAGCTTGATTTCGCTCCCGGTGTACTTGCCGAACAGCACGTGGTCGCCGATCTTGACGTTGGGAGCGCGTTGCGTGCCGTTCTGCATGACCTTTCCTGGACCAACCGCGAGCACCTCACCCTCGACCGGCTTCTCCCTTGCCGTATCGGGAATGACGATGCCGCCCTTGGACTCTTCCTCTTCCTTCATCCGCTTGAGGACCACTCGGTCCTGAAGGGGTCGAATCTTCACTGGCATGATGTGTTCCTAGAGCTGCCTTGCAGGCAGCGGTGTTGGACTTGCTTGGCCCTGCCTGGTCTGGCGACTTCCAATCCCGGCAGATGAACCGAAGGACGACGAAACGCAGAACGCCGGTCAATCTGGCTCGCGGGACGGGTAACCAGCGCGAGTGCGTGCACGTCGTCACGTCGCTGAAGAAGCAAGACTCGTGCCTGTGATGCGGGCCTGCGAAACACCAATGTCCCCTCGCTCTGGGGGCGCGCTCAGGCAATCATCGTGAGAAACCAGATGGGTCGCTCGGCGTCCGACATCGGGGGGCCTGAGATCTAGGGCCTTCTCGCCGTCGGCGAAGAGGGACATTCCAATCGGCGCAGGCGGTCGGGTTCGCGCGCCCATCAAAACGACTGAGGGAGGATCGTGCATCCCGGTCACCCCCGGGAGAATGCAGGGGCACAACCCGCGGGGATTCGCGCCGGCACGGCTCGTGCAGTGGTTCGGATCGGTGACCTACCAGCCAGACTCCCAGCCCGTGGAGGGCAAGATCATACAGGTCATTGGTCCGGCGGTGGATGTGCACTTCGCCGCGGGACCACTGCCGAACATCCTCGACGCGCTCCACACGGGAAACCGGAACATCTCGGACGAACCCGACAATCTGGTCCTCGAGGTTGCTCAGCACCTTGGTGATTCCGTGGTGCGTACTGTCGCCATGGACTCGACAGAGGGCCTCGTTCGGGGGCAGCTGGTCACCGGCACTGGCGGACCGATCACGATGCCGGTGGGTCCCGCAACGTTGGGGCGAATTCTCAACGTCGTGGGCCGCCCGGTTGACGGTGCTGGTCCGGCGGCAACGGACCTTCGTCACCCAATTCATCGTCCGCCTCCTGCATTCGTGGAACAGAGTACCCAGGTCGAAATCTTCGAAACAGGAATCAAGGTTGTGGACCTCCTCGCCCCGTATCGCAAGGGCGGCAAGGTCGGTCTCTTCGGCGGGGCGGGCGTCGGGAAGACGGTGCTCATCATGGAGCTCATCAACAATGTTGCGAAGGCTCACGGCGGAGTGAGCTGTTTCGCCGGGGTGGGTGAACGCACGCGAGAAGGGAACGACCTCTACCTGGAAATGAAGGAGTCGCGGCTCGAGACGGGGGAAAGTGTGCTCTCCAAGACTGCCTTGATCTACGGACAGATGAACGAGCCCCCAGGCGCCCGCCTCCGCGTTGCACTCAGTGCACTCACGGTTGCCGAGTACTTCCGCGATGTGGAGCGCCAGGACGTCTTGCTCTTCATCGACAACATCTTTCGCTTCACGCAGGCTGGCAGCGAGGTCTCGGCGCTACTCGGCCGGATGCCGTCCGCTGTCGGATATCAGCCGACGCTGGCCACAGAGATGGGGGCGCTACAAGAGCGGATTACTTCTACGACCAGAGGATCGATCACGAGTGTGCAAGCGATCTACGTGCCTGCTGATGATTTGACGGACCCCGCGCCAGCCACCGCCTTTGCCCATCTCGACGCGACCACGGTGCTTTCTCGGGCCATCGTGGAGCTGGGTCTCTATCCTGCCGTCGATCCGCTCGATTCCACGAGCACAACGCTCGATCCGCTCATCGTGGGTCAGGACCACTACGATGTCGCGCGCGGTGTGCAGGAGACGCTGCAGCGCTACAAGGACCTCAAGGACATCATTGCCATCCTGGGGATGGACGAGCTCAGCGAAGACGACAAGCTCACTGTGGCGCGGGGTCGGAGGATCCAGAAGTTCTTGTCCCAGCCATTCTTCGTCGCCAGTCAATTCACTGGCAAGGAGGGACGCTTCGTTCCACTCCAGGAGAGTATCGAGGCTTTTCGTGAGATCCTCAGCGGAGAGCTCGACGATCTCCCCGAGCAAGCCTTCTACATGGTGGGCAACATCGAGGAGGCCAAGGGCAATGCACAGAAGCTCCGCGCGAAAAGTGCTTGAGCGCCACGAACGACACCAAGGAAAGGCATGTCTGGTACACGCCAGCGTCGTTTCGCGGCCGGCCCAGACCGCGCGACGGTTGCACTCCCATCCGCGAACCACCCGGTCGAAGCACACACACCCATCGAACTGATGTGGAACCCCATCATTTCGATGGGAAGCGGGGTGTGGCGTTCCTCCACGAGCTTCCGCTGATGTCTCACGGACGACGCTCAGCGTCGTCCTAATGGAATCCGTGAATGACCATCACAACCGAATACGAAACCGACCCTAGCGATCTTCTCCGGTGCGCGCGGAGATCATGCGCCTCATCAACGTTCGGTGTTGAACGTCCGGCGATGGAAGTTGCCGGGCGGGAACCCGCCGCAATCATGGCGAGAAGCGTGCAATGACATCAGACAACGACAATGGTCCGAGTGGCGGTAGCGGATGGCGCGGCGACCAGCCTCTTCGACGCGTCGCGGCTTGGCTTGGTGGGCAGCTGCCCTGGGGTGGCCCACGGCAGGTCGGCCTGGGCGTTCTGATCGCTCTAGGTGGCTGGTCGGTGTGGACCGGATACTACACCGTCCCGAGTGATTCCGTTGGTGTCGTGCAGCGTTTTGGCAGGTACGTCGTCACTGTTTCTCCAGGGCTGCACTTGAAGCTCCCCCTCGGAATCGACGTGGCGACCGTCGTTCCCGTCAAGCGGCAGTTGAAGCAGGAGTTTGGCTTCACGACGCCAGACGGGACGGACCCAACCCAAAGCCCAAGTCCTCGTGACGCCACACGTGAGACACAGATGGTGACCGGCGACTTGAACGCGGCACTCGTGGAGTGGGTCGTCCAGTACCGAATCTCAGACCCCGAGAAATTCCTGTTCGAAGTGCGCCGACCTGGTGAAACGCTTCGCTACGTGTCGGAGTCGGTGATGCGCGAGGTTGTCGGTGATCGAACCGTGGACGAGGTGATCACCATCGGCCGACAGGAGATAGAGGTGGAGGCGCTGGTCAAGATGCAGGAGCTGTCGACCAAGTACGCCATGGGGATCAGCATCGACCAGGTGCAGTTGAAGGACATCAATCCGCCGAAGCCCGTGCAGGAATCATTCAACGAAGTCAATCAGGCGCAGCAAGAGAAGGAGAAGCTCATCAATGAAGCGCGGCGCGACTACAACAAGGTGATTCCGCTGGCGAAAGGCGAGAAGGACCAGCGGGTCAGGGAGGCCGATGGCTACCGACTCAAGCGGGTCAACGAGGCGGAGGGCGACGTGGCTCGGTTCAGGGCGTTGCTCGTGGAGTACACCAAGGCCCCGGAAGTCACACGTCGTCGCATCTACCTGGAGACGATGCAGGAAGTCATGCCGCACATGCGCTCCAAGATCATCGTCGATGAGAAGGCACGAGGCGTGCTGCCTCTGCTCAACATCGAATCGCAGAAGGTGGATGGGAAATGAATCTCTTCGCGAAGTTCGCCGTCGCCATGGGAGTCGGCGCCGCGCTCTACGTCGTCCTCAGTTCGGTGTACACCGTGGGCGAGGTCGAGCAAGTGATCGTTACCCAGTTCGGCAAGCCCGTTGGGGATCCGGTGACGTCTGCCGGTCTCAAGGCAAAGATTCCATTCATTCAGGAGGTCAACCCGATCGACAAGCGCGTTCTGGAGTGGGACGGGAGCCCTTCGGATATGCCCACGAAGGACAAGCTGTACATCTCGGTGGACCTCTTTGCTCGCTGGAGAATCACGGATCCGCTGCAGTACTTTCTCCGACTCCGCGACGAGCGGAGCGCGCAGTCCCGCCTGGACGACATCCTGGGCAGCGAGACCCGCAACGCCGTCGCAAAGCACGAGCTCATCGAGATTGTTCGGACTACGAAGGAACGCGTGCCGCTCAGCGACGCAACAGTCGGGAAGGGCGCCCAGAGGGACCTGGGCAGCGGGATCTTGGTGCCCATCGTGAAGGGTCGTCAGCGTGTGGAGCAAGAGATCTTCGTTGCCGCTGCGGAGAAAGTCCGCGTGTTCGGAATCGAGTTGCTCGACATCCGGTTCAAGCGCATCAACTACAACGAAAGCGTGCGTCCGAAGATCTACAATCGAATGATCAGCGAAAGGCGCCAGATCGCAGAACGCTTCCTTTCCGAGGGTCGGGGGGAGGCGGCGAGAATTCGCGGAAATCGCGTCCGCGACCTCGACGAGATCCAGTCGGAGGCCTACCGAGAGGTGGAGGAGATTCGCGGCGCTGCCGACGCGAAGGCCGCGGAAATCTACTCGGATGCGTACAACCAGAATCGAGAGTCGATTGAGTTCTACGAGTTCACGCGAACCCTTCAGGCCTACCGGGCCGTCGTTTCCGACGACACGACGCTCGTTCTTTCCACAGACACCGATCTCTTCAAGTTCCTAGAGAGAATGACGCCGTGAAATGGATCGCGTGGGAGACCTGCGAGGTCGTGGTGGTGACGCGCCTGGCGGACTCCCCAGGGTTGTTCAGTCGGTCAGGCGTTCCAGCAGTTCCGCCGTGTTGACGACCGCGAAGCGGGAAGCGTAGTCGCTCATGGCGTAGGGAATGATCAGGTGATCGCCGTGAAGCTGTCCGCCACAACTATAAACGACGTTCGGTACGTATCCCTCGCGCTCGTTGGCGGTGGGCGAGATGAGGGGCTCGTCGAGCCGTCCGACCACGCGGAATGGATCGCATCGATCGAGCAGTATGGCTCCGATGCAATACCGGCGCATGGCGCCGACTCCGTGCGTGAGGACCAGCCACCCCGCCTCGGTCTCGATGGGAGATCCGCAGTTGCCTAGCTGTACGAACTCCCAGGATTGGGCGGGGGCTACCAAGAGCTGCTTCTGGTGCCAGAAGTGGATGTTGTCTGAGAGCATCAAGTACAGGTTCTCGTTGTCCTGGCGGGAGATCATCGCGTATTGCGAGTCAATCTTCCGCGGGAAGAGCGCCATCCCCTTGTTTGCCGCGCCGCAGCCGTTGAGCGTGTTGAACTTGAAATGAAGAAAGTCGGTGGTCTCGAGGAACTGCGGCAGAATCACACGGCCGTCGTAGGCAGTGTAGGTGGCGTAGTACCGACTCGTCCCGTCGTCCTCGAAGAACTGGACGAAGCGGGCGTCCTCGATCCCGTTTGCCTCAGCGGGAGAGCACGGGAAGATGACCCTCTCGGACAGATCGTGCTCCGGTGGGTAGCTCACCTCGTAGTTGGCCTCGGCCAGCGCGCGGATTCCTGACGCGGTGCCGAGATCGACGTGGGGCGAGGTCCCTTGCTCGTGTTCGACTTCCACGAGTCGGGCTTGCAGCTCCGACCAGGAGAACGACTCGTCGAGCCCCGCCATCACGGCGGCCGCGAATGCATTGTGGAGTCCGAGTTCGGTGAGCTTGCGCGCGAACAGTGAGCGCTCGTAGCTGGCGTCGCGTCTTGGCGTCGGTGCCACCGCGAGTGACGTGACGGCGTCGAGCCGAATTCCCCCCGCCTCGTCGACGGTTCCGGACCGAAACGCGATCGAGGAAATGTGTCCCTCCCCGGCCGCCCGCAGACTGAGAACGAAGCGTCGTTCCCCTGCGGAAGTTCCCGTCTGGTCTGGATGCCAGACCAGTGACGGATTGAAGAGGGCGGCCGACTCCAGTGCGTACTCCTGGCTGAAGTAGGCGCCGAGAAGTAGCCGCCGGTGCATCGAGAGTTCGACTCCGCGCGGGAGGTGTGGTGCCAGCTGCTCACACCGAGCGAGGAGGAATTCTTCGAGGCGCGCATGCCTCCCCTGGAACTGCTCGAGGGTGTGGGCCAGCTCGCGGTCCACCTCTCGCGCCGAGAGTGCCACGACGCGACCGACGATGTTCCGGGTTTGCTGCTCGCTGGAGGCCTGCAGTGGGCGCACCAGGACCCGGGCTTGGTTCGGGTACAGAATGGCGGACGTACGCTTGACGAGCATCGCCGCCTTACGACGAAGGCGTCGCGCTTGGACTCAGCGCGACGAGCGAAGCCTCGAGCTGCGTGAGCGTGCTGAGCGAAAGCAGGTAGGCGACGGTGGATTCGGCTCCCTGGTTCTCGTTGACGCGATCCAGGGCCAGGCCATCGCGGCAACCGCCGGTGGTGGGGTCGTAGATCGAGAGACCGAGGTCGTTGCGCCCCAGGAACCAGTCGAACGCTCGGCGTGCCTCGCCGAGCCAATAGCTATTTCCCGTCGCAGCACAAGCTTCCGCGCAGGCGGCGATGGTGGCCTGCGCCTCCAGCGGTTGTTGATCGAACTGCGCTCGGCGATCCCCCCGGACGTAGAATCCGTTCGAGCCAATGGGGCGAAACTGTCCCGACTCCGACTGCTGAACCTTGCAGAGCCAGCCAAGGGCCTCCAGTCCCAGATCCAGGGCGCGTGGGTTTCCGCCAAAGCGACCCCCGAGAATCAGCGCATGTGGGAGGACGGCGTTGTCATAGGTCAAATGGTTAGTGGGCCAGCGCCAGTCGTTTGACGCGTGTTGGTCGAACAGCGCCACCAGGCGCGCGGTCAGCTCGGTCCGCAAGCGCTCGATGGCGCCGTCACCGTGCAGGCGGCGAAAGTAGTCGTGAACACCGAGCAGTGCGAAGGCCCACTCGCGTGGATGTTCGGTGGCGAGGACGGTCAGCGCTGCATCCGAGAACAGCCTCGTGGCCCACTGTCTCAAGCCGAACAGTTGCGAGCGTCCTGCCACCGCCCCCAGCGCGTGGACGGCGCGACCGTGGGCATCGTCGGGACGACCGGTATCGAGCCATCGACGGTCGAAGCTCATGAAGTTGTGGAATCGGTGCGTCTGGGGGTCGAGCGCGTAGCCCAGAAACGCCGCGTAGGTGCTGGCGAGCCGTCGCACCTCGGACGAATCCATGCCCGCATTCTCGAGTGATACGGTGAGTAGCAGGGCTCTGGCGTTGTCGTCGGTGCAGTACCCCTCGTCGAGCTTGGGGACGACGAACGTGGCGTGCTGGATCAGTCCCGTGCCGTCCGTCATGCGGACCAGGTGGTCGAGGCGTAGCCGGGGCAGTTGGTCGCTGCGTTGGCGAACCGAGACGGCCCGAAGCAATCCTCGCGAGGCTTCGCCGCGACCTCGACGCGCCGCGACGAAGGATTCAACGTAGCGTTGTGCGGTATTGCTCCACACGGACTCGCGACTGACCAAATAGGCCCGCTTGCGCATTCGATTGCGGCGCCGCTCGTCGCGGAGCAGGTCTGCGATTGCGGTTGCGAGCGCCGCAGGGTCCGCGAATGGCACCAGCACTCCGCGCTGCTCGGCGAGCAGTTCCTCCGCGTGCCAGAACGGAGTCGAGACGACGGGTTTTCCGCAACCAAATGCGTATGACAGCACGCCCGAGGTGATCTGTTTCGGGTTTAGGTACGGCGTGACGAAGATGTCAGCTGCGCCAATGAAGCACAGGAGTTCGTCGAGCTCCACGAAGCGGTCGTGGAACACCACGTGCTGGCGGACTCCCAGGTCCTCCGCCAGGCGATTCAAGCTCAACCGGTAGGCCTCACCCTGCTGCCGGACGAGATTTGGGTGGGTTGCGCCCACGACGACGTAGACCAGGTTCGGAAACTCACCGATGAGCTCTGGCAAAGCCCGGAGCATCGACTCGATTCCCTTGTTGTGTGCGAGCAGACCAAAAGTGAGCAGTACTTGCTTGCCCTCGACCCCATACTGATCCTTGTAGAAGCTCGAGTCCACGAACGGCATGTCCGGAACGCCATGTGGGATCACGTCCACCTTGGCCTCCGGCACTCCGTAGAGATCTCTCAGGAATGACTTACCCCGCTTGGACATCACCACGACGCGCGCGGACAGTGCGACCACTTCTCGGAACACTCGATCCTGGTCGGGAGTGGGGTCATCCAGGATCGTGTGCAGGGTCGTCACGACCGGCGCGTCGAGCTCGCGCAGGAGCGTCGCCACGTAGCTTCCCGAGGGTCCCCCATAGATGCCGAACTCGTGCTGCAGTGAGACGACGTCGACGCGACTGATGTTCAAGAAGTCAGCGGCACGCTGGTAGGAGTCGTGGGCTTGCTCCTCCACCTCGAATCGCGCCTCGGCGCCGTAGTCGTAGCGCTGCTCGGGGTCGGTGATCGGGATGATGCTGCGCTCCGTGCCCGGATGGCGACTCCCGATGGACTGGGCAAGATCGTGAGTGAATGTTGCGATTCCGCACTTGCGAGGAGGGTAGCTCCCCACGAAGGCCACTCTGCGGATCTCTTGGGCCTGCGTCATGCCGGGTGCCCTCCGTTCGGCTTGGGGGGGCGAACTTCTGCCCCTTCGGATGTGTGAGATCCGGAGCGGCGCGCGACCGTCTGGTAGACACGCAGGTAGTCGTCCACCATGCGTTCGGCCGTGAAGCGCTGTTCGACACGACGGCGACAGTCCCTCCGGTCCAGGTCTGGAACTCGCTTCAGTGCCGCCACGGCTTCGTCCACCTCGTGCACCAGGAACCCGTCCTGCCCATCGCGGATCAGTTCGGGCATGCTGCCCAGCGAGAACGCGATCACGGGAGTGCCACAGGCCATAGCCTCCACGACGCTCAGCCCGAAAGGTTCGGCGAACGAGATCGGATGGAGCAGGGCGAACGCGCCGCCCAGCAGCGTGTTCCTCTCTTCGGGGCCGACACTACCGACGTAGGTGACCCGATTGCCGTCTAGGTGGGGCTCCACCTGGTCGCGGAAGTAGGCCTCGTCCTGGATGATTCCCGCGAGAATCAGGCGTCGCGAGCCTCGTCGTGCGATCTCGATCGCCTCGGCGGCTCCCTTGTGCGGATGGATCCTCCCGAAGAAGAGGAGGTAGTCGTCAGGCTCGGCCCGAAAGGTGAACCGTGACAAGTCGATCCCGTGGTGGATCGTGGCCGCGTACTTTAGCGCGGGATGGCGGTCCGCCTCGCTGATGGCAACGTAGGAAACCCGACCGGAGTAGTGCTGGTAGACCGGCAGGATCTTTGGCGAGGAGAACCCATGAATGGTGGTCAGGACCGGGGTCTCGACCAGCTCCGAATAGGTCAGTGGGAGGAAGTCGAAGTGGTTGTGGATCAGGTCGAATTCACGAGCCCTCTCGAACACCGCTGCGATGTGCATGCACTCGCACACCTTCGGGTCGAGGGTGGGGTCTTCTGCATAGCCACGGGGAACGACCGCCGCGAGCCGCGCCCGGGTCGCCGAGTCGAGGGTGGCGAACAGTGTCACGTCGACACCCCGCGCGACGAGCTCGTCGGCGAGGAGTGACACGATGGCTTCCCAGGGTCCGTAGTGTCGAGGGGGAGTGCGCCACGCGACGGGCGCCAGCAGGGCGACCCGCAGCGGTTGGTTCATCTAGCACGCTCATACTGCGCCCTCTGGGTGGGGAATGATAGCTGCGATCGAACGAGTTTCGGGCTGTTCGGCCGGTATCGCCAATTCGGGTACCCGGCCCCACCAACGGCCGAGCGCGATTCTCGCGCGCCATCCTGCACACTGCAGTACTCGCGTGGTGCTGGCTGACTCCTTTGGGACTAGAATGCTGCGTCACTTGCATGATCCAACCCGCGTCAACGGGGAATTGAGTAGCGGGCCCCTCCTCCAGCGGGCTGGTCCACACTCCCAGCCCGGAGGGACTGGATGAGAGTCATAGGGATCTTCGCGTCGATCGTCCTGTTGCTGATCACCGCAGTGGTCGCTGGGGCCGTGGTGGCCTGGCTCCTCGGCGGCGGTGTCGCCGGTCTGATTGGAGCCATCGTGGCGGTGGTCACGGTTTGCGTCGTGTTGCCACTGTTCTTGGACTACCGCCTGACCCGCGCCTCCCGAACCGCGGAATCGGATGCCAGGAGTATGCGATTTCAGGTGCTGGCGCTGGTCAATGCGTTGGTGCTGGGTGCACTCATTGGCGGTCTTCCCCGAGCGTCGCGCCAGGCTCTCGAGAGTCAGGGCGCTTGGTTCGCGCAAGGGCAGCCCGACGTGCTGCGGTGTCTGGCGACAGTGGCGCGCTACATACCCCGGTCCGACGCGCCGGTGCCGGCGCAGCAGCCGAGCGCCGAGGTAGTGGTATCGGCACACCCCCTCCCCTCGGCGCAGCCAACCCCCGGTGCGTCTGCCTTGGCGAGTTCTTCCCCCCCACCTGCCGATGCCACGCCGGCCGAACGAGTCTTCCGGGAACAGAGCGCTCGGGTCGTGGTGATCGAGACTCGAGCGCCCCTGCGGCCGGGTGATCCCATGGGGATGCTGTATGCCCAGCTTGGCGTGAAGACCCTCGACCAGCTCGGTAGCGGATGCATCGTTGGTCCAGGGCTGGTGCTCACGGCTGCCCACGTGTTGGACGGGGCCCAGAGCGTTCGGATTCGCTCACAGCTCGGGCACACCTTCGACGAAGTCTCACGGGTTGCCCACGATCGGACCCACGACTTGGCACTGTTGCAGGTCGAGACCTCCGACGCCATGCCTGCCGTGACACTCCTGGGGCCGAATCGGACCGTGGCCATTGGTTCTTCTGCCGTCGCGATTGGGAGCCCCATGGGCCTCGAGTACTCGGTGACCGAGGGCATCATCAGCGGTCGTCGAACCATGCATGGGACCGACTTTTTGCAGACGCAGGCGCCGCTCGTTGCGGGGTCCTCTGGCGGGCCCCTGTTCGACCAACAGGGGCGTGTGATTGCGATCAATGCGGCCTCGAAGTACCCGGGTTTGAACCTGGCCATCGCTGCGCGCCACGTACACGCACTACTCGCAGAACCCCGGCAGCCCCACGCCTACCAACGGTACGTGCCCGGCGCGCGGGTCACCCTGGTTCGACTGGATGGTGCGCAGGCTTCGTCGAGCGAACTCGTCGAGCTTTCCGAGTTTCTCAAGCTCCTGGCGGCGGGTGCCGAGGGTTGTGTCGAGGCGCCGGCAGCCAACGCAGGGATGAGGGTCGAGTTCCCTCCTCCGGGTGACCCCGGAGAGGGGATCCAAGGATTGCTGCGCGAGCCACAGGTATCGGGCACTCTTCCGAAGCAGCAAGCCGATTGCATGGAACACAATCTGTCCCTGTTTGGACGGGTGCTGCAACTGTACCTGGGGCATGCCCATGCCGAAGCGCTGGGCGACGGCAAGGGCATCCGCCTAGACATCGTGGTTTCCGGGCTGAAGAACGAGCAAGGGCATCCGGATCAGAATCGCTCCCTCCGGGTCAGCATTGCACTGCTCGCCGCGGAGGTGCGCGCGCCGTAACAGAAGCACTGGGAGTTCGGACGGATCGCAGACACACCGCCGATTCGAGCGGACGTCAGTGGTAGCTGACAGGCGCCACCCCGGCCACGAGGGGTCCCGCCACTGTGCCTCCAGCCCACCTCATCGCGTTGCGGTTTTTTTGCAGCGGATTGGCCCGTCGGGTTTTTGGGCGGCAGCGTTGGCATCCGTTTTGGTCGTCTGAGACACTGGGTGTGTGGTGTTGCGTTTGCTCAAGAGTCAGCCTCTCGGCCCGGAGTCCGAAGAGGACTCTCCGTGCGAGCCGAGGGCGGTGGCCGATCCCCTGCGAACCCTCGCCACCCGCGCGTCGAGGGGTGAGCCCGCGGCGGAGCAGACCCTGCTGATGGCTGTTGGGCCCGCCATGCTGCGTGTTGTGCGCCGCATCCTGGGGACGAGGCACCCCGAGGTCCAAGACGTCTGCCAGGAAGCCGCCGTCGCGCTGCTCTCGGCGCTGCCGCGCTTCGCTGGGCAGTGCACCGTCCGGCACTTCGCGTGCCGTGTGGCGGTACTCACCGCCATGAATGCGCGTCGTCGGGCCGGCAATCGCGGGTCTGTGACGGGCATCGACTTGCAGGAGGACGCTGTCGACGAAGGGCTTTCTCCGGTCGAGATTGCCGAGGCTGCCCGTCGCCGTGCGCTGCTCAGGCAGCTGCTGGACGAGTTGCCCTGGTCTCAGGCGGAGGCGCTCGGACTGCACATCGTCCTGGGCTACACGGTCGAAGAAACTGCCAACGCAGTAGGTGTGGCCCCCAACACCGTGCGCAGTCGTCTGCGTCGTGCACTGGCTGCCCTGCGACAACGGATCAACGCTGACTCGAACCTGCTCGAGGTGATCGGAGCACGCCATGAGTGACGGGTCTGACTGGTCTCTGGATCTCATCGCTCGGGCTCGTCGTGGAGAGCTCTCGGCGGACGAAGCGCGACGCTTGAGGCAGTCCTTGCGGTCCTCTCCCACGCTTCGGGTGGCACACCTCGTCGGCGGCGACTTCGACCGTTTGGGCGAGGTCGAACCCGGTGACGAGCAGCAGGTTCGACAGTTCGTGGCCGACGCGCTTCGCCGTCACTCCAAAGTGGGTCGTGCCTGGAGAGGCCCGCGTCGCCTCGTCACTGGAATGTTGGCAGCGGCCTTCCTGCTCTCGGGAACGACCGCGTTCGGATGGTGGCAGGGCTGGGTTCGACTCCGGTTCGTCGCGACGGCGGACGCCGTTCCCACATCCAGTGCGGAATGTCAGACGATGTCATCGGTTGCTCCCCAGGCTGGGGCCAGACCGTCTCCCGCGACTCCCAGCGCCGACGCCTCTGCCGGGCCCGATCGCGAGGCGCCGGTGGTCGACGCCCCGATGCGCCCCCCCTCCACGCCCGGTTCGGAGCACTCCACCGAGTCGCGATCTCGGACTTCCCCTCGAGCGGGGAGCACTGCCGCCTTCGAACCCGTCGAGGCGGCTCCTCTCACCGCGGAGGAACTGTTCTCGAGTGGCAATCGAGCCCGCCGAGCTGGCCAGAGCGCGCGCGCGATTGCTTTGTTCCAGCAACTGCAAGGGGAGTTTCCCCGTTCGGCCGAGGCTCGGTTGTCGCGCCTCTCGCTCGGGCGTATCTGGCTGGCCCAGGGAGGAGCATCTCAGGCTCTTGCACAGTTTGATGGATATCTCGCGAGTGGTGGTCCCCTGACCGAGGAAGCGCTGCTTGGCAAGGCGAGAGCACTCGCGGCGCTCGGGCGCTTTCGTGAGGAGCGTGTTGCCTGGCAGACGCTCCAACAGCGATTCCCCGGGTCGGTCTACCAGGCTCAGGCAGAGGAACGACTGCGCCAGCTTGACGGCAAGGCTGGTCAGTGATCGGATCGCCACGGGCAGTGCGTGGACTCGTTCGTGTGGGAGTCTGGTTTCTCGCCAGCACTTTGGTGGTTGCTCTCGCCGCGGCGCAGCCTTCCCCGTCCTCCCAGTCGCGTTCGAACCCGTCCCCCACGAGCCCGACAGTAGAGGTTGTCTTCGTCGGAGTGGCCGAGTCGCCACCGCTTGCCCAGTTGGTCCACGAGACGCTCACCCGGGAGGGCGTTGTTTGCAGACTGTCCCAGGCCCCTGTGCTGCGTGAAGTCGACCTTCTCGAGGGGGCCCCTGCTCCCGACGATGTGGGCACGCGCGTCTGGATCGATGTCGTCGGTGACGATCTGGCGAGGCTGTACTTCGTCGACGTCGGCCTCGGCCGCTACCTGATGCGCGACGTGCCACTGCGCAACGGACTGGACGAGCTGGGGCGGGAGCGCATTGCGCAGGTCATGGAGACCTCCACCCTCGCGCTCCTGAGTGGCGAGTCGGTGATGAGCCGAGACCAGTTCGAACGATCGCTGCAAGCGCTGGAGGCGACCGCGAAGTCCGACCCCGAACCAGATCGTGAACCGGAGCCCCAGATACCACCAGGACGGCATCTGACGAGGCCGGCGATCGGTATCGCCTACCAGTTCTACTGGTCCGGACCCGAGCTCGACCTACTACACGGGCCCGCCCTGCAGGTGGGCCTGCTGCGAACGCTCGAGCGGGGCTGGTTCTCCGCGACGGCGGTGGTCGCTCCCAGTTTTCCTCAGGTCCACCAGGAACTTGGGGTAGAAGTGCGCGTTCGGACCACTGCCGTGAGGCTGCTGTTCGGAAGAGCGTGGTCGACCCAGCAGAGCTGGTCCTGGAGCGCTCGCGGGGGAGGTGGGCTTTCGATGTCGCACATCAGTTCCCGCGGGATCGACGAGGGGTGGATCGAAATGCCGGCTCGTACCAACGTAACCCCGTGGCTCCAGGCAGAACTCGGGGTGAACTGGGAACTGCCACGATTCGTGCTTTCGGCGGCATTCTCGTCCCAGCTCTCGGTCGTCGACACTCACTACGATCACAGCCGAGGAACCGACCGGGAGCGCCTGTTCACGCCCTGGTTGTTGCAGCCCGGCGCGGTGGTCGGCGTGACTTGGCACTGACAGGGGCGCGCAGGATGCGTCCACTTTGCGAATCGCCGACACTGGTAGGGATGATGAAGCACTGGCGCACTAGTGGGTTGGGTTCCTTGGCGGCGGTCGTCGTCATTGCAGCCGCATGCACTGACGATTCCAATGTCGTTTCCAGCGAGGCCACCGAAACGGGAGGGCAAGCCGGAGATGATTCTCCTGCCACCGGAGGCGTCACCTCCGGTTCGGGTGGCGCACTGACTGGGGGGCAGGGCGCGACCGCCACTGGCGGGAGCGACCCAGGGGGGACCACCTCGAGTGGCGGAACGCCTTCATCGGGGGGAGCCCCCACTGGGGGCACCCAGGGCGACGGTGGTACGCCGATCGGGGGTGTCGCAGGCAGCGGAGGTACGGCCGACAGCGGTGGCACCGCAGGCGTGGCGGGAACGGCGGGCAGCGGTGGTGTCGCCGGGGCATCGGGGGCACCCAGCACCGGCGGAACGACAGGCATCGGAGGATCGGGTGGCGCCGGAGGAGCAGGCTCCGACGCAGAGACTCGATGTCTCGACCTGGGCGGCACAGTTCAGACCGCCATGTGCTGCCAATCGGTTGGCGACTTCCCGAACCTCTGTTCGCCTGGACCCTGTGGCTGCGCCCCGGAATACAGCCAAGAGATCAAGGTCTGCTCCTGCCCTGGGAATCGCTGCTTCAACGGCGAGTACTGTCTGCAGCTGGATCCCGGTCAAGTGTACGTGTTGTGGCAAGCACCTGGAGGAGCTGCTGGTACCGGGCCGGCGCTCGAGCTCCTCGAGGATGGAACCCTCAGGTTATGGGAGCAGACGGCAGCGCTGACCGCACACGACACGACCGGTTGGGACTATGAGTTTTCACTCGGCTTCGAAGAACAACTCGAGCTGGTGAATCTGCTTTCCGATGTCGACTACGCTGCTCTCCCCCATCCCGCGACTGGTTGGGAGTGCTACCCCAGCTACCACTTCGAGAGCTCCGCGCAGTCGGCCGTCTCTCTGGACTACGGTAGTGCCAGCGCACTGCGACCGGAACTCGACGCGGTGTACGTGTGGCTCGACGCTTTCGTCACGGCCCGCGCCCCCGACTACCAATCCTGGCTGCCATCCTCCTACTGCGAGTTCTGAGGCAAGGAAACGGGTGGTGGAGCAGGGCCCACTGCTGAAATCCATCCCGCGACTTCTGACTGGCGAGTGGTTCCGGAGGCTACTGGGGTAGCAGCGCCCAACCGTGACCCACAAGCCACTCGTGCGCCTGGTCGAGCCGCTCCTCGTCGACGAGAACCACGGCGACGTCGCCGCGACGAAGACGCATCCCGGATGTTGTTGGCCTGTCGCGAATGGCGACGAAGACGAGCAGGTCGGTTGCCAGCACCCGGCGTCGGAAACCACGTCCCTCCCGGGTCCGCCCCAAACGCCATGACTGGATCGTTCCTGCTTGACGGCCAATGCGGGCACACCATTCCGCCACGTCGTGGGGGTGACCGAACAGGAGCTCACTGCCGAGGTCGCGACCAACCTCGCCGACGCGTCCCGTGTCGCTGCCGCCGTTCACTGCGCTCAGCGTGCGAACTTTCGCGGCTTCCTGGACGCGTTTCACGAACAGGTAGTTGACCTCGTCATTCGACGTGACTGCCAGGGCCCCGCGTCGATGCTCGATCCCAGCGCGAAACATCATCGTTTCCTCAACGCCGTCGCCGCAGAGGGTAGAAATGCCCTGCGCCGAAGCGGACCGACAGGCCTCCGCGTCAGTGTCGATGCACACCACTTCCTCTCCCCCTCGCTGCAAGGCGAGGGCGACCTTTGCGGCAAGCGCGTTTGCGCCCAGAATGACCCAACCTTCGGTCCTTGTTCGGACGCCGAGCAGACGGCCAACGAGGCCACCCATCACTCCCGCCGAGAGTACCGATCCCGCGACAACAAGAAACACGAGCGCCCGAAGCTTCTGACCTCCACCGACGTCGTTTTCGGCAAGTTGGGTGGCGAACATCGAAGCGATGGCAGCCGCGATGATTCCACGTGGGCCAATCCAGCTCATGAACAGGCGCTGCTTGAGCGTCACCCGAGTTCCCCACAGGCTGAGGAAGACGGTGAGAGGTCGCAGGACGACCAGCAGCAGGAGCAAGGCCAAGACGCCCCGAAGTCCGAGGTCTTGGATGTCGCGTAGCCGAACGTCTGCCGCCAGGAGGATGAACAGGAGCCCAATCAGCAACACCGTCAGCTGCTCCTTGAACTCGAGCAGTTCGCGCTGCACGCGGATCCCCTTCAGGTTCCCGAGGACGACTCCAGCTGACGCCACTGCTGGAATCCCGGTGTCCTGGACCACCGCGTTCGATCCCTGAAACAGCGCGAGCACCAGCGATAGAATGAAGACGTTCTCGAGACCGTTGGGAACCACGCTCTTGAACCTCAACAGCGACCCGAGCAGATAGCCCACGCAGCCACCGACGGCTGCGCCGAAAGCGAGCCGACCGAACAGCGCCACGGGCCCGAATGCCACGACCGACCCGGACGGGTGCAGCGCGATTTCGAGGGCAACGACTGCGACAATTGCGCCGATCGGGTCGCCGAGGACGCCTTCGGCCTCGAGAATCGTCCCTACGGACCGTTCCACCCGGAGCCGACGCAACAGCGGGTTGACCACGGTCGGGCCCGTGACGATGACCAGCGTCCCAAACAGAAAGCTCGTGCGCCAGTCCCAGACCAGACAGAACCTGGCGATGAGAGTGCCACCGATGGCCGTGACCGCTGCCCCCACGCTGACGAGTCGCCGAATCGGTCCCTGCTCCCGACGCAGCCGCTCCAGGTTCAGATTCATACCGCCCTCGAACAGAATGACCGCGACGGCAAACCCGACCAGCGTTGCCAGACCACTGCCCAGCGCGGCTGGCCAGATGACGCCCAACCCGTCGGGACCCAGCAGCACGCCAAGGACCAGCAGCACAACGATCCCTGGCATTCGGATGTGGTGCGCCAAGGCCTGCGCCAGCACACCGATCGCGAGCGCCAGCGCGATGGTCAGGGCAGGATCAGCCAGGGATGGCATTGTCTCTCACGAGTTGACCGAAGGTGCGCGAAGGCAAGCCTCGCTCGCGGCGTTTCGTCACTCGTACTGGTCGGGGGAGGGTGCAACAGTTGCGCCATTCGGGAGTGATACGGACGACGCTGCATCGCGTTGTCATCGCGCGGCGTTCGAGAGCCAACTGGCCCCATCGAAGTGATGGGCAGGCCACATCACTTCGATGGGTGTGCGGGCACAACTGCGCTACTGGACCCGCGAATGTACCGTGCACTGGGGGGATTGGCGCGGTCGATGCAGCTAGGGACGCGGCACACCCAAGGGGCGTCCGATGCGACAGCGCCGGGATGCTTGCCGGTCTGGCAGAAGTACTGCAACTGGATGACGAGGATCCAATGCGATGGTAGATAGCCCTCCCAAGTCCGTCCCGAGCATCGATGCGCCCGCCGGAGCGACATCTGCGAAGGTCGCTCGGTTGCCGCGACGATCTGTTTCGGCACCCACGTGGTCGTGGCGACTCACGCGGGTGTTCGGCATCGACGTCTACGTGCATCAGACGTTCTTCTTGCTGGTTGCGTTCATGGCGCTCAGCTCTCTCCTTGGCGGACAGGGTCTGGCGGCGATGCTACGCGGCCTCCTCCTGCTGGGCGCAGTGTTTGCCAGCGTGGTGGTCCACGAGTTCGGTCACGCGCTGATGGCGAGGCGCTTCGGCGTGCGAACCTGGGACATCACCCTCCTTCCGATTGGGGGGCTGGCACGACTCGAGAAGATGCCGGAGCGCCCGAGCGAACAGCTGAGCGTTGCACTGGCGGGGCCTGCCATGAACGTGGCTATCGCTCTCGTGCTGTTCGTCCTCGTGACCCTGCTGGGTCTCCGCGCTGGGGTTGACAGCATCGGTTTCACTGGAAGCTCGTTTCTCACCCAGCTCATGTGGCTGAACCTGCTGTTGGCCGGATTCAACTTGTTGCCGGGATATCCGATGGACGGGGGCCGCGTGCTGCGTGCACTCCTCGCCATGCACATGGCACCGGAGACGGCAACCCAGATCGCGGCTCGTGTTGGCCAAGGCGTCGCGGTGGCCTTCGGGATCATCGGTCTATTCGTAAGTCCCTTCCTGGTCTTGATTGGGGTCTTCGTCTGGCTGGGTGCGCAGGCAGAGCATGAATTCTCGGCGGTGAAGGTGGCCCTCGGGGGACTCTCGGTTCGGGAAGGAATGATCACGGACTTCCAGTCCCTTTCCCCTCACGACCGGTTGTCGCGTGCTGTCGAGCTCACGCTAGGGGGATTCCAGCAAGACTTTCCGGTGGTGGAAGGCGACCGGTTGATCGGCGTGCTCACGCACTCGGCGCTACTGAGGGGGCTGTCCGAGAGGGGAGCTGACATCCCGGTGCTACAGATCATGCGGGGTCAGCCCGACACTGCCAGTCCGGATGATGCTCTAGGCGGGGTCCTGTCGCGGATGCACCAGGGCGGGATCCGTGCCCTCGTGGTCGTCGAGCACCGAGAGATCGTCGGACTCCTGACGGTCGGCAACATCGGGGAGTTGCTCGCCTTCGAAGCTGCTGGACGCCACACCAGTCCATCGGTTGCGCGGACGACTCCCCGTTGACCCAGATCGAACGCCGAGAGCTTGCAGACACGGGTACCTCGACCCATGCCGCAATTGTGTCGTCCAGTGCGTCGATCTATGGTGGCTCATGAGTTGGGAAGGCGGCCCCGCAAGGGTTTCCACGCTACTGGTCTCGGTGCTCGTTGCCCTCTCTTGGGGTTCTCCTGCCGCGGCCGCCAAGATCGCCTGTGTGGGTGATAGCATCACCTACGGCTACGGCCTGGGAGACCCCACCACCGAGAGCTACCCCGCCGTCCTTCAGTCGATCTTGGGCAGTGAGCATACTGTCGAGAACTTCGGGGTGAGTGGGTGCACCGCCCTCCGGCAGGGTGACAAGCCGTATTGGAACGAGTCCGCGTACACCACGAGCACCAGCTTCGCTCCCGATCTGGTGATCATTCTGCTGGGAACCAACGACGCGAAGCCCCAGAACTGGCAACACCAGACAGAGTTTGCGATGGACTACGGCGCACTCGTCGAGCACTACCAGATGCTCGGTGCGAGGGTGTATGTCGCCATTCCCGCCCCCGTCTTCGGAGCGGGTGCTTTCGACATTTCTCCCCAGATCCTGGCTGAGCAGGTCGTTCCACTCGTACGGCAGGCAGCTGTCGAGAGGGACGCACCGCAGATCGACCTCTTCGCTGCTCTCAGCGGACAGGCCGCGCTGTTTCCCGACACCGTACATCCGAACGCCGAGGGGGCGCGCTGGATTGCCGAGACCGTGGCCGCCGCCCTGGAGCGTGACGGCATGGGCAGCGCGGGAGCCGGGGGTGCCGGTGGCGTGAGCGGCGTCGGTGCTGCCGGAGGCGGTGCGGGGGGTGGAGGTCAAGCGGCCGTGGGCGGAGGTCTCGTCAGCGGTGGGTCGGGTGGGGACTTCCCGGTCGGGGGCACGGGCTTCGCGACCGGCGCCGCCACTTCGAGCGGTGGCAGCTCGGGGAGCGGCTCGGCCACACCCTCCAATGGGGGAGGTGGTGGTGTCTCCACCACCGGCGGCGTTGCCACCACCACTGGCGGGGCCTCGGCTGCCAGTGGTGGGATTGGGCCGATTGGTGGACGCAGTAGCGGTGGCCTGCTGCCCGGAGGCGGAACCGCGACCAGCGGCGGAACGAGCGCGCCGACGGTGACGGGAGGTGTGCTTGGCACGGGGCTCGGCGGCAGCGACCTGAAATCGCCCTCCGGGGAGTCGGGCGAAAACGAGGGCTGCGGCTGTCGGGTCAATAGGCAGGCTCCGGAGGGTGGCAGCCTGCTCCTGGCTGCCACGCTCTTCTTCTTCCTCCGTTGCCGCCGCCGGAGGATTCTCGCGTGCGCGACCGGCAAGCACTAGCCCAGATCTTGGTCGTGCATCGGCAGGTGGGCGAGCTCGTCGGTGCTGCCACGCGCTGCGAGCTGGCAGGCTCATCGTCGCAGGGCCACCTATAGCCGGCAGTCGGGTGCGCTGGTGATGGCCTCGCCAGTGTTCACCACCTCGAATGCGTCTCCGGTGATGTTGTCAATGTCATGCAGCGCGTCGTCGTCCCACCGTGGATCCGGAGCGCCGGACACGTACCAGTCCGCGCCGTTGTCCGCGACGATCATCCCATAGCGCTTGAACCCCGCGCACAGGACCTGGACCTCGGGCGAGTACGTGCTGCAATCGTAGCCCGCCTTCATGCGGACCCGCATTCCCATGGGGGGTAGGCTCGGGTCGGTGTTGGACGAGGCGTAGTGGCTGGCGGGGGGGATGTACGCACGACGAGTGGACGAGACCGTGAACCGCAGGGCATGATTGAGCTCCCCGGCGGTGACGATTTCTTCGTAGCGCGCCAGTCCCGGAAAGATCGGCAATCCCGCAGCGTCGGCGGAGGTGCAGCCCTCGGGATGGGTGTCGTTGATGGCAAGATCCCACGCGACCCCGGCTCCGGCTTCCCACCGAGCGCCGCCGTCGACCGGGTAGGCTCCGCCAATTTCGTATAGCACGCAGGCGTCGGTGTCGATGACGAGGACATGGCGGTCGCCATCGGAGCTCGGCCCGCCCTCGACGGGGGCGTCCGGAGGGATCGGGAAGGGACCCGGATCGCTCTCGTCACCATAGAGGGTGTAGTCGATGGGAACCGTGGGTGTCGACGAGTCGACCAGCACGAAGGGAATCCCGATCGGAGCGCCCTGCCATTCGGTGCCGAAGTCGGCGTGCATCCCGGTATTGCGACCGATCGAATCAATGAGGGCGTCCGAGTTTGGATGCACCGGATTGCCGGATACGTCGGTGTTCCAGGGGTTGCTGGGAGGAAAGATCGAGCAACCGCTGAGCGAGGGTGCCGTGCCACTGCCAGCGTTGCCGCTCCCGCCAGTGCTGGTGGCGCCACCGGTTGTCGCGCCACCACCGTCTCCGGCGCTCCCCCCGGTCCCGTCGCTCGAGTCATCATCGTTGCCACTGCAGCCCGTTGACGCGACCAGCGCCAAGGCACTCGCTGCTGCACAGAGAGCCCGTCTACCCACCATGAATTCAATCCTACGCCCGCGGATGGTACTCCGCGAGCGCATTCGCTCGGACTCGAGTCCCACTGCTCGGTCCTCCCGAAATTCTGAGAGCCGCCGCTGGCGAGCCCGGAGAATGGGACTATGTGCCTGTAGCCTCGCACCATACTGGGGTTTGGACTCGCTTCTATGCCCAAACAATACAGTCGTCGCACGATTCTAGGAGCTCTACCGGCCCTCGTGGGCGCAGCCTGCGCTCCCTCCCAGGCCGTTCCTCCCCCTAGTACCCCAGAGGGCACCCCAGGACTCAGCGCCCAGGCCAACAGTGCCGTCGCACCGCCGCCCCGCAACGTCGTGCTGATCACAGCCGACGACATGGACTACCGATCGGTCGGGTCCTTTGGATGCGGCGTGCCCGCCATCACCCAGAACATCGATGGACTGGCCGCGGAAGGGATACTGTTTGCTCGGGCGCATGTGAACATCGCGGTGTGCCAACCTTCCCGACAAACGTTGATGACCGGGCGCTACCCACATCGATTTGGAGCGCTCGGATTCCAGCCTATTCATGCCAGCATTCCCACCCTAGCCGAGTCATTGCACCAGGCCGGGTACATCAACGGCATACTGGGCAAGACCCGACATCTCCAGCCGACCTCCAAGTTTCATTGGTCGCTCAGCGTTCCGGAGGAAGACCTTGGCCACGGTCGCGACCCCGCCAAGTACGGCACCTACGCCGCGCAGTTCTTCCAGCAGGCGGGAGCGGCCGGGCGCCCCTTCTTCTTGATGGCCAACTCCCACGATCCCCACCGCCCATTCGCGGGGAGCCAGAGCGAGGAGAGCGCCTTCAAGCGCAGGGACTACCCCCTCAACCAACGCTACACGGAAAGGGACATCGAGCTGCCCGGCTTCTTGCCAGACCTACCCAACATACGGAAGGAGCTGGCGCAGTACTTCTCTTCGGTCCACCGTGCGGACGAGACCACCGGTGCGGTGCTCCAGGCCCTCGACGCTGCGGGCTTGCGCGACGATACGCTGGTCGTGTTCCTGAGCGACCATGGAATGTCCTTTCCCTTCGCGAAGTCGAATTGCTACCTTTCGAGTACACGTACCCCGCTGATTCTTCGCTATCCGAGGTCGATCGCGGCAGGCCGTACCGACACGACGCACTTCGTCTCCAGTATCGACTTCATGCCCACGGTACTCGAGATGTTGGGACTGCCAGCGGTTCCGGGCGTGGATGGCCAAAGTTTCTTGCCGCTGCTGCAAGGACAGGATCAGCCCGGCCGCGATCGCATCTTTGCCCAGTACCACGAGACCTCCAGCGGCAGACACTACCCCATGCGCTGCATCCAGGAGGCGCGCTACTCGTACATCTGGAACGCCTGGTCGGATGGTACGACCAAATACGAGAGCGAAGCGATGAGCGGGCTGACGTGGAAGGCGATGAAGGCCGCGGCGAAGCACGACCCCGTCGTCCGCAAGCGGGTCGAACTCTATTCGAAACGGGTACCAGAAGAACTTTATGACACCGCCAGCGACCCCTTCGCACTGCAGAATCTGGTCGCCACCGAGCGCGGCGAGCTGGCACGTCTGCGACAGGAGCTCCTCACCTACATGGAGCAGACCAGTGACCCGCTTGCCGCTCAGTTCCTCGCGCACATGAACCGCGCTAGCTAGCTGGCCGAGTGCGCGATCTCCGGCTACTTCTCGAGCCCGCAGGTCTGTCTGGTGCGGGCGGCCAGCGGCGAGGACGCCCGGAGTCCCTATGGAACCGAGACCAGCTCCCCCAGCAGTTGCACGCCCCCCGCCGCGCGGCGCACCTCCAGCGACTGGGTGCCGAAGGGGACACCCATGAAGTTGCTCTCGGGAAGCGCGTAGGTGAACAGCGGTTCCTGATTCATTGCTGAAATGAACGGACCCGTCAGATAGCTGTCCACCACTTCCGCCAGCTGAGGCTCCAGCGCGATGGCAGCATCCTGAAAGGTGCTCAGCTCCGTTTGCACGGCAACGGCGTCGACGATGAAGAACTCGATTTGACCGTCCTGCTCGGCTGCGGCAATCCCAACCTGGAGCGTGGACCAACCAGCAGCATCGACCGGGATGCCGTCCTGCTCGAATGCCAGCGCGAAGCCGAGATCACCGAGCGTGCCGATCCATTCCCCCGTGCAGTCGTTGGCGTTGAGGGCAAGCATCCCACTGAGCGCCAGGCTCACGTTCTGCACCGACAGGTCGCCGAAATCGAGCACAGCTGAGGGTACTTCGAATTCGAACCGGCCCCCACGCCACTGCGCGAACAAGTGCTGGTTGAGTAGATCATCCGACAGCAGAACCTCGACGGGCGAGCTGTACTGCAACGTCTCTCGCGCCTGCGCCGACTCGCAGTCGGAGCGGGTCGGGATCCCGAGGTTCGCGTAGCCGACGTCCCGCGTCGAGTAGGCTCCGCTACGGAGCAAGAACTCGACACCCGTCGCGGCAGCGGCGTCGGCTGTTGCAAAGTCGGTGACCGGTGTGACCGCCACCTGCTCGGTGGAGTGGGGCTTGCTCACCGAGTACGAAGCCGGTGAGCTGAGGGCGTAGGTGCTCATGGCTCCAGCGACGAGCGGCGGAACCCGTTCCGCCACCGCCGCCGTGATTTCGCGCTCGAGGTCGGTCACGACGCCATTCCCCAGCGCAAGCTGAACGACGCCGAGGAGGAAGTTCACGAACGAATCGTTTGCCGCCAAGTCGATCCTGTCGATCTGGGTGGTTCCGTTCGTCGTTACCAGGACCAGCTCATGCTCGGGACTGACGTTCAGCATCAGATCTGCGCTCGAGGAAATGGAGTTGATGTAGAGATCCCCGGTCGAGTCGCCCCCCAATAGCTGACAGATGGTGGTGGTGCAGTCGAACATCAAGTCACCATGGATCTGCTCGAAGTTGAGATCGGCGTGTATGCCACCATCGATCAAGGACATTGCGACGCTCCAGTCGCCGGCAGTCAGCGACGTCAGGTAGACGTTGTAGCCGGTGCTGCTCGCGATCACCGACGCAGGGTCGTATGCCTGATTGAAGATCGCGTTCACGTCGATGGCTCTCTCGATTGCGGTGGCGATGTCATCGACCGGCAGTGAGTGGTCTCCGTCGTCGATGCTCATCTGGCTCAGCCAGAGCGAGAGCGCGTCTGGCAGGATTCCGCTGTCGGGCTGATCGGGATCGAGGAAACCCGTAGACCACTGGAATGCCTGCACGCTCGTTCGGGTCGACTGAAGCTCGTCCTCGGCGGTCAGCTCGATCACGTTCGTTCCCACCACCGGCACCATGTTGAAGGAGAATGACCCATCGCTGGCGAGAGGAACGGATTCACCGTTGATGGTGAATTCCGTGATGGCTCCCGCGCCACTGTTCACCGTGCCGGTGACGGTGACGTTGGCTTCGCCGCTGGTGCCTTGTATTGTGGCGCCTCGTGCCGGGCTCGAGACGACGATGGTCGGGCGACACGCGTGAGAGAGGATCACGGACGAGGCGCAGCCGAGCGCGGGATCACAAGAATCGGCGGTGCAAGCGTTGTTGTCGTCACACGTCTGCGCGGAGGTATCGTCCCCACCACAGGTGCCTGCCTGGTCTCCCTGACAGACGTCGTTGGTAGTGCAAGCGTTGCCGTCGTCGCACCCCTGGGTGACGCTGCTTCCGTCGTGAACGCACGATCCGCTGTAGCACGAGTCGACGGTGCAGGGATTGAAGTCGTCGCAGTGGATGTCCGCGCAGGGATCGGGAGCGCCGCCTGCCGCGCCGCCGGCACCTCCTCTGGTGGCGAGGCCGCCAGCGAGACCGGGGTTGCCAGCGAGACCGGGGCTGCCAGCAAGACCGGGGCTGCCAGCAAGACCGGACGGCGCGCCCGCGACGCTTGGAACGCCCGCTGCGCCGGGCGGCGCGCCACCTCCACGGGGTTCCTCGCCGCCCGCGCCCGCGCGGGCCGAGGGACCCGAGCCTGCGTGACTGTTTGCGTCGCCGGCAGCACCGCCGGCTTTTCCGCCGCCGGCGCCTGCCACCGAAGTGACTCCACCGGTTGCAGTGCGACCACCAGTTGAGCTGCCTCCCGGGGCGTTCTCGTCGCCCCCGCTTCCGCCAGTGGGCTGTGCGCTGGAGTCGCTAGTCTTGGAGCCGCCGCAAGCTGCAGCGAGAAGCCCGATCAGAAATGTGGTTCGCAACGACGTGGGGAGCATCTTTCGGCATCTCCTTGACGCGGTTCTCTTCGAAGGCAGGGGTGCCCTATATCACGGACGGTGAATCCCCGTACCGCGAGTCGGAACCCGTGCTGCCCATACCATGACAGCGCGATTCTCGCCCCTGACAGTGCTGGGTGCTCTGTGCCATCACGTTAGAGTCGTGGAGGACTCCGAGGACCACAAGCTTCGGCCCGACCGTGAGCATCGGCAAGGGGTTGTGCGGTCGTCGTTCTGGCGGCGCGCGCAATGGTGGGCCGCTGCTGCGACTACTGCCCGTATCTGGCAGCCTGGACGTTGGCGTAGACGGCTTGGTCCGTAGCCTCCGTCGGGCGACCTGCCGTCATGGCACCTTCGTAGAAGGTGCCATACGAGAAGTTGCTGTTGTCTCCGCCGATGCCCAGGATGATGGCACCTTCTTGGACGAATTCGATCTCCGTCCAGTCGTCATACGCGGTGGCCAGTGTGTTGCCAGCCGTCGCGTTTCCGCTCCTGATCGCGTAGTGGCTTCTGGCTTCGGCTTCCACGTATTCGGTCGTGAGGGCGCCGAAGACGTAGGGATAGTTCATGCTGGGGTTCTGTTCCCACAGTATCTCGTCCTCGGGGATTTCCGTTCCCACGAGCGTGATTGGGTCCATGCCTGGGGGCAGTTGGCCATTGATGTAGTCCACCATGCCGGGGAAGATTCCGTGGTAGCCGCCCGCCCAGACACCGAGCTCGAAGTCCGCCATCATCCAGGGGCCCGGCCCCTCGCCCATCCCCCAGAAGCCCGTGCCTAGCATGAGCGCATTCATGATGCCGGTTTGGCCGTAGCAGGTCTCCCTCGAGGCGTTGCCGAAGTCGAAGCAGCAAGGGTTGCCGTAGTGAGTGCCGTCCGCCACCATGTAGACGCCCTGCGACTCGGTACCCTGGGCCGTCCCGACGGCGTCATTGTTCCGGTACCCCTCGTGTGGGCGCGTGTACAGGGCGTACACGTCGTGGCCACCCACAGTTAGGCGGTGAGCTGCCGCGTCGGATTCGTAGTCGTCCTCCGCGGCGGTTCCTTCGGCGCCGGTGAAGCAGCCCGCGGGGCCGCGGGTGAGGTGGTTGCCCATGGGGGACTGGTCGTAGATCACCGACACCGTGCACGGTTCACTGCCGCAGAAAGCGTCCTGTGCCGCGGCGTTGGCAAAGCGATCCGCTGTCACCCCGATGTCCAGCAGTTCCCCACCCTGACCGGTGCTGTTCCTGTACGGATCCGGGACATTGGTCGCTCCGCGGCGGACCTGGTAGAGGGGCCCGTCGTACGCGCTGTAGAGCGCCCGAACCATGCTATAGGCGGCAACGCAGGGGTTGCCGGCCTCCTCGTAGATGTCGCAGGGGCGCTCGCCGATTTCCACGACTCCCCCGGTGCCCGTGCCGCCGGTGCCCGCGCCGCCGGTGCCCGCGCCGCCGGTGCCCGTGCCGCCGGTGCCCGCGCCGCCGGTGCCCGCGCCGCCGGTACCAGCGCCGCCGGTGCCGCCGGTGCCGGTACCGAACAGGCAGGTGCCGCTCTGGCAGACTTGTCCCGTCTCGCAGGTGATGCCGCAAGCGCCGCAGTTGTCGACGTTGGCGGTGGTGTCGACGCAAGTCCCGCCACAGGGGGTCAGTCCGGTCGGGCAAGTGCAGGTGCCATTGGTGCACAGCTGTCCGGTGCCGCAGGGGGCATCACAAGCGCCGCAGTTCAGCGTATTGCTTGTCAGGTCAACGCAGCTCGTGCCGCAGGCGGTCTGCCCAACCACCGTGCAGGTGGCCCCGCATACGCCCGCCGAGCAGAGCTGTCCAGTCTCACAGCGGGTGTCGCAAGCACCGCAGTTGCTGCCGTTGCTTTGCAGGTCCACGCACGCGCCGGAGCAGAGCGTCAAGCCCGCCTGGCAGGTGCACTGGCCGTCTACACAACTCTGGCCCACTGCGCAGGCCGTGTTGCAGGCGTGACAGTGCGAGGAGTTCGAGCGGACGTCGACACATTCCGTGCCGCATTGGGCAAGGCCGGTCGCACACGTCGGAGCTGGACCGCCACCAGTCGAGGAGCCGGCGCCAAGCGCACCGGTGCCCTGACCTCCCAGCGTGCCAGTGCCGCCGCTGTCAGCGTCGGAGTACCCGTAGGAGGAGCAGGCCACGGCGAGCGAGCCGAGGACCACGAGACGGATAGAGGTGAAAGATGGGGCACGCATGATTTCTCCGGAGCACATATGAGTTACTGTCGCGGGAGGTTCTCATGCGGGTCGATCCGACCCGTGCCGACAATGGTAACACGCCCACGAGGAACAGACGGTTGGGTTAGTGGTCGCGGCTGGGCATTGCGGGCGGAAGATACAGTGCCAATCAGTTGCGCCGATTGAATTTCCCGACTTCGCCTCTTCTTGGGTGAGGGGCGAAGTCACCGAAAAGTGCCACTTCTCGCAAGTGGGCACTGGTTCGCATGGGCGATCAACGCAAGCAGGCGGCTGGCGTGCGTCGTTGCTCGTGGTGTTCGAGGCTCTCCGCACTTCGCACCGGGTGAGAAGAGATTACCCTTTGGGCGCAGGATTCAAGCCGTCTCCGCTGGACCCGTTGCGCTTCGCGCGTGCTGCGAGCCGCGCGAGTCGTACTTTACGGCCAACACGACAAACCGGAAGTTCGTTCCGAGTTCTGGTACGACTGCCTGCGGGTTCGTAGACTGCCGGAGGGATTCCCAATGAGCAGACGAAACTGGATGTGGCTCGCGAGCGGGTGGCTTCTCCTGGCAGCCAGCGGGTGTGGCAATTCCGAGGATGGCGGACGCCAAGGAGCCAGCGGCACCGGAGGGGCGGTCGAGGCAACCGGCGGCGCGGCGAGCGGCGGCAGCGGCCTGGCCCAGGCAACGGGGGGCGCGACCTCAGCGACGGGGGGCGCTTCCCCGGGTGGTGGCGGCAACGCGACGGGGGGGGCTCTGCTCGGCGGCGGCGGCACCGGGACCGGTGGCGCTCCGCTCGGCGACGGCGGGGCAGCGACTGGGGGAGCTCTGCCTGGCGGCGGGGGCACCGCGACCGGGGGGATCGACCCGGGAACGGGGGGAGCCAGCACAGGTGGCGCTGGCGCCGGAGCGCCAGGAACCAGCGGGGCTGGACCTGGCGGGGCCGGGGGGACGGCGGGGGCGCAGATCATCGACCCCACCTGCCCGGACGCCATCGATCTCGGCGTGCATCTCGTTGGGCGCTACGATGCGTGCAACGACACGGGGGTCCGGATGAGCTGGTCGGGAACGGGTTTTGTGGCCCGCTTTCTGGGCACCGGTCTCGAAGTCTCGTTCGAAGGCTCGGGCAGTCAGTACACCGTCGTGGTTGACGGCGCAGTCGAAGACACGCTGGTGACCGACGGTGGAGGGACGTACACCCTCGCGTCGGGGCTGGCAGCTGGCGAGCACCAGGTTGAGTTGTACCGCCGCGTCGAGCCGAACCAGGGAGCTGCAACGCTGGTCGATGTGGCGGTCGTGGGCGGAGACTTGCTCCCCGCTCCTCCACGGCCGTCGCGACTGATTGAGATCATCGGCGACTCGATCACCTGTGGCTACGGCAACGAGGGCCCCAACACTTCCTGTGGTTTCACCCCGGACACGGAGAACCACTACCTCACCTATGGGGCTCTTCTCGCCCGGGAGTTTGGTGCCGAGCTATCGACCGTGGCGTGGTCCGGCAAGGGGGTCGTCTCGAACTACAACGGCGACCTGGTCGACCCGCTGCCGGCCCTGTACGAGCGTGCCGAGCCGAACGATGCCAGCAGTGAGTGGCATTTCGGGTGGCAGCCCAATCTGGTGATTATCAATCTCTCGACGAACGACTACAGCACGAACCAAGACCCGACCGATGTCAACTTCACCACCGGCTACGAGGAGCTGTTGACCACGATCCGCGGGCACTACCCGGACGCCTACATCCTGTGTACGGTGGGACCGATGCTTGGTGGGAGCGATCTCGCCACGGCGCAGACGAACATCGCCGCCGCGGTGTCATCGAGGCAGAACGCTGGCGACGATCGGGTCAATGTCTACGACATGACCACCGGCAACCCAGACCCGGCCTGCGACTGGCACCCCAACCTGGTCACCCACGCCGCCATGGCGGACGAACTGAGCGCGGTGATAGCTCCGATGCTGGGGTGGTAGCACACTGCTCCGAGGACCTCTCCTGCACGCATGCGGCTTCGCGTGCTCGGCTCCCGCGTGTCGCGTCCAGTCATGACGCCGCGTTCGTCGCCACCACGTGGTCTGGATGGTGGGGTTCGTGAAGGTGTCCGCTCGCCTTGCTCGACGACGGACCAGAGTTCATTCTTCGCGACCACGACGACAATTTCGACGCTGACTTCGACCCGGTTGCCGACGGCGCTGGCATTTGGGCTGCTTCGTCGTGGTGGACGCTCCAGGCGGCCTGGCTCAGTTGCGCCAGGGTGGCGCAAGCGCTGAGCCCGCGTGGCGCAGTCTTTGAGCCGAAGTGGCGCAAGCGGTGTTCGTGCGCCTGCTCGAACCCCCCGCACAGGGGTTGTGCGGCTGGCACGCGGGTTGCTTCAATCCCGCTCCATGCATCGCTGCGCAGCTCTCTCCGTCGTTCGACCCTGCGTCGACAATCATCGCAAGCTTCTGCCGCTGGCCAGCTTCGCTGTTGTCTTCGGATTGGCGTTCCCAGCCGAGGCCGCGAAGGTCGTCAGCGTCAATGTGCTCGACCAGGAGTATCTCGTGATTCACGTCCTCGACGGGGAGGTCCTGCACGAACTCGATGGCGAGCAGATTGAGCTCTACTCACCAGCTCTGGACACGACAGCCGCCACTCAAGCAGGCAGCTACTTGCTCACCTCGTCGGACGACGCGGCCTACGGACAATCCGGTCAACAGCCCGCGGCGGTCTCACGCAAGAGCAAGATCAGCGGCCAGGCCCAGATGGAGTGGGTGAGCAGCGACTATCGATACGAGTATACCCACCAGCACTGGCTGTACCTCCACCTCCCCACACCGCTCGTGCAGGGCAGTAGCTACGAACTTGAGATTGCGGGGAACACGAACAGTGAAGGGGGCCCCTTCCCAATCACCTACGACATCTACAGCAGCGTGTCCGAGGCGGTTCACGTCAATCTGGTGGGTTACGCCCCGGATGCCCCGCACAAGGCCGCGGACCTCTATCACTGGATGGGTGACGGCGGAGCCCGGGACTACTCGCCCTTCGAGGGCAACGCCGTGTATCTCTACGACGTCGAGAGTCAGGAAGCCCACGAAGTCGGGGAGGTGACGTTCTGGAAGCCCAGTGAGACGGACGTCTTCAACTACAACGTGATGCGGACCAGTGTGTGGAACGTAGACTTCTCGTCATTCAGCGGGTCCGGGATCTACCGGTTGGCGGTCGAAGGGGTCGGGTGCAGTCAAAATTTCCTGCTCGATCCCGGAGTCTACTGGGATCCATTCGCGGTCTCCGTGCGGGGCTTCTACTACATGCGGATTGGGCAGGACAACGCAGCAGGTCTCACGCCGGCTGCCAGGACTCCGCTCTACATTCCTGGGGAGAGCCCCGCGGATACCACCGTGTATCTCACCACGATGCAGCCCTGGCACGCCGAGTGGGATTCCTTTGCTGGTGGCGACAAGTGGGACGCCAAGGACCAGTGGGCTGCCTACCGCAAGTCGGGCAATCCGACCAACCCGAACGCGTACGGCGGCCACTCCGATGCCGCTGATTGGGACCGCCATCTCGGGCACGTTTCCATCATCTACGATATGCTCCTGCCCTTCATACTCACGGGCGGGGCGATCGACGATGACGATGCTGGCATCGCGGAGAGTGGAAACGGCATCCCCGATATCATCGACGAGGCTCGCTACGAGGTCGACTTCTGGCTCAGGCTGCGTGACAGCGACGGATACTCGCACGGGCTCAACAACCCCAACGGCGACAACGTGTTCTACCAGGCAGGCCCGACTGCAATCGCGGCCTGGGCGAACGCCGTCAACGCTGCCATGCTGGCCGACGCACTGCGCCTCGCCGGGCAGGACGAGCTGGCGAGCCAGTACCGTGACGCAGCCGTGGAGGCCTACGAGCATGCCGACGGTCTCGCCGACCCGATGCTCGATGAAGAACTCGAGGTGGGGTACGCGGTGATGCGCGGACGCGACCTGAAGATGACCGCTGCCGCCTACCTCTACAACGTGACGGGCGACGAGGCCTACGAGGCCGTGGTCGAGAGCGAGAGTGTCAGCACTGGGGGGGACGCCCAGATTTCCAACGAACACATGAACCAGACGTGGGCCACTGCAGGCTACCTGATGACACCCCAGTCGGTGAACTACCCGACCCTCTACGAGAACATGCGAGCGTCGGTCATCAGCGATGCGAAACAGGTCGAGGCGAACCTCATCGACGATCGTCCGTCGCGGCGCGCCACCGACGACTGGCCCGCTTATTTCCGCACCAGCCAGAACGTTCAGCGAACGCTGATTGCGCATGCGGTTGCCGAGGAGCAGGCGGACAAGGATCTGTTCCGCAAGGCTCTGGTGCTCGAGGCCGACTGGGGTCTGGGGCGCAACCCGCTGAACATGATCGAGATGACGACGGCGCACAGCTCGCTATCGGCGAAGCGGAGCTGCGAGTACATCTACACGATGCATACCGAGGAGGGCAGGCCGTTGCTGGTCCCGGGACAAACCCCTTATCTCAACCTCGACGACTGGTCTCCCAGCATGGTGATGGGGACACCTTCGAGGCTCTACGAGCAGAGCTATCCCGGAAACTTCTCCAGCACCTGGCCCGTCGGCGAGGCCTACTTCAACACCCCGTGGGTGTGGGCCTACTCGGAGTTCACTCCGCAGCAGACCATGCGTGGGAAGACGGCGCTCTATGGATACCTTCACGGAGTAGGCATCGAGGAAGGGGGAGGTCGCCCGGGAAGTACTGGAGGTACTGGAGGTACTGGAGGTACTGGGGGTACTGCGGGTACTGGAGGTAACTCAGCCAACACTGGAGGAGGCGGAGCGGGTGGCGCCGGGTCGACTTCGGGTGGTGGCAGCTCGACTTCGGGCGGCGACAGCTCTGTTTCGGTTGGTGGCAGCTCCGCTCCGGGTGGTGACAGTTCGACTTCGGGCGGCGCCAGCTCGGCCTCGGGCGGAAGCGGGAACACGACTACGTGTCAGTCGCCGCTTTCGCTCTGTGGCGCCAACTGCGTCAACTTGGGAACCGATCCTCTGCACTGCGGTGACTGCGGTTCAGAGTGCTCGGACGAGCAGGTGTGCTCGGAGGGAGCATGCGCCAGCACTTGCGCGCCCGGCCTAGCACAGTGTGGTCGCGTGTGTGCGGATCTCGATACCGATCTCCAGAACTGTGGTGATTGCGACGCGGCATGCCGACAGGGGCAACGGTGCGAGGATGGTAGCTGCGTCGGCAGGGCGACGGGCGGCGGCAGCGGCGGTAGCGCCGGCGCTCCCACCGAGGAGCCAGCATCCGATAGCAAGGACTCCGACGGATGCGGCTGTCGGCAGGCTTCGACTCCGACGGGCCGTCTCGGCTTCGGGGCTTGGGGCGTGCTCTTGCTTGCCGCAGCCTTGCGGCGTCGGCGCCTCACCCGAGCGGCTCTCCTGCGCACGGATCCTACGTTTCGTGGACTACGCCCCCGACTTGGGTGAGGACCTCGACCACGAAACTCGGTGATTCGTCTGCTCGGCCGCTTTCATTCACGGGAGTCGGTTGAGTCATCCGCCGACTCCTGGTCCTCGGTCGGTCCGTGACCTGCCGCGTCAGTCCCTCCACCCGCGGGTGAGGGAGGGTCGTGCCGTGACGTTCCAATCGCGCGAGTTTCCCTGGGGAAGGATCGTTCCATGACGTCGGGATCGCGATCAGCTACGCTGGATCGCGGTGGTCCACGACAGCTCGGCACTCCCCCATGCGCCACCCCAGGACCTTCCTCCGGGCCTCGTGCTCGACGGGCGCTATGCCATCGAGGCGCCCATCGGGCGAGGTGCGATGGGGGTCGTGTACTCGGCGCGGCACCTTGCCCTGGGGCACCTGGTGGCTGTCAAGATCCTCGACCAGCGGTTGTTGGCGGCGCGCACGCCCGCCGAGACTGGCGCCAGGGAGCTGGTGAAGGATTGGGCGGCGGACTCGACCACTCCAGCTGCCCGGTTCAAGACCGAA
Source organism: Polyangiaceae bacterium (assembly GCA_050304295.1). Classification (GTDB taxonomy): domain Bacteria; phylum Myxococcota_A; class Polyangia; order Polyangiales; family Polyangiaceae; genus JAFGBI01. Next base: position 167,003 of record JBNLDK010000031.1, read on the forward strand.
GCGCTCGTCTGTGCTCGACTTGGGGACCTCTCGCGCCACATCGTGCGCGTCTTGGACTTTGGACTTTACGACGAGGGGCGTCCGTACTTGGTCATGGAGCTCCTGCGGGGGGAGGCGCTATCCGCGCGTATCACCCGCGCGGGACCCATGTCCTTGCGCGAAGGGGCAGGCGTCGTCGCGCAGCTGGCGCGAGCTCTTGCTGCGGCTCACCGGGAAGGAATCGTTCACCGCGATCTCAAACCCGCCAATGTCTTCCTTGCCACGAGTGCGGAGGATGATCCCTATCTAGTGAAGCTCGTCGACTTCGGCGTGGCGAAGGTGCTCGAAGATCTCAACGAGGGTTCGACCAAGAGCGGCACTGCTGTCGGTACCCCTGCCTACATGGCACCCGAGCAGCTCCAGGGGGCCCGCAACATCACCCCGGCGTGCGACCTCTGGGCACTTGGCGTGCTCTTCTTCAAGATCGTGACGGGCGACGCTCCCTTTGGTGGGGGAGCTTTCTCCGAAGTGGGAGGCCGCATTCTGTGGGGGAAGCACCAGACATTGACTGCCCGCTGTCCGGAAGCGACTCCTGCACTCGACAGCTGGCTCGATCGTGCGCTGGCCAAGGTTCCGGAGGCTCGCTTCGCCGATGCGGAGGCGATGAGTCATGCGCTTCTCGCTGCTCTCGAGGGAGAAGCTCCGCCAGATGACGCGACGGACTCCGTGGTCGTGTCTCGCGCGTTCGGCGCACCTGCGGCCTTCGGCGTGGACCGCCAGGAAGCGATCACGAAGGCCCCCGGGAGACCGTGGACATTCACCGGAGCTGGGGCGTTGGTGGCGCTCTCGGCCCTGGTCGTGCTTGGCGCGGGAGTCGCATTTGCGCTGAGTCGCGCATCGCCCAAGACCGCAGCGCCTGGCATCGCGTCGGCACCCCCACAGTCGTCCGAGGGCGCAGGTCAGCATGAGAGGTTCGAGGCCTCGGAGACGAGCGACCCGTCGCCTGTGGAGATCAGTCCCACTGGTGCGCCATCGGCGAAGACCCAGGTGTCCTCCCCACCCGTCGCACCGGCCATGGTTGGATCCACCTCAAAGTCGGCCAGGGCGCCGATCCCTGCGGAAAAGAGCAGCAAGACCTCCAGCCCGAAGACCGACACCACCTGGTCGAAGCTCGACACGATGTAGCCGTCGACCGGTCGGCGGTCAGCAGGCAACGTGTCCCATGGCGGGTCCTTCGTTGAGGGCAGCCCGCCGACGTTGAGGTCGAAGACCGAGACTACTGGAGCGAAGGTCGATAACATCGACACCGCATGTCTCGCTTCCTCCATGGGCTTCCGCTGGTCCTGGCGCTTCCGGTTGGGTTGGCCAGCGCTCAGCCAGCCGAATCGACCCAGCGCCCGGAGCAATCGAAGGCGGCGCTGGCGCGTTCACTTTTCGATCAGGGAATGAGCGCCATGCGAGCGGGAGCGTGCGATGTGGCCCCCGTTCGTGACGTCGCCGCCTGCGCCGAGGCTGCGGCAGCGTTTCGGCGTGTGGTGGAGCTGTCACCGGAGTCGCTTGGCGCGCTCAGGAATCTGGCTCTCGTCGAGGTGAATCGAGAGCGGCTCGCGACGGGCGCGGCCCTGTGGCGCGAGCTGGCAGAGCGCGCGGCTGCCACAACCAACCCGAAGTATGCGGGCTGGGCTGAACGAGCTCAACAGGCGGCGAAGGAACTGTCACCTCGCGTTCCCCGCATTCAGCTCGAGCTGAGTTCTCGACGTCCCGACACACTGACCCTCGATGATGTGCCGGTTCCACCTGAAGTCAGCATGCTGGAGGTCGATCCCGGGGATCACGTGATCGAAGCCGAAGCTGCGGGAGTTCGCGATTTCGTTCGGTCGTTTTCCATCGCGGAGGGCGAAACGCTATCGATCAAGGTCGACCTTCCAGCCCCCAGTTCCTCGCCTGATACGCCAGACGCAGCCGACGCACCCGACGCGCCCGACGAGGACGTGTCGTATCAGTGGAAGAGGAAGGGTCCCCTCGTGCTCGGGGGCGTGGGGGTGGGGGTCACGCTCGTGGGTCTTGGGTTCGGCTACGCCGCGCTGAAGAAGCGCCAGGACGCTTGCGGCTCCACGGATCGCTGCGACCCAGACGGATTGGACCGGACGCTGGAGCTGGCGCGAGCCTCCAACGGAACCACCGTGGCGGGCGGCGCCCTCGTGGCCGGCGCGCTCGTCTGGACCGTGGTCCTCCAGCGACGCCAGAGGACCGCGTGGACGCTGGAGCTGTCGCCACCATCTGGAGCTCGGATCACGACGTCATGGTAACGATGAAGACCAAGCTTGCGCTCTTCACTCCGTGTTGCCTTTCGGTCCTGGGCTGCCAGTACGTGATCGGTGTGGACGATGCGCAGCCGAGGGAAACCGCGGGCCTCAGGTGGGACTTCAGTGACCCGGACGACGCTGACCAGTGGACGCTTCGCGAAGACTGCGGAAGTGGCAACTGCGTGACCAACGCTACTCTCGTCCACGACGAGGACGTGCTGCGCCTGACGGCGCCCTTCGATGCCAACGACGAGGCGCAGGCGGTTATGGTGGGCACCGAGCTGCTGTCAGGGGACATCGATCTCACGGGAGCGGTGCCCAGTTTGCGGATCCACCTCGTCTCGGGTGGCTACGGCGCGAATGCCAGCAACGGGGGCTTCGATGTGTTCGTCTTCGTCTACGACGAGGACTACAGCATCGCGGGCGGAGTGGTCGGGGGCTTTCTCATGGGTCGAGAGGAGAGCACGGCCGCACTTCGCCTGAACGAGGCGCTGGCGATCGATGGCGACTTCGACCCGAGCAGCATCACCTTGGTGGATGTGCGCATCGACACCAAATACTGGGAGGGCGCTGCCTTCGACTACACCGAGGCGGTGTTCGAGATCGAATGGGTTGCGGTCGAGTAGGAGGATGGCGGCTTGCTCGATCCGAGCTTCGTCACTCGACGACTCGCTTGGTCTTGATCCCGTAGCTTGCCAGGCGACGGAGCAGCGTCCGACGCGCCATCCCGAGTCTTCGCGCCGCTTCGCTCTGGTTGCCACCGCAGGCGGCCAGCACCGCGAGAATGCGGTCTCGCTCGCGAGCGCTGAGCTCATCCGGCAGCGATGACGGCTCTGCAGTACTGGCGGGGGGCTGCGTGGCGGTCGCGGAGGCGGCCAGCCCCAGATCGGAGCGCTCGATTTCGTCGGCTTGAGTGAGCAGGGCGACTTGCTCCATCTTGTGCTTCATTTCCCGCAAGTTGCCGGGCCATGAATGGGCCAGCAGCGCCGCTCTTGCGTCCGGCGAGAG
>JBNLDK010000032.1:0-19016 GCA_050304295.1 Polyangiaceae bacterium
AAGCGCGCGTGGGGAGGTACATGGGTCCCGATTTCGGAGCCATGCCCCCGCAAACGCGCGCCAAACGCGCATCGCGACCGGCATGGCTACCCCCCCGGCTTCACTCGCGACGGTCCGGCATGGCGCGGCGGCGAAGCGGCGGCGAGGCGCAGCGGCGGAGCGTGGGCGGGGGGGTAGCCATGTGCCCGCAAATGCGCGCTAAGCGCGCGTGGGGAGGTACATGGGTCCCGATTTCGGAGCCATGCCCCCGCAAACGCGCGCCAAACGCGCATCGCGACCGGCATGGCTACCCCCCCGGCTTCCCGCGTTGCGGGCCGGCATGGCCCCGTCCTTCCGAGGTGCCGCCGACGGTCAAGACGAGCGGACACCGTTGAGGCACAGCGCGTCGTCCTCCGCGCCGGTGTGCGGATTCTCGCAGTCGCCACCCGGCGCGACCTGCTGCACGCAGACCGGATTCGGCGTCGCCTCGGTGTCGCAGACGAGCCCGGCGCCACACGCGCTTCCGCTGACGACCATCGTGCGGCTTGCAGACGTGGGCTAGCGGACCATGGCGAACGCGGCTAGCGTCGACTCCATGAGAGTGTTGAAAGCTGCGGAGGTCCGCGCCGGGGTGAGCTTGGCATGTGTCCTGCTGCTTGGGGGGTGTGCTCAGATCAACTCGAAGGTCGAATACACGGGGCTCGGGGTTGCCGACCCCGCAAGCGACGACCAGATCGCCCAAGACTACAAGCAACGGATACATCGCGAACCCAAGGAGGTGCAGGACGTCGTCGTTCTGGTCGACACGCTTCCCGAGGGGTTCAAGTACGACGACGGCGTACTGAGCGTGGCAGACGGGTTCGATCACGACGTCATCGGCAAGTTCAGGTTCCGCATGGGTACCGCGTCGTTCTACTTCCTGGCGTGGTTTCTCGACTATGAGGATGGGTGGCGCAAGGGGCTCTGCTATCCGCAGGTGCCCCTCGAGTGGGTCAGTATGGGCATCTGGTCCGCGGTTCCGTCCAGCTATCCCTGCCACCCCGGGCCACGAACCAAAGCGGGGCTGGTCGGCGAAGCCAAGGTGCTTGCAGCTGCCGCCGGCGGAGATGGGGTCATCATGGGCTACAACTCGGTCAAGCAGGCAAAAGCGCTGGGCGCGGAGGGATTCATCGTTGTCCTCGATCCAGAGGTCAGGGGGAAGGACATGAAGACCGAGCCCATGAAGCTGACCGAAGGAGAAGACGACGGGAGTTGATGTTCACCTGGCGACCGGCAGTCGAAGATCCTGCCGTCGGTCACGACATGGCGACGCCCCACTTCCCGCCCCCTTCGCCCGTCCCCAGGGCGCCGCGGGAGTCGGGCTCGCCGAGTTTGGGATGTAGGCTTCGCCGATACCCAACACGAGGTGGCGTCAGGTCGGAAGCATGGCCCAGACGCGAGCGCGCCGCCCGGGCTTCGCCTCAGCGAAGTCCGGGCGTGCTAGCCAGCGCGGAAGCCCGCGCCGGAAGGGCCCCGGGCTCGGCGAGCCCGACTCCCGCGGCGCCCGTCGGCACGGCTCGCCCCCCCACAAACCAAGGCGCTCATGGTTTCAGCAGCTAGTGTCAGCGGGGGGATCCGCCGTTCCGCTCGCTGAGGTGAGTTCGTGGCGCCGCCCCGGACCTCTCGCGCCCGATCTCGCAGCCGGCACGCGACGTGTCGGAACCTCTCGACGCGGGTCCCGCAGCCGGCGCGCGACGTGTCGGCACCTCTCGACGCGGATCCCGCAGCCGGCACGAGACGTGTAGGGACCTCGCGACGCGGCCCTCGGATCCGGCGCGCGACGTGTCGGCACCTCGCGACGCGGATCCCGCATCCGGCGCGCGACGTGTCGGCACCTCTCGACGCGGATCCCGCAGCCGGCACGAATGGTGACGAGATGTGGTTCCACATCGCGGCGATTCTTCATCGCTGCTGTGCGCCCAGGTCTACGACATGCAAATGCGTCTGGGACCAGAACCTTTATGTCCGACACTTCTTCCATTTCGTCTTGGCATTGCCCTCTGGATCGGAGACAGTGCCCGGGTCACAAGACAGGGGCATCGCGGGGGTAGGCGGACAGTCCGCGGACAGTTGCCGCCCAGCCACTGCGGCAGGGTTCGCGGCTGCCGTGGTGCATTCGCTGACCCGCGATGTGTCCCTTCGCACGCCAAGAAAGGAGCCCTGAATGATCCCCATCGTTGACTACGTCACCATTCCCCACGTGGACGTGAAGCGCGGCTTCGCTCTCGGCGTGGCGACGCTCTCTGCGCTCCCGGAGGACGCGGCGCCACCGGTCCAGGCGGCGGCGCGCGACGTCCACGCTGCGACCCGCGCCCTGCAGGCCGACTGGGCCGCGCGCACGGCGGTGGAAGCCCAGGACCGTCGTCCCATCGACCTCAGAAACGATCGCGCCTGGGGTTCCCTGGCACGCACCCTCGAGGGAACTGCCTCGCTGCCGACCGAGCGAGGCCAGCTCGCCGCCCGCCTCCACCAGAAGCTATTCGACGATGGGACCGGGTTCCTCCAGCTGTCCTACGAGAAGCAGTGGGCCGAAGGCGAACGCCGGCTCGAGCTGATCGCGAAGGAGGAGCTCGACTCCGCGCTCACCCGAGCCACGGGGGGCCCGGAACACCTCGACGAGGTTCGCGCATCGCATCGGTCCTACGGTGAAGTGCTGCACATCACCGAGCCCGCGGAGCAACGGGCGCTGGTCAACCTGAACGAATCGCTGGCCAAGCTCAGAGCCGCGCTCAGCGCCTACACGTTGCAGCTCGTCGCCTGGGGCAACCAGACGGAAGCGAACGAAGCCGCGGCCCGCGCCGCCCTGGAGCCCCTCGACACGGCAAGGTCCGAGGAGGCCGCCAGTCGCGCCGGACAGACGCCCACCGAACCCGACGTGACGCCCGAAACGCCCGTGCCGCCCGTGCCGTGAATGCGGGTGGTGACCGCTCGAACCGACCGGATGATCTCCCCTCCCGGGCCGTCGTGATCCCGAGCGGTCGCCCTCGCCTTCATCGCGGCTTGCGGTCGCCCCTTTGCTGGCTGGTCCGCGTCGATCGGCGCCGCCGGGTCCAGAGCGCCGCGGCGAGGAGCAGGGGCCAACCGCGCGTGGGGTGGGCGGGTGCGGCGAGGCGACAGCCGCAACCCGAGTCGTCCCGGGAGCTGCGGTCGTTGCTGCTCGCGCCGCCCCCGCCGGGGTTGGCGGGCGCGCAAGAGAGGCCCTCGTCGGCCATCCCGTCGCAATCGTCGTCCAGGTCGTTGCAGGACTCCTCGCCATCCGGGACGCAGGCGTATTCACAGCCGTTGTCCGGGTCCTCGTCGAGATCCACGTATCCGTCGAGGCAGGTCGCGATCCTGCACGTGGAGTCGGTACACTCCGGCGTCGCGTGAGGGAGCGCGCAGGCCGTGTCGCACGCGCCGCAGTGGGCGAGGTTCGAGCTCGTGTCGACGCAGTCCTGCCCGCACTGGGTCTCGCTGTCCGCGCAAGAGTCCTGACACGTTCCTCCGCTGCAAACGAGGGGGCTCTCGCATGCGTTGCCACAATCGCCACAGTGGTCCGCGCTGGACGTCGTGTCCACACAGGTGCCGTCGCACGACGTCAGGCTGCCAGCACAGGTGCACTCGCCACCATCACAGGTCTCGTTCGTGCCGCACGCGAGATCGCACTCGCCACAGTGGGCGGGATTGGCAGCGCGGTCGACGCAGGTCCCCCCGCAGTCGGTGTAGCCGGCGTCGCACTCGCACGACGACTCGACGCAAGTCATGCGCGCGGCGCAAGGGCTGCCACAGGCTCCACAGTGGTCGTCATCGCTCGAAGTGTCGACGCAAGCGCCGGCGCACGCTGTCAGGTCGTCGGCGCAGGTGGGCGTCGCTCCGGTGCCGCCGGCCCCCCCGACTCCGGTCGCCTCGCGCTCGCAAGCGGCGGTGCAGCCGTCGCCACTCGTCCGATTGCCGTCGTCGCACTCCTCGGTTCCTTCTCGCACCCCGTTGCCACACTCGGCAGCCGGTCCGTCCCAGCGGGGGCCATAGTGCGGCAGCAGGCTGCCCGCCTCGTAGGCGCCGAGGTCGGGAGCCGTGCCAGCGAAGCCGTCGTTCACGTTGGCCAGTGGCGTGCCCCGGTCGACCGCCGCCGAACCGTCCAGGATGCGCAGATCGCCAGCGGTGAGCTCGGGAAACGGCCCCGACGCAGGGAACGTCACGTCGGCGGCGAACACGCTCATGTCCACCTCGACGGCGTGCGCTTCGGTGGTTCGTGACTGGAGCTCCGCCAGACCATCGAAGCGGACGTCGCCGATGCTGCCGGTGAAGCTACCGGTACCGATCGATCCGTACCCGTCGAAATCGAAGTCGCACGTGGAATCGGCATCGACCAGTTGCGCCACTCTCCCACTGCCATTGCTGTAGCCCCCGTAGGTGCCCCCGCCGGTCCCGCCGATGAAGAGGTTGTTGCGGAACAGAGCGTAAGACCAGGTGACTCCTGCGTAGCAGGCAAACGCATCTCCTGACTTGACCACCGTATTGTGAAAGGCCACGTCCCCGACGCTGCCCCGATGGAGCTTGAACGGTGAGTAGACGACGTTCAGCATCACGTTGCGGATGAAGTACGACGGTCCACCGAGGGTTGGCTGACCGCTGATGCCGACGTACGAGTTGCGGATCCGATTGCGCATCACGCGCACGTTGCCCATCGTGAAATCGGCCTCGATGGCGTCGTCCGCGCCGACCTCGATATCGTTGTTGTAGATGTCGATCGAGAACTGATCGACGGCCTCGCTGTCCTCCATGGTGGAGATGGCGTCGCGAAAGCCGCGGACGTAGTTGTAACAGATCACCGTGCCGGGGCCGGCGATCTGAATGCCCTCGCCGATGTTGTCGCCGTTGGCCCCCAGGGCTGCATCTTCGAACGGCGTCGAGCCGATGACCCGATTGTCGCAGAAGTACGAGTCCTCCGTCCCGTCACCTTGGGCCACGATGCCCGAGCCGGTCGTGTTGATGGTGCACTCGCGCACCACCATGCCCACGGTGTCGTTGAGTCGAACGCGACCGTTGACCGTGAGACCCTCGAGGAACACATGGGATCGCCCGATCAGGCTGATCTCGCTGTCGATGATGGCGGCGCCGCGGTTCTCCGCCCGGATCACGATGGGCTGGTCGGGGGTGCCGCTGGCCTGCAAGTCGAGCTCGGCGTACGTTCCATCCGCGAGCAGCAGGATATCGCCGGGAGCGGCGTCGGCGATCACGGAGGCGAGCGTTGCGGGGGTTACCGGACGCTCGGTGGCATCCGGCGGAGCCTGGGGGATGGGGCGGGTGGCGGCGCTGACCATCTGGGTGCTGTCGCCCCCGTCGGGGTCGACGAGCGACAACTCGATCTCGTAGCTCGTGCCGGGTACGAGGTCGAAGAGGCTGCCCGCGTGCCGGTTGCTCCAGGAGAAGCCCTCGGCAGAGCCCGCCGGCACCCGACGGAGGGGGAGCCCGGTCCGCCAGACGCTTTCTCCCGCTTCGCGAAAGCGCACGGAGACGACGCCGTCCTCATTGTCGTCACCCGTGATCGCCCACTCGATGGAGAGGTTCTCCACGGTCGGATGCGGGATCGTCACGGGGCCAGGAGTCGTTGCGTCCTGCGCGTGCGCCGCCAAGGCGAACCAGGTCACGGACGAACCAGCGAGCACTGCGAGCGTGGCCTTCTTTGCCATGGGACGCCTCCGTGGATGTGTCCACCCCTACCCCGACGTGGAGCGGGATCATACCAGAGCATCCGCCGTGGCGCCTCTCCCGTCGGCGGGCGCGAGGGACTTTCGAGACCCACTCCGATCAGGGTGTCGGGCAGGCCTTCACCTTGCCGAACTTGGCGCGCAGGAGCGGGAGCGCCGGCTGGCTCGCCACGCAGTCGATGGGGATCGGATCCAGGTAGACATACTTGAGCGACTTCAGGTCCTTGAGCGGACTGAGATCGGTGACGGGGTTGTCGGTGATGAAGAGGTCCTCCAGCAGCGACATGCCCGCGATGGGGCTCAAGTCGACGATCTGGTTGTCGGTGAGATTCAGGCTCCGCAGCTCCGTCATCGCGCTCAGCGCCGAGAGGTCCGCGATCTGGTTGCGGCTCACGTCGAGGGTGCGGAGCTTCGTCAGCCCGCCGAGCGGCGCCACGCTCGAGACGCGATTCTCTCGGGCGACCAGGTGGCTGAGCTCGGTGAGCGCGCCAACGGGCGTCAGATCGCTGATCTGGTTGCCGCCGAAGGAGAGCGACTGGAGCTGGCTCATCCGTCCCAGCGGCGGCAGCGTCGTGAGCTCGTTGTAGTCCAGGTGCAGATAGATCATCTTGGCGAGCGATGCGAGGGGCGAAGCGTCGCGGATCCGGTTCTTGGCCAGGGTCAGCCACTCCATGGTCGAGAGGTTCCCGAGGGGCGTCACGTCCACGACCTGGTTCTCCACGATGTCCAGTCGAGCCAGGTGCTCGAGCTGTGCCAGCGGGCGCAGATCGGACACCGCGTTCCCATCGAGGAGGATCTCTTCGAGTGCGGGCAGCTCAGCGAGGGGGCTCAGATCGCTGATCTTGTTGTACCTGAGGTCGAGCTCCCGCATGCGCTTCAGAGTCCGAAGCGGGGAGAGATCCGAAACCTGGTTCTGGATCAGGGTCAGCTTCGCGAGTTCGTTCAGCGAGCTCAGCGGGCTCAAGTCTGCGATCTGGCAAACCCGAAGCTCCAGGCGCCACAGGTTCGGCAGCGCGCAGACGAAGTCGATGTCCAGCGGATCGTCCTCGGATCGAGCCCCCTCGTAGGGAATGACGCAATCGATGTCCAGATGCTCGATGCTGCGGAGCTCCTCGGGCGTGATCGGCCCCTCGGGCTTGTCCAGCGCCCGGCGCACCACCGTCTCGACCAGCTCGCTGCGAAACCCCGAGTGGGGCTCTTCGGGGGAGAAGTGACACTCCGCGACCGGGGGCGCGGCGTCGTCCGCGGGGGACGCCACGCGAGAGCTCGAGGTGGGAGCGGCAGCCGGCGACGCGGCGGCGTTTGCCGTGGCGGCGACGGGCTGGCTGGAACCGCACCCGGCGACGCCTGCCACTGCGAGTGAAGCCACCAGAAGAAAGCGCGGGATGTTCATGTTGCCGGTTCTGTCAGACCAACGGGGACCTGACAATGCGCGGATCGCAAACGAAGACTGTGCCACCGCGAACACTGTACCGAGCACCCCGGCGAGCCGAACTCTGGAAACCGGGAGCCCTCCGGTGCCGCCCCCCGCGCGCTGGGTCGCTCCAGAATTGGCCCAAGAAAGCCGAGCTGTGGGTCGAACGCCGCGGGACGCAGCGGCGCCAACCCGTTGCGCTGATTGGATTCTACGGCTGTGCCCTCCTGGTTGAGGGCACAGGCTCCAGAGAAGGCCATCCATTTCAACTGGGCGCCATCACATTGGCGACCAACGCGAGCGTCGCTCGCTGTATGCTCCCCAGATGCTTCGTCGTGGACTCGTCTTCATCGGTCTGCTCGCTCTCGGAGGGCCGCAGGGCTGCTCCTCCACCTCCAAGACCGGCGGCGACAGCTGTCGCGAGGGCGCCACCGAGCCATGCCTCTGCGGCACGGAGTCCGGTCGCCGCGTGTGCGACGAGGACGGCCAGTTCGGCCAGTGCGACTGCGGACCGACCGGTGGAGCAGGCGCACCGACCGCGGGAACCGGCGGGGAGCCCAGCACGGGCGGCTCCGGGGACACCACGGGGGGAATGGCCGGGGCACCGCTGGTCGCAGGAGCCGCTGGCACGGCGTCCCCTGGAGCAGCGGGGACCGCTGGCGTTCCATCGAGCACCGGCGGTACCAGCAGCGCGGGCGCGCCCAGCAGCGGGGGAACGACGGGGGATGCCGGGAACGCTGGCGCGACGAGCACCGGCGGCGCGACGAGCACCGGCGGCGCGGGGGCCGCTGGGGGCGAGGGTGGTGCGACCTCGCAGTGTGTGCCCCGCTTTGCCGACGAGCCGCGGACGGGAGCGCAGATCGCTGCCACGGCGTGCAGCGACGGGAACACCAACGCCTGCGATGGCTGCGATTGCGATCGCGCGCGACGGTACCTGAGCCTCGGACTCGGTGATCAGAGCACGATCACGCCCCTCACCGAGACGGGCCCCGGGAAGACCCTGGAAGTGTGGATTCGCCAGGCGGACGTGCGCCCCGGATTCGTCATGGCAGTCGGCACCCTGGCCATCAATATCGACGACAGCGGCCGCCCACGGTGCTCGAAGCATGCGCAGGAGGGGGCCACTGGAGTCCAACCTCTCACCGCCGGCGTCTGGACTCACGTGGCGTGCGTCATGACCACCTGGGTCTTGACCGTATACGTGAACGGGATCGCGGTCGGCGATTCGAATGTGGAGGCGGGCTACGAGGTCTTTGGCGTGCAGGGGCTCACGCCCCTGACGGACCAGATCATCGATGTCGACGAGATCCGCTACAGCAGCGTGGCGCGCTACTCGGGGACGTTCACGCCCGAACAACGCCTGAGCGCCGACGCCAACACGCTCGCGCTGTGGCACTTCGACGAGGACGCGTCCCCCGCCTTCGACTCGGCCTCGGCCGGGAGCCGACCCATGACTCTCCCCGAGAGCGTCACGCGCGGGCTGGACGACTGCTACGGTGGCAGGTTCCTCGATCCCTGATCTCTTCGCGAGGGCCCAACCCCAACGCCCAGTGAGCGTGTTCGGACACCGGGGGGCTCAGATCGGCCAAGACCCTACGCGCTGGGCGCGGGCTTCGGCGCGCCAAAGATGCTTGCCGGGCGCTTCTTGTCCTTCTGTGACCGCGTCTTCTCGCTCCAGGTCGGGATGACGACCTTCTCGCGGTCGGGGAGCTCACGACCGTCCATGGCCGCCGAGATCTCTTCTGCATCGAGCGTCTCGCGCTCGAGCAACGCCTCTGCCAGCCGGTCGAGCTTTTCACGGTGCTCGCGGACCACGCGTCGAGCGATGTCGTGCTGACTCTCGACGATCCGCCGAACCTCCGAGTCGATCTGGCGCGCAGTCTCCTCCGAGTAGTCCTCGCGACGAGTGGCCATCTCGCGCCCCAGAAACACGCTCTCCTCGTTCTCTCCGTAGGCGATCGGCCCCAGCTTCTCGCTCATCCCCAGCTCGCACACCATGGCGCGCGCCAGCCGCGTGGCTCGCTTGATATCGTCCTGGGCGCCGGTCGTGACCTCGTCGAACACGATCTCTTCCGCAACCCGCCCGCCGAGCGCCATGGCGATGCGCGCCAGCGTCTGCTTCTTGGTCATCGTGTGGCGATCTTCGTTGGGCAAGAACATGGTCACGCCCAGAGCCGCCCCACGGGGAATGATCGAAACCTTGTGCACCGCGTCGTTGCCCTCGACGAGGCGCCCAACCAGGGTGTGGCCAGCTTCGTGCCAGGCGGTCGTGCGGCGCTCGGCGTCGCTCATCACCATGCTGCGTCGCTCGGTGCCCATCAGCACCTTGTCCTTGGCCAGCTCGAAGTCGGCCTGGGTCACGCATTCCTTGTCCTGGCGCGCCGCCAGGAGCGCCGCTTCGTTGACCAGGTTCTCGAGATCCGCTCCCACGAAACCCGGGGTGCCAGCGGCCAGAATCCCCAGCTCCACATCCGCTCCCAGGGGCACCTTCTTGGTGTGGACGCCGAGAATTCCCTCGCGCCCGCGGATGTCGGGACGGGGAACCGTGATGCGACGGTCGAAGCGCCCTGGTCGAAGAATGGCCGGGTCGAGCACGTCCGGGCGGTTGGTGGCCGCGATGATGATGACTCCCTCGTTGGACTCGAAGCCGTCCATCTCGACCAGCAGCTGGTTGAGCGTCTGCTCACGCTCGTCGTGACCACCGCCCAGCCCGGCACCGCGGTGGCGACCGACCGCGTCGATCTCGTCGATGAAGATGATGCAGGGCGCGTGCTTCTTGCCCTGCTCGAAGAGGTCGCGCACTCGACTGGCGCCCACGCCGACGAACATCTCCACGAAGTCGGAACCGGAGATACTGAAGAACGGGACCCCCGCCTCGCCGGCGATGGCTCGCGCCAGCAGCGTCTTGCCCGTGCCTGGCGGGCCCATCATCAGGACCCCCTTCGGAATGCGACCGCCGAGTCGCTGGAACTTCTTGGGGTCCTTGAGGAACGCGATGATCTCCTCGACCTCGTCCTTCGCCTCGTCGATGCCCGCGACGTCGGCGAAGGTGATCTTGTTCTGCGCCTCGTTGAGGAGGCGGGCGCGGCTCTTGCCAAAGCTCATCGCCTTGCCACCACCGGACTGCAGCTGGCGCATGAAGAGATAGAACATCACCACCAGGAAGAGCATGGGGATGATGAACGTCAGCGCAGTGGTCAGCAGCGGGCTGCCCTCGTCCTCCTCGTAGACGACCTCGACCTTGTGCTTGATCAGCTCCTTCGACACCTCGGAGTCATCGATCGGACCGATCGTGATCGCCTTCTCGGTCTTCGCCTTCGCGCTGGGACTCGTGTTCTTGATCTCGAACAAGTACTCGCGGTTCTTGATCTCGACCTTCTCGACGTGCTTTTCGGTCTTCGGCGCGCGGACGAGCGCCATGAACTCGCTGAAGGACTTCTCGCTCCGCTCCTGGCTGGGGCGCTCGAGCAACTGCCAGAAGGCGAGGAAGCCAACGATGATGACCACCCAGATGAGGAGGGTCTTGTGGGGCTGTTTCACGGACAGAAACCTCTCGAAGATCGGTGGTTCATCAATATGCCACCGCAGCTACACAGCGTCGAATGAGCCGCCGCGGCTCATCCCAATGAATAGCCACGATTCGCTACTTTGGCAGCCCCCTGCCGCGACCCGGCGCCGAAACGTGGGCGACACCCGAGCCGCCCTCGACCCGGAGCTCCCGGCCCCCGGGCAGGAGAACTCGCGCCTCGCGCCCGCGGCGGCCCAGTTGCCGACGGATTTGCTGCTGGTGAGCGCGGCCCAGCGGCAGCAACTCGCCATCGGCGAACAGGACCAGTGGCGGCGCCGCGTCAGCGAGCTGATCGGCGAGCTGGCACAGGTGCTCGACGACCTGCGGGGAAATCGCTTCCAGCGCCGGAATCACGTCCAGCCGCACCCGTACCCGGGCAAAACGGCGATCCTCGTTGGAGGGATCGCGTGCAAAAGTGATCTGGTGCCGGGCCAGATGCGCGTGCACCGCGTCCCGTCGGGCGCGAATCAGCGGTCTTAGCAGGTTCTCGTCTCGAGGTGGGAGAACCGCCAAGCCTGCCGGACCGCTCCCCCGCAACAGGCGCAGCAGCACGGTCTCGGCTCGATCGTCAGCGTGGTGAGCGGTCGCGATGTAGCTGGCTCCCACCTGCTGCGCCGCGTGCCTCAGCGCCCGCAAGCGAGCTTCGCGCGCGCGCGCCTGGAGGTTGCCTCCCGGAGTCACCCGCAGCTGGACGCGGCTGAAGTCCACGCCACTGCGCTCCGCGAGGCGCTGCGCCAGATCTAGCTCGCTGGCAGCTTCGGGGCGCAGTCCATGGTCCACGCCGTGGGCCGTGACCGCGATTCCCATGCTGGACCGCAGTCGCGCCAGGACGTGGAGCATCGCCAGCGAATCCCCTCCCCCCGAGACCCCGAGCAGGAGGTGGTCCCCAGACACCACACCGCACTCGCGCAGCAGGGTGCGACGCACGAGGGTGATCAGCGTCGGGGGGTGGGACCGAGCCATCGCGCCGGGGACCCTACACCGCGGACCGGCTCTCCAGAACGGGTCATTGGGGGCGAGCGACAACGTCGACGCCCTACGCCAGCTCGAACAGCTTGCAGAACTCGATCTCGCGCACCCGCCGCAAGTCCACGTGACGATGGGGCTCGGTCGGGAATCCGTTGGAGCAGGCGCGGCTGTCGGGATCGTAGTGGATGCACGCTTCGCAGGTGAAGCGCAGGGAGAACTCGGCCATCTCGCGCCGAAGGTCGTCGTCGACGGGACTCTTCACGGGAGCGGATGCTCTAGGGAAACGGCTGGGCCGGGGGCCCGCGCTGGAAGAAGAACCGGAAGCTGCCTTCGACGATGCTGGCCTTCTCGGCAGGCACCATGCCATCGCTCTCCAGGTCTCGGGGGTCGGCAAACACTGCCTGGAATCGCGCCTCCGTCAGGCGATCGTCGGCGATGTTCTCGTTCGGGTCGCCACTGAACAGCGAGCTGAAGGTGATGGTGCTGGAGACGGCCACACCGTCAGCGACGCGGTCCGGCTTCACCGCGTACACGGTGCCGTTCTCCGCGTGGCAGGTATTGTGGAGATACAGAGCCAGACTCACCAGCGGTGGATCCGGGTCAGCCGCCACGGGAACCCCCGGCGGGGTCACCCCGGGCGGAAGCCCCACGTCGATACTCTGGCCCAGGAGCTCATCGCGAATGCGCCCGATATCCACAACGTGAACGGTGAGCCCGTCGGACAGCTCCTGGGTGTTGTCCCCCCGCTGAATGCGGATCAGAAGCTCCTCCTCGCGGAATGGATTGGCGGCGAAGAAGGTCGGTTTGAGGTCGAACGGACCGTTCCAGCAATCCTCGATGTACAGGCGATCGCTGCGTACCCAGCCGGCCCCCTCGCCCGTCGAACAGCCCGCTACGCCCGCCAGCAGCGCCGCGAGCAGGAGCGCCCGACGCGCACCGAAGCTCATGCTTTGGCCTCCAGGAGGGGTGCGGTGATCAACCCACCTCCGAGGACCCGTTCGCCTCGATACAGAACCGCGTATTGACCCTTGACCACCGCGTACACCGCTTCGCGGAAGGATATCTCCAAGTCGGTCCCGACGCGAGCCACTGACGCGGGGACCGGATTTGCCCTGTATCGCACGCCCACCTCGCACTCGAGGGGCAGACTCACGTCATCGGCCAGTGTCGGCGAGGCGACCAGAGCTCCCCGCGCGCGGAGCTCGTCGCGCCCGCCGAGCCTCACCGTGCCGCTGCTGGCGTCGATCCCCACGACGTAGGCGCGCTCCCCGATCGACACGCCGAGATTGCGGCGCTGTCCCACTGTGAACCCATGCACCCCGGCGTGCCGACCCACCTCGCGCTTCCCGTCGACCACGATCGGGCCCGGTCGAATCCTGTCTCGAGCACGCTCAGCCACGAAATCAGCGTAGTGGCCACTCGCCACGAAGCAGAGCTCCTGACTCTCCCCCTTGCCTGCTCCAGGCAGCCGCAGCGCCGCCGCCTCGGCCCGAACCTCCGCCTTGGTGCTCTCCCCGAGCGGCAGCACGAGACGCTCGAGCACGGACGACGGCAGCATGTGGAGAAAGTAGCTCTGGTCCTTGTTGAGGTCGCGAGCACGCAGCAGATGGGTCCCGCTGGCCTCGTGCGCAATTCGAGCATAGTGCCCGGTGGCCACCGCCGCTGCGCCCAGCCGCTCCCGGAGGCGCATCAGCTCGCTCATCTTGACTCCCCGGTTGCAGGCCACGCAGGGACTGGGCGTGATCCCCTCGACGTAATCCGTGACGAAGGGCTCCACCACCTCGCTCAGGAATCGTTCACGCCGATCGAAGGCGTAGTGCGGGATCCCCAGCACGTCGGCGACCCTTCGCGCGTCGTGAATGTCCTCGGGGGCGCAGCAGCGGCCCCGCACCGAACCGTCGTCGGGGTAGTCCCAGAGATGAAGAGTGACACCGATGACCTCGTGGCCAGCGCGGACCAGGCGCGCCGCCGCGACGGAGGAATCCACGCCGCCACTCATCGCCACGAGAACCCGCATGGGCGAAGTAAGTGCCACCGCCGCGGCTCGGTCAAGCGCGGGTCGCGGGCAGGGCCTCACCTCACGCGCCGGATTGGAGCATCGTGCGGAGCGCGTGACTGCCAGCGTCCACTAGCTTCGCGGTCAGATCCACCGTCTCGGTGTAGCGGTAGATACCGGCCTGGATCGCGATCAGGGCTGCGGCGTCATCCACGCGCACGCCCGCCGCCGCGCGATGGACGAGTCGTTCACCACGGTCGAGCTCGGCTCCCAGGTGTCCCAGCAGCTGCTCAAATGGAGGCGTGGTCGCGGAGTTCGGCCCAGCCGGCACCGGCAAGGTCGTCGGGACGGGGGGAGGGCCAAGCCGTTCCGGGAAGGTCATGCCCCTGGTGTCGGCCACCCGCGCGCCATGGTTGCGAGGGATCCGAGGGGACCGCGCCTCGCCCGCGGGGGGACTCGCTGGTTTCGGGTCAGTCGACGGTACGTCGCAACCGGCGACCGAGACGCTCGATGGCGCGCGTGTGAAGCCGCGAGGCCCAGGAGCGACTGAGACCCAGATCGCGCGCCACAGCCTCGAATGGCTCGCCCTCGAAGTAGTGTCGGCGCACGAGGGTGGCTTCCTCCTCGGGAAGTCGTGAAAGCTCCTGCTCGACCAGCGCCCGGAGTTCCGCCTGGGCGACGGCCGCCTCGGGGTCCAGATCTCCGGCGGTCTCCGGCGGAGACGCCGAGTCCGGAGAAGAGACGAGGCCCACCGCCATCGCCGTCGCCATACCCGCCAGGTGTTCCGCCAGCGCGCGCTCGGCGTCCTCGGCACGCGCTCCGGGCGGGGGACCGGCCATCACGTCCTCGACCGCGCCCTCGCTCTGGCAGGCCGCCGCTTCCAGCGCGCGGATGCGAAGAAACGCCCGGCGCGGAACCCGTGCCACACGGCGCACTCCATCGAACATCGCCCCCCGCACTCGATAGCTGGCAAAGGCCCGAAATGGCACGCCGCGCTCGGGGTCGAAGCGGCGCGCGGCATCCAGCAGGCCCTCCTGCCCGAAGCTACGCAACTCGTCGTCTTCAACCAGAGATCCGACCGCACGCTTGACGTGGCGCAGCGCCGAATCCACGAGCTCCAAGGCCGAGTGAAACCGCTCGAGAACGTCGGGGGGGTCCGGGGGGGAGCTCACTCCGCGGCAATCTACTTCGTTTCGGGACACGGTGTAACCGGATGCACACCTCCGCCACGCGTGCCATAGTCGGCCTGATGGCGCGCTGGGGCATCGCGATCGTCTACGGGCTCTTGGCCCTGGTGACCGGCGCGCTGGCTTTGGTCTGGCCCTGGCGCTCCCCGCTCGTTCATCCCGAGCCGTGGCTGGTGCTCGATCCTCTCACCAGCCACACCTACTCGGCGTTGATCGGCCTGGCGTTCGGAGGGTTGCTCGTGGTGCTCACCCCGACGATGGTGAACCACCTGCCCTGGGCGAAGAAGCTGCACGGCGACCTGCGGCCGATCGCCAACGCAATGAGTCCCGTTGCCATCGCGGTGATCGGTCCGACGTCCGCTGTGGTGGAAGAGTTGCTGTTTCGGGGCCTGCTTCAGCTCTGGGTGGGGCTACTGCCCCAGGCGGTCATCTTTGGGATCCTGCATTATATTCCAGGACGCAGCCGCTGGGTGTGGGCGGTCTGGGCGGCCCTGGTCGGCCTGCTCTTCGGGGCTATCTTCAAGCTGACCGGCTCGCTGGCGGGCCCCATCCTGGCGCACGCCCTGATCAACTGGCTCAACCTCCGCTACCTACGGCGCCACGATCCCGAGCAGCCGAAGCGCCCGCTCGGCGGGCTGCTGGACACGTCGAATAGTGCCTCCCGGTGGAGAGACCCTTCGGTTGGTTGAGGAGGCGATGGCATTGCACTAGAAGTTTAGATGGCGTGGCGACATCCCCAACTGGCGATTCGAGCATCCCCGACGAGGCCCCCCGGGTCCTGGTCGTCGATGACGAGAAGTTCATTCGCGACATCCTCGCGGACTTCTTGGGAATGGAAGGGTACTCGGTACGCACGGCAGCGGACGGAGTGACCGCACTCCAGGAGCTCAAGAACGCCCGCTACGACCTCGTCATCAGCGACCTGAAGATGCCGAAGATGGGTGGGCTGGAGCTCCTGCGCGAGGTCGCTCAGCACTCCCCCGACACGCTGACCGTTATCATGACCGGGTTCGGCACTGTCGAGACGGCGATCGACGCGATGAAGCGGGGCGCCTACGACTACATTCTCAAGCCCTTCAAGGTGGAGGAGATCGTCCACATCGTCCAGCGCGGGCTCGAGAAGCGGCGTCTGACGGCAGAGAACCTCCGCCTGCGCGAAGCGCTCTCCCTCTACCAGGTGTCCGAGGCGATCGCCGCAAGCCTGTCGCTGGAGGAAGTGATCGCCACGATCGAGAGCAGCGCACTGACCGACGTTCACGCCGACTTCGTGTGCACCTGGCTGGACGACGGCCAGGGCAGCTACGAGGAACGCAGCGTCGCCTTGCGGGAGACCGGCGGCGATGCGCCCGCCCCCAACGTCGGCAAGTTGAATCCAGCGATGATCGCACCGCGGCTGGGCACCGGCCGCCCCCTCGTCGTCCACGGCGGCCGCGCCGCTCAGTTCTTCGAGCAGCAGCCCGACCGCACGGTCTCGAGCCTGGCGGTGGTGCCGCTGAAGATGCGCGATCGCCTCCTCGGCTGGCTGGCGGTGGTGAGTCTGACGTCAACGAAGCGCTTCGACGAAGGGCAACGCAAGCTTCTCAGCATCGTCGCTTCTCGCGCTGCGGCGGCGATCGAGAACGCGCGGCTGTACGAGAACCTGCAGGCGACCTTCCAGCAAACCATCCAGGGCCTGGCGCAGACGATCGACAAGATGGATCGCTACACGGCTGGCCACTCGGAGCGAGTCGCGCGCTACGCCGTCGCCCTCGCCCGGTGGCTGGGACTGCCGACCGATCTGGTCGAGGTGGTGCGCCATTCAGCTCTGATGCACGACATCGGCAAGCTGGGCTGCGTGATGAACCTGAACAAGCCTGGCAAGCTGACGCAGCAGGAGTACGAGGTGTTCAAGAAGCACCCGGTCTACGGCCGGGAGATCCTCGATCCCATCAAGTTCCTGGAGCCGGTCATTCCCGGAGTGTACCTGCACCACGAGCGCTGGGACGGACGCGGCTACCCCCTGGGGCTGTCCGGCGAGGACATCCCCCTGATCGCCCGCATCATCGCCGTGGCCGACACCTACGACGCGATGACCAGCGACCGCGCCTATCGTCGCGCGCTCCCCCACGAGGTCACGGTCAACGAGATCATCCGGTGTTCCAAGAGCCAGTTCGATCCTGACATCGCGGGAACCTTCACCGATCGGATCGACGAGTACCGCGACGAGCTGCAGGACGACGGCTTCGAGGTCCCCGAGTAGATGCGCCACATCACGGCGCTCTGGCTCGGTCGACGTCGCTACGGCTCGGTCCACGCTCTGCAGCACGAGCTACATCAGGCGCGGCGCGAGGGACGAATCGGGGACGTCGCCCTGTTTCTCGAGCACGATCCGGTCATCACCCTGGGTCGCGGGTCCCACGCCAGCCACATCCTCGCCCCACGACCGAGCCTCGAGCAAGCGGGGATCGACGTCGAGACGACCGGGCGAGGAGGTGACGTCACGCTGCATGCCCCCGGGCAGCTCGTCTGCTACCCGATCCTCGACCTGAACCCCGATCGGCGCGACGTCCGCCGCTATGTCGCCGATCTGGCGCGCGTCATGCAACGACTGGTGGCCGACCACGGAATCGACAGTGGCACCGTCGACGGCATGGTGGGGCTCTGGGTCGACCTCGACCACCTCACCCGCTGGCCAGGCGCGGCAGACGCCGCCGCGATGGCGAAGATCGGAGCGATCGGCGTCCGCATGTCGCGCTGGATCACGATGCACGGATTTGCGCTGAACGCTTCGATCGACCTCGACCTCTATCGCTACATCGTACCCTGCGGCATCAGCACCCATCCCGTCACCTCGCTCGCCGCGGCGACGGGAGCCGCACCCACGCTGCGCAACATGGCGGAGGCGGCCCGCGCTCACCTGAGCAACGTCTTCGCGTGTTCGGTCAGCGCGCTCGAGGACCGATCGTCAGCCCCCCTCGACCTGGGTATCCTCTCCACGCCATGAGTGAGCAGCAGCGCACGCGGGGCTCGACGGGCTGGGCCCAAACATTCGGCTTCCTCATCGCCGGCGGTCTTGTCCTCATGGCACTCGGCATCGGGGCGGCGGCGGGGCGCTGGACCGCACCCCGTCCCCCACCCGCCCCCTCGGCGGTCACGGTGGTGCGCCCCACCCCCGACGTCGTCGTCGCCATCCGAGATCTCGCGGAGCTCACGACGGCGGAGTACTACGTCGAGCGTGTCATCGATCTGACGGAGAAGCAGCGCACCGTCTTCGGACTGGTGGAGGCCCAGGATGCCATTCTCCTGATCGCCGCCGGGTCGGTCACCGCGGGTGTTGACCTGGGGGAGCTGAGGGACAGCGACGTCCAGGTCGACCCAGCGAGCCAGCGCGCCCGGGTCCGTCTGCCGCCTCCCCGGATCCTTCGCTCGCGAATCGACAACGAGCGCACCTACGTGCACCGCCGTGACACGGATCTGCTCGCGCGGCGTCAGGAGCACCTCGAGACCAAGGCGCGGCGCGAGGCCGAGCGCGCCATCACGAAGGCGGCCGAGCAGGCCGAGATCCTCGCGCGAGCCCGCCGCAACGCGCGACGCTCGGTCGCTTCGCTGGTGCGGTCCTTGGGCTACACCGACGTCGAAGTCAGCTTCGCCGACGAGTAGCGCCCGATCCGGAGCGCAATCCCCCGCAGCAAGCCAGGCAGTGTCTTCAAAGCCCGAGCCCGATCGACTGGGCTGGTCAGGCTGCACGACAAGCAGTGGTCGAGGATAGAGGGCTTGCTGCCACCAGCGACGAGGACTGGCGGGTCGTCGCTGCCGCTGACAAGGCGCTTCGCGCGTCGCTCAGCGACCGAATCCGCCGCCATCATCGATGCTCTCGCGGTGCTCGAGCTCACTGACGAATCTCTGCGAACTCGTGGCCGAAGCCCTATCGCTCCGCATCGTCGCCATGCTCACCGCCATGGTCTTGAAGATCTCGGGCTCGGGCTCGGGCTCCGGGCACTTCGCTGCCCTGGGCTCGGGCTCGGGCTTTGAAAACACTCCCTAGAACAACAAGCAGGTTGTTTGTTGTTCCAAACCAACGACCTAGAACACCGACAGGGCAGCAGCGCCAGCGGGAAGCACCTGTCTCCGGGTGCCTCGCCCCTACTAGGCGCCCGGAGACAGGTGTTTTCCGCGTCGGGCAAACTGATCGGTG
>JBNLDK010000033.1:0-5178 GCA_050304295.1 Polyangiaceae bacterium
GCCCGAGCGAGGCGCCGCGCGGGGGAGCGGGCTCGGTCGGGCGCTCGTCGGCGCGGTGCGCGAGGAGGCGCGGTGGATCGCGAAGGCGCGGCAGCGTCTGCTGCACGACGACGCGGAGGGGGCGCTCGCCCTGCTGGAGCGCGCGCGGAAGCGCTACCCCGAGGGGGTGCTCGTTCAGGAGCGCGAGGTGCTGGCTGTCGAGGCGCTGGCGGTGGGCGAACTACGGGGAGACGTAGATCCCGGCAACGACGCCATCGGACGCATCGCCCGCCCCGAGGCCGCCCTCGCCCGGGACCAGCAGACTGGTGTCGTCCACGTTCACGACTGCGGAGGCGGCCTGCGCGATCGCCAGCGAGGGACCACCTGCTCCCGGGCCGCCATGGCCGCCGTCTCCACCGCTGCCGCCCGGTCCCGACGTCGAGGACACGGTGGAGTACTCGTACGAGTAGTGGTGCAGGTCCGGGCTCGTCTTGCAGTACCGCGAGCTGAAGCCGCGGGTCACTCCGGCGCTTCCAGCTCCACCAGGACCTCCCGCACCACCAGGCGCACCATTGCCGCCGGCGGCAGCAACCAGCAAGCTATCGTAGACGTGCACGACCGCATCGGGTGCGACTGAGAGGGCCACGCTCGCGCCGCCACCCGTGCCGGGGGCTCCGGGCGCGCCAGGCTGACCACCCACGCCACAGGGAGCCGAGGGGTAAGTGCAACCGTTGAAGCAGCGATAGCAGCTCTCCATGCCGCACAAATACGAACCAGCCTCGCCCTCGATAACGCAGACGCCGTCGCGGACGCCGGCGTTGCCGACCCCACCGATCGCGCCGATTGCGCCGTTGCCCGGGGCAAATCCGCCGTCGGGAAGGAACCGACCGCCAGCTCCGGGTGCGCCAGGGCCTCCGTTGGACCCGTTGCTGCCATTGCTGCAGTATTCGGTTGTGGATGTGCCGTTCGCCCCGGCCGTGCCGTTGGCGCCGGGGACGCCGTCCATGGCGTCCAGTGCGGTCAGCACACTATCACGCAACGCGAACCGACCGCCCGCAACGCGCACGGCGATGCTGGAGACGTCGACGTCTCCAGTCACGGTCAGCGATCGCAAGCCACCATCGACGCCCATCGACACGACGCCTCGCTCGATGACCGTCGCCTCGCGAGCTCCGGCCTCGCAACGGCGGTGCCAGTCGCTGGCAATGCGTGTCCATGAGCCCTCGACGAACAGCACGCTGCCCGACGGGATCGTGAGGGGCTCGGGGTAGGCACCCTCGGCGAGATACAGGTGCGTGCGCCCGAACGCGGTTGCCAGCTCGACTCCGAGACTGATCGTGCGGACCGGCGCTTCCGGAGAACCCGTTCCGGTCTGGTCGTCGCCGCCCACTGCATCAACGAAGATGCCCTCAGCCGCGTTGGGAACAGCGGACGGATCGCATTCCACGTCGTCGAATCGGGCGGTCACCTGCGAGGGCGTGTTGACGCTCGTGCAGATGAACGCCGTCGCGTCCGCCAGGACCTCGGTATCTTCCAGCACACCGTTCCGGTTCGCGTCCAGGCCGACCTCGATCTTCTGGCCGCCGTCTGCGCAGTTCGCGCCCGGGGGCTCGACCGAGATGTCGATGAGGGAGGAGAGGCCGTCGGTGCCGTCCTGACCGGGGGTGCCGTCCTGACCGGGGGTGCCGTCCTGACCGGGGGTGCCGTCCTGACCGGGGGCGCCGTCCTGACCGGGGGTGCCGTCCTGACCGGGGGCGCCGTCCTGACCGGGGGCGCCGTCCTGACCGGGGGCGCCGTCCTGGCCGGGGGCGCCGTCACTCACGGTGGCGCTGGTGCCGTCCTCGCAGGCGATCGTCTTCGTGCCGTCGCCGTTGTCGTTCACGCTACACGACGATCCGTCGACACCAGGCGCTCCGTCCACCCCGTCCTGGCCGTTGGCGCCTGGCGCTCCGTCCATGCCGTCCTGGCCGTCGATCCCGGGCAGCCCGTCGCGTACCGTGGCCACCGTTCCATCTTGGCAGCGGATTGTTACGGTGCCGTCGCCGTTGTCCTCCACGGTGCATGACGTCCCGTCTTGGCCATCTGCCCCGTTGCAAACCGAAGCGGTCGACGCGACCTCGTCGATGACGCCATCATTGTCGTCGTCCGCGCCAGTGCTGACGACGACACCTCCGGCACTGCACTCTGCGTCGGTTGCGACGCGGGTCGTCACGACGAAGCTGGTGCCGTCGAGTCCCCGCAGGTCGAGGGGGACGTGCGAGGAGCCGTCGCAGTAGAGGAACTCGGAAGTGTCCGAGATGTAGTAGACGGTGCCGGCCCGCCGCAGTGTGCACAAGGGGAGCTTCGACCGGGACGGCAGGACGATGGCGCCGTCGATACTGGGTGCGGTCTCCCCGGCCTGTCCTCCCGAGCAGGCGCTCAGGCCAAGCAAGATCAGCCCCAGGGCGCCCAGTGCAGTGTAGTTCGGCTTCTTCATTGATGCATCTCCTTGCGGCGACTCGCCTCCCAAACTCCGCCTCGGAGTCTTCTCGAACAGGCCGAAGCGCGCCGGTCCATCGGGTTGACGTGGAGCTCGTATCAGTCGCGAACGGCTTTCGCGTCGTCCATTCGGACGACGCGGCGGTCGAGCGGACGAGACCGACTCTGGTTGCAAGGAGCACTGCGCGGAGCGCCGACAATCAACAGGCCAGGCTCAGCTCCGCCTGGAAGTCCTCCTCGAACGGGTCGAGCGTCCCGTTGTTCGTTGGGGTTCGGGTCCCCCAGGCCGACAAGGCCAATGTCGACGTGGAAGCCGAGGTGCCCATCGAACAGAAACACGGCGACGAGACCGGTGAACCCCGCGGTCCGCGTGCGGTTCGACCACATCATCGGTACACGGGTGCGTCTCGTGCCGTGATGGAGTCGAGGCAGTGCGCGGGTGCGGACGGGCCTCGCCGCGCGCGCCGCTGGGGTGGGGTGTCGAGGGCGAGGGCCGCGGGCGTGGCCGGGCCTCAGGCGTCGCGGGCGCGGCGCAGCGGTGTCAGCACGCCTCCCGTCGAGGCGGTCCAGGGGCGCAGGTAGTAGTAGTCGACGAAGGCGGGGTTCTGTTCCTCGAACCGGGTCTCGGCGATCTGGTCGGCGGCGTCGATGAAGGCGGCCTCCGTCTCGCACAGCGTGGCGGTGATCTCGCCCAGCTGACCGCTGAGGGCGAGGTGACGACAGCCACAGTGACTCTGGCAGCGGTCGCGCAGCGCGCAGGGGGCGCAGGTTTGCTCGACGCGATCCTTCAGCTGCTGCAGCGCCTTCACCCGGGACGAGTCGAGGCCCTCGTCGACCGTCCCGATCGCGAGGTGATCGTTCTGGTTCTCCTGGACCATCTGGGCGCAGGGGTAGATCTTGCCGGCGGGTGAGACGCACAGCTCGTGACCCGCGATCAGACACCGGCTGGGGCAGGGGATGCCGCCCTTGAGGTGGGTGAGGATCTTCGTGTGCAGCGGGTCGATGGGGAGCTGCCGGCCCGCGCGAAACATGCCGATCCAGTGCTCGGCGGCGTCCGCCAGTCCCTGGCGCAGGTCGTCGATGGTGGCGTCGGTCCAGTCGTCGCGGAAGTTCGGCGCCAGGGTGACTCGCTGGGCGCCCAGCTCGGTGAGCTCCGCGACGGTGGCGCCGAGTCGAGGCGCCGTCTCGACGTTCACCACCGCGACCAGCTGGAACGGGATCTCCCGCCGTCGCAGCTCGGCCAGGCCGGCGAGGATCCGCTCGTAGCTGCCGCCCCCGCTCGGGGTGATCCGGAACTTGTCGTGCACGATCTGGCAGAGCTCCGTGTGCCTCCTGGCAACAACCTGGAGGCACTGAAAGGAGATCGCGAGGGCCAGCACTCGATACGGATCAACGACCAGTATCGCATCTGCTTCGAATGGACAGACGACGGGCCCAGAACCGTCGAGATTGTCGACTCCCACTAGGATGAGCCAGCACCGAGCCCCACCATGACCAAAGCAAGCAGAACCGGAGTTGGTCTGCCCACTCATCGCCCACCGACGTCACCGGGTGAGATGCTGCGTGAAGAATTCCTGGTGCCGCTTGGAGTCACCCAAAGTGAGCTGGCCGAACGCATGGGCGTCCCAATTGGACGCGTGAATCAGATCTTGCGGGAGAAGCGCGCTGTGACGGCGGATACCGCGGTGAGGTTGAGTCGGGTACTTGGCATGAGCGCCGAATTTTGGCTGGGACTGCAGACCGATTGGGACCTGTGGCACGCTCGCCGTGAAGTGAACCTACGGGCGCTCAAGCCGATCGCACGCAAGGCGGGGTAGGACTCGCTGCTCAGGTAGCCGTCCCACGACCAACGCTGGAAGCAATCGCGAGGACCCGCAACCAAACGATCGTCAGACGCGCGGCCCGATTTCGCCCCTGTCCTGGCTGCATTGCGCGTCCGCCGCAGGAGCATTGAGGATTCCGAGAACCACGAGACTTGAATTGGCCGCGCGCATCGGCGAGATCGGACGCGGTGTTCGCCGTTCTCGCAGCCCGATTTCGTGACGCCGTTGGGCGAGCCGCGACCGCGGTACGCACGGCGGTGCGGGAGGCGCTGCGGCCGACTCCACTGGCTACCGGATTCGTCGCAGACCTGTTCCGCAGTCGCGACGAGTTGCTGGCTGAGAACGCTTTGCTCCGCCAGCAACTGATCGTGGCGAGCCGAAAGGTGAAGCAGCCCGGGTTCAGACCGCTCGAGCGCGGTCTGGTCGTGGCGTTGTCGAGCATGGTGAAGCACTGGTGGAACGCCATTCTGCTGGTGAAACCCGACACGGTGCTGCGCTGGCACCGCGAGGGTTTCCGACTGCTGTGGAAACGGAAGTCGAGGGCCACAAAACAACGTCCGCCCCGGATCTCGACCGAGACCATCGAGCTCATCCGCGACATGGCGATCCGGAACAAGACGTGGGGTGCGGAGAGAATCCGCGGCGAGCTTCTCAAGCTCGGCATCTGCGTCGCGAAGCGAACGATCCAACGTCACATCCTGGAAGTGCGTCCGCCCGGCGACGGCCAACGCTGGCGAACGTTCGTGCGGAACCATGCAGTCTGGGCCTGCGACTTCCTCCAAGTGTACGACGTCTGGTTCCGACCCTTGTTCGCCTTCTTCATCATCGACGTGAACACCAAGGAGGTCGTGCACGTCGGTGTGACTCGCGCGCCGAACGCACGATGGACGGCTCAGCA
>JBNLDK010000034.1:0-8443 GCA_050304295.1 Polyangiaceae bacterium
GGCGAGATGGTCCCATCGCTCGACTGGTTCATCTACGCATTCGTTCGCAAGGAAGCAGTGATCTCCTCACAGATCGAGGGGACGCAAGCCACGCTCGTGGATCTGCTCGCCTTCGAAGCGCAGGAAGCGAGCGGCGGTACAGCCGCGCAGAACGAGGACGTCGAAGAGATTTGCAACTACCTCGAGGCGTTGGCGTACTCGCGGGGCCAGCTTGCCGATCCGCACGGCTTGCCTCTCTCGATGCGTCTCCTCAACGAGACCCACCGACGGCTCCTGCAAGGCTCACGCGGCGCGGAGAGGTTCCCGGGCGAGGTCCGCCGCAGTCAGAACTGGATCGGTGGCAGCCGCCCGGGCAACGCAGCCTACGTCCCGCCACCTCAGCACGCCTTGGGAGACGTACTCAGCGCGTTCGAACGGTACGTGCACAGCGAGGACGACCTGCCGCCGCTCGTACGCGCCGGGTTGCTTCACGTTCAGTTCGAGACCATTCACCCCTATCTGGACGGGAACGGCCGCGTTGGGCGCCTCCTCATCACGCTACTCCTCGAGCAATGGAAGCTGCTCACCAAACCGCTGCTCTATCTCAGTCTCTTCTTCAAGCGGCATCGCGAAGAATACTACCGCCGCTTGAACGCCGTGCGCATCGATGGCGACTGGGAAGGCTGGCTCGATTTCTTCCTGGACGGCATCGCCACCATCTCGGACGAGGCCGTCACCGCGGCTCGCGAGCTGTTCGCATTGGTTGCGGGAGATCGCGCTCGCATACTCGCCATGCAGAATGTGTCCGTGGTCACGTTGCGCCTCTTCGAGCTCTTGCCGCGACATCCCATCGTAACGGTGAACTCCGCCGTCAGGCTCCTCGGCACGACCAAACCTACGGCTAGCCGTGCCATGGATCAGCTCGTCGCGGCAGCGGTTCTGGTGGAGACCACAGGCAGGAAGCGGGACCGATCCTTCGTGTACGACGCCTACTTGGAGAAGCTGCGCGTCGATACCGAACTCGACGGCCGACGCCGCCCCACACCGACCATCACCGCCGCAAGCGAAATCGCGGGCGTCCACGAGCGAACGTTCGAGGGCCAGTCGAAATCGTAGCCGCGAGCGTCCCCCCAGCTACCCCGACCCCACCCTTGCCCCGAGCATGGGCGTCGACATCGCATGGCCTGCACCTGACGCGATATCATCAGGACCTTGGCCCCAGAACCCCACGACCACCCTCTCATCCGCTGCGCGATCTACACGCGTCAGTCGGCGACGCGAGCTGGTTCGGATCCGGCCCTTGCTTCCTGTGAGATCCAGCGCAGGCTCTGCAGCGACTTCATCAAGTCGATGCTCTGGCGTGGCTGGTATGTCGCGAATGAGCGCTTCGACGATGAGGGCTACAGCGGCTCGACAACGGCACGCCCCGCACTCCGTCGGCTCGTGCAGCAGATCCGAGCAGGCGAGGTACATCGTGTCATCGTCTATCGGCTCGACCGGTTCACGCGGCGACTCGCCGACTGGGCCAAGCTCGCTGAGCTTCTCGAAGAACACAGCGTTGGGCTCACCGTCGTCGCCGGCTCCATCAACATCGAGAGTGGGGCCATGGCGCGCATGCAGCTCAACCTGCTGGCCACCTTCGCCGAACTGGAGCGCGAGATGATCGGAGAACGGTTGGCGGATGCCCGTGCTGCGAAGAAGGCTCGTGGCATGCGTGCCGCCGGCCGCGTCCCACTGGGCTACACCACGAACCCGAGTACGAGGCAGCTCGTCATCAACGAGATGGAGGCGGCAACAGTACGCTGGTTCTTCGAGGAGGCCGCCAGGGGACGCCCCACAGGCAAACTCGTCGAGGAAGCGAACCTCCGCAGCCTGCCCGGCAAGGCCGACAAGCCCACGACATGGTCGTCCCGCGCCGTGCTCCGCTTGCTCCAGAACCCCACCTACGCTGGCCGGCGACCTGACGGCAGTCCTGGCGCGCACCAATCACTCGTGCCCGCCGAGCTCTTCGACGAAGTCCAGCAGGCCATCACGAACCGGAAGACCAAAGAGCACTTCCCCCGGCAGAAGCCACCACCACTTCTCGACCCGTTCGTCCTGCGCGGCCTGGTGGAGTGCGAGCTTTGTGGCAAGACGATGACCACCTCGGTGCATTGCCGGAGGATCTCGTGGAGGTCCTCGTCGACCACGCGCTCGGAAACCCGGCGGTCCTCTGGGCGAGACCCCTATCGGGGCTTCGGGTAACGCCGACGCTGCAACGTGAGCTTGGCTGGTTCCTGGCCGAAGCGTTTCGCAGCCTCCTGAATGAGCCCCCAGTCATCGAGATGCTCCACCGAGGCGATGAGGCAGCCTACTGGCGAACCGTCCTGAGCTACGCGATCGACGGAAACCTTCAGGCCGTTCTCGACGAGTACGCCCATCAGCTCCACGCCGCAGTCGACCCGATCGAACTCGTCGACGAGGAAGTCCGCGTCGCGCATCGTCAGCTCCTCGAGGAACTGCCGCTTGCTCTTGGGCTCGACGCCATCGATCTCCAGCACGCGATACGCGAGGACCGCCGACAGCAGCCGGTCGGGAGCCGCGCGCTGGAGCGCCGGGAGCTTCCGCTCGTCGTCCCCGGTGAGGAGCTTGAAGACCACCCGCGTTCCGGCATCCGGCAGCGTCGTCTCGAAGCGGTTCCCGGCCAGGAACGCCACCCGACTCTCGTCCGAGAGGCAGCGAACCGGGAGCTGGGTCAGGTCGACCTCCCACTGGATGCGCGCGCGGCAGGCGTCGTTCTGGCACCCAACCCCGAACGCGTACTCGGGACCGTAGGTCAGCGCGCGAATCATGAGCAGCGCGAAGAACCGGTCCCCCTGGAGCACCTGGCCCCAGTCGGTCTTTCCGTGTTCCCCGAAATCGTATGGGCCAGCGTCGAGCATCTCCTCCCAGCAGGAGGCGAGGAGCTGGTCCATCTGGCCCCCCTGCTTGGCGAGTTTCCGGTCGGCGAGGATCCGTTCCTCGCGGACCTTCATCCCCCGAACCCGGCCGATGAGCCCCGAGGGGCAAGTGATGACGTCGGACATGCGCTGGCCTCCGGGGGAGGCAAAGCGGTGCTGGGTCGAGACGGGGGACAGGACAGCGTCAATGTTCAGTTCCGTCCAGGGGCGATGCTAGGGTGCCCGCAATGAGTGGGTCTCGAACAAGCGAGGAGCAGCAGCGCATCTGCTGGGAGCATCAGGTGGCTCCCGCGCCGCCACTTGACGGAGAGAAGGCAGGAATCGCTCTGGCCACCCTCGACCAGGTCCCGCTCAACGGCCTGCGTCACCGCCCCGAGGCGGGGACAAGCGGCTGGTACATCTGGGGCGGTACCACGATGAGCGAGGCCGCCGACTTCTTCGACCCACTCCACCACCTGCACATGGCGGAGTACTGCCCAGCTGCGCTGCCGTTCCTCGCGCTACCTCCCGGCTGGCGATTTCTCGTCGCGCCGGGCCAGGTGGACGTCTGGTTCGATCCCGAACTACTCGAGGAAGGGGCGACATGACCGGGCCCTACGAGTGGAACCCGATGCCGCACGTCCTGGACGTGGCCTGCCCAAAGTGTCGCGGCGCCGCACTCTTCGAGTTCGCCGAAGTCGTTAGGATTCAGCGGCGCGACGACATTCCGTATTTCGAGGAGAGCTCCCTGTTCGAGTACCGGATGTTCGACGGTGGTGCCCAGGGACGCTGGCATGGGGCCATCTACTTTTCGCTGCTCCACGGGCCACCCGAAACCACAATCAGCAACCTTCCGCCGGGCTACAGCCCATCGGACTGGAAGCGCTCGAAGTACCTCTACCGAAGCCACGGCACCGACATGGGAGCGGTGGCGTGCAACGCCTGCGGTCTTCGAGCGCGTCATTGCCTTGACTGGCCAAAGGACGCCTTGTTTCAGATCGACTACCGCGGCCACGTACTCTGGGCATTCCACAGGGAGTCCGCCCAAGAGCTTCGCAACTACATCGCCTCCGAGGGCCGCGATCGTGGGGGCTACCGGTGGGAGTTGTTCCTGCGGCACATACCGACCACGTTTCTGACGGCCAAGGCCAGAGATGCCGTGATCAAGCGCCTGGACCGGATCCTGTCATGACGTACCGGCTCGAGGAACTCGCAAAACTCGCCTCCGAACAAGGCCTTGAGTGGCGGCGCGTCGACGGCAACCGCCTCGATGTGACACTGGCGACCGACGCCGTCCTCGCCTTCTGCAATCTCGTGGAGGGCAACGACACCCTCGTCGGCTTCGACGGCACGCCGTGGCACTCCCACGGCGTCGTTCAGTTCATGACCGGCGCTAGCACCTACATCGAGTGCGACGAGTTCGACATTCTGATCGGTCTTGGTAGCGGCGATCTCATCATCGTCACCCAGTACCTGCGTGGCGAGCTGAAGGATCGCTGGCTCGCTCACAAGGACGAGCCCCTCGACCTCCAGTACATCGAGGCCGGCGAAGAACTGCGGGCCGCGCGGCTGAGCGTCCCTGAGGTGCAGACGTGAGCGACATCAAACCACGCGACAGCCGCCTCCTGACCGATCTGGACGTCGACTACACGCCGTTCAAGTGTTGTGGCGACGAGGACCTCGTCTTCTTGCGCTGCGAACACTGCGGGCACGTGTGGGTCGAGTGTTACGAGTGTTCGACCTGGTACGTGGACCTGCACGACCTGTCCAAGCGGGAGAGCGCGTTTCTCTCTGATGTGAACGAGAGGCTTTCCTGTCCAGCCTGCAAGGCTGCATTCGCGGACTTCTTCTATCTCAAGGAAGGTAACGTCGACCGCTATCTGGCGACTGCGCAGCAGGTTGTTGACGCCGGGTACGGCAGATTTCTCGCGTCCCACCTTCGTATAGAGGGCGCTTCTACGTAGCCCGTCGGATCGGCAACGCTGCGGCGAGGTACGGCTACAGAAACCCGCGAGCAACCGCGTACTCTTCGAACGCGGCCTTTGGCCAGGTCTTCGTGAGCAGTTCGCCGAGTTCGCCGCCGGTCGGAGCCTCGATCCGCGGAGGCGAATCGGTGTCGGGTACGTGCACTTGGACTTTGCTGCCCTTGGCAATGGGAAGGTCGAGGTCAGCCCCGACATCGTTCGAGATCACGCCCGTGAATCGTAGCGTCGGGTACAGCTCGACGTCGTCCCACGCCTTCCAGACCTGGTCGTAGTCGGGCTTCGCGACCTCGATCCACATACCTATGCACCAGGCTCCGTACTGCTCGATGGGGACCGGCATCAGGCAGCGCACGAAGAATCGGGTTCCGTCCAGCGAGGCGAAGTTGCGCCGGAGTTCAGCACGCCCCTCCTTGGCATCGCCGAGGGCGAAGATGTCGTCCGGTGCGTGAAAGTTCTTCTCGAGCGGGATGGCTGGGTCCCCGCACTGCACGCGGTCCAAGAATCCACGGAGAGAGCGATCTTTCAAGAACGCCTCATCGAGTACCTCGAAGGCGGTGCTCTTCCATGGGTGCTGGCGCGCATCCTCGCGCGACAGCTTCTCACCGATGAGGTCGACGTCACCCCATGGCGACTCCGCTGCATCGCCGAGCATGACCTCGTACGAGTCCTCCGTCGGCCGAACCCGGCAGAAGAAAGCAGTGCGCTGGGACGGCTCGCTGTCCTCGCCCCACTCGCCGAGGGAGACGAGCATCGCCAGCTCGTTGTCGGGGTGGTTGTTGGAGTACGCCGCGTAGTAGATCGCGAACGCATCGCCGTCGCGATAGACGAACCGCGTCAG
This sequence comes from Polyangiaceae bacterium, assembly GCA_050304295.1. Taxonomy (GTDB): domain Bacteria; phylum Myxococcota_A; class Polyangia; order Polyangiales; family Polyangiaceae; genus JAFGBI01. The sequence continues at coordinate 5,721 of JBNLDK010000034.1, forward strand.
GCGCACGGACAAGCCGCCGCAGCAGTCGCAGTGCGACGCTGAGGGCTCGGACATCTCGATCTCGTAGTGGCTCGGCATACCGCTATTCGGGAGGGCGGAACTCTACGGCAATACGCGGACCTGCCCCATCGTCTTCGTCGTCATCGTCCGTGCCGTAGAGCGACAGCGTCATGCCGGCTCCATTTCTCTTCGTGACGTAGTCCCGGCCCCACACCCGATCACGATCCCAGCTCCACAGGTCGTGCCCCAGGGCGCGAAGTTCCGTGGCCGCACGTTCCAGGACCGCCTCGGGAGACGGATGATCTGCCAGTCGCGCAGAGAGTATCGCCTCTAGCCTATGGCATCGCTCTGTGGGATCGGGATCAGATTGGAAAGCCCTGAAAGCAAACTCATCTGCGAGGGGCGCGGGTTCCGACGGCGCCTCTCCCCGAGCCCACAGTCTGTCCGCATTTCGGCGAACAATCGCTTCAATCCAAGGCGCCAGCCGTGCACTCGCAGACGTCCATCCGTTGGTCATTCGCGTGTCGCCAACCAGATTGAACTCATCCACAGAGCCGACACGAACCGAAAGCGGCGCCCGCCGGCGGACTTCCTCGCCTGCGGGGATGCCTGCGAAGGCGTCTGCCAGCAGGAGCTTCGTCGCCTCGGACGTTCTTGATGCGTCAGAAACGACACCAGTCGATAGGCGACATCGCCAGTTGTCGCGGCCGAGGTACCCGGCAGAGCAGGCACCGCCGTTCCACTCGATGCTGAACGGCTCCTTGGGGTCACCTTTCATTGGGACCTCAAGCCTATGCGAGGCCAGTGGGTCGTGTCGACCGTACCCAACCTCGCCTACTACCCCAACTCGAAGAAATCGTACGTCAGCGTGACCGACTCGATCACGTTCTCGTCGGCCTCGTTGTCCCATTCGCCGGCCACGAACTTCGTCGACCAAGCCCGCGTCAGCGTCCACCGACGGAGCGTGGTGCCGTCGCGGTCCTGCTGGACGATGTCGAGATTCCGCTTGTAGTCGACGTCCGTCAGGCCGAGGCCGCTCGAGGTGACGGCAACATCTTGGAACCAGTCGAAGAGCTCGTGGTCTTCGGTCGCGCCGCGCTCGAGCGTGACGTCCGAGAACGTCAACCGCCCGGGGCTCTTGTTCGGGATGCGCGAACCGCCCTCGAAGTACTGCACGTTCGCGACCTCGACGGAGAGCTCGGAGCACTTCTGGAACCCCGCGTGACCGATGTCGTCGATCTCCACGATGAACTTGAAGCGCTTGTGGAAGCTTCGGGGGTTGCCGATGATGGTCATGGTTCAGCTCCTGGTCACTCCCCTGCCGCGGCCAGCTCGACCTCGAGGGCGCGCGTGTCCTGACTGATGCGGATGATCACGAACTCCGCGGGCTTGTTGGTGGCGAGACCCACGCGGGCGATGAGCTTGCCCGCGAAGATGACGCTCGGCGTGTTGAGCTGGTCGGAGACGTCCACGAAGAACGCCTTCGCCGGCTCTCGCGACCGGAACGCGCCGTTGTTCATCTGCGCGAGCAGGAACGCCGTGATGGTGCGCCGCACCTGGGCGCGGAGGGAGACTGGCAGGACGCCGAGTGCAGTGAGCTTGTGTCGCCCGGGGCCACCACCCTGGTTCTGCGCGGACGATCCGTGGAAATCCCGCCAGTGACTGCGTGGCCGCAGCACGGAATCGACATCGAGGATGAGTCCGAGCCCCAAGTCTACGAGCTGCACCGAGTCCTGGCCGCTCTCCATCGGGACGACGTGCTCGCGACGGCGGCGGAAAGGCGGGTCAGCGTCCCTCCAGACCTGCACCAACTTCTCGTGCTGGACGACTGGCACCACCCCAACGTTGTTGACGACAACGATCGCCCAAGCGGCTCAGAAGCGTTCCAGCAACTCGCGGAGGTGCTCGTGACCGGTGACGTTGGGTCTCTACCCTCGACGCGGATGGCGCCAGTGCTGCCCGAGTCCGATCCAGTGTGCAGGGTCGTGTCGAACCCGAACGCCGCGGCGGTCGCCGCGTTTGCCTGGATGCTAGCGGCGCTGCCTGTTGCGATGGTCCGAAGCTCGAGCACGTCTCCGAGCCCCGCGGCGACCTGCACGGTGGGGATGGCAGCCTCGACGACGGCCCGCACCTCAGCGACGCTCACCGAGGCGAGATTCGCGACGTTGCCGGTGCCCACGACCGGCGCGGTCGGCAGCTGAAGTACTGCGTTGGCGGTGCCCCCAGTGATCTCGACGCGACTCGCCGTGCCCTCGAGCTGGCTCGAAATGCGCACGGAGCCCCCGGGAGGAGCGGCGTGGCCGGCGGTGAGTACCGCGTTGATCGCGGCGGCAACCTCGACCGCGCTGGCAGCACCGATGTCGGCGAAGTCGGCTGCTGAGAAGATGACCGTCTCCTCGTCCCCGGAGTCGACTCGGACCGTGAGCGTCATGCCATCGACGAGGGCGTAGGGCTCGGCGGCGCCCGCATCGACTCGGGCCGGGGCTCCGCTGAACACCGCATCGGCGTCTGCGGCACCGTTCACGGCCAGCCGGATCAGCTCTCCATCGCTGAGCACGAAGGGCGCCGCCGCGTTGCCCGTCAGGATGGCAGGCGCGTCGAACGCGCCCGGAGGAAGCTCGATGTGAAGCTCAGTCGCTACGAGTGGCGCGCGATCCACACGCTCGCTGGGGCGACCCCGGAGGCGAAGCGGTGGCAGTTTCGGCCCGAGGGTCTGGGCGGAT
>JBNLDK010000035.1:0-125720 GCA_050304295.1 Polyangiaceae bacterium
GGACCCGCCCACACTTGCTGCAGGGGGTGGGGAAAGCAGCGCAGCTCGTAGCAGGTGGTACCCAGGAGCACCGCCAAGAGGGCGCCGCGTGCCCAGCGTTGCCCCAACTTCGAGTACAGCCACGCCGCACCGAAGCTGGCCAGGACCACGAAGGCAAAGGTTGTCATCACCGCCTGGCGACTCACCTTTCGAATGCCGTCGAAGCCAGGGAAGTAGGTGTAAAAGTAGTAGTAGAGGCCGCGAATGGGCGCGCCCTTCCACTCCCCCGGGGCCAGCCCGAGGAACATGGCGATCGAGAGCAGCAGAAGTGCCAAGTAGAGGCCTCGCTGCTTCGAGAACGGCAGCGGTCCTCCCGTGCGCACTTCCTGCCAGATACCGAGGCCGAGGGCGATGGTCCCCACCAGCATGCTCCGAGAGAGCACGGTGGTGACCGCTGTCATCGCTCCGATGACGACCCAGCTTCCGACGATGTTGCCGAGTTCCCGAGCGGTTCGCCCGCGCAGGGCCGCCCACAGTGGGGGGACCAGCGCCAGCACCAGCATCGCCAGCACGGTGAACCCGGGAAAGGCGATCTCCTCGTGGGCTCCCCGCATCGTGCTCACGTGGTGCAGCGGTGTCAGGGTGAGGTTGGTCTCGTGGACGTGAGCCAGGAATCCGAGCTTGCCGTCGTAGCTCGAGGCGAAGGCGAGGCTGCGCTCCAGATCGAACGCCTCGCGACCCGTGAAGTACGGGTAGACCATGGCGCTGGCGATGAGCCCCGCGCCCGCTCCGGCTGCGGCCAGCCGCATGTACAGCTCCCGCGGGGGCCGATGGCGGAAGAGCAGAACTCCCCCGACCAACGCGAGCAGGGGGACGAGGAACATCGCGTAGTAGAGGCAGGTGCCCACTTGCAGCAGGCAGCACAGCCAGAACCCGACGACGTCACGCCAGCGTCGACCCTCGATGGCGCGATGCAGCATGAGAAAGCACGCCGGGATCCACTGCGTGGCGACGAGCTGGATTCTGCCAAGCTCGAACATCACGTACGGGCAGAAGGCGAACGCGACTCCGGCTACTACGCCGACCGGCCCGTTGCCGGTCAGGTGCCGGACGAGCAGGTAGGTGAAGAATACCGACAGTGCCAGCGATGTCAGCAGCGTCGCGTTGTAGGCCCACAAGGGGTTGCCAGAGGCGAGGTAAAGGGGCGCGAAGATCAGCGACAGCCCGAAGAGGTTTTCGTTGAAGACGATGGAGCGAGGAAGCGGGGCGTGGAAGTAGTTGTCGTAGAGGGACAGTGGACCGCGTCCCGTGAGCGCATCGACCCGGGAACCCATGATCATCGTGTTGGTGTAGGCGTCCCAGTGGTAGATCGCCGCCAGCGCGTGGTCTCCTGCCTCCCGCGCAAGCGGCCAGGTCATCAACACGACCGCCGCCACCGCTGCCGCTGCCGCCGCGAGGTGTTCCAGGACGATCGCCCTCTGGGGATGCGCTACGGCCATCGGCGGCTGGCGCATTCTGCGTGGACCACCGCTTCTCGTCAAGGTCGGGACCGGGGTGAGCTCGGCTGGATGGTCCCCGTGCTGTCCATATTTGCCGCGGTTCGGTTCAACGGAGCCAAACCACGGTGTAGTGTCCCGGGCATGAGCGACACGAGCGTGAGGGTTTCCGTCCTGATCCCGACCTACAACGAGGCCGCGACCATCGAGGAGGTGGTGGAGACCGTCCGTGCGGTGGAGATGGCGGGAGTGACCTTCGAGATCGTCGTCGTGGACGATGGCTCCAGTGACGAGACGCCGACCCTGTGCCGCGAGCAGCTGGCGGACAAGATCGACATCTTCGAACGCCAGGATCCCAACCGGGGCAAGGGTGCCGCGCTTCGCCGGGGGATCGCGCTCGCTACTGGGGACATCGTGCTGATCCAGGATGCCGATCTCGAGTATTCCCCGAGCGAGTATCCGAAACTGCTGGCCCCGATCCTGAGCGGCAGGGCCGATGCCGTGATTGGCTCGCGGTTCGCGGGTTCGGAGGCGCACCGCGTGGTGTACTTCTGGCACATGGTCGGCAATCGTTTCCTGACACTCCTCTCGAACGTGCTGACCGATCTCAACCTGACCGACATGGAGTGCGGTCACAAGGCGTTTCGAGCGGCTCTGCTCAAGCAGCTCACGCTGACGGAGGATGGCTTTGGCTTCGAGCCCGAGGTGGTGGCCAAGCTAGCGAAGCTCAAGTGCAGCATCTATGAGGTGGGGGTCTCCTATCACGGTCGCACCTACGCCGAGGGCAAGAAGATCGGTATGCGGGACGGCTTCCGCGCGCTCTACGCGATCGCGAAGCACAGCTTCTTTGGCTGACGACTCGGTGGGGTAGGCGAGCCGCCTCCCACAGCGGTCTGCGGTCAGTCGCAGGCGAACGCCCCGCGCGCAGGGGCTTCGGGATCGTACAGATGGCCCTCCGCGTCGGCGGGCACGCCGGGCAAGGGGACTCCCGACCTGCAGAGCGGCGAGTCGGGAGCGGGTCGGTAGTCATCGTGGGCAACGCTCGCGTACCGTGGCTCGCCCTCGCTGGCGGCGGTGCCCATCGGACCATTGTTCTGATTCCAGACCAGCCCGGCGTAGTGATTGTGGTCGATGGTGAACCCGGGCAACTCGGTGTCGGCGTCGTGGTGCAGGTTGGCGAAGGCGTTGTCCTGGATGAAGAAGTTGCGGAGGTTTTCCGGCTCGCGCAGCATGAAACCGCTGTCGACGGTGGTCAGGTGCCAGAGCAGCACGTGATCCCAGTCGCCGGTGAGCTGCGATGTCAGCGCGGAGTCGGCTGGGTCCTTCTCCAGCAGCAGGTTGACGAAGGCCGCGTTGCTCAGACTCCCCTCTCCGCCGAAGATCCCTTGCGCCCCCATGTCGTAGACGAGCGTGTTGTAGATGACGATATTTTCGAGTGTCTCGTCCGGGGCATAGAGCTGGAAGAAGTCCGGGTGCGCTTCGGTCTCTCCCCGATCGATGCCGCGCACGGTCAGGTTGACGGAGAGCAGGTTGGAGCTGGCCCGGAATACGTCCGAGGCGATGTCGGTGATGAGCACGCCGCGTCCGAATCCGTACCCGGCGTTGGCCAGATGGTGCAGGTGGGTGTTCGTCAGGTAGACCCGATAGCCGTCGTTGCCGCCCCAGGGGTTCGTGTCGTTGAACTGCCCGTGCTGCTCGTAGAGCTCGGCCCCGTCGAACCAGACCACGTGCTCGCTCTCGAAATACAGAATCGTCGAGTAGCCGCTATCCGTGTCGCCGTAGAGCCCGACATCCTGCCAGCGGACCCGGTCCTGGCCGAAGCGTCCGGTGGCCGTGTCGGACGAGACGGAGGACGCCCGGATCTGGACCTCTGCCCGCTCGACGCCCGGCGCTGGGCGCACCGTTGTCCACTGCTCGAACGACACCGACTCGTAGCGGCTCGTCAGCTCGTAGCAGGTGCCGGCTTGCAACTGCACGGTGCCGCCATCGCCGACCTCGACGAGCGCCTTCTCGATCGTCTCGTAGGGGTGGGCCTCGCTCCCGTCTCCCGCCTCGTCGTCGCCGCTGGCGCAGTCGACCCAGAGCACGGTGTCGTTCGTCAAGCTGCCAGCGGCGTTGGCAAACAGCGGGAGATCCTCGAGCATGCGCGACTGGTGACCCGGGCAGTCGGGTTCGATCGTTGCCGACACCGTCAGGGGGCCGTCCGGGTAGTCCGCGGGATCGAGCCAGGTCCAGTACTCGTAGACACGGGTCCGCTCGTTCCAGGTGGGGTTCGTGACGCGAGCGAGCTCGTTCCCCTCCACAGCGAAGACGACGTCGACGCCCTCCTCGTGGAAGGCCACCACGCCGATCGCGAAGCGCGCGTCGATCGTCTGGTGAGGGACGACGTCCCAGTTGCCGATCACCTGCGTGGGGGCCAGGTCGGCGCAGGCTGGCTCGAAGGGGACTGGCTCGGGATGCGGTCCTGCCCCGCCCCCCGGACCCTCCCCACCCGTGGCGGGTCCGACTCCGCCGGAACCAGTTCCGCCATCGCTGGCGTCTCCCTCGTCATCGCCGTTTCCGCAGCTGGTTGCTCCCGCCACGAGCGCGAGGAGCATTGCCGCGACGGTCGCCCCTGCCTTCCGGTGCATGGCGACCATCCTACCATGGTGGATTGGGGGGCCGGCGAAGCCGGCCCGCGTCTGGACCTCCGCGATACCCAGGCTGGCCCCTGCCCAGTCCGTTGGCCAGTCAGCGCGGCCTACCCACGGTTACGCCGGCTGTGGGCGCTGCGGCGACCCGAGTCTGGGACGGGTGGGGCGGACGTCACGCGCAACGCTGAGCCGATTGGGACGGCCTGACGCGCCGAAGTGACCCACTCGTCGGCATTGTGGCATTGGCTTGCGGGTGGCGACCCTGGGCCACCCGACGTTCGAGGAAGCGGCACAGGCTGTGCCACGGCTGTCGCTGTGAGGACGCAGGGCTCACCCATCGAGGCCGAGGCGGTGTCGCTCCTCGCTCCAGGAATGGGCGATTTGTGGCCTGGTCTCAGGTGCTGGGTCATGTTCTTCGTAGGGGCCGGTGCACTGGCCTGGATCTTGCGAATGGATGCCCATGACTCGACGACTTTCGATCCTTCTTGCCTTGCTCCCTCTGGCCTGTGGAGGCGCTACGGGTGTTGGTGACGAGAACGAAACCGGGGGAGGTGCGGGCGAGGCCACGGGAGGTGCTCCCAGTGGCGGTAGCGAGAGCGGTGGGAGCGGCGCTGACCCCGGACTCGGCGGAGCCAGAACGGGTGGTCGCAACGGGACCGGAGCCGGGGGCTCAGGGGGGATCTCCGGAGGAGGCTTGGGCGGGATCGCCGGCGGTGGTCTGGGTGGGACCGCTGGAGATGGTCTCGGTGGGATCGCCGGCGGTGATCTGGGTGGGACCGCTGGAGATGGTCTCGGTGGGATCGCCGGTGGTGGTCTCGGTGGGACCGCTGGAGACGGCCTCGGTGGGATCGCCGGTGGTGGTCTGGGTGGGACCGCTGGAGATGGCCTCGGCGGGGTCGCCGGAGGCGGACTGGGTGGGATCGCGGGTGGTGGCCTGGGTGGGATCGCGGGCGGCGGACTCGGCGGAACGGCGGGCGATGGCTCTGGTGGGTTGGCGAGCTTGTGCGAGCTCCCGGCGGACGCGGGACCCTGTCTCGCCTACATGCCGGCGTTCTATTTCGATGCGGAGTCGGGGAGGTGCGATGAGTTCGTCTACGGGGGCTGCGAGGGCAACGCCAACCGCTTCGATTCTGGGCTCACGTGCCTGAATGCCTGTGGTGGCGACACGCCGGCTTTCTGCAACCTGCAGCCCGACATCGGCCCTTGCGACGCGACCGTGCCGAGCTACTACTTCGATGTCGGGACCGGGCGCTGCGAGCTTTTCGCCTACGGCGGCTGCGAGGGCAACGCGAATCGGTTCTCGACCGAGACTGAGTGCCTGGCAACCTGCGGCGACATAGAGCAGGCCCAGTGCCCTCTGCGTCAACCATTTGGCGAGTGTAGTTCGGAGGGAATGGCCTGCACCTACGATGGCTTCGAAGCGTGCTTGTGCGTTCCCTACGATTACTACTACTGCCAGACCGTGCCCGCTTGCTACGCACCCGCCGGGACTGGGGGAGTCGCCGGCTTTGCACCCCCGCTTGGTGGGACCGCGGGAATGCCAGCGTCGGGCGGTGCGAGCAACGATCCGCCTGGCACCGGCGGTGCCGGGCGAGCCGCGCCAGCTCCCACCACGACGCTGTGTACTTGCGAGAGTGGCACCTGGTCCTGCGTCATGCAGTAGTGACTCGAGCTGGGTTGGCCGTGCGTTCGGCGCTCACACCGAGTTGCCGGCGGCCCTCAACCGACGGGCTCTTCCAGGAAGCGCTCGAAGGTGTGCCACTGCTCCGGGTACTCCCGCAGGTACTCCGCGAGCAAGTCGGCGTACTGTTGAGCGGCAGCATGCTGTGCGGCCTGGCGTTCCTGGGGCGTCTCGCCTCGCAGCAGGATCGGAGGAAAGCACCGGCAGTGGTAGGTGCGTCGGTCGCCACGAACTGCAAAGCAGATGAGGAGCGGCACCTGGGCGGTCAGCGCTAGCGCGAAGGGGGCCGCCGCCACCCGAGCCCGGTGTCCCAGAAGGGCCACCTCCAGTCGGCGCGAGCCCTTCGTCCACACGCGGTCTCCCGACAGACTGACGATCCCACCGTCGCGGAGCCGGTCGCGCAGCTCGATGATGCTCAGTCCCGCTGCATCGGCTGTACGAACTTCGACGCGGAGTCCGGGCACCTCGTTCTCGAACACTTCCGCCTGCTGCCGGGACCGGTTCGCCTTGACCATCGTCAACGCGGTCCCGCGACGCGCCAGCACGCGGGCGGCGAGCGCCGCATTGCCGACGTGGGACATCAAGAGCAGAGCGCTTCCGCGCTCGCGGAGGGCCTCCTCGATGTGCTCCCCCCCCTGTGAGGTTGCCCGGATCCCACCGGGAATGGTTGCGAGGAGGTGCTCGGCGTGGACGCGAGCGAAGCTCAGGTACTGTCGATACGCGAGCCAGAGTCGCTGGGTGGGTGACATCCGTGGCTGCAGGATGCCGTAGTAGCGCAGCGACTCGCGCCGCCGGGCGGGGAGCAGCAGGAAGTAGCCAGTGGCTACCACCGCCGCGAACCAGGCCACGATGAGCGCGGCCATGATGACACCGAGTCGGCGCAGCGGGGCGGGCCAGTTCATGGGGTATCGGTGCGGGAGCCGCCTGCCCAACGAGGGAGTGCCGCGTGGCGCGGTGACAGGGCGAGCAGCACTCGAAGAACCAGCAAGCGGCTGAAGGTAGCCGCGTTGCGCAGCGAGTCCCACCCCCGGTGGAAGTGTGAGATGCGCTCCCCCCGCGGCGGGTAGGCAACGCTCACCGGCTGCTCGATCACGGGGAGTCGAGCCCACCTTGCGCGGACCAGCACTTCCACCTCGAACTGGAACCGCCGAGCGGTTGTGCCCAGCGCGAGTGTTTCCGCGATCGGGTAGGCGCGAAATCCACTCTGCGAGTCCGTGATGCGAGGGCCGCCGCACGCTGCGACCCAGAACCCCGAGAAGGCGCGACCAAACCGGCTGCTGGACGGTACGTTCGCGCTATCCATGCCGCTGCGGGCGCCGACCACGAGCGCCCGTCCGCTGGTCTCCGCGGTAGCGAGAAGCTCGAGCGCGTCACGAGGATCGTGCTGCCCGTCGGCATCGACCGTGATCGCGTAGTCGGCTACCGCGCGCGCTGCCCGCAGACCGGTCAGGATGGCCGCGCCCTTGCCCGCATTGGCGGGGTGACGCAAGACCTGCACCTGGTCTGTGGTCGGGACGCGGGCGGCGCCCCCGTCGGTCGAGCCGTCATCGACGACGAAGATGGGCCAGCCCAGCGTGCGCGCCACCTCCACCACTCGGGCCACCGTTGCGGCATGGTTGTAGAGTGGGATGACGAACGCGGCCGTGGGCGTGGACATCACGCCCCCGTGAAGATCAGGGACGTGTTGATGCCGCCGAACGCGAAGTTGTTGTTCATGACGTGGGAAACCCGCCGCTCGCGGGGGGCTCCCATGATGTGGTCGAGCGGGCGGTTCTCCGGATCGGGATGCTCGAGATTCTTGGTGTGGATGAGGACGCCCTCGCGCAGCATCAGGATCGACGCGATCGACTCGAGGGCGCCGCTCGCCCCAAGGGTGTGGCCCATGTGGCCCTTGAGGCTGCTGACGGCGGTGCGCTCACCGAAGATCTCGTGGGTTGCCTCGGCTTCCGCCCGGTCACCCACGTCCGTCGCCGTCGCGTGGGCGTTGATGTAGCCGATCTCGCTCGCGTTCAACTGCGCGTCACGTAGCGCGCCCTGGATCGAGAGGCGGATTCCGTTTGGATCGGAGTTTGTCATGTGAACGCCGTTGCAGCTGGTTCCGTACCCCACGATCTCCGCGTACATGGGTGCGCCTCGGCGTCGGGCGTGCTCGCGTTCCTCCAGCACCAGGCACCCGGCCCCCTCGCTGACCACCAGACCGTCGCGCTGGGCGTCGAAGGGGCGCGAGGCGGTCTCGGGATCGGGGTTGCCCGAAGTTGCGCGCATGATGTCGAAGACCGCGCCGGCGAGGAAGTGCATCTCCTCCGCTCCGCCGGCAAGCATGATGTCGGCGTTGCCGAGCTGGATCTGCTGGTAGCCGACCCCGATCCCCTGCGAGCCGCTCGTGCACGCCGAGCAGGTGGCGATGACGGGCCCCTGCACGCCGGCAAACACTCCGAGGTTGGCCGCACAGGTGTGAGTCATGATCTGGAGGTACGTGGACGACTGCATGCCGACCAGCGAGCGGTGCTGCATCACTTGCTCGACGAAGCCCTGCTCGGCGGACACGCTGCCTGCCGTCGAACCGAAGGCCACGCCCGCGCGAGGTCCTCGCAGGGCATCTTCGGTGAGTCCTGCATCGGTCCACGCATCGACGGCTGCGAGTCCCGAGAGCAACGCCACCCGGCCCATGCTCCGTCGCGACGAGCGCGGGATCCGCTTGACGTCTCCCAGCTCCTCGACGACGCCTGCCACCCGCGCGCGCATTCCCTCGAGGGCGGACCACTCGGGCATGGTCCGGATGCCGGACCTGCCTGCCTTCAGCGCCTCAGCGAAGGCACCCGGGGTGTTGCCGAGCGGGCTTCGCAGTCCCATGCCAGTTACGACGACTCGTCTTCCAGCGGTCACGGCGGGAAGCTACCACGCGGATTTCGGACTGACGAGAGGCTCAGCGGAGTTGCGCTTCCACCTCCGCCGCGGTCATGCGCGCCCAGCGTCCAGCCCCCTTTGCACCCGGTTCGAACCGGTCGAAGGTTTCATCGTAGCACGACAGTTTCGACCCCCGTCCCGGACAGCGGACGACGAGGGTCGTCCGTTCCGGCGCCACCCCGTGTTCGGTTGCTAGATCCCTGACGAGCTCTCCCGCCATGGCGGTGACGGAGCTTCCGGGGTTTCGGTCGTAGAGCTCGGTGGCCACCACCGTGATACCGCCCGGTGTCAGCAGCGTGCGCAGCCCACACACCGACGGGACGCCCCATCGGCCTGCAAAGTGATGCAAGCGGTCGATCCACGGGTCGTTCGCGACCAGCGCCTCGAGGGCAGGGTCCGGTTCCGTGTTCACGATGGAGGATCCTCCTGGTCGAGCCGCTTGCCGAAGCTCTGGGCGGCGAGATCGCGGCGTCGGCTGCGGAAGGTTCCGAGTGACTGCTCGCGTTCCACGGCTCGCTTGAGGAGCTTGAACATCTTGATGCTCTGCGGCTCGTCGGCGTAGAAGCGCTCCCACGACCATGCGAACAGTTCGGCAAGTCGCTCGGGACTCATGTGCCGAGGCTGAAAGACGACGTGGCCGGCGTCGAAATCGTTCCAGTTGCGGGTGAGTATGCGCCCCTGGCGCTCGAGGTCGTCGTAGGCCTTCGTGTGCGGAAACGGGGTCAGGACGGTGAACTCGGCCAGGTCGAGATCGATCTCGCACAGGAAGTCGACGAGGCGCTTGATGTCGTCCTCGGTCTGGTCGTCCAGGCCCAGGAGGATTGTTCCCTCGACCGCGATACCATGGTCGTGGTAGCGCTGGATGCGCTCCCGGATGTGATCCGAGGTGTCGAAGACGGCCTGGTAGACGTACCAGGCGCCAGCCCGGGCGGCCAGCTTCAGGATCTCCGGATCATCGAGGATGGTGTGGCTGCACCAGGTCTTCTGGAAGGGCTCCATGGTGGTGAAGAGCTCCTTGAGCCACTCCTTGTCCTGAGCCAGCGTGTTGTCGACGACGAACAGCCGGTTGTTGTCGATCTGCGCGAGCTCTTCCCGGATTCGGGACATCGGTCGGGGGCGAAAGCTGCGCCCGCCGAGATACGACACAGCACAGGGATAGCACGCGAAGCGACAGCCCCGGGAAGCGTGGAAGAGGTCCACCATGCGGACCCCCTTGTGGTGGTAGCGGTCGGCGTGGAGCAGATCCCGTCGGGCGGGGCCCACGATGCTCACGTCCGCGGGCGTGGTCAGGTGGTTGTAGACCGGCTCCAGCGTTCCCTGCTCGAGATCCTGAATCACCTGGTCCATCCGTCCCTCGGCTTCCCCGAGGAAGATGGAGTCGACGTGGCTCAGGGTCTCCTCGGCGTGGAGCATGGTGGCGATGCCTCCTGCCAGGACGGGGACCCCTCGCGCCCGGTAGGCGTCCGCGATCGCCAGCCCCCGCTGCAGCTGGGCCGTCAACATCATCGAGATCGCGACCACATCCGGCTCATCACTGTCGTCGAGGGGGTCCACGTTCTCGTCGACGAACGTCACTTCGACCCGGTCCGGAAGCGTGGCGGCGAAGACGACCGGGCCGTGGGGCGGGAGGTTGAACGCGCTCTGGCCCGGCAGCTTGTTCCATCGCGGATAGATGAGCTTCATGCGCATGGCGACTCCTCGGCTTCGGTGGGCAGGAATGCAACGGACCACGTGCCGGGTCCGGTGTGGACAGCAGTGGTGAGTGAGAGTGGCGAAACCTCGATGGTTGCTAGCGGCGCTGCCTTCCGGAGCGTGGGCAGCGCCGTGGTTCGGATCCAGTCTTCGTTGTCGGTGTGCTGCAGTAGCACGAAGCAACCGGGACTCTTGGCGAGCTCGGCGAGACGCCGACGAGCGAGCTCGAGCTGGTCGCGCTGGTCGCGGCAGATCCCCACCCGGCGGGCCCCTTGGGGAGTGGGGGTGACCACGGGTTTGAATCCGAGGAGGGTTCCAAACCACGCGGACGGCGCGCTCAGTCGTCCACTGCGACGTAGGAACTCGAGGCGGTCGATGAACAGGAGTTCGTCGGCGCGGGTCAGTAGATGCTGCGCACGCTGGCGCAGGGTGGAGGCCAACTCTCGGGTGGCGAGCGTTGCCAGCTGCCGGGCTACGACCGCCAGTTTGCCCGAGGCGGCCCCGCTGTCGATGACGATGAAGCGGTCCTCCACCGCCTGTTCCCGCGCCCACTCCAGGGCGGCGGCGTGGTTGCCGGTGTAGGCGGACCCCACGCACAAATACAGGACGCAAGGATGCTGCTCGAGGAGGCGAGCGAAGGTCTGGTGACGCTGCGCGAGGGGCGCCTGTGCCGTCGTGACCCGATGGCCACTCCGGAGCGCCTGCCAGACGGATTCCCGGTCGGCCTCTGTCTCCAGAACGGTACCAGTGGGGAGACTGACCCGGCTCGCGAGCAGCTCGATGCCCAGTTCGGTGGCCTGTTGGGCGGAGAGCGAGCCGGCCGCGTCCGTCACCACCTGGATTGACGGGGAGGACTGGCAAGTGGGTACGGGCGTCGAGGCGCGCCCGCTTGCGGTGTCGCCATCGATGGGAGTTGCGGGCGCCCGCGCCAGCGGCGGTTCCCTCGTGGGGGGGGGGCTGTGGGGTGCGAGGGGACTGGTGTCGAAACGGATGAGCTCGCCGTAGCCCGCCAGCGCGACGCGCAACGATTCGGGATCGCTGGCATGTACATGGAGCTTGATCACGTTGTCGGCTTGCACCAACACGGTCGAGTCGCCCAGGTCACGGAGCTCGGCGAGCGTCTCAGCGCTGGGCGCCGACAACCGGAGTACGGCGTCGATGCACCGTCCTGCGGTGGGGGCGACGGCCCTGGTGCCGTTGATGGCGAGTCGGCCCCGAAAGCGCTGCTCGACGTCGGTTCGGGACGCTGACCCGGTCAGTACTCCGAGGAAGGTCTCCAGGAAGACGAAGAGCCCCAGGGCACCAGCGTCGATGACGTGGTGCTCCGCGAGCACCGGGAGGTGACTCGTTGTCGAGTCGACCGCGGCCGCCAGGGCCTCCACGGTGCCAGTGTGTGACACGACCCCCTCGGTCCGTGTCACCTCCACGAGTTGCTGGAGCACGGTCAGCATCGTCCCCGGTTGAGGGTCCGCGACGGCTCGCCGTGCCCTGGCCTCCCCCGTCGAGAACCGCTCGGGGAGCGGCTTGGAGGGAGCGTCGAACATGCCCGCGAGGAACGCTGCTGAGATGTTGCCGGAGTTGCCCTGGGCGGCGAACAGGAGGGCTTCGGTGAGCTCTGTCGCCGACGCGAACTCTCGCTCCAGCGGGGATAGGCTGGCGGCGAGGTTCGCCCCCGTGTCGGCGTCGGCCACGGGAAAGACGTTGATGGCGTCGAGCAAGGTCATGACCGAACGCACCCGGTGGTAGCCGGCGCGAAGCGCGTCGACCTCGATCGGGTTCAAAGCCGCGTCGGGCATAGCGCGTCTGCCACCTCGCTGGGGATCCGGTACTCCATCGTCAGTTCCGGAAGTCGCACCGCGACCTGCTCGCTGCGGGCCCGGGCGGAGAGAACCCCGTCCTCTCGGCGTACCTCGAACTCGAGGCATATCTTGAAACGCGCGTCGGTCACTCGCGCGAACACCGTGATGCGGTCCCGGAGCAGCAGGGGAGCGACATGCTTCACGCTGCTGCGGACGATGGGAAACGCATAGCGCGGGCGACTGCGCACGGTCCCGTACAGGTCCAGGCCGGCGCTGTCGAAGAGGGCCATGCGTGCCTCGTCGATGTACTTTAGGTAATTGCCATGCCAGACGACGCCGAGGGGATCCAGGTCATAGAACGCGATGGTCCGGCTGCTGTAAGGGTGGAGCTCAGCCAGGGGCGACGACATCGTCGAGCTCTCCCGCCGCGATGGCGCTTTGGACGCGGAGGATGTCCCCGTCCAGTGGGCGGTCCACGGTAACCGGTGGTGAAAGGGTTCGCAGTCGTCGTGCGGCGGTCTGCAGGGCGGGGCGGGCGGCCAAGCTTCCACGCAGCTCGGCTGCCTGAACTGCCCCGAGCAGGTGGGTGGCGACGGCGCCTTCGATCAGCTCGGTCACCCGCAACGCGGAGCGTGCCGCGATGGTGCCCATGCTCACCTTGTCCTGGTTGTGGGACTCGGTCGAGCGCGAAAAGGACGTCAGGGGCATCGTCGCCTGGAGTGCTTCTGCCACGAGCGCGGAGGCGGTAATCTGCATTCCCTTGAAGCCGTGGTGGAGGCCCGCCTCGGCCTCCGCAGGGGCGGCAAGCTGGTCCGGCAGACCGCGACTGAATCGCCCGTCGACGAGCAGCGCAAGCTGACGATCGCAGACGTCTCCCGCTGAGGCGACAGCGGTCTTGAGGGAATCCATGGCGAGCGCGATGTGTCCGCCGTAGAAATTGCCCCCGGTCAAGACTTCGCCAGTGGAGGGGTCGACGAGCGGGTTGTCGTCGGCGCTGTTCGCCTCGGTCTCGATCCATGGCTCGATCCACGATAGCGCGTCAGCAAGCACGCCGAGGACGTGGGGCGAGCAGCGGAACGAGTAGGGATCCTGCAACGCTCCGTTGTGGGTGGCTTCCTCCACCGTGTCGGTAGTGGCCAGGAGCCCTCGCAAGCGTTCCGCCACTTCCGCCATTCCGCGGTGGGGCTTGGCCGCCATGATCAGGGGTGCGAAGTGATGTGCATGGCCGGCGATCGCGTGCACACCCAGCGCGGTGGCGAGCGTGGCGGCCTCGAGCACCCGGCGTGCGCGGACCGTACAGAGCAGTGCCGTCCCGGTCATTACCGCGGTGCCATTGAGCATGGCCAGCGGCTCCTTGGGGCGGAAGCGATGCGGTTCGAGCCGAGCTGCCTGCAACGCCTCTGCGCTCGTCATGCGCCGGCCCTCGAAGAATACCTCGCGCTCCCCGGTCAGGGCGGCGGCGATGTAGGACATGGGGGTGAGATCTCCCGAGGCGCCCACCGAGCCGAGCGTGGGCACTACCGGGGTGATACCCAAATTGAGGAACGCGGCCAGCTGAGAGCAGAGCTCGCTGCTCACTCCCGAGTAGCCTAGGCGGAAGCACAGCAGCCGAGCCAGCATGGCGCCCCGCACCGCTGCCAGGGGGAAGGGCTCCCCGATGCCGCAACCGTGGTAGCGGATGAGGTTCTGCCCCAGCTCCGTAGTGCGCTCGGCGGTGGTGCGGTTGCCACACGCGCTGCCGAATCCGGTGGACACCCCATAGACGGGCACTCCCCGCGCCAGGGCGTCGTGCAGTCGCTCTCGGGATCGCGCCAGGTGGCGCTCCACGATGGCACTTTGCAGCTCGATGGGGGCTCCATCCAGAGCGACCCGCGCCAGCTCGGCGAAGGACACGGTTTCACGACCAATACTGACGACGCTCGCGACGTTGCGCCGGGGTTTTTCGATGTTCGCACTCACGGCTCGCTCCCTCTTTCCGCGTGCGTCACCAGCTCCAGCACACGCTGCCGATCCAGCTTGCCATTGGCCAAGCAGGGAAGACTCGGGGTTTTCAGCAGCAGCCGTGGCATGGCCACGGCGCTGAGTCTTTCCCCCAGCACGCGGCGTACCGCCGCGGCGTCGGGCTCGCCGACGAACAGCGCCACGAGCTCCTGGGATCGCGCTCCCCCGACCTCCCTGGCCAGCACGTGCGCGTCGCAGACCCCCGGGACGTTGAGCAGGGCGCGCTGCACCTCCGTGAGCTCGACGCGGACACCGCCGACCTTGACGACTCCATCGACGCGACCCAAGAGCTCAAAGGTGGACGTGGTCGGCTCGAGGGCGACACGATCGCCCGTCAGAAATCCCCCCGTGCCGTCGAGCAGCTCCCGCGACACGTAGGGTGAGCGTACCCACAATCGCTCCTTCTCGCTTCGCACATCGACGCGGTCCAGGGGGACGAAGTGAGCGGTGGGAGAGGGCCGGTGCCGGGTGGCGATGCCTCCGGTCTCGGTCGACCCGTAGATCTCGGTGATGGTCAGGGAAGTGAGTTGAGCAAATCGCTCGGCGTCGCGCTCGTCCAGTGGTGCCGCCGAGCTCAGCGCCAGGCGTAGCGAGTGCTCGCGGAGTGACGCGGCTCCCAGCGCTCGATACTGGGCGGGGACAGCGACGAGCACGGTTGCGCGCTCGTCAAGCAGCGTCCGTGCCACGTCGGCGGGGTACGACGAGGGGCTGACGACGACCCGGGCCCCACAAAGCAAGGGTACCACGACCGAGAACAAGAACCCGTAGATGTGGTTCGGGGGGACGCAGCTCAGGATCGTGTCGCGGGCGCTGAATCCGAAGTGGGCGACCTGCGCCGCGGCTTCTCCGAGCACGTTGTTTGGGCTCTTCCAGAAGAGGCGGTTCTGTCCCGTGGATCCTCCCGTGAAGAGGGCGGCGAGGCGATCTTCGGGGCCGAGCTGAGGGACGCCTGGAAGCGGCGTGGTGGATTCCCTCAACGCCAACGCTTCCCACCCACCTGGCGGCTCCGGGTGACCAAGCAACCGATGGCTCGAGATGGCCTGGCGCAAGTCCCCGAGCGCGGTGGGGGTACCGATGTGCGGAAGCACGAACGGTGCACCCCCAGCCAGCGAGGCGAGTAGCGCTGCGGCATATGCCCGGCGGTCATGACCCACGACCACGAACGGGGAGAGGTCGTTGCCCAGTTGCTCGAGGAGCCCGGCGGCCAGCTGACGCACCGCGCCTCCCAGCGGGGCGTGCTGGTCCGCCGCCGCCAGCGCGTCCCACGAGGGGGTCAGGTCGTCGAGCTCCCAGGTCATCGCTCAGTCCTCAATCGTCTGCAGGAGACCCGAGCACACGAGATCGATGCCGGCGGTGACCTGGAACGGTTGCGATGTGGGCTGTGGCTCGCGGACCTCGATGTGCAGCTCCGTACCCGGGGCGACGGCGCGCCGGAATCGCACTCGACGCAGACGAACTGCGCGCGCGCGAGCCTCCGGGTCGGCGACGGCGAGGGTGCTGTACAGGATTGCCACGGCGGGGAGTACCGGCAGGTCGGGGAAGTGCCCATCGAACCATGGGGTGTCAAGCGGGCACCGCGCCCGTCCGCGCCTCACTCCTTCGGCATCCTCGTACCGCTCTTCCACCAGCTGCCACTCAGACACCGGGGCGGACTCCGCGTGCGTGCATCGTGACGATGAAGTCTGCGGCGTCACCGACGGTGCGGATCTTTCGCGCCTCGGTCTCGTCGACACTGACCTTCAGCTCGGCCTCGATGATGGCGATCATGTCGAGCGCGTCGATACTGTCCATCCCGAGGTCCTCGAAGAACAGCGCCTCGGGGCGAATCTGATCTTCGTCGACTTCGAACCGGTTGACCAAGAAGTCCTTGACCAGTCCGAGTGCCGTTTCCTTGTTCATCGGTGTGCTGTCATCCATGGCATTCTCCATGAGAGTCCTAGCTCCTCGCGAACACGAGGCACGTGTTCGCCCCTCCGAAACCGAAGGCATTCTTCAACACGAAGTCCTGGGGCAGGCGTCGAGGTTCCTCCACGGCATTCACGGCAAAGGCCGCATCTGGCGTGTAGTTCAGGGTGGGCGGCAGCAGACCGCGCACCATTCCTTCGATCGCAAAGATGGACTCCAGTCCGCTGGAGGCGCCCATCATGTGGCCCGTTTGTGACTTGAGTGCCGTCACCGGGGGCGTCTGGGCTCCAAACACATCCTGCAGCGCCTCGGCCTCGATGCGATCACCGACGACTGTGGAAGCGGCGTGGGCACTGATCGCGCTCACCTTGCTGGGCGCGATGCCGGCGTGGTTCAGCGCCAGCTGCATGCAACGAGTGACGGTCTCGCGGCGGGGCGCCACGGGCTTGAAGGCATCGGCGTTCATCGCCCACCCAGCCAGCGTGCAGATCGGTTCCAGTCGGTGGTGCTGTGCGAACTCCGGTGTGGCCAGGACCAGTGCGGCGGCACCCTCAGCGACGACAAAGCCCGCGCGCCCCTCGGCGAAGGGGCGACTCACGGCGGTGGGGATTTCGTTGGGTCGCGACTTGTAGGCACCGTTCATCGTGGCAAAGCCCGCCACGATCGGCTCGACGAGCGAGAAGTCGACCGCTCCGCACACGGCGACATCGGCGGCTCCCGACTCCAGCAGCAAGGCGCCGAGGGCGACCGAGGTGGCGCCGGTGGCACACGCCGTCACTGGATTGACGATGGGGCCGGTTGCACCGAGCGCGATGGCGACGGCTCCCGTCGGCATGTTGATGCACGAGTTGGGGTTCGACCAAGGCTTGGGCAGCGAGCCCCGGGCGACCAGCGCGCGGTCGGAGGCGATGACGGCATCCAGTCCACCGACAGCTGTTCCGAAAGTGACCGCCATGCGAGGCCCCATCTCGTCACTAGTGGGGATCTTCGCTCGGGCCACTGCCCGTCGTGCTACCATGATGCCGTGGGCGAAGACGGGCGACGACCAGGGCGCCAGGCGCCGCGGAGACAGGCACGGGTCGTCGCCGAAGTCGCAAGGGGGGACCTCGCCAGCGATGCGCACCGGGAACTCGTCCCGGAGGGGAAAGCGGCGGAGCGGACCAACTCCGCTCTCTCCGGCCACGGCGCGCTCCCACTGTTCCGCCAGAGTGGTACCCAGCGGGGAGACGGCATCGTAGCCGAGGACTACGGGGCGAGAAGATGCGGCCACCACACCACCGTTCACCAGGGGATGAAGCGGTAGAGCTTCGCGAACATCTCGTAGACCTCGATCCAGTTCTGGAAGTCCTCCGCGCTGCGCATGTGGGCGCGTTTGTTGACCATCACCCAGCTCATGTGGGCCGCGCCGTCCTTGCAGGTCGAGCAGTCGCGTGTCGCAGAAGTGCAGCAGCGGTGAACGGTCTTAAGATCGCTGGCCCAGCGAATGAAGCGAATCAGGCGTTTCGGTTGAGGGGCCCGGTCGTCGATGGGTTCGGAGACGCTAGGACATTCCATCCATCCGAAGGGCCGCCCCAGCATCTCGCCCGTCGTGATGATCTGATGATAGTACCGCGACGAGATGACGACGTCGGGATAGCGCTCCAACAGGTCGTCCATCTCCGCCTGCAGCGCGGTCAGGTGAGAAGGTTCCCACGAGAACCCGTCGGCGCCCTCGTCGTTGGACAACAGCTGGAAGTGAACCTTGACCCCGACGTCGCGAATCCGGCGAACTGTCTCTTCGAGTCGTCCGATCTGATTCGGTGTGATGGTGAGAAGGTAGTACGTGTAGGGATCGCCCTCGTAGTGGTTGGCGGACACGCTGAACGTGTCCTTGCCTCGAAGCTGCTTCTCGTCCTCGGGCGTCCCCCACAGGGAGATGCCCACCATCATGTCCGGGAAGCGGTCTCGAGGAACCTTGATCTGGCCATTGGTGGCGCAGAACGTGGGCAGGCTGTCGTAGAATGCCCCCACTCGGTCGAGATAGAGTGTGGGCTCCCCGCCAATCAGGATGGCGAGCCGGACACCTCTCTCCTTCTCCTTCTCGATGAACTGCCTCCACTTTTCGATGTCAGTCTCTTGCTTCGCGACGCGGTGTTCGTTGGACGAGAAGAAGAAGCAACCCTGGCAGCGCAGATTGCAGCGATCCGTCACGTCGTAGATCGAGCTCCGGATGTTGAGACCGGAGATGCGACGGTACCGTTCGTACCAGGCGTCGTCGAGTAGCGATCTAGCGGTGATCATGGTGCCTCAGGAGCTGGGGTCACAGGCGACCGACAGCTAGAACAAGGACTGCCCTGGAGGGGCTACGGGGTCGGCCATCAGTGGGGAAAACGGTTCGTAGCCAAGCACCCAGACGGAAAGGTAGACGTTCACGTAGTCGAGCCAGGCGGAGAAGGTAGCGGGGCTCGCGGCGTGGCGGTGGAGTCGAGCCGTCACGACTGCGCTGCCCGACGCATAGTGTCGGCAGTCGGCGCAGTCGGTATCCGGCACACAGCACGCCGCAGAACGATCGAACGAAAGGTCTGCTCGGTACTGGCGAAAGGAACGACCCAGTCCCTGTGCGGTGGAGGGATTCATGCGCGGGTACGAGCAACCAAAGAGATCGTGCAGTCCCAGCGAGTGTGTGTGCACCACCGCGTTGTAAGCCGAGTAGAGCACGGTCTGCGGGTAGCGCTCTTGCAGCGCGAGCATCGTCGTGCGTGTTCGGGCCAGGGAATTGGCATCGTGGCGACATTGCCCGCCGTAGCCGACGGGTGCCGAGAACAGATTGAAGCTCACCTGGCAGTTGCGGCGCGCCAGGAGCTCGACCACCTCTTCACATTCGTCGATGTTGTCTCTGGTGAAGGTGTAGACGAACACCGCTCGGTCGTCGTTCTCGTAGCACTCGCACTGCCGCTCGAGCATCCGCTTGGCTTCGCGCAGCGACGCGCTGGTCACGTCGTTGCCCCACACCGAGATGTGGATGCGGTAGCGAATGTCCTCGGGAATCGTGCGGAGGCCATTGGTGGCGATGGCACCGGTGGGAATCGACTCGGCGCAGGCGCGGAGGACGTCCGGAACCAGTGCTGGCTCTGCGCCGGCGAGCACCGCGAACGTGATCCCCCGCTCTCGCTCGGCGATCATCAGTCGTCGCCAGGCCTCGGGATCCGTCGCGTCCGTTCCGTGCTGCTTCTCGCCATTGAAGAAGTAGCACCCGTCGCAGCGAATGTTGCAGCGGCGCGTGACATCGTAGGTGGACTCCCTCAGAAAGAAGTAGCGCCGAACCGCGTCCCACCTGGCTCGCACCTCGGGAGGTGCGATGAGCTCCCCGAACGGAACGCTCGCCTGCCCTGCTTGCCGGACCGCTTCGGCATGCATGGCTAGCCCGCGAGCTGCTTCTGAACGAAGTTGGCCAGCTTCCGGACGGTAGTCAGGTTCGGGTATTCGTCCTCGGGGATCTGGATCTTGAACTCGTCCTGCAGCACGAGGACGACAGTTGTCAGATCCATGCTGTCGAGACCGACCTCCTCGACCAGATCCACGTCCAGGTCGAAGTCCTCCGGCGTGGCATCCTCGAGCTGCGTCTCCCGAATCAGGATCGCCGCCACTTTTCTAGCTAGTTCCGCTACGTCACTCATTCCCATCCACCACGTAGTGAGCCTCGCTCAGTAACCCTACAGCCGCCGAAGGGCAAGTCTCAATCCGCCGTCCGGAGCTTCCGTTCGGTGCGCTTCATGGGGGGGGTGGGACGTCGGTGGCAGCCCACCACCGCACGATGTTGGGTCGATGGCGAAGGAAGATTAACCCAAGAGTCATCGTGGCCCCGAGCCAGCCCGCCGTCCCGCACCCGAGCGCGAGCCCCGCGCAGAGCACCGTCACCATGAGGAGGGACCCGAGGAAAGGCTGCCTGGTAGCCAGCCAGACCAGTACCCACGCGGCGAGTGCGGCGGATGTGGTGATCCAGGGGGACGTGGCCAGGGCGAACCCGAGCAGGGTCGCCACCCCCTTGCCTCCCCGGAACCCGTGGAAAATCGGTAGAATCGTTCCCAGCAGAAGGATCACTCCGACCCACGGGACGAGGTCTTCGACCACGCTCGTGTGCGCCATCCACCCGACCAGCGCTGCGCGGCCGACATCGAGACACAACACGACGACCGCCCAGCCTGGTCCTGCTGTCCGCCAGGTATTGGTGGTGCCCGGATTCCCGCTGTGGGCTGTCCTGGGGTCCGGCAGACCCGCCAGCTTGGCGACGATCACGGCTGCCTGGAGCGAACCAATCAGGTACGCGACTGCCAGCACCAGCCCGCTCACGACAGCTCCGTGACGGTGAGGAGGTGCTCGTCGATCTCGGTGTGGGAGGCCTCGAAGGGGGTCCCGTCCAGAACGGCCACACTCGAGTTCACCCCCAGCCGAGTGAGTTGGCAGCGGGAGAAGACCTCACCGAGCGTCAGTCCAGTCGCCTTCGTGACGGCTTCCTTGGTCGTCCAGATCCGCGCGAGGCCCGGGTGGAGCCCCTGCGCAAAATCCTTCGCGGCGGCGAGCTCCGACGGGGCCGCGTAGAGTCGGGTCGCCTTCTCCAGTCGGGGGGTCGCTGCTTCGACGTCGATGCCTAGTTTACCGTGCTCGGAGGCGGCGCCCACCGCGAGTCGACGGTCGTGCGCGATCGAGACACTCCCGAGGCCCGGCACAGGGGCTCGGGCGAGCCTGCCATCCTCGGCGAGGGTGTCGAGGGCTGCGAAGGGTAGGCACGGGGCAGTGGCGAGCTTCAGGGCGACCCGTCCAGCAGCGAACATCTTGCGTCGGCGCTCCCCGAGCTGGCAGGCGCGGGACCGCTCGCGAGGGGAGAGGAGCAGCTCGAGGAAGGGGGGCAGGGCATCGAGTTCGAGGAGCGCGATGGTGGGGAATGTGGCTGGGGGGGACACCTCGCCCTGTGGCGCGAGGTCGTCGTGGGTGGCCAGCCGGAGAGTGCCCTTTGGCGCGCCCTCGTGGTTCCACGCCCATACCGCAACGTGACCGTCAGGGCGGATCTCGCACCGCACCCAGACCCCGCTGCGCAGCGGTGGCGTTTCCGACGTGTCGATCTCGGCAAGGCTGCCTCGGTCGCGACAGAGTGCGGCGGCTCCCTGCAGGAGGGAGCTCAACGGCAGCGTCGAGACACTGCTCTTCATCACTGCGCCCTGCTCCCCTCGCCACCCGGCTTCGAACCCAAATCGGTAGAGTTGCGCTGGGTCGAGGGGACGCAGCACGCCCGGGAGTATCGCCCTTTCGGGGCTGAGCACGTCTCTGTCTTCGAACCTCGGCGCTGGCGCACCGGGGTTCGCGAGCCCTGCGGTGCCGGCGCCAGTCATTGGTTTGGGTAGTCTTCAAAGACCTTGAGGGTCTTGGGATCGACCGCGACGACGACGCCACGGTCGTTCAATGCGCAGTGGCGCGTATGACCGGTGCAGACCAGCTTGCCATCCTCGTACCGCGTGATCGCGTATTCGAAAGTGACTGCCACCGCCTCCCGCCGCTGCGGCCGGGTGTGGACCCACATGCGATCGTCGTACTTCAGGGGGCGGATGAAGCGGAGCGCGAGATCCACGATGGGGTAGACGAACCCGCTCTTTTCCACCTCGCGATATGGGAACGCCACGTCGCGCAGCAAGCTGGTGCGACCGAGCTCGAAGTACCTGAGATAGTTCGAGTGGTACACAACGTCCGACCGATCGGTGTCCGCGTAGAGCGTGCGATGCTCGACCCGATGCCAGACGTGGCCGGTGCGTTCGTCGCGGACGAAGCGATCGCCGGCAGGACTGGGAACGAAAGAGAACTCAGGCGCTCGCATGCTCTACATTCCACGCAGCACGAGGCAACAGTTGGTCCCCCCGAATCCGAATGAGTTGGAGAGCGTGAGCTCGTGAGACTGCTGTCGCGCGACGCCAGTGACCAGATCGAGCCCGGCCAGTTCGGGGTCCGCCAGGTGGTTGGCCGTGGGCAGGATCAGATTGCGCTGCATGCCCTCGACGGCGAGGGCGGCCTCGATCGCGGCGGCCCCACCCAGCGAGTGGCCCACCAGCGACTTGTTGGCCGTCACCGGCACGCGGTCGAGTTGGTCCCCGAAGACCTGACGCAGGCTGGCCACCTCGACCCCGTCACCCGTGATGGTGGAGGTGCCGTGGGCATTGATGCAGTCGATGTCCGCGGGAGTCAGCTCAGCGTCGTCGATGGCCTGCCGCATTGCGCGGATCACGGTGGGCTCGTGGAGGCGCGTGACGTGGTGCGCGTCCGAGGTCCAGCCGACACCCAGCACTTCCGCTCGGGCCGCCACTCCGTGGGCTCGGGCGACGTCTTCGGCCACCAGGACGAGGGCTCCCGCTCCTTCGGCGAGCACGAACCCTTTGCGGTCGGCGCTGAAGGGACGGGAGGCCTGGTTCGGGTCTTCCCAGGCACGGTCGTTTTCGCGGAGTTTGATCAAGGCGTTCATGTTGGCGAAGCCAACGACGATCTCGGTGACGATTGGCATGTCGATGCCACCGACGATGGCGACGTCGACGTCCCCGTCGCGGATCATCCGGGCGCCCATCGCGATCGCGTGATTGCCCGACGCGCAGGCTCCTCCCGGAGCAATGATCGGTCCAGTGAATCCGAGCAATTCTCCCGCCTTGCCGGCTGGGACATTGGCGCAGAGATTGGGAAGGAGGAACGGGCTCACCCGCAGGTATCCACCGTTCTGCAGCCGGTCGGTGGCGGTACGGAAGGCGTCATGACCGCAAAGGGCGGAGCCCATGAAGCAGGCGGTGCGGGGACCCAGCTCTCCGGACAGATCGAGGCCGGCTGCCGCCACGGCGCCCTGGCAGACCGCCATGGTGGCGAGCACGAACGCGGCATCCCACTTGGCGATCTCGCGTGGCGTTGCGAACGGGTAGGCACGCAAGTCGAACTGGCGGGTGCGACCAACGGGGACGCGGAGACCCAGCGGCTCACAGCAGTCCGCCACTTCGAAGCGGGGTTGTCCGGCGGCCGCCGCTTCCCACGTGCTTTGCAGGTTGCTTCCCAGCGCAGTCACCACCTCGCACCCTGAGATGACGACCCTTCGGTTGCGTGGTGCTCTCAACCTGCCTCTACTCCCTTGGGCCGCTGTTTCGGTCCAAGCAGGGGAGGCCAGTACCAAGAGCGTCCTGTCGAGCGCAAGGCTGACAACGCTGGATCTGGGCTGTCTCCGGTTCAATCCGGGCCCAGCGGGCTGGTGGACTGCGGTTCGGGCATCCTGCTATAGAGCGCCGCGTCGGCTGTCTGGTCGGCAGGAAATCGATGCCGAAGCTGGATTTTCGTGGTGTTCGCTGGTGGGCAGTGCTGCTCCTGGCGGGGCTGACCTGGCTCGCGCTCTACGGGGCCCTGCGGCGGATCCGGGTCGAGGCCGATATCTTCTCGGCGCTGCCGGCGAGCTCACCAGCTCTCAACAGCTCCCGAAAACTGCTCCAGCAGAACGTGCTCACGGACCGGATCGCGGTTGATGTACAGCTGCGCGAGACGGGGAAGCCCCGGGGGGAGCTTTTTGCCGTGGCTGACGCGGTTGCGGAGGAAATGCGCCAGAGCGGGCTGTTCGCGTCGGTGGGACACGAGGCTGCCGCCGAGGCCCTGCTCGAGCTCAACCGGCGTCTTCCCGAGCACCTGCCGGTGCTGTTCACGCGCCAGGAGCTCGAGAGCGACGTGGCGCCTCTGGTGCAGCCGCAGGCCATCCGGCAGGCGCTCGAGCAGCGGCTCGCCGAGCTGTCCGAGCTCGAGGGCACGGGGTCCGCGGCGTTGCTCAGCGCGGACCCACTTCAGCTGCGCTTCCTCGTCATGAAGCGACTCGGGGCCCTCACGCTTGGTAGTGACGCGCAGATCGAGAGCGGGCACCTCGTGTCGCCGGATGGCCGCCATGTGCTACTGACCGCGGAGTCACGTAGCTCCATCTCCGATGGCGAGCAGAACCAACGGCTGGCTGCCTTCTTCGCGAATCTGACCCAGCGCTGGGGGGAGGGATCGCCGTCTGGTGTGGCCGCGGAGCTGAACGTCGTTGGGGCGTATCGCGCCGCGCTCGACAACGAGGCGATCGTCAAGGCCGACACCAACCGGGCGCTGTGGGTGGCGACGATCGGCATCGCTCTGCTGCTCCTGCTCTTCTTCGCGCGCCCCATTCTGGGGGTCCTTTCCCTGTTGCCTGCCACGACCGGCGTTGCTCTTGGGCTCCTCGAGATGTCGCTCTTCGATCGCGACATTTCGGCACTGTCGCTCGGCTTCGGTGCTGCACTGGTGTCGATCACTGTGGATCAAGGCATCATGTTCGCCTCCTTTCTGGATCGCTTTCGTGACCGGTCGGGCTGGAACGTGGCTGCGGCGATCTTTGCGCCCGGTCTAGTGGCGACCGTGTCGACCGCTGGCGCGTTCCTCTCACTGCGCTGGAGCGGATTTGAGCTGCTCGGAGAGTTGGGCACCTTCGCGGCGCTTTCGGTGGTGTCCGCGTTCGCTGTCGTGCAGCTGGTATTTCCACTGATCGTGCGCACGCAGGCGGGGGGGGCGAGTTCCCCGCTCGTGTCGCTCAGCGGCTTGCTGCGGCGCATGTGCGTCGGCCGGAGGGGACGAGTGGCGGCCCTGATGGGCGCGCTCGCGGTCATCCTCTTCGCGGTCGCGCGACCCGAGTTTCGGGTCGACCTGCGTGCCATGAGCACGGTCAGCGCATCCACGGAAGCGGCCGAGGCGGTCGTCGCAAGCACTTGGGGTGACGTGATGGCATCGGCCTACGTGTACGTCAGCGGGTCGGATCTGGAGCAGTTGCGTCGGCGAACCGACGCCCTGGTACTGGAACTGGAAGACGCGCACCGGGATGGGCGGGTCGGTAGCTGGTTCCTGCCCTCGCTCGTCACGCCAGGTCGGGAGCTGGCTGCCCGCCGAGCTCAGGACTGGGTCGCGTTCTGGACGCCTGAACGTCGACGCAAGGTGAGTCACGAGCTGATCCGAACGGGCGAGGAACTCGGGTTCACGCGGGATGCCTTCGCGCCATTTCTGGCGAGCCTGTCCGAGCCGCCCCAGCTCGACGTGCCGGTGCCCGATGCACTCCTTCCGGTGTTGGGCGTGAACCATCGCAGAGATGGTCACTACGATCTCGTCGTGCCCATCGAGCGGGGACCTGCGTACGATGCGGAGCACTTGGCAACCCAGCTGGCCACGGCGGGCGCGGTCATTCATGACGGATCCCATCTGGCGGAGTTGATGAACTCGTTCTTGCACTCCGCGTTCCTGCGCATGGTGCTGATCATCGGTGGCTTCGTCTTCGTTTGCGTGGTGCTGGCATTCCACGAACCCTGGCTGGTGCTTGCGGTGATGACGCCGGTGGGGTTCGGGCTCCTGGTGACCCTCGGGGTGCTTGGACTCATCCATCACCCGCTCGATGTGTCGGGAATGCTGCTCGCGATCATCGTCTTTGGGATGGGGATTGACTTCTCACTGCACCTGGTCAAGTCCCACCAGCGCCATCCGGCCGACGATCACCCCGAGCACGAAGCCGTGCGCGCCGCCACGCTGCTCGAGTGCACGGCGACCGTAATCGGCATGGGGAGTCTGGTGCTGGCCCAGCACAGCACGGCACGGAGCGCCGGGGTGGTCGGCTTGGTCGGGATCGCGAGCTGTGGTGTGGGCGCGTTCCTCTTCCTGCCCCCCATTCTTCGCCGTCTCTTCCAGGACCTGGCGCCGGACTGGTCTGCCGACCCTGCGCGGCCCGGGCGCCGCGCTTTCCGGCGCTACCGCTTCCTGCCCTCGAAGCATCGCGCGTTCGCTTGGTTCAAGTTGCGACTCGACCCCATGTTTGCGCGGCTGGAACGGGTTGGTGGTGGGCGGCAGCGGGTGCTCGACGTGGGGTGCGGTGTGGGGTTGCCATCCACCTGGTTGCTGGCGGCTTCCGACGAGCGCTTCGTGGTCGCCACGGAGCCCGACTCACGCCGTGCTGCAGTCGCCGCGCTGGTTCTCGGGGCGCGTGGTCGAGTGCACGAGCTGGCGGCCCCCGAGTTACCCGATCGCGTCGATCGCTTCGACCTCGCGTTGTTGCTCGATGTAGCCCACTATCTGGACGACGAGTCGTTGCGCGCTACGCTCGCTCGTGTGCGCGACCGATTGGACGAGCATGCGGTCTTGTTGATGCGGCACCCAGTGCCGCTACGAATGCGACCCTCGTGGCTGCGGAGCGTGGAGGACTGGCGGCTGCGCAGCCGTGGTGTCCAGGCGCAGTTTCGCGCCCCCGAGGCGATCGAGCGCATCGTGACCGAAGCCGGGTTCGACGCCGAGCTGGAGCTGGAGTCGGCCCGCGAAGAAGTCTGGGTGATCGCTCGCCCGCGCCTGGTGGGGATGGGATGAGGGTGCTCCTTTGGTACCTCAAGCGGCGAGCGCGGCGCATCCCGTTCGTCCGCCGCAGCTTGGAAGCGCCGATCGACACCTCCATCTTCAACGAGCGTCCCCGGGGCCGCGTCGCCTGGGGACTCTTCATCGTTTCCGTCGCGTCGCTGATGGGCTTGCCGTTCGGAACGGTCCTCGGGGCGGTGGCCACCTGGTTGGGTCGTCCGGGTGTTGCCACCGCGGGCGCGACCATCGCCTACGTGGTGTCGATTCCACTCTTTGCCCTGGGTCTCTACCTCAGTGGCGGCGCCGCGATGAAGTTCGCGGACGTGACGATTCGCCTCGGTGTGCGCTTTCTGGCCAGGCGCCTCCTGGAGTCCCCCCCGCCACCGACCCGACGTCGGCGACGCCTCAAGCCAGTCCGCCGTTGATGGCGATCACCTGCCCAGTCATGTAGCTGGCTTTTTCGGAGCACAGGAACCGCACCACGTGCGCCACCTCTTCTGGTTGCCCCACGCGTCGCATGGGGATCATCTTCAGCGCGACGTCCAGGCGCACGTCCTGCATCATGTCGGTCTCGATCAGCCCCGGTGCGACGGTGTTGACTCGGATCCCCAGCCGCGCCACCTCCAGCGCCAGCGCTCGCGAGGCCGCGATCAGCCCGGCCTTCGCGGCGGAGTAGTTGCTCTGGCCGCGATTGCCGATCTGGCCCGAGACCGACGACACGTTGACGATCGAGCCACGGCGCTTGGCGATCATCTTTTTCAGCACGGGGCGGGTGACGTTGTAGAAGCCATGCAGGGTGGTGGCGATCACGGAATCCCACTCCTCTGGCTTGAGCATCATGAACAGTGCGTCCCTGGCGATGCCGGCGTTGTTGACCAGCACCTCCACGTTCTGGTGCTGGCTCAACAGCTCGTCCAGGGCCGCGGTGGTGGCTTCTCGATCGGCCACGTCGAAGGCTGCCAGTGACCCGTCTCCTCCGGCAGCGCGGACGGCGTCCAGCGCAGCCTCTGCAGCCTCATGGTTTGAGCGATAGTTCAGGATCACGTAGCGGCCGGACCGGGCGAGCTCGACGGCGATGGCGCGGCCAATGCCGCGACTGGCCCCCGTTACCAGAGCAACGTTGCGTTCCGTCATTCGCTTCTCGACCAGGGTAGGGGTTGATCGGCGGAGACCCGGATGCCCTGCACCGACGCGGTGACGAGGCGGTCCCCAGTGGTTGTATCCTGTACGATCCCGCGACACACGAGGTAGTCCCCGATCCCGCGGTCCGCTTCGATCTCGGCGCTCAGGCGCGTCCCCACCGCTACGCGGCGTACCAGTAGCTCCACCTCGGGCAGACCGACCAGTAGCGCCAGCGAGTCCGGCGCGTGGTGGCCGAGGCGGAGCCCGAGGAGAGCGGCCCCCTGGGCGACCAGCTCTACGAGCACCACGGCGTCGATTTCCCCGTTGGCACTCGTGGGCCAGCGATCCGTGACCGTAGCCGATACTCGCAGACTGTGCTCGGAAAGCACTTCTGCCGCGTCCACGAGCCGAAGGCGTCCTTGGTGGGGCAGTGCCTCCAACTCCTTGGCCAGGTCGTCGAACGCCATTTGCGAGCACCCAATAGCAGAGGGATCGGCGGCGATCGAGCGGGGAAGCAACCCGCAGTTGCGATCGTAGAATGGCTTGGTCAGAATCCCCACGGGCCTCGAGCCACGCCATCGAGGCTGGTCCATCATGTCGAACCTCTCGCTGTTCCTCGGTCTCGTCGTTCTCCCTCTGTTCGCCACCTGGTCGGACGACTGGGATTCGATTCGCCGTGCGGCGGATCAGATCCAGACGCTGGAGGCCGACTTCGTTCAGACCAAGAACCTCGAGATCCTGAGCAAACCCCTCGTGTCGCGAGGGACCCTCTCTTCGCGGCGTCCGGGCGAGCTGCGCTGGGAATACCAGAGCCCGCTCCGGAGTGTCCTCCTGGCGAATCCGCGGGGGGTGAAGCGCTACGTGTACAAGGGCGGAAAGTGGGTTCCCGACGCGGGGGCCAAGGTGGAGGCGATCCGCGCGGTCCTGGCCGAGATGAACCTCTGGCTGCGGGGAAGCTTCCAGGAGAGCAAAGTGTTCGAGGCGACGTTGCGGTCGGGATCGCCGACTCGCATCGAGCTGGTGCCTCGCGACGCTGCCATGAAGAAGTACATCACGCGGATCTGGCTCGTGCTGGGGGAGAAGCCGGGAGTGCTCACCGCCATCGACATCGAAGAGAGCAAGAAAGCCTCGACCCACATCGAGTTCTCCAACGTCAAGCTGAACGCGCCCATCCCGAGCGAGCGCTTCGAGCCGCCCCGGTGAGCTGTCGTCCAGTCCGATCGTTGCGGCGCGACCTTCCCTGGGAGATGGCGCTGATGGTCGCCTGGCTGCTGGCGGGCTGCCATGGTGGTCGCCTGCGCCCGCTGGAGCCGTTGCCCGACGCGGACGCCCAGGCGCTGCTCGACCGGTGCGGGCAGCTCTTTCCGCTCCCGCCCTGGGAGGCGGTCCATGTCATCGAGGCCAGCTTGCCGCTGAGCCACGAGACGGCCCTGTTGGGTGCGGTTCGCGCGGAGCCGGCGGGGGGTGGGTTTCGCAGCGTCCTGATGTCCCAGGAAGGGATGGTCCTGTTCGACGCCAGCTACGAGGGAGGGCGCATCGACGTGCACCGCGCCGTGCCGCCGTTCGATCGCGAGGGTTTCGGCGAGGGGACGATGGACGACATCCGGTTGGTCCTGCTGGCACCTGCGGTTGGCCTCCCCGTAGCAGGGCTGGACGCGCAAGGGACCCCGACGTGCCGGTGGCGCGATGGTGAGGAGACGCTCGAAGCGTGGTTCTCGAAGGAGGGGGTCGCGCTCCGGCGCTTGGACGAGCGCCATCGCGAGCTCCGATCCGCGCGATGGGGAGTCGTTGACGACTGCGGGTTTGCCGAGACGATCGATCTGTCAGCTCCGGGCAAGCTTGGCTACGATCTGCGCATGGTGCTCGTGCAGCGCGCGTCCGCGACCTGTGATGGGGCAGGGGAGGACGAGGCGATGGCGGGTCAGGAAGCTCGGGAGTAGCTCCAGCGGAGAGCGACTTGTGGGCGGGCGGTGAAGTAGAGGAGGTGAGAGAGATGGGCAAGTGGGCGAGTCGATGCGTGGCGCTCGTGGGTTTGACAGTGCTGGGTGGCTGTGCGACCAACGTTCAGCTTTCCTCCTCCGAATACGTGCCCCACGTTCGCGACGAAAAGGGCACGTATGCTGGACAGCACGTTTACCTGGAAACGCCGCAGAACCAGGCCGAGAACACCACGATCTTCGCCTACTACGGCGAGGGGGTTCGCTTTGGTGGCCCGGCGCTGACCTCGTACCTCTGGTACGTGCTGGAGAAGGCGCTGATGCGAGTGGGCATGGTTGTCCACGAGCGTCCGCCGAGCTTTCCGGTGTCGCGGCTCAATCTTACCTTCACATCCTGGACGGATCGCGAGTTCGTGGGGGTCGTCGGCCTCGAAGGCACTGGGTATCGACGCGAGCTGCGTGTCGTGTTTCCGCCAGCGCCAGATCCGGCGGTCGGAGCAGAGCAGTTGAAGGCCTTCGCCTACGGGCAGATCGACCTGATTGTTGCGGAGATCTTGAGCGACCCGGCCTTTGCAGAGGCGCTCATCCGAGTCGAATCGGCTCCGGCCGCAGACGCGGCGCCCCCGGCGGGTGCGGCCATTCCCAGTTCCTCCGCGGCGGCCCCCCAACAGACTGACGATGCGGTCATGGCTCCGGCGGGTGAGTGAGCGGTCGAGCTTTTTGCTCAGCGTCCTCCGTATTGGGCGGCTCCAGCAGCTGGCGCACGTGGCTCATCAGGGCTTCGGTCGACGCAAACCCCTGGATCTCAGCCGGCGAAAGAGTGGCCACGTGACGCAGCTGGATGCGCCGTACGCGACCCAGTCGCAAGACGCTCGAGCGGGGCGGGAACACCCGGTCGGTTCCGTCGATTCGAACCACCTGCAGGGCGACCCCGAGCTGCCTGGCGACATGGAAGGCACCGCGGCGAAACCGAGTCAGTGCGCCGTCACGGCTCCGCGTCCCCTCCGGAAAGACGAACACATTGCCCCCTTCCGCGAGCTGTGCGGTGAGGTCCTGCAGCCACATGGCGCCTTCGGCTCCGCCCGCTTCCAGGTAGCCGCAGGCGCGGAGGACCCACCCGAACAGGGGGACGCGGAAGAAGTCCCGCCGAACGAGCGTGGTCGGGAGCTTCAGCGCCACAATGAGCAGCAGGGGATCGAGAAACGAGAGATGGTTGGCGACCACCACGCTGCCGCGCACCTGGGCCAGGGTTCGCGTCTGCTCGGGGTCGGGAGCAATCCGTGGAGCCAACGCGCGGAACAGCTGCCAGAACCCCTGCACGTGGTACCGGATGGCACGCTGCGCGCCGACTCGAGGTGACCGGCTGACCATCATGAGCACCAGCATGACGAACCCGTGCACCGCGACGAAGGCTGCCACGAAGTACCCCCAGAGGAGCGCTGTTCCCAGCCAGTCGCGGATTCTCGGCGCAACGATGGACGGAGCGGGGGAAATCGAGCGTTCGGTCATCGGCGGGGGATGCGAATTGGGGCGATCATGGTATCAGTGCCCTTGCCTGGTAGTTGGGCTCTGCTTTACGGGGAAGTGAAAACGTGACCGAACCGGAAGGAATCGAGGCGCTGATCGAAGACCTTCGCGAGAAGACTATCGCCACCGTCGGGCTGGCGGGGTTGACGGAGGACCAGCTCTCGGCTGACGCCCCCCTGTTCAGTGAGGAAACCGGGCTCGACTCGGTCGATGTCCTCGAGCTGGTGGTGATGGTCGAGAAGGAGTACGGCGTCGCCATCAACAGCAAGGAGGTCGGCGCCGAGGCCTTCCAGTCGTTGCGGACCCTGGCTACGTTCATCGCATCCCGTCGCGCGGAGCGCTGAAGCCCGTGTCCGTCCGCGCCTACGTCATGCGGGTCGGGGCGCTGTCGTCCGTGGGAGCGAACGCCGAGGCCGTGATCGAGGCGGTCGTGAGCGGCCGCTCGGGACTGGCACGTCTGCCCCAGGGGGGGCCAGGAGCCGGGCTCGTCGCCGCCCGGATCGTCGCGGACGTTGGAGGCTCGACGCTGCCGCGCACTCATTGCTTCGCCGTGCAGGCCGCCCGCGAGGCCTGTCAAGATCTAGTGCCGGATTGCGTCATCGTGGGAACCACGACCGGGGGGATCGATCGGACGGAGGAGGGCCTGCTTGCGGGGTGCTCCGACCCGGCTCACTACGCCCGGCATGGCGGAGGAACGGTGGCGACGGAGGTGGCCGATGCGGTGGGCTGCCAGGGAGCCGCGTTCAGCGTATCCACTGCTTGCTCCAGCGGTGCCGTCGCCATCGCGATCGCTCTGGGAATGCTGCGGTCGGGGGCGGTCAAGACCGCGCTGGCAGGGGGCGCCGACGCTCTGTGCCACCTGACGCTGCATGGTTTTCGGTTGCTTCAGCTGCTGGACCCCGAGGGCGCACGTCCTCTCGACGTGACCCGCCAGGGAACGAGCTTGGGCGAAGGCGCGGCTTTTCTGTTGCTCCAAGCGGGTGACCACCCCCCCGCTGGCGCACTTGCCGAGGTGGGCGGCGCGGGGCTGTCGTGCGACGCCTATCACGCGACCAAGCCGCGGCCGGACGGCGAGCGTGCCGCCGAAGCGATGCGTCGAGCATTGCGCGATGCCGGCGTTGATGCTGCCGAGGTCGGTTACGTGAATCTGCACGGGACTGGAACCCCCGACAACGACGTTGCCGAGGCCACTGCGGTGCGGGCCGTGTTCCCCGCAGGGGTGCCGCACTCCTCGACGAAGGGGGCGACGGGGCACACGTTGGCGGCGGCTGGCGCGCTCGAGGCGGTTCTCTCGATTGGGGCCCTCGCTCGCGGCGTGCTGTTGCCGAATGTCGGACTGTCCACGATCGACCCGGCGCTGGAGCTGGAGCCGGTGCGAGTGGCGCAATCCGCCCAGCTCGACCACGTGCTTTCGAGCTCGTTCGGGTTTGGAGGGAACAACGCGGCGCTGGTGCTCGGACGACCGGGTGCTGCCCGTCCCGCAACTGCCCGTTCCCCGCGTCCACGTGGGTTCGCACTGCTCGATGTCGCTTGCGCCAGCCCCCAAGGGGACACCGGCGCCTCGCTCGCGGCGGCCGCGGACGGCACGCTCACGGGTGGCCTGATCCCGGAAGCGGTCGTTTCTGGACGCCTGGCGCCCCGGGTGAAGCGGCGCCTCAAGCGCTTGACCTCCCTGGTGCTATCGCTCGCCGAAGAATTGCGCGCCCGGACTGGAACGACGCCGCGCTCGGTAACGCTCGGTACCGCATGGGGATCGCTGGAGGACACCCACGCGTTCCTGGCCGAGCTTTTCGCCTCTGACGCCATGCTGGCCAGCCCCACGGCCTTCATCGGTTCCGTGCACAACGCGGCTGCCGGGCAAGCGGCACTGGGAATGGGCGCCGCTGGCGCCAACCTGACGGTGTTGGCGGGGCGCAACTCGCTGGATGCGGCCTTGTTGGCGGCGGAGGCCACGACCGGGGACGAGGACCTACCCGTGCTCTTCGTCGCCGCTGACGAGCACCACCCAGTCTTGAGCCCCCTGCTCGACCCGGAGCGGGGGCCGCAGGAGACCGCGGTGGCGCTCTTGCTTGGACCCGCCAGCCCCGGGCAGATCATGGTGACTCCGCTACTGCACCTTCGCGCTGACGCGGCAGGAGCCTGGGCCGCCAAACTAGCTGCTCAGCTGAACGATCCAGCCCCGCAGCTCGTTCTCGTACGCGGTGATGCCGCGGCTTGCGACGTGCTGGCGACGACCTTCCCGCTCACTCGCGTTGTGGAGCGGCAGCAACCCGGAGTGACCTGGCTTGATATAGCTGTGGTGGCGCGTGCCTACGAGCAGGGGGCCCTGCCAGCCTCTCTGTCCGACCGAGTGGGGCCTTTCGACGAGGCGCGCTCCACGGTGCTGGTCACCGTCGGGCGCTGGGTGAGTGCCCTGGAGGTTCGTCGTGGGTAGCGAGGGCTTCGATGCGGTGGTTGTTGGCGCCGGCCTCTCGGGGCTGACCACGGCGCTTCTGATGGCGAGGCTGGGGCGACGCGTCGTGCTCGTGGAGGCGCGTTCGCGGCCGGGCGGAGTGACCAGCAGCTACCTGCGCGCGGGCATCGACTGCCCGGTTGGCGTGCACTACTTTGGCGCGGCCGGTCGCGGTGAACTGCTCAACGCTGTCTGGCAGGCGCTGGGACTACAGGTGCCACTGGAGCCGATGGGCGTAGGGGGCCCCCTCAGTCAATTCCACCTTCCGGAAGGGGTCTTCGAGCTGCCCGTAGGCTTTTCGGAGCTCGAGGACGCGCTCGTTGCCTGGGCTCCCCGGGACGGTGCCGCCGTCCGTTCGGTGGTGGCGTCCCTGCGGGCGGCCGCCGACCCATTTCTCATGCGGAGGCCGAGCGGTGGTCTGGCCAGCATGCAACCCGCCCTGCAGTCCTTGCGCGAGGAGGGCTGCTCGCCGCGCCTCATCTCGGCTCTCTCTGCCCCGGAGGCGTGGCTCGGCATGCGCCTCGCAGACTGTCCGCGGCCCCTCTTCGACATGGCTCTCGCTTCCTACATGCTATCTTCATGGCGACTGGGTTGCTCCGGTGCGGCACTTGTCGACTCCTGCGTGGCGCGGCTCGGGGCGCTGGGGGGCGAGCTCGTTCTGGCGGATGGGGTCGAGCGCCTGGTGTTGCGCGAGGGGCGCGTCCAGGGGGTGCAGCTTGCCTCCGGGCGGTGCCTCGACGCATCCACGGTGGTCATGTCGGCGCACCCCAAGCGCGCGGTCCAGATGTTGCCGCCGAACTCCGGGCTGGATGCGCTGCGGCAGAAGGTCATGGCGTTGCCAGAGTCGGCCGCAGCCAGCATGGGGTTTGCGCTTGCCGACGCGAGTCGGACCCCACCGCGCCCCCACAACACCTATGTCTTCGCCGAGCGAGAGCGCTCCTGGTTCCAGGTTCGGCCGACCGCTCGCGCGGGGCGCTCGCTGCTGTGTGTCGTGTCTATCGACGACGCTGATCGCTGGCGCCCATGGGCTGGCACGACCATTGGGGAACGGGGGAATGACTACCGGGAAGCCAAGGCACGACTGACCGAGCGAATGCTTTCCGTGGTCCGCCAGACCACCGACGTCGGTCCCGTCGAGTGGCTCGACGTGCTCTCGCCGCTCAGCTTCCGCGACTGGGTGGGTGGCTGGAATGGGTCGCTCTACGGAATCTCGAATGGGGGGCTGATGCTGGCCGGGCTGAATCGCTGCGGAGTGCCGGGACTGCGCTTCGTGGGGCAGAGCCTGATGGCACCTGGGGTGGTGGGCGTGACGTTTGGCGCTTTGCGGGTTGTCGGCGATCTCGTTGGCCGCCGGGCTCTGGCGCAGTTGCTCGAAGGGAGCGCGTGAGCTTGCGGGTGCTGCTCGTCAGCGTCAATCGCGTGACCTCGCCGATGCCGGCCTACCCGCTGGCGTTCGATCACCTCAGGGCGGCGCTGTCTCCTCCCCACACAGTGCGCACCCATGACGTGCTCGCGGATGGCGAAGCGGGGCTGGCAGACGTGGTGAGCGCGTTCCGCCCCGATCTGATCGGCGTTTCGATTCGCAACATCGACGACAACGACGCCGCGGAGTGCCAGAGCTTCGTTGCCGAAGCACGACGGATCGTCGGGCACCTGAAGGCCACCTCGTCTGCCCCGGTAGTGCTCGGAGGGGCGGGATTCAGCCTGTTTCCCCGGGAGTTGCTCGACACCTGCGGCGCCGATTTCGGGATCGTGGGAGATGGCGAGCAGATCGTGGCGCTGGCAAGCGCGATCGAGCACGGTTCGGCGTTGGGTGAAGTGGCCGGACTCGTCACTCCCGATGGTACTGCCCGTCCCCCGCAGCGTTTCGCGCCGCCGGCGGCTGTCGTCGTCGCGGAGCAGTTTGCCTACTACCGGGATCACGGGGGCGTGTTCAATCTCGAGACGGCCCGCGGGTGCCCCTACCGCTGCTCCTACTGCAGCTACCCGTTGATCCAAGGTCATTCCCCGCGGCGGGGTGAGCCGTCGGCTACGGCACGTTCCGCTCGGCGTTTGGAGGAGCAGGGAGCGCGGTACTTGTTTCTCACGGATTCGGTCTTCAATGCGGATCCCGAGCACAGCCTGGCGGTGGCGGCCGCGTTCCAGGCGGAGGGCGTGACCATACCGTGGGGCGCGTTCTTCACCTGCCGGCGGATGCCCGCGGACTACTTCCGCCGTCTCCGCGATGCGGGGCTGTCACACATCGAGTTTGGGACCGACTCGCTGAGTGACCGCGTGCTGAGCGCTCTGCGCAAACCGTTCCTCTACGAGGATGTGGCGGCGGTGCATCAAGAAGCTGTCGCGGCTGGGGTGCACGTGGCACACTTCTTCACCTTGGGTGGGCCCGAGGAATCACCGGATACGGTGCTGGAGTGCCTGCATCGTGCGGACGCGCTGGAGCAGGCCGTCCACTTCTTCTTCTGTGGTATTCGTATCTATCCAGGAACGGCCCTGCACGAGCGTGCCGTGCGCGAGAAGCTGCTGGTGGGAACGGAGTCCTTGCTTGCTCCCATCTACTATCAGTCACCAGAAATCACGCCAGAGAAGGTGAGAGACCTCGTCGAGTCGCACCGTGCGGGGCGGCTGAACTGGGTGGTGGGGGCTGGGGATGACGCGATCCGGAGACGGATGGACCGCAAGCGAGCACAAGGTAAGGTAGGCCCGCTGTGGGAGGAACTCCTGACCCTCGAGAACGCTCGGCGGCGACTGCTAGACTGACGCCGGCGCACCTGGTCGCGCTTGGGGTGGTGCAGCTGGCGGTGGTGGTGGGGTTGTGCGCCGGGCTCCGGCCGGCTCTCGGCGTACTGTTGACCGGGGTGGTGTCGCTCGCCTCGTTCGTCTGGTGGGCGCGTTTTCGGCTGCTCGGCCCCGCGGTTCGTCGCGGTCGCGACCCTCGCCAGCGGGTGTCGCTCGTCTTCGACGTTCCGGTGGCGGACCTGGGACCACTCGTCGCCCAGCTCGAGCAGCAGCAGCTCAGTGCGGCGTTCGTCGTTGGAGCCGCGAGGCTGGACGAGACCCGGGAGCTGATCCTGTCGTTGCGTCAACGCGGGCACGAGGTGCTTGCCGCGACTTTCGACGGTCGTCCGACATGGCCCTGGTCGCGTCCGACAACGGTGCGGCGCCAGGTGCGCGGAGCCTTGCTGGCTCTGGACGCGGCCGGTGTCGCCACGGTGGCCTACGTGCCGCCACTTGGCCTCACGCACCCTGCGGTCCGCTCGACGCTGGTCGAAATGGGGGCCTTTCTGCTCCTGCCGAGGCGTTCACTGCGCCGGGTTCGCGCTGGCGACGTGCTGCTCGTGGAGCGGAGAGCGCTGGCCTCGACGCTCGCCGTGCTGCAGGCGAGGGGCCTGGTGGCGGCCCCGCTGGCGGAGGTGCTCGGGCGGCCCATCGCTTCCTCACCGAAGGGCGGAGTGGAGGCGTTCTACGATGGACTGGCCGATAGCTATGACGTCGAGCAGCAAAGTCCGTCGGCGCCAGTTCGGGTCGCCGAGAGTGCAGCGGTCCAGCAACGGTTGCCAGAGGTGATTCGCTCCGGAGCGCGGGTTCTGGAGGTCGGGGCGGGGACGGGGCGCTTCACTGCCCTCCTCGTCGCGCTAGGGGCTCGTGTGACCGCAGTGGACGTTTCGGCAGAAATGCTCGCACGACTGGAGCAGCGACTCGGAAGTGAGGGCGCCGAGCTGACCACCTTGCATGGGGACTTCATGCAAGTCGACATCGGCGCTGGCTACGACGCGATCTGTTCGTTCTCGTGTTTCGAGTACGTGGCCGACTTCGATCGCCTGATCCTCAGACTGGCGGAGCGGCTCGCGCCTGGCGGCGTCCTCTATTTCACGACAGCCCAGCGCGGACCGCTGCGGTGGTTCGTTCAGCTCGGCAACGCCATGCGCCAGGGGCTGTGGCTTCGTGCTCGCAGCGAAACCGAGGTCCGCGCGGCGCTCGACGCAGCGGGTCTCCAGGTTGTCCACGTGGCTTCTCATGGGCTCCGGTTGGGGCGCCGGTGGGGCATGCTGCTCGAGGTGCTCGCCCGGCGCCCCGACTGACGAGCGCGCCTCCGTCGCGCTGAACTCGGTGCTGACCTTGGAGCTTGGGGATTGGGGACCCTCTCGCTCGTCTACGCTGGCGGTGAGTCTGGCGAATCAGGTACGCTGCAGCCGATGTCGCGATGGGTCCCATTGGCGAGCCTCGTGGTGGGTGTCCTGTCCCTGGTCTTGGGTGGGTGCACTCGTACGCCCAGCGTCCAACTCGAGTTTGGGGAGGACCGCGCTCTTCTCTCTGGACTGGATGCCTGCGACAACTATGGCACCGACCCCGTCGAGCTCGACCCGGCGCGACCAGTGGTCGTGTTGGTCCACGGGTGCAATGCATCGAGCGGCATGTTCCTACGCATGGCGGAGGTCTTTCGGCAGCGGGGCCACCAGGTGGTTTGCTTCAGCTACGAGGACCGCCAGCGAATCAAGCACTCCGCTCGCGAGCTGCGCCGATCTCTGTGGGGACTCGCCACGCGGGTGACGAGTCCGGAGATCACCGTTATCGGCCACAGCCAGGGTGGGCTCGTGGCGCGGGCCGCGTTGGCGCAGAATGAGGCCGAGCCCTGGCCCGATTCCGTGGCGGTGCGGCTGGTGACGATCTCCTCTCCTTTCAACGGGATTGCGGTCTCCAAGCACTGCGGCATGTGGCCCGCGCATGTCCTGTCGGTGGGGATCGTGACGGCCATCTGTCAGGCGGTCGCGGGGAGTGCCTGGTTCGACATCCACCCCCACGCCGCCTACGTGCGCAGTCCGCAGCCCCTTGCCTCGCAGGTCGCCGCGCACTTGGTCGTCCGGACCGACGAGAGCGGCGCCTGCCTGGCGGTGGGCGGCGACGGACGATGCGAGGAGAGCGACGATGTCTTCAGTCTGGACGAGCAGACGAACGAGGCGTTGCTCCGCGACCCGCGGGCGCGCGCGCTCACCCTGAAGACGGGCCATTCGGCGGTGGTGGGTCAAGCTGGGCACTCTCCAACGCTGCTGCTCCGAACGCTCGAGCGGGAGGGGATCTTGCCGAGATCGGGTCCCGGAGAACGTGCGTTTCTGGAGCAGCTGTACCGGTACCCCCTGGCGGCACTGACTGAGCCGTGAGCGGCGTTTGGGGGACGCCGATTGAGGGGGCGTCGATGCCGGCGCTGCTCTGTAGCGACCGTGAAAAGTTCTCACGGCCTGAGTGAGGTTTGGTACCCTCGAGGAATGTCGGGTGGGAACACGAGGGCGAACACCGGGGAGGGCAGTCGCTGGCTAGCTGCCGTCATCCTGGCGTCCGCCGCTTGGTGGGTCACGACCCCTGCGAAGGCCCAGTGCTCCAGTGACGCTGACTGCAAGGCGGGGCGGGTGTGCGACTCCGGTGCCTGTAGCAGTTCACCGCCGGGTAGCTGCAGGACGGACTGGGACTGCCCAGGGGACGAGATTTGCGAAGCGAGCAGGTGCGGTCCCATGGTTGCTTCGGACGGTGAGGAACCTGCGCCAGCGGCGGCACCTGTAGCGACGGCCGCCGCAGCAGCACCAGTTCCCACCGAGACCGCGACCTCCCCCGCTGTCTCCATCGACACGGGGGACGCTGAAGTGTGGGGTGAGGTCCGGGACGAGCCCTTCTACGGACCGGAGTACTACGCTTGGCGGAGCAAGAAGATCACCAAGATCGTGGCGGGAGGGGTGTTGGGGGTGGTCTCTCTATCGTCGCTGTACGCGGGTGGCTTGATGCTCGTCATGGCGGACGCCTGCTTTGCGGATGACGGCTGCGACGACACGAGAAGGACCGGGTGGATTGGTCTGGGCGTTGGCGCTGCGACGGGGATTGGTAGCCTCGTGGTGCTCACGAATGGGCTCGGGATGCACTGGGACCACGAGGCATCCAAGCCCATGGCCCGCGCCCTACAGCGCCCCACGACGATCCGTTCAGCTCCGCATTTCACCCTCGGCGTGGTGCCTGATCCACAGGGCGCCCAGTTTCGCCTCGGCGTCTCGTTCTGAACTGATCGTCCCCGCGACCCAGTGCTCCGCAGCGGAGGGACGCTCGCTTCGGCCGACTCTGTCCGTGGCTACCATCCGTCAACCAGGCGACCGATGGACACCCACGACACCCGCAGGTGGCGCCCATCGAGCGGACCTCCGTGGCTATACTCTCCCGCGATGGAGCTCCACGCTGGGCAGCGACTGGACGACCGATACGTGCTGGTCGAGCGACTGGGAAAGGGGGGCCAGGGGGAGGTGTGGCGGGTAGAGGACTCGCTCAGGCCCGGTACTCCGCGTGCGGTCAAGCTGATGAGCGTGACCGAGGTTGGCACGGCTCAGATCGAGCGCGTCCGGCGTGAGGCCAAGCAGCTAGTGCAACTCGAGCACCCGTCTCTGGTGACTTGTCATGGCCTCTTCGAGGACGTGCGGCAGGAGGTGATGGGGCTGGTCATGGACTACGTCGAGGGTCAGGCGCTCGATTCCCTGGTCGATGACCCGCGCCTGACCGAGGAGCATCGCCTGTCCGTGCTTGGTCACGTGGCGGGAGTGCTCGCCTACGTACACCAACGGGCAGTGGTACATCGTGACATCAAGCTCGAGAACGTTCTGCTCGGCAGCGGTTTCTGGGCGGCGCCGGCCGATCCCCGGCATCTCAAGATGATCGATTTTGGCATTGCGGCGTCGAGCGGCAATCCTCAGCCGTTGACCTTGCTGGGTCACGTGATCGGAACTCCCGGGTACATGCCTCCGGAAGTCGTCGATCCCGAGTACTGGAGCGCAGAGCGTTCG
This sequence comes from Polyangiaceae bacterium, assembly GCA_050304295.1. Lineage (GTDB taxonomy): Bacteria > Myxococcota_A > Polyangia > Polyangiales > Polyangiaceae > JAFGBI01. The sequence goes on from JBNLDK010000035.1 coordinate 40,318, forward strand.
CGACCTGCGGGCGACGTCTTCGCCTGGGGGGTGCTCGCTTGGCGGCTGCTGATGCAGGGCCACCCATCGGGGCTGGGGAAAGCCAGCTTGCAAGAGCTGGCGACCGTCTACCGGCAGGTGCACGAGGCGCGCCGCGAGTGGCCGGTGGGGTTGCCCCCCACCCGCTGGGCACCGGTCGTGGCGCGCGCCTTGTCGCTGGACGCCGCCCGGCGACCGCAGAACGGGCTCGCTCTGCTCCAGCTGCTCCAGCAGCAGGTGCCGGTGGTGGCGTCGATCACCGTCCCCCAGACGGCACGAACTCCAGCGCTGGGACAGCTGGTCGAGCCGGCGCCGGAGACCGCCCCCACCGTCCCTGATGGTGTGGTGCGGCCCGATGAGTCGCCGACAGTCGCCGATCGGTCGGCGACTGTCGGCCCCGACGACGCGACGTTTCGTGCCCCGCTCCACCTGCAACCGACCCTGCTGGCTCCCGCCCCTGCTCCGGTGCCGAACGTGGAACCGTCGCCGCTGAGTGCCCAGCTGCCGTCGAAGCGGCATCTCGCTGTGGCGCTAGTCGCAACGGTGGTGGTCACCGCGGTGCTCTTTCTGGGCCTCATCGTCGCGCTGGTCGTCATGGTACGCGGACGCGGCATCAACGCTGGTGGGTCTCCGTTGGAAGCTGTCGCGAAGGACGACGGGGCGAGTTCGAACCCCGCGCCCGCGACGACCTGCGCGAGCGGCGTGTCTTGTGAGCCGAGTTGTGGGGCGCTTCTCGACAACGAGGCGCAGTTCGAGCTGCGCTTCACCTACGTGCAACTCGAGAGGGGGGCCATTCAGCAGCGCTACCCCGAAGCGGAGGTCTGCACGGCGATTGCCGGCAAGCGGCGTGAGGTCTGTACTGCGGTGGCCGAGACCCAGCGCACGCGTTTTGCTCGAGAGTATCTCACGGCCACGCACGCAGACCTCGCTCAGCGAGGGCTGGACATCAGGGTCCGAGAGCGCCCTGGAGGGGCGATTCTTGCGAGCACTTCCGCCGCGCGCCCCCGCTACGGGGTCATCAAGCGAAGCGCGCTCTGTCGCGGCTATGTCGTCTCGGGGCCTTTTCAGGGCGCGGAATCGGTCCTCCACGCGACGTATTTCATCCATCCGGCGCGTTCTCCAGCGGCTCGGTAGCGTCGCAGCCCGAGCGAGTGGGCAGCGCTGCGCGACTGGAAGTGGTCTCGCCCCACTGAGCCCGTGATGTCGCGACAATGGCACACTGTGCCATACTGATCGGCGCTACGGCACAGTGTGCCATTCGCTGGAACTGGCCAAATAAGACCCGTCTCCTCCTTGGATCGCAATGTGCATGCCCTCCGTAATAACCACGGAGGGAAACATGAAATGGATTATTGGCGCTGCGTCGGGTGCGGCGCTGATCGTGGGCGGATGGATGGTTCAGCAGGGCCAGGACGCGGACTCAGCGGCGTCGAGCCAGCCGACTCCGCCACCGTCGCACCCCGACTGCCAGGACCAGGACGGAGATGGGTTCGGGCTCGGGTGCGCGGCGGGTCGTGACTGCAACGACCAGGATGCCAGCATTCACCCTGCACGTGGGGAGTCGTGCAACTTCCGCGACGACGACTGCAACGGACTCGTGGACGACGCACCCAGCTGCAGCGCGCCATCGCTCGACCGATCGCCCGTCACCGTCCCCTCGGGTCGTTTCCTGATGGGCAGCGAGGTGGCCGCCGCCGACGAACGGCCATCGCACCGCGTCGAGGTGTCGGCACTGACGCTGGATCGGCACGAGGTCACCAACGAGCGCTTCGCGGAGTGTGTCGCGGCAGGGGCCTGTCGCGCGCCCACGCTGGGCAGCTCGCGTCTGCGCCAGGAGTACTACGACGCCCCGCAGTTCGCGGACTATCCCGTGATCTTCGTCAACTGGTACCAGGCGCGCGACTTCTGCAAGTTCGCCGGAGGACGGCTACCCACGGAAGCCGAGTGGGAGAAGGCGGCGCGGGGCTCCGAGTTGGCCGCTCGGACGTATCCCTGGGGGAACGAGCCGCCGACCTGTGCGCTGGCCAACCTCGGCGGTCCGCAGAGCTGTGTTGGCGATACCGACCGGGTGGGACGTCGACTCCTTGGCAGCAGCCCCTACGGCGCGCTCGACATGGCGGGCAACGTGTGGGAGTGGGTCGGCGACTGGTACGACCCGAAGTACTACGAGAAGAGCCCCGCCCGCGACCCGCGGGGGCCGGCGACCGGTCGACTCAAGGTGATGCGCGGAGGTTGTTGGATGAGCGGCGCGGATTCGCTGCGCGTGTCCTGTCGCAAGGCCGAGTTGCCCGCGACCTGGGCCCACAACGTTGGCTTCCGCTGCGCTTACCCGGAGGGGAAGTAGCCATGCGTCGTGCCACGAACTGCCTGGCAGCGTTGAGTCTCGGCATGACGACGCTGGTGACCGCCCCCGCTTGGCCGTGTGGAGCGGGCTTTGGTCAGCAAGTCGAGGTCGTCCCGACACAGGATCTTGCCCTGGCTCACACTAACGGGGTCGAGACCTACGTGTTCCGCCCGCAGTTCTGCGGCGCGGCGGCCGAGTTTGGCCTGATCCTACCGATCTCGGGGCCGCTCACGAGTCCACCGGAGCTGGCCGAGAAAGCGCTCTTCGACCAGCTCCAGGAGCTGACGGCTCCCGAGGTGATCGAAACGACCGTGTGTCGGGATACTTCCGATCGCACGGGGACGGGAGGCGCGGGTGTTGGCAACTGGAATGGGGGGGTCGAGGTGGTCCAGTACGGGCAGGTGGGCGTGTTCGACTACGCCCTGCTGCAGGCGGATTCGTCGGCAGCGTTCACCGACTGGCTCGACGCCAACGGGTTCCCCTACGACAGCGCGGCCGTCACTCATTTCGAGCACTACGTTCAGCAGGGCTGGTACTTCGTGGCGTTCAAGATCAACGCCAGTGCGGCTCCGCTGCGTCCCGACGGGACCCTCTGCGGTGAGCTGGGCCCCGTGCAGCTGGAGTTCCAATCCAGTGACTTCGTGATCCCCTCGCGTATCGCCGCGGTCGGGGCGGGCAGCAGCAGTACGTTCGTCTGGCGTGTCTTCGCACTCACGGAGCACCAGGTCGCGACGAATACGCCTTTCGTGAGCAGCGTGAGGAACTTCGCGGGTGCGGTGACAGAGAGCGACTTGGCCGAGCACCCGCTGGTTGACGAGCTGGCGGACGCGGGCGACTACCTGACGGAGCTGAGCCTGACCTTCCACGGGATCAATGTGACCGACGATGTGAGGCTGACTCGGTCGCCGTCGCAGGACGACTACCGCAGGACCACCACGCGCCCTCGGTACGTCGACTGCCCCGACGGTACCGGTGGCGTGCTCCTCGCCACCGGAGGCAGCGGGGCGGGCGGCAGCGGAGGGGGCGCGGTGGATCCGATTTCGGTGGGGAATGCCGGCGAGGCGCCTGAGGCTCTGCGGGCGGCGCCCGATCGTGGGAACGGCGGGGGATGCTCGCTGGTGGTCGACCGCGGTCCTTCATCCTCCTTGGGGTGGCTGGCAGCGCTGTTGGGGCTGGGTTTGCTCCGGCGCCGGCGCGTTCGCTGATCGAACTCGCTCGGCCGCCCTGCCCGAAAGGCGAGGCAGCAGGCGGCCGAGCATCGCCCGTGCTCGCGTGGTCAGCGCGTCGCCGCAGTTGGATCCACAGCGGGTTCTCGTTCCGAAGTCCCCCCCCGGGCGCTATTCTCCGCCGCGAATGACGGGAACGACGCGCGATGTCAGGCGAACATTCGGGATGATGGCGCTCGCGGCGCTGAGTGCCGTCGCTGGATGGCCGCTCGAAGCCTCGGCCGCCGGCCCGTCGTGGCTCGAATGGTCCGCACCACCGGGGTGCCCGGATGGCGACGACATCGAGCGACGCGTGGGGGAGTGGGTCGAAGGGCGATGGGCAGAGTCCTCGGACCTGTCCGTGACCGCGACACTGCGCACCAGCGGTGACCAGTGGGACGTGCGGGTCGTGGTCACGCGTGGGGGGCACATTGCCGAGCGTCTCGTCACGGTGTCCAGTTGCGAAGCCGCTGCCGATTTCGTGGCCATCGCGATCGTGCTGGCGGTCGACCCCGAGCTGGCTGAGCAGCTCGAGAGCGACCTACTCGCCGTATCATCTGCTGCCGTGGCGAGGCCCCAAGAGGAAGCTCCCGTCACTCCTCGGGCTGGCCCGGAGCCCGCCGATCCCCCATCGCAGGCGGATGCCGGACCTGCCGCGGGCCCACCGGCGGTGGTCGCGCCGCCATCCGCGTCGCCTCTGCCGCCGGAGGAGGCGGTCTCGAGCGACGCGGCGACCGGCCGGAGCTTCCGTCGGTGGAAGTCGAACTGGCAGCCGCATGCCACACTGTGGGGGGAGGAGGCGTGGCAGTCCTTGCCGCGCCCCGCGGTGGGCGTTGGTTTGGGCCTTGGGCTCGACCATCGCCGGTGGTCGGTGGCGCTCGGCGCGCGTCGATTGCTCCCCGTCACGGTCTTCCCCGAGCGCGCGGCGGCGCCCATCGAGTTCTCTCTTACGGGGGTGCGCTGCACCCTCGGCTACCGACTGCTCGCGCCGCCGGTCCAGCTCGCGCCCCTCGTGTCGCTGGAGGGGGGCGCTGTCCAGACGCACCAGCGGGGGGCAACCAGCGAAACGGTTGGGGCCCCGTGGTGGCAAGTCGGACTCGGGGCCGGGCTACTTGTACGGCTCAGCCCCCGGGTCACGCTCACCGGCGAGCTGGAGCTGAGCCTTCCCCTCACTCAGCCCACCTTCGTGCTCAATGATCGCAGTGAGGTCTACCAGGTTGGAGCCGGTGGGCGGGGTTTGCTGGGGGTACGGTACCTGTTTTTCGATTCGAGGTGACGGATGGTGGCTTCGTGGACACTAATCCCTCGGTCGGCTGTGATGGACCGAACCTTGGCAATGGAGGACGATCGCGCAAACGGAACGACCCGGAAGAGGCGTCCAGTGGGGATCTCGGTCAGGATGAGGTCCGAACGGCGACGCACTCGACACCAGTGAGCATCGTTATGGGGCAGAGCCTCGTGAGCTACTCGGCACTCCAGGAGCCTCGCGTGTCGGCGACTCCTCAGCAGGGAGCGTCGCCTGGCGCAGAGGTGTCTCGAATCGGTCCGCGGGAGTTTGCTGCGTTCTGTGCGGCTCACGTCGATCGCGTGTGGCGCCAGCTTCGCGCCATGGGGGTTGCCGAGCCGTATGCAGAGGACGCGACTCAGGAGGTATTCCTGATTGCGCATCGGAAGCTCGCTGGCTTCCAGGGGCAGGCTCGTCTCGGCACCTGGCTCTACTCCATCGCGTACCGCGTGGGCTGCAACTACCGGCGCCGAGCTCACCGCGAGCCGCAGGCAGAACTGCACGAGGGAGAGCACGTGGGGCGAGGTCCCAGTCCCGAGCAGGCGCTGGAGAACAAGCGCGCCGCCGAGTTCGTTCAAGGCTTCTGCGACGGGCTGTCCGAGAAGTTACGGGACGTGTTCGTGCTGTGTCTGTTGGAGGGGCAGCCCGTACCGAACGTCGCCGATCTGTTGGGTATCAGTGAGAACACCGTCTACTCCCGAATTCGGCTCGTCCGGGCCGCGTTCCGGAAGGAACTTTCGAGGCAGGAGGTCGAGTTGCCATGAAGGATCGCCCCGTGGATCCCGATGAGCTGGAGGCGCTAGTGCTCCAGCGCGCTCGCGCCGGCATGGCGCCGAGTCCATCCCGGCGACACCAGGCACTGGCTGGGATTGCGGTCGGGCTCTCGATACCCCCGCCGGCACTCCCCGGGGGCCTGGAGACACTGGGCTCGGCGGGGAGCGCTCCGGGCGGGGCGAGCCTTGCCGGCGCGGGGACGAGCGTTGCCACGCAGCTGTCTAGTGGTGCGGTTCAGGCAGGGATGGCCCTGAAGACGGGTTTCATCGCGTTCGTCTTGGCCACCGGGGCGGGCGTTGGCGCCTACACGGCCGTTACCGGTATGGCGCCCCCCGTGACGTCGCACGCGCCGGTGATGGTGGCGGCACCAGCTGAGTCGGGGCGGGTGCCAACCGTGGGTGCTCCGCCGGCTTCGGCTGGCTTGGCTCGCCGAACCGAGGCGGGTGATCCGTCGCGACCCGCGCAGGAGTCGTTGCGCGCTGGTCCGCTCTCCGGGGCCGGAGCGGTGCCGACCGCGCCGACCGGCCGTCACCGTGTTGCGACTGCGTCCCCCTCTCACGAGGCGGCGCCGCCGAAGGAGCAAATGGAAGACCGGGTCCGCGACAACCCCATGGCGCGCGAGCTGGCGGGCCTGAGGAATGCCCAGGCGGCCCTCGCTCGCGGGGACGGGGCGGCAGCATTGCAGTTCATGCAGCGGCTCGACGAGACCGATCCGGGTGGTCCTCTGTCGGCGGAGCGGGCCGTGACGCGAGTGCTTGCTCTGTGTCAGCTGGGGCGTACCACGGCGGCTACTGCGGTGGCTCGGCGAGCCCTCCAGGACGGCCGCGGCACCGCACTCTATCGCCACCGTCTGGCGACGTCCTGCGCGGAAATCGATGACACCGAGTGACGGAAATCGTGCGTTTCGACACTTAGCACCTGTTGTTGGTTTCGTACTGGAGCCTGCAAGTTCGTTCCGGGTCGCGAGGAGAGCCATGACAAGATTGAATCAGAAGAGTCTCAGTGGGTTTGCGTTGCGGAGCGGGGGAGCGGCGTTGGGCCTGGTCCTGAGCGCGAGCTGCTCGGACCACGTCGTTGTCGGCGAGGCCAAAGACCTGCCCGCCGATTGCGTCGACTGCGAAGTCGTGGAGGAGCCCGACGCCGCGGTTCCCGACGATCCAGAGGTGCCCGATGATCCGGAGACGCCCGTCGATGTTCAGCCCATCGACCCCGCCCCTCCGGAGCCCCCGGACTGCAGTGAGGAGGACGCGGAGCGGCGTGCGGGATACGACGACTGGCGCGCCACTCCGAATTCGCTGCCCAAGCTCGGTGGGAAGACCTTTGAAGGCTACATCGAAGGCGGGCCGGACTTGGTACTCGTCATCGACGAGGACCAATCCGCTTCCCTCAGCGTCGGTGAGTCCTCGGGTCCGCCGGACCCGGACACGGCGTACCTCTGCCCATGGCCGGACTCGAGCGCCGACAATATCTCGCTCTGTATCGGCGTCTTCGACAGTGCGCCCCTCGAGGGGGGCACCTACCCGCTTCATGGCGCTTCCTTCACGGGCGACCGATTCACGGTCGAGGTCCCCCTCTACGCGGCCTTCGACCCCTGGTGCGCCCTCCAGGAGCCGGTCCTCTCCTCCCCCGACTGCCTCTACTCGCTGGACGGTCTTGGTCCCACCAGCGAAGGTGTGGCTGGATGCAGCATCGATGGCGAAACGGTGGACTGCGGCTGGTTCGCGATGGCCACGGTGGTCCATCCGTGCAACTGCACCTCGGCCGAGTGCTTTGCCCAGATCGGGGAAGAGTTCGCCATCGACGTGCGTCTCATGCCGGAGGATGGGCGACTGGAAGGGAGCCTCGTCTTCCGCGACACTACGCAAAGGGTGCTGTTGTTTCCGAGTGTCGACTGAGATCCCCGTCGATGACGGCGCTCGTCCGTGACGCCAACCGGGCCTCGGACGTGGGCTGCGTGGACCGGCCGATTGGTATCCGTCCCGGAAGTCGAGGGTCGCGGATCCCGATCGTGCCGCTCCGAGCGGTGAGCTTCGGGTGGATGGTGCCGGGGCGGCTCGATGGATGGTGACGCTGGCGGGACTGTCGGGCGGGTATCCAGCCGTTGGCGGGGTGCTCGCCCCATTCCCGCTTTGCGACCGACGCTGTGGGGGTGGGTGCTCGCGGTCGCGCCCCATGATTGCCGCATCTGACGGGTGTTGCCGTGACGCGGCGCTATGCTCGCGTCTGGTGCCCGACCCCGACGCCGATCCACTCGCAGCGCAGCATCCCACGTTGGCGGCGTCGGGGGACGCGCTCGTCCCGACCGACACCGGGACGGTGGTCGTCCAGCTGGTCGCGGGTCGCTACGCGATCGAAAACCTCGTCGGGCGGGGCGGGATGGGGTCGGTGTACCGCGCCCACGACCGCGAGTTGGACGAGGTGGTGGCGCTGAAGGTGCTGCGGCGCGAGCTGCTCGCATCGCCACAGATGGTCGAGCAGTTTCGCAGTGAGGTGCGTCTCGCGCGGCGGGTCGTCCACCCGAACGTGGCGCGCACCTACGATATCGGCCAGCATGGTGCTGACCGTTTCCTGACGATGGAGTTCGTCGACGGAGAGTCGCTGGCGGTGCGCCTCGCACGCGAGCGGCGGCTCGATGCCGCCCGGACCGTGGACATCGGGCGCCGGATCGCACAGGGGCTCTCCGCGGCGCATCGGGCGGGGGTCGTGCATCGGGACCTGAAGCCGGAGAACGTGCTGCTCGGGCCGGGGGGACGGGTCGTCATCACCGACTTCGGCGTGGCTTGCGTGCTGGCTGACCCGAAGCGGCTCGAGCGCGAATGCCACATCGTGGGAACTCCGCTCTACATGGCGCCCGAGCAGGTGCGACTGCCGGGTGAGGTGGACGAGCGAACCGACCTCTACGCACTGGGCGCGGTGCTCTACGAGATGCTCACGGGCAAACCGCCCTGGCTCGACGCCGGACTGTTGCAGCGCCTCTCGGGTGAGCCCCCGGACCCGCGTGTAGTGTGCCCGACCATCCCCGCTGACCTGGCACAGCTGACCTTGCGGTGCCTGCACCACGACCCGCAGGGGCGGTTCGTGTCGGCGGAGGCTTTGGTGGAGGCACTCGACGTGGTGGCGGCCCAGGGGCTTCCAGACCGAGTCGCGCTGCCGCCGCGGAGCGAACCCCGGGCGCTCCCCGGGCCCCTCGCCTACGCGACGCGGTCGGGCAGCCCAGTGCCGGCGCGCGACAAGACCATCGCCGTGCTGCCCGTCGAGAACGTCGGTGCCGACGAGGATGCCTATCTGGCGGACGAGTTGACCGAGGAGGTGATCGACCTGCTCAGCGTCAGCTCCCATCTACGCGTGCGACCCTACTCGGTGAGCGCCGCCCATCGTGCCGAGCGGGACCCGGTTCGCGTGGGGCGGGCGCTGGACGTCCAAGTGCTCGTGCACGGCTCGCTGCGCCGAGTCGAACAGCGGCTCGCGCTCACCATCCGCCTGACCTCGAGCACCGACGGCTTCCAGCTCTGGGCGCGTCGGTTCGAGTGCTCCGTCACACGGCTTCTCAACCTGGCTGGGGAGGTGGCGCGCGCGGTCCGCCAGCGACTGAGTGTGGCGGACGACCCGCACGTCCCCCTGCACTTCGAGGCCGGACAGACGGAAGCGCTCGAGCTCTACCTGCGGGGGCGCGCCGCGTTGCGCAACGTGTGGCCGTCGCGGGTCGAGGTGGCGGTGGATCTTCTCGAGCGAGCTCGCGAACTCGCTCCCACGGATCCGATCATCGCGGCCACCACCGCACTGGCCCGGACTCGACGCTGGTTCTGGAGCGGCGCTCCCGAGGATGCGGCGGCGGCGCGCGCGGCCGCTGAGCGGGCTGCCGCTCTGGCTCCCGAGAGCGCGGAAGCGAGCCTCGCGCTGGCCGGGGTCGTCTTCATGAGCAATCAACACGAGGCGGCGCTGCGCCATCTCGTCGATGCGCTCGCTCGGTCCCCCTCCCAGGCGCCAGCGCGCGAGCTGCTGGGGCGGATCCTCCTCGAGCTGGGGCTCACCGACGAGGCGCTGCGCCAGCTGCAGGCTGCGGCGAAGCTCGACCCGCGGCTCTCGCAGCCCGTCGAGATCGCCCGGGCGCTCGCCCTCGCTGGCCGATGGGACGAAGTCGAGACGATGCTCGACGCATGGGAGAACGAGCCGGAGGAGGTTTCGGCCAAGGCCATCGTCTGCGCGCGCTTGGCCCTCTGGAGCGATCGTCCGGGAGCGCTACTGCGTCGGGCACCCCCGCTGGACCAGGTGTCGGCGCTCGGTCAGCGCTACGTCTCCGTTGTGAGCGAGTTGCTGCGGCCTGGCGTCGACTACCAGTCGCGACATCGCCTGACCCTCGAGGGATACCTCGACGAGATCCAGGACAGCCTGCGCTTCACCGTGCTCATCCATCAGCTCATCGCCGAGGTCTGCGCGACCTGTGGCGATGGCGCCGGCGCTGCCGAGCACGTGGAGGCGGCAGTGGCCGCGGGGCTGGTCGACCTTGGCTGGCTCGAGCAGTGCCCTGCACTCAACTCGGTTCACGCTCTTGCCTGGTTCGACCGCGCGCTGAGTGTGGTGCGTGAGCGCACCGCGGCGGCCCGTCGTTTCCTGGACCGTGCGACACCCAGCGACTGATGGTGCTACGTTTCCCGTCTGCTGCCGACGCGGAGAGACCGTCGCGGGACAGCGACGCGAGCCGTGGTCTGCATGCAGCTGGGGCTCCCCGTCGCTCCGCTCCGCGGGAGCTCGTCTCGGTCACGTCGTCCGTACCGAGTGGGCTTGTAGCCACTGGTGAATGGCGTGAGCTACCTCTTCGTGTCCTTCCTCGGCGATCAACATGTGGCCCCGGCCCCGGACCTCCCGAAGAGTGGCCTGGTACTTGCGCGCAATCTGGCGTTGCAGCCAGGCTGGGGTCGCGCGGTCTTTCTCTCCCGCCCAGACCATCACTGGACACCGCACCTGCCGCGCATCCACTGCAGTCGCGTGTCCTCGGTCGAGCCAGGGCATGGCCACCTCGAAGACGGCCCTCCCCGATTCGGCGACGCTCCGCTCGTGGATGGCGCGCGCGGTCGCCTCGGGCAGGCGATTGAGGAACGCGAACCGGGCTCTGCCGAAGGAGAAGCGAACGGGGCGACGCCAGAAGAGGGGGGTGGCGAACGTGGGGAAGAAGCTCAAGAAGACGGCCGCGCCGATGGCCAGGAGGTCGGCTGGCGCTGCGGAATTGATGAGGACGAGTGCTTGCGGGTGGGTGCGGGTCGCCAGTCGCTGACAGATCACCCCCCCATCGAATGGCCAACCAGCACGAGGGGCCCCGCGAGCGAGTCAGTCACCGTCTCGAGAGCCGCCACGTAGTCGTTCACGCTCGTGTCAGCCAGCGCCGCGGGAGTGGGCTTGTCGTGATGGCGGAGAGTGGGCGTCACGCAGCGGTACCCCTGCGCCTCGAACCAGCTGCGGAATTCGTCCCCCACGCTCGCGTCGCAGAACATTCCGTGGACCAAGACGAGGGTGGGTTTCATGGTGACCGAGAAGTCAACCATGCGACGCGAATGGTGTCGACTTCGATGCCACCACCGTGAGGTTGGTTGCTTCAGCGTTGGGTCTCCACCGCTTGGGTGTGCTCACCGATTCGTGCCAGGGTCGCGAGGTCTCCTCGGTACCCAGCGGTGGGCGGCGCTGGGTCACTGCGCCTCCGGAGCTCGCAGATTCGGCCGCGCCTTGCAGATTTGGGAGCTCGAGTCGGATGGCTCCTGGAGCGGAATGCGGTGAGGTCGGAAAGGTTTGGTGGATCTGCCGCAGATCGAGGTCGCGGCGGTCCCTCGCGATCAAATAGGCGGGTCGCGGGCATCTCAACCACGGATGCCTGCTCTCAGGTTGCTCACAGTGATTCAGATGACCTGCCGAACTCAGTCCCGAATCGTTCCCTTCGTTTCCCTCGCAACACTCCTGGCGGTTGCCGCTTGCAGTTCGGAGTCGTCCGATCCGGGTGAATCGTTCTCGACTGGTAGTGTGGGCACGGGGGGAATGGACATCGGCACAGGTGGGGTGGCCACAGGGGGGGATGGAACTGGGACGGGTGGACAGGCCCTCCCCGCCACCGGGGGACTGCCGACCGGGGGCACCAACCCCGGCACGGGTGGACTCCCGACCGGCGGTGTCAGCCCCGGGACGGGTGGCGTGGCCACGGGCGGGAACGGTCCCGGAACGGGTGGCATGGCCACCGGAGGTGCGGACCCGGGCACGGGTGGCCTGGCCACCGGGGGTGTCGACCCGGGCACGGGAGGAACGAGCACCGGGGGAGCCGGGGGCAGCACGGGGGGCGTCGGTACCGGCGGCGCGGGATCGGGATCCGATCCGGTGTTTCACATCTTCATGCTGATGGGGCAGTCCAACATGGCTGGTGTGGCTGCCAATGAGGAAGGGGATCGCAACAGCGACGACCGCCTGCTGGTTCTCGGCGGCTGCAACCAGCCTGCCGGACAATGGAACATTGCCAACCCGCCGCTGAACGACTGTCCCGGCGAGAGGGGCTGGAACATGTCCACCAGTGTCGGTCCGGGAATGTGGTTCGCCAAGACGCTGCTCGATGCGCTTCCCGTGGGAGATTCGGTCGGTCTCGTCGGGACCGCGGAGAGCGGGGAGTCCATCGACACCTTCATCTCTGGCGGCACCCACCATCAGATGATCCTCAACAAGATCGAGCAGGCGAAGCAGGCGGAGAACGGCCACTTCGCGGGCATCATCTTCCATCAGGGCGAGTCCGACAGCGGGCAGAGCTCGTGGCCTGGCAAGGTGGTGCAGCTGTACGACGAGGTGAAAGCGGCTTTCGGTGTCGACTACGAGGTTCCCTTCATCCTCGGCGAACTCCCGCAGGGAGGATGCTGTGGTGGCCACAACAACCTGGTTCACCAGGCGGCCGACATGCTGCCCATGGGTTACTGGGTCTCCCAGGAGGGGACCAACGTTCTGGATCAGTACCACTTCGATCACCCATCGGTGATCCTCATGGGTCAGCGCTACGGCGATCAGATGATCGAGGCGCTGGGTTGGTAGCAGGCGCTCGATAGCCTCGGCTACTTGGCGGTCCGGTCACTCCGCGGCGGCGATCGCGGCAGCGTACTGGTCGCGGAGCGCTCCCGTCACGTGGTCGAGATCCACGGCGGCTTGCACCAGCGTGATCCGTGCGCGCTCGGCGCGGTGGCGAGCCTGGCGCAGCGAGTCCTCTGCTTCTTGCACCTGGATCGGGGTGGAGGCGCCGGCGGCGAAGCGCTGGCGCTCGGCCTCGAACTGGCGCTCGGCGATCGAGACGGTGGAGTGCGCGGCCTCGAGACTGGCTTCCGCGCTTGCCGCCTGGCTGAGAAGTGTTGCCGCCTCGGCGCGGAGTCGTTGCCGCGCGCTCTCGAGGTTGCTCCTCGCGATGCTGGTCTCGAGGTTCGCCTCGGCGCGCGCTGCGCTCCACCGCCGGCGATCGAGGGGCGTACGGTAGACCAGACCGACGTGGCCACTCACGGCATCGAGCCCTGCCACCTACTCGGCGGCTGGGGGCAGTCGCTCGTTGCCGAGGCCCCGCGCTTCCACGTAGCTTTCCAGGTCGAGCCGAGCACGGAAGCCTTCGCCGGCGAACTCGGCGTTGGACTCGGCTAGTCGCAAGCGTTCCTGCAGCTCGGCGATTTCGGGAGACTGCTGCTCCAGACGCCTCACGACTGCCTCTTCTGTGGGGATCGTGACGTGCGCTGGCGGTGTGCTGAGCAGTACGTCGACGCGAGTTCCTCCAAGCAGCTGCTCGAGCGCGATGCGGCGCTGTTGTTCGGTGGCCTCGGCCGCGACCACGGCTTCTCTCAGCTCCGCCGCCCGCGTGTCAAACGTCAGCACGTCGACCGGGGCGAGCGCGCCCTGTTCACGCCGAGCCTGCGCCTCACGCTGCTGTTGCTGGGCGAGTGCCAGGGCGCTCCGCTCGAGTTCGACCGCGCGGTTCGCGTACCAGAGCTCCCAGTAGGCGACGAGCACGTCGGCGGCGAGCGCACTCGCCTGGTTCTCCACGGCCCGCTCGGTTTGCACGCGGGTGATGCGTGCCGCGCGCAGATTGGCGAGGTTGGTCCGGCGCCCGCGTCCCTGCAGCAGCGGTTGGGTCACGGTCGCGCGCGCCGACATCTCGTAGCCGATGCCGCGGGAGATACTGGAATCCCCCGTGGCGAGGGAGGAGCTCGGGCGTCGTGTGTCGTAGCGATCGCCCTGCACCCGGAAGCGCAATCCGGTGCCCGCCGGGAAGGTCTTCTCCACCTGCGAACCGAGCGAGACGGTGTCGTTGGTGGACGTCACGACGGTTCGATTGGGACCGAGAGAAGGGTTCTCCGCGTGCGTGTAGCCGCCGTCGGCCTGGAACTCCCAGGGAAACGCACCTGCTTCCAGGTCGACGCGCTGAGCTGCCGCGTCCCGCGCCAGTACCTGGGAGTAGAAGCCAGGGTTTTGGCGTAGCGCGGTGGTCACCGCCTCGTGAGTCGTCAGACCGTCGCGCACTGGCGAGGCCTCGCTGCCGACGGCGGATGGAGGCGTAGTCTGTGCTGCTGCGATCCCGGTCCATCCGAGGCAGCAGAAGACGAACGTTGCGCGAAGGAGATGGTCATTCATGGCGGAGCGCCTCGATGGGGTTGAGCTGCGCGGCCTTGCGCGCGGGAAGGTAGCCGAAGACGATGCCCACCATTGCCGAGAAGGCGAACGCGCCGAGCACCACGTCGGGGGCGATGACGAAGGGCAGTCCAAAGGAGCTGGTGGCGAGGCGGGACAGCCCCAGTCCAAACCCGATGCCGATCAGTCCCCCAAGCAGCGATAGCACGATCGCTTCGACGAGGAACTGGAGCATGACCTCGCTGGCGAGTGCGCCGATGGCGAGGCGGGTCCCGATCTCTCGGGTCCGCTCGGTCACGCTGACCAGCATGATGTTCATGATGCCGATCCCGCCGACCAGGAGGCTGACCGCGGCGATGCCTCCGAGTAGCGCGGTCAGGGTGGTCGTGATGGCGCCCATCGTGTTGGCGATCTCCTGGACGTTGCGGACGTGAAAGTCGTGGTCGGCGCCGGGCGCGATCCGTCTGCGCTCGGCCAGCAGTGACTCGACGGTGCTCTGCACCACCGTGATGGACTGGCCGGCTTCCGCCTTGATCTCGATGCTGGGGATCTCTCGAGTGCCCGAGACCCGGCGGAGGAAGGCGACGAGCGGCATCAGTACCAGGTCGTCCTGGTCGATGCCCATGGCCGCTTGCCCCTTCGTGGCGAGGACGCCGATGACGAGGCAGCTGACGCGTCCTACGCGGAGGCGCTCGCCCAGCGGGCTGGTCGTGCCGAATAGCTCGCGCCGCACGGTGGCGCCGATCACGCACACGGGCTGTCCTTGCTCCTGCGGGAGGAAGGCGCGGCCCTCCTCGATCACGCGGTCCTTCACGTCGAGGTAGTCGGATTCGCATCCGGTGACGGACGTGGTCCAGTTCGCATTTCCATAGATGAGCGTCGCCGACTTGCTCGCCGAGCCGGATACGGCGGCGACTCCGGGTACCTCGGCGCGAATGGCTTCGACGTCCGCCTGCTCGAAGGCCGCGGCCGAGCCTCGGACTCCGCCGGGGCCGTGGCGGTCGGCGCCGGGCCGGACCATCAGGAGATTCTCTCCCAGCGCACTCACGTCCTGTTGTACCTTCGCGGTGGCCCCCTTGCCGATCGTCACCATCGTGATCACCGCGCCCACGCCAATGACGATGCCGAGCATGGTGAGAAAGGACCGGAGGGCATTGCGGCGTATCTCGCGCAGGGCCATCACGATCGTCAGCCAGATCATGAGGCATCCTCCGTGGTGACGATCTTGCCGTCCCGGAAGTGAATGACCCGGGAACCGAAGGCGGCCATCTCTGCCTCGTGCGTGACCATCACGATGGTGATGCCTCGTTCTTGGTTGAGATCGGCGAGGAGCTCCATGATCTCAACGCTGCGCGTCGAGTCGAGGTTGCCGGTGGGTTCGTCGGCGAGCAGCAGCGAGGGGTTGGTGACCAGTGCACGCGCGATGGCCACGCGCTGCTTCTGGCCGCCGGACATCTCGGCGCTGGTGTGAGTGGCGCGGTCGGCCAGCCCCACGAGCTCGAGCGCGGCGAGCGCCTGGCGGCGTCGCTCGCGGGCCGGAACCCGCCGGTACACCAATGGCAACTCGACGTTTTCCAGGGCACTGGTCCGGGCGAGCAGGTTGAATCCCTGGAAGACGAAGCCGATGAAGTGTCGGCGCAGTAGCGCTCGCCCGTCCGGATCGAGTCGGGCGACGTCCACACCGCGGAACAGGTAGGTGCCCGCCGTGGGAGAGTCCAGGCAGCCGATGACGTTCATGGCGGTGCTCTTGCCCGACCCACTTGCGCCCATGATGCTCACGAACTCGCCGCGGCGGATCTTCAGATCGACCCCGTCGAGAGCGCGCACCGCGTAGTCGTCGCGGCCATAGATCTTCTCGATCCCTCGAAATTCGACCACGGGACGCTCGTCGAGCACCGCGGTGCCTGGATCGGAAACGATCACGGCTTCTCGGTCGCCTCGATGGCGTTGATGATGACTGGCGCACCGACGTCGAGTGGGCCACCTGCGATCTGGGTGCGCTTGCCATCGGTCGCTCCGGTCTCGACTGGGACGGGCCGCGGGTCGCTGGCTCCGTCGAGGACCCACACCGTGCGCGTCTTGGCGTCCGGTGCGGGGCTGGCTCCCTCGTCCTGGGTGCGGCGCGCGGTTCCGCGCTGACCCGGACCGGGGAGCCGGAGGCCGAAGCCGGCGTTCTCGGCTGAGGCGGGCGGCGTGAAACGCAGCGCGGCGTTGGGCACCAACAACACGTTCTTCTCGAAGCGCACGACGATGCGCGCCGTGGCGGTCATGCCCGGGCGCAGCAAGCGCTGCTGGTTGTCGGCCGACAGCCAGGCCTCGTAGGTCACCACGGACGAGTCGGCGGTGGGCATGTTCTTGACCGCCAGCACCTGGGATGTGAACTCTCGCCCCGGGTAGGCGTCGACCGTGAAGGTGGCGGGTTGTCCCACCTGTACCAATCCGACATCCGCCTCGTCGATCGAGATCTCGAGGCGCATGGCGGTCAGATCGGTGGCGAGCACGAAGAGCACTGGCGTCTGCAGGCCCGAGGTGACCGTCTGTCCCACCTCGACGCTGCGGTCCAGCACGATGCCGTCGATGGGAGAACGGATGATGGCCTTGCCGACGTTGCTGCTGGCTACTTTCAGCGAGGCCTGGCTCAGGGTGACCTGGGCGCTGTCACTTTGCACGGCTGCCTTGGCGCGCTCGTAGGCGGCGTTTGCTGCCTCGAGGTCCTGGTCTGACGCCAAGCCTTGGTCGTGGAGCTTCTTCAGGCGCAGTGCCTTCTGCTTCGCTTCGGTGGCGGAGGCTTTCGAGTTGGCCAGCGAGGCGTGCGCTGCGGTGAGGCGTGCGCGCGCCTCGTCGACCTGCGCCGAGTAAGTCTCAGTGTCGATGGTGGCGAGGACTTGGCCTTCCTTCACGTGGTCGTTGAACTCCACGTTGACCGCGAGCACCTTGCCGGTGATCTCTGCGCCGACCTCAACCGAGTTCAGCGCGTCGAGCGTACCGGTGGCGGTCACGGTGACATCGAGGTCGCCACGTTCGACGGCCTTGGTTTGGTACTCGATCGCCTTTGCTCCGGCCGCGGACGATCGCCACGCGAGCCCGGTCCAGAGAGCGACGGCAAGCGCTCCCGCTGCCGCTCCCCGTCCGACCCAACGCTTCCAGCGGCGACTGCGGGCGGCGGTCAACACTTTGGCTACCTCGACGTCTCCTGCCCGCGCGTGCTGGTCGGTCATTGCTTGCTTGGACGATTCCGCGACAGTGGATCCTACGGTGGCCCACCAGTCGAAGCGCACTCCGGGCGAGTTCCCATGTCAACCCGAGGGTGCGGGCTTCTCCCGGAGGGCCATGTCGCCACATCCTTCTTCCTTCAACCGAGGGTTCCTCCCGCCCGCCGGAGGCGGCGGTCCGCGGGCCGGACGTGGACCTTCTCGAGTTGAGCCGGCCGCGACCTCGCCGTTCGAGCTGTCTGGTCGTGTGGTAGCGTCGAATCCGAGGAACGACCAGAGTGGGAACGGAAGCGCACTCCCGGCGGTCACGGGTCGCGACCACAGCCGACGTGGGTGGCACATTGCCGTCCGAGGAAGAGCTGCATCGCCTTGTCGCGGAGAATGTAGCCGATGTCGTCTGGGTGTTGGACCTGGAGCTCCGCTACATCTACGTGAGCCCGTCCGTCCAACATCAGCGGGGTTACTCTCCCGCAGAGCTGCTTGGACGGTCCCCGCGGGATCTGGTGGCGAGTGCGGTCAGAGAGGAGCTGCAGCAGCAGTACAGGCGCCGGCTGGCGGAGGCGGAGGCGGGTGATCCTGCGGCCTGGGAAGCTTGGACTTGGGATGCCCAGGTCCCGAGGAAGGACGGTTCGCTCATGTGGGCGAGCATCCACGTTCGCTTCCTGCCAGGGGCCGATGGTCGGCCGTGTTGGATCCTCGGTGCGACTCGGGATATCACCGAACGAAAGCAAGCCGAGCTTGCTGCGCGGCGCTTCAAGCTCGCCGCCGACAGCTCTTCGGAGCTCCTCGCGGGCTTGGACCAGCAACTTCGCTACCTGTTCGCGAACGCTGCCTATCTGGCGAAGCATGGCCTCCGCGAGAACGAAGTGCTGGGGCGCCACTTCAGCGAGATCGTTGGTGTCGAGGCCTTCGCGCGTCTGGAGCCCCACCTGAAACGATGCTTGGCTGGCGAAAGTGTGCGCTTCGAGACATCCCTCGAGTATCCAGGAGAGGGGACTCGCTTTCTGGAAGCGGAGTACTTTCCCTTGCAGGAAGGGAGCGACTGCATCGGGGTCGTCGGGGTGGCGCGGGACATCACGGAGCGCAAGCGAAGCGAGCAGGCGTTGCTCCTGGAGGCGAGGTATCGCCAGCTGATTGCTGACACTGCGAATCAATTCGTCGACCTTGCCCCCGACGCACTGACCGCGGGGCTCGACGCAGCTCTGGAACGTCTGGGTCGCTTCGTCGACGCCGACGAGGCCTACGTGGCCCTCTTCGACAAGGTCGATGGACCGTGGGTGGTGGCCAACGTCTGGCGTCGGCGTGACCCTCCGCCGCCGACCTCCTCCCCAGCCACGGTGCTGGCCGCTGCGTCGACCTGGGTCCGCGAGCAGTTGCCAGCGCGACGACCGATCGCGATCTCCGAAGTTGGCGAGTTCCCAGATGTCTTTCGCGAACGGTGTGACGCCCAGGGGGTTCGGTCGCTCGTCTGGTTGCCCCTCGTGTCCGACGGCGTGGAGTTGGGTGTGCTCGGGTTTCACTGGTCCGTGCCGCGCCACTGGTTCGAGAAGGAGCTCGAGCTTCTCCACCTGGTCAGCGCGACGATCTCCAGCGTGGTGGGGCGCGAGCGCGCCGAGGAGCGGCGGAAGAATCTCGAGAGTCAACTGCACCAGTCACAGAAGTTGGAGAGCATTGGTCGCCTCGCGGGAGGCATCGCCCACGACTTCAACAACATCCTGAGCACGATCCTCTGGGTCACGGAGCTGCTTCTCGATGACATTCCGTCCGACGCGCCCATGCGCTGCGACGTGGAGGAAATCGTGGGCGCGGCCACCCGCGCCTCGGAGCTCACCCAGCAGCTACTAGCCTTCTCGCGCCGCCAAGTGATCGAGCCGCAGGTCGTGGAGCTCGGCCGGGTGGTTCGAAAGCTCGAGCCGATGTTGGCGCGTCTGCTTGGTGAGGACGTTCACCTCGTGACGTCCGTATCGGCTCCACGCACCACGGTGCGGGTTGACGTAACGCAAATGGAGCAGGTGGTCATCAATCTCGCCGTGAACGCTCGCGACGCGATGCCTCGGGGCGGCGAGCTGCGCATCGAGGTGGCCGGTCCAGCGGATGACGATGGGACTCGCACGGAAGGCACGGTGGAGCTCCTGGTCAAGGATCAGGGGGCAGGAATGGACGCGGAGCTCTTGGAGCGAATCTTCGAGCCGTTCTTCACCACCAAGGAAGTCGGGCGAGGCAGCGGGCTCGGATTGTCGATGGTGCTGGGGATCGTCGAGCAAAGCGGAGGGAGCATCTCCGTCGAGTCGACCCCTGGGCAGGGTTCCTGCTTTCGCGTCGCTCTCCCAGCCGTTTTCGAGCCGGCCACCCACCGCCAGTCTCAACGCCCGCCTCCCCGGGTAGGAGGAGGGGAGACGGTGCTCGTCGTGGAGGACGACCCGTCCGTTCGCGGACTGGCGGTGAGACAGTTGAATCGTCTCGGATTTCGGGTGCTGGCAGCTTCGCGCGGCGACGAGGCCATCCGCCTTGCGGAGCAGCACTCTGGAGTCATCAGCCTCCTGCTCACCGATGTGGTCTTGCCGGCGATGAGTGGCCACGAGCTGGCGCGACGGCTGCTGAACCGTTCGCCGAACATGAAGGTGATCTACACGTCGGGCTACACCCGGGACGTTGTGGCGGACCATGGAGTGCCAAGCGATGGGCTGCACTTCATAGCGAAGCCATACACGCTCCAGGAGCTCGCGGAAGCGGTGGTCACCACCCTCGCAACGAAGTAGTGCGTTGGAAGCGTGCGCGTCGCCACTGAGGGAGTCGTGGCCGAACCGTGCGCTTGTTCGGCTAGATGGGACCGGGAGCCTGGGAACGAGTGCCCCTCGCTGCGGTCGTGACTACTACTCGCCCGGTTGCTGGCGAACGCGCGAGTAGCGCGGCGTGGTGCCGTCATTCTGCTTCGGTCGTCGAAGCGGGAGGACAAGACGAAGGTGGTGGGCGCGTCGCGCGGACGGCGGCCACCGGCGGCTCGATGATGCGGTGGATCCCGATCAGGGCGGCAGTCCGCTGCCCCGACAGCGACACCGATGGGTGCCGACTTCCAGGACGTGGACAGTGACGCTCTCTCGAATCAGGGAGGAGAGCCTCGCAGGTCTGGGCACGATTCTCGAGGGCGGCGGCTACGGGCGCAGCACCCCAGTGCGCTGGTCGAGTTCGCCGTGGTCATTCCTCCTGCTGCTTCCAGCTGCGGGGATTGCGCTTCGCCGGCGCCGCGCGCGACCCGCAATGACGGGCTCGCCGTCAAGCAGTGGAGAGCGGTCCGACCGAAGAGGCGCAGCGAGGGTCAGAATCGCGATGGCATGCTGGGACGATGTCTGACACCCGCTCCAGAAATAGACCCCGTGGGCGCCTTCATCTGACTACATGCTCCTACAGGAAGCGTGCTCGTTGCGCGCTCCACACACGCATCCCGAGGGGGAGAAACGGGTCAGATCCTGGACTAACTCGATTGCTTGCGTCGACTCGCCGTCCTCGATGGATGAATCCATCAAGGGTGTGTCGAGTCGACGCATCTGCGTTCTCCTCATCGTAGAAAGCTGCAGCGGGTGGGGGAGGAAGAGGTCCCCTGTCCTACACTGCGCGCGTGCCGCACGATCGTGATGCCCCCCCCTGGGCCTTTCGGAAAGGCGATCTGCGCGTGGACATGAGAATCAGAGTTGGTTGGACGTCGCTCATATCGTTGCTCGCCGTACTCGGCTGCAGTGACCAGTCCGATGGCGACGCGGATTCGTGTCAGTTTGGGGCGTCGGACTGCGGCGGTGAGTGCGTGTCGCTGTCCTCCGACCCTCTGAACTGTGGCGCCTGCGGTGCTGCTTGCTTGAGTGGACAGACCTGCGAGGCTGGCTCGTGCTTCGACGGGGCCACGGGCGGGTCCGGAACCGGCGGTGCTCCGGCGACCGGAGGCGCTGCCACCGGAGGGTTGGAGTCAACCGGTGGCGTGGTGGCGACCGGGGGTGCTACGCCCACGGGAGGCCGGGCACCAACGGGGGGCCGAGCACCGACCGGCGGGCGAGAACCGACGGGCGGCAGCGAACCGACGGGTGGCAGCGAACCGACGGGCGGCAGCGAACCGACCGGTGGCAGCGAACCGACCGGCGGGGCGTCGCCCGGCGAGCTGCCGAAGTTCGTCGGCAACATCACGACGAGATATCGCGTGGACGCGGATGGGCTCACCTACGCCGACTACTGGGACCAGATCACCCCCGAGAACGAGGGCAAGTGGGGCTCCGTGCAGTCCAACCCGAATAGTGGGTTCAACTGGAGCTCGCTCGACGCCATCTACGATTACACCGAGCAGCACGGCATCATCTTCAAGGAGCACACGTTCATCTGGGGCCCCCAGCAGCCGAGCGGGGTTTCCTCGGAAGAGCACGTGCGTGCCTGGATGGAAGCGTTCTGCGAGCGCTATCCGAACACGCGCCTGATCGACGTTGTCAACGAGCCACCGCCGCACACCACGCCGAGCTACGCCAACGCCATCGGCGGAGGAACCAACGGCGACTGGCAGTGGATCACGAACGCCTTCCTTTGGGCGCGCGATGCCTGTCCCGACGCCATCCTGATCCTGAACGACTTCAACAACATCGAGTGGTCCAACGACAATCAGCACTTCATCGACATCGTCAATACCGTTCTCAGCAACGGCGGACCGATCGACGCGGTGGGCGCGCAGGCGCACGACCTGGATCACTCTGCTAACTCGCCGCAGAACGTGCAGAATCTGCTCAACAAGCTCCACGAGGACACGGGGCTCCCCGTCTACATCACGGAAATGGATCTGAGCTACTCGGACGACCAGCAGCAGCTGCGCGCCTACGAGTCCTACTATCCGATGTTCCGTGATGCCGAGTTCGTGAAGGGCATCACCGTCTGGGGTTGGATTTTCGGATCGACCTGGAGCCTGGCTCCGGATAGTGGGCTCGTGAGGAACGGCTCGTCACGTCCAGCGATGACCTACCTGATGGGCGAGCTGGACCGCCCAGCGCCCTGAGCCCTCTCAGCTCGCGTCCTCGACCACGAACAGCGAGCAGCCGGGGTGGTAGCCCCAGGGGCGGAGCTGACCGCCCTCGGGGTGGTAGTGACGCTCGATCTTGCCGACGTACTCGCGGCCGTCGATCTCGAAGGGGATCTCGGTGCCGAAGGGCTCGTCGTGGTGCTCGTGGATGATCTCGCTCGCCTTGGCGACCAGCGCGCGGTTCAGCTCGCCGTTCTGGATCCGGCGCAGCACGCGCTGCGGCTGCGGTGCGCTCTCCGATGCGCCGTCGGTATCGCGCTCGGGGACATCGGCGGTCGCCGGGGAGTCGTCGTCGCTCGTGGACAGGCTGGGGATCGAGAGGCTCTCGGGCGAGGCGCTCTCCTGCTCCAGGCGGGGGGCGACGGTCTGCATCGCCACGACCGCCTCGCGGGGTGAATCGAGCTCGGCTGCGGGGGTCGTCGTCGTCGTCGTGGCGCAAGAGGTCACCATCGCGACCAGAACCATGCTGCTGACCAGAACCCGAAGACTGCTGCTAGTAACCTTGAACATCGCCGTGCTCCCGTTCGCGTTTCGCTAGGAGAGACAGCAACCAGCGTGCCGTCAGTGACGCGCAGGTCGGAGACACGCTCGCGGCGGAGTCAGGCCGCTGGAGCGGTCCGGAACCGGGCCTGATTTCCCTCCTTCTGCGGGGGGCGTGTCGGTGTTCCCTCCCGCCCGTGTCCCGGCGCCCACGCCCGCGCGGAGTCCCGAGCGTGGGTGCCCGACCGCGCCGCGTGGGGGACTCCCCACAGGGGGCGGCACAAGATCCCCCACTGGGCCCAACGCTTGGCGACTCCCCTGCGATTCCGGGTTCGGCTGGCGTGCCGTAGCTGAAGCTCGCGCTCCCCCCGGATCTTTGAGCTCCGCGACGAAGAGGCACACGCGCAGAGGTTCGGTGGCGGACCCCTCGGGGCCGGTCTCCGAAGGGAGGGAAGCGCGATGGCTTGATCCGACGCCCCCGAGATGGTCGAGTCTACGCCATCAACCGCGTGAAGACCGAGTTGCTCTCGGGCCCAGAGACCGAGGACCAGATGGACCCCTTCGCCCTGGAGAGCGAATCGATTGGCGTGGATCGAGTTGGCCGGCGACGAAGGCGCAGCGGCGGATGGCTCGTCTGCTCGCTCATTGCGCTCCTCCTGACGCCGGCGGTGCTCGTCGTCTGGCCCTCGCTCTCGCCCATGTGGCTGTTGGCCGCGTTGGTGGGAATGGCCGCGAGCGTCTACGCTCTGGCCGGACTGCGACGTGGTGCTCGGGACCGCTTCGGGGAGCCGGGCGGGATCGTGGTTCACGAGAACGCGGTGGAGGTTGTCACTGACGCCGAGCAGTTGATGCTGGATCCCCCCCTTGCCGGCTGGCGTGAGGAATCCCGAGCGGGACCGAGTGTGGCACTGCGGTTCGCGGGTGACGTTGTCGTGACCATCGCGGTCGCATCGCGGCGGGAGGCCCAGGCGCTCCTGCAGGCGGCGGCGACCAGTCCTGCGCAGCGAGCGGTGAAGCTGGCAATCCCGCGCGGAACTCGGAACGAGCGCCGGGCGGCGGGTTGCGCAGCGCTCGCGGCGGTGCTGGTGGGGGGAGGATTCCTGCTCGCCGGCACCTTCGTGGTGCTTCTCCTTACGGCTTCCGAGGGCCTCGGTGGGTTTGGACGCGGCCTGGCGCAGCTAGCTGCTGCTTTCGTCGTGTTGGCTGTGATTGTGGTCCTGATTCTCCTTCCCGCTCGGGTCACCCACCTGACGATTGGCAACGATGGGGTGCTCGTGGAGCGTCCCGTGCTGCGGCGCACCTTCGTGCCCTTCGGCGCGGTTGTCGGTGTGCGAAGCAAGGGACGAGACCTTCTCATCAAGTGCCGCGGCCGACCCACCCTACGGATTCGGGCAGCGACTCCTGAAGACGCTCGCGCGGCGAGGACGAGGCTCAACGAGGGTCGCAGCTTGTGGCGCGAGCGATTGGGCGACGAAGTGCGTCTGCGCTTGCTGTCGGTGCCTGGTCAGCGGCAGGCTGGCGACTGGAAGGAGATGCTGCGTCGCGTGGGTCGAGGTGAGGGAGCCGTCGCGGTCGGTTCCGCATACCGCGGCGCCCCGCTCGTGTTGAATGATCTGGTGCGGGTTGCGGAGAGCCCGGGTGAAGCGCCCTCGCGCCGAGTGGCCGCAGTCTTCTCCCTCGCCCACAGCGCCGACGCCAACTTCCACGCGCGAGTCCAGGTAGTGGTCGATGCTTGTGCCGATCCCGGGCTACGCCAGGCGCTCGCGCAGGCATCCATGCGGGAGCTCGACATCGACGCCATCCGCGAGCTCGACCAGCGTCATGCCCGCGATGGAGGATCGCAGCGCGAGTGAGGGACTCTTGGCGGGGGACGCTGGCGTGTCGTGACGTCCGGACGAGGGACCGCGGAAGCTGGTGACCGGGTTGAGCCAGAGCTGAGCCAGAGCTCACAGCTCCACTCTGCACGATGGGGCAGTCCTGCGTTCCACTGGAATTGTGATCGACATCAACACGATGGAGGTTCGCGGTGTCCGGGTGAGCGCTGGCTCCACTCCAGCTTCGTCGCGAATCGGACTCGCACTTGCCTCGCCTGGTGGCCGCGAGTAGTGCTCCGCGATTGTCGACAGGGCCGAGAACTCGAATGCGCGAAAGTTGCGCGCATTGTCAATCCGCAACGGGTGATGCAAATGCAAAGGTCGAATCGAGGCAAGGATACGCGCCTGGGGCCGTCAGTGTCCGCCACTTCCTGCTGGCGCGGAGCGGGTCGCAGCGGAGCAGCCATGGCGCTGCTCGCCGTGACTGCCTGCGGCCAGGCAGAGCCGTCTGGAGAGGTCGGGGCGCTCCAGCAGCGCCTCGGTGACGAGCTGATTGTCAACGGCGATTTCGCGGCTGGCGCGAACAGCTGGTTTCTTGGTCGGTGGGGTGGGAGTTCCTCCGGGAGTGTCGTCGGTGGCCACTACCAGATCGCCGTAACCACCCCCGGCAGCGAGTGGTGGAACGTGCAGTTCATGCAGGGGGGACTGCCGCTGGAGCAGGGCAAGACCTACGCCTTCTCGTTCGACGCCTACCGCGGCCCCGAAAACGGTGGGACCCAGTCCATGGTGGTGAATGTTGGAGAGGATGGCGGTGACTACACGAGCTACTTCCCTGACTACGGTCCCGCGGTGGCGCTGACGTCGTCTCTGGCCCACTACAGTTTCACCTTCGACATGACCGAGCCGGACGATCCGGCGGCTCGCGTCGAGTTCAACTGCGGCCTGAACGCCGGGACCTTCCACATCGACAACGTGAGTTTGCGCGAAGTCACCGAAGACCCGGGACTCAGCATTGACGCGGGACCGGTCCACCTCGCTTCGGGTGTCGGCGAGACGGCCACCGACGCCCTCGTGCTCGAGAACCCTTCGACCGGAGTCGTGAACTGGAGCATTGCGGCGAGCCCCACCTGGCTGACCGTTGTTCCGGCTTCTGGGATCCTCGCCAGCGGGGACGCCGTGACCGTCACGGTGATGGGTGACGCGGCGGCGCTTGCTGCCGGCGATCATCTCGGGATGCTCGCCATCACCCACGACGCCGCTACCCCTCCGTCCCCGGTCGATGTCGACGTGCAGTACAGCGTGGGTCAACAATACCAGCCCGCCAGTCCCTACCTCAACGACCCCGATCTGGCGATCTCGTTCGTAGAGGACATCGCGGCGTTTCGGCGTCAGGCGCGGGATGACGTCAACGGTGGCTTCTACACGTACATCGATCGGCAAGGGCATCCGACCAGCACCAACACGAAGTCACTCTGCGCCCAGTCCAGGCTTGGCTATGCGTTCACACGCGCGTTTGCCCTCACGGGGGACGAGAGCTATCTCGATGACGCGCACCATGCGCTGAAGTTCCTCTACGATCACGGATGGGACGACGGGTGGCTCTTCGCGACCGACATCCAGGGAGGGTACATCCCGCATTGGGGTCATCACGACGCTTGGTGGAGCTTCCAGCAGCACTACGCGCTGGTCGGAATTGCGGCGATGGCCGAAGTGACCGGCGGGCACACGGACTGGGGAGACGGATCCGAGGACGACTGGGTGTGGTTGAATCGCGGGCTCGAGTCCAACTACGCTCGTCTGTGGGACCCGAACGCGACCGGCTACTTCACCCATGCGTCGCGCGACTGGAGTGACGGTTGGGGGAAGGGATTCACCCCCACGGTCGACGCGATCACCACCCACTCGATGCTCGTGGCGCTGATGACGGAAGCGCCCGCCCACCGTGCGCGGCACTTCGAGCTCGCCGACATGGCTGTCGAGCACATGGTCGGGGCGATGCCCAGCTCCGGGGTCGGGTTCCCCGAGGTGTTCGATACCGACTGGAGCGTTGACTACAGCCAGGCGATCTCCGAGCCCGGTCATCACTACAAGACGGCGTGGTGTCTCTACCGCTCTTACCTGATGGACCCGACCCGCACCGCGTACAAGGACGGAGCGGACGCGATCATGTGGGACATGTGGGAGAACGGTGGGTACGACCACGTCTACGGGGGGCCGTACTCGAAGGTGAACTGGCAGACTGGCGCGACGACGAACACCGACAAGAACAACTGGATGCTCGAGCAGGGGGTGACCTCTGGTCTGATCGGATACCACGCGGCATCGTCTCAGGTGGATCGGGACATGCTGCTCGAGGTGGCGGATGGCTCAGTGAGCTTCTTCATGAACCACCAGCTCGATCCGGTGTACGGCGAGGCCTACTCCGATGTGAGCCGCGACGGGAGTTCGCTCACCCAGCCGGACAAGGGCGGGCTCTTCAACTCCGGATACCACTCCATCGAGATGGGGTACTACATCTATCTCTATGGCAACCTGTTCGTGCATGGGGAGCCGGTGAGTCTTCACTATCGCTTCCCAGCCTCGGACGAGTCCCAGGAGATCCGCCTGACCCCGCTCGCGATCGAGGATGAGCTTCTGCGGATCACTGCCGTGACGCTCGATGGCGCTCCCTATACCAATTTCGATGCTGCGAGTCGGACGCTAACCCTGCCGGCCGGTGTTGGTGGCAAGTTCCGCGTCACGTTCGCCGCAGGTGGTGAGTGTGGTGATGGAGTGCTCGACTCCGGCGAGGCCTGCGACGATGGAAATGCTGCCGCAGGCGATGGATGTGACGAGAGCTGTCAGGTTGAGTACGTGTGCGGTGACGGTACGGTCGATCCCGGCGAGACGTGCGACGACGGTAACACTGACAACACCGACGGGTGCCTGGACACCTGCGTGGCGGCCGCATGTGGGGACGGGTTCGTCCAGAATGGCGTGGAGGAGTGTGACGATGGCAACGCCAGCAACACCGACGGTTGCCTGACGTCCTGCGTGGTTTCGACCTGCGGCGACAGCTTCGTGCAGGCCCAGGTCGAGGCTTGTGACGACGGCAACACGGTGACGGAGACAGCGTGCGAGTACGGGACGCCGGCCTGCACCGCCTGCAGTGCCGATTGTGCGGACGTGCTCGATCTGGTGGGACCGTACTGCGGTGACGGGACGAGCGACGTCGGTGAGGTGTGCGACGACGGCAACGCAGTAACAGAGACGGCCTGCGAGTACGGGACGGCGGCCTGCACCGCTTGCAGCGCCGACTGTTCGGAGGTGCTCGACCTGGTGGGACCGTACTGCGGTGACGGGACGAGCGACCTCGGTGAGGCGTGCGATGACGGCAACGCAGTGACAGAGACGGCGTGCGAGTACGGGACGCCGTCCTGCACCGCTTGCAGTGCCGACTGCGCGGTGGCGCTGAACCTGGTGGGGCCGTACTGTGGCGACGGAGCGATTGACGTCGGTGAGGCATGCGACGACGGCAACGCGGTGACGGAGACAGCGTGTGCGTACGGGACGCCCTCGTGTGCGGCATGTAGTGCCGACTGCTCTGCGACGCTCGAGCTGGAGGGCGGATATTGCGGTGACGGAACGGTCGATCCGGAATTCGAAGCCTGCGATGACGGGAACTCGGTAGGCGGAGACGGGTGCGATGCCTCGTGCGCTTCAGAGGCATCCTGCACGGATGGTATCCTGAACGGAGACGAGGAAGACGTGGACTGCGGTGGATCGTGCCCGGTCTGCGCGTGCGAGTCTGCGGTCTACCCAGTGGGGAACATGGAGTTCTCGACTGGTGGTGCCGTCAGCGATGGCTACAACATTTGGTCGAACGGAGTGGGGACGTTCCAGCATGAGTTCGACCCAGGAGAGGGTACCGTGACCGTCTGGGCGCGGGGGGAGATCGCCGGTGGCGCCGCTCCCAACATGATCGTCTCGATGGGGAGTGCCGTGATCGGCAACATCTACGTCGATGACGAGACGATGCAGCCCTACGTGTTCGCCTACTCGAGCTTCGGAGGAACCGAAACGATTACCATCGAGTTCACCAACGACTACTACCAGAGTCCGGCGGACCGGAATCTCATCATTGGTGGGGCAGAAGTGGACTGTGGCTCTCCGATTCCGACGTGCGGCGATGGGGTCGTCGACGCTGGGGAAGCTTGCGACGATGGCAATGCGAGCAACAACGATGCCTGCCTCGATACCTGCGAGGAGGCGACTTGCGGAGATGGCTACGTGTGGGACGGGGTCGAGGAGTGCGACGATGGCAATACAAACGACGACGATGCCTGCCTGAACTCCTGCGTTGCTGTTGCTGGCACCGGGCCATTCTTCGAGCAGGGAGGTCTAGTCGTCATGGAGGCTGAGCACTTCTCCGGAAGCATCTCCGACAGCAGTAGTGGGGATGCGTGGAGTGAGCTCGCGCTTGGGTCCGCCTCCGGAGGAGCGTGCGTGCAGGTGGGGCCGGACAATGGCAATTCCAGGACTCAGAAATCCGACGTGGAGGCCAACGCAGCCCGACTGGACTTCGACGTCGAGTTTGTCACCGCTGGGACCTGGCACATCTGGGTTCGCGGCGCCTCGACCAGCAGTCAAGGCTGGGCCAGCGATTCGTGTCACGCGGGCATCGACGGGTCTGCCGAGGCTCTCTACCTCGACTACGGTAGCAGTGGCGCTCTCGAGTGGGTTGGCGATACCATCACGGTCGGCGGGGCTGGCGTACACACGGTTAGCGTCTTCATGCGAGAGGATGGCTTCATCGCTGACAAAGTCCTCCTCACAACCGATCCCGGCTACACACCCAGCGGTGTCGACGCACCCGAGAGCCCACGACTGTAGGTGGACTCGGGTCTAGCGGCGCGCTCGCCAACGCCGGGAGGAGCGCGCCGTGGGCGACTCGACTTCCCATCGAGCTTGCGACGACTAGATCTGGCTCTGGGTTGAGCCCAGTGCAGTAGTTCGCAAGTTCGTTCCGGGAGACGCACCCGTCCGAACTGGGCACCCGATCACATCGGGTACGACAACCCCGAACGAACCTCCGGGTTGTCGTACCGGGTCGAACCGTGGCTTCGGACCGGAGGCAGCGAAGGCGCCGCCAGGTACGGCTGTGCCTGGACGATCGAGGCGAAGGGGAACTGCTCAGTACAGCTCGGGAATCACGAGATCGCAGGCGAACTCGATGTCCAGTCGAGCCCGGGGGTCGGCCTTCATCGTCGCGCAGGTCGCGTCACAGAGGCGGATCTCTGTCGGGTGATCAGGGTCGTCGTAGTGCCAGCTGTTGGCGTCTGAGCAGCCCACGCTGTACCCGAGCGGTGTCGTCGCGTCACCGCTCTCGTAGATCACGTTTACGCGACGCGGGTCGAGCTCGCGGCCTGCGGGGGGCGCGGGCAAGCCGAGGTTGCAGGACAGACTCTGTCCTCGGATCCCGTTGATGGCGGCGAGGAAGTCGCGGTGCGTCTGCTCGGGGTCACCCGTGTCGATGAGGAAGGCTGTCTCGGTCCCCCCGGCTTCGGCGATCTGGTGGAGATTCGTGACGTTGTCAGGCGCGTCCTCGACCGGCGGATTGCGGACGCCGATGACATACGTCGGAATGGTGTCCGCCACCGCCGCGACCTCGGCGCTGACGACGTCCATGTCGTCGTCGTCCGAGCATCCTTGCGGATATCCGTCCGACACGAGGACGATGGCGTAGCTGGTTTCGGAGTCCTCCTCGACCAGGGGCAAGAGCCAGTCGATCGTCGACGCGAGGACGGCCCAGGTGGGGGTTCCGCCACGATCGGGGACGATTGTGTCGAGGAGCTCGCCAAACACGGGTGACGGAAGCTCGGTGAAGGGGATCTGCGGTGTGTCGTACTGGCCGGGGTCGCAGCGATCCTCGAGTGATGGGAAGAGGGTCATTGATGCCTCGACGCCGACCGAGTCGGGCGAGGTCAAGAAGGTGTTCGTGGCGGCCACTACCGGTTCCCATTTCACCTCGGGGTCGTGCCAGGGATAGTCGAGCTCGCCCATGCTTCCCGACGCATCGAAGAGGACGGCAAGCCGCACCGGGCGCGGTTCGGCCGTTGCCTGAGCGCTGGCGCAGGCACCTCCTGCGTTGCTTCCCGCCAGCGACGAAACCGCTCCGGTGCTCCCGGACCCTCCGGCGCCGAGAACCAAGCCACCCGAGCCGTCAGGGGGGTGGTTGCCCGCGCCTCCGGTATTCGATTCGGACTGGTCTTCTGTCGACTGGCAAGCTGTCGTCGTGAGGATGCCGCAAGCTGTCATCACGATCACGCCGTGAGCGAACCCTAGTGAGGTGTGGTGCCACATGCCGAGTGGCATATAGCACGAACGATTCGCTCGGCACTTGGCCAACCTATCCACATACTCCGCATTCTCGCTGGCCGGCAAGGACGAACCGGCCATCGAACGAGAACCGTCCGGTTCTCGGGCGTGACGTTGACGCCCAGAAGCCGAGTTCTAGGCACCAGAACGCGGTGTCAGGAGCCGCAAGGGAGCGGTGAATTCGTGGTGACTTCAAGATGGATGGGAGCGTGCACCCTGGGTGCCGCCGTCGCGCTGGTTGGGTGTGGTGGCAGCTCTGGCTCTGATGGCGGAGGCAGTGGCGGGACCGGCCAGGCGGGGGCTGCAGGAAGTCCCGGTGAGGCCACCGGTGGTCGCGATGGGGCCACTGGTGGTCGCACAGGGGCTACTGGCGGACGGGGACAAGGTGGGGCTACACCGGGAGCGGGTGGGGCTGCCGGCGGGCGAGCCACGAATGGCGGCGCGGAAGCTACTGGCGGCAGCAATGGGGGAACCGTTCCGCGAGGGGGGAGCGATGCTGGCGGTGCGGCCAGCGGGGGTGCAGTCAACGGCGGCGCCGCGACGGGTGGCCATGATGCTGGTGGTGGAGCGTCGACCGGCGGCGCTGGCGATGGAGGCGCTGCCGGGAGTGGGACTGGCGGCAACCCTTCGACCTGCGACCCAGACCTGTGCGTGTACGGGAGTTGCGACGTCGCTGCCGGGGCTTGCGTTTGCGAGCTCGGTTGGAGCGGGGTGCTGTGCAACCAACCCGTTGCGGTGACCGACCATTGCGATCCCGATCCCTGTGTCAACGGGACATGCGTGAATCAGGCTGACGGCTTCTCGTGTGACTGCCGAGTGGGCTTTGGCGGCGCGACCTGCGAGACGCCGATCGTGGTCGAGGACCACTGCGACCCGGATCCTTGCGTCAACGGACTCTGCCTGAACCAGAATGATGGATACGAGTGCGACTGTGATTTCGGCTGGAGTGGTGCGACCTGCGCGGAGGCAAGCGATCCCTGTGACCCCGATCCCTGCGTCCATGGTAGCTGCGCTCCTACCGCGGATGCGTTCGTCTGCGACTGTGACCCGGGGTGGGCGGGCCCCCGCTGCAACGGCGAGGTTCCGCCGAACGCCTGCGATCCCAATCCCTGTGCGAATGGCACCTGCGTTGGGGACGTGGCGGGACCCACCTGCGAGTGTGATGCCGGTTGGATCGGCGCGGCCTGCGATGTCGCCATCGACGATCCTTGCGATCCCAATCCGTGCGTGAACGGTGCGTGCTCGGTTAGCGCCGGAGGCGACGCGGAGTGCGCGTGCTTCCAGGGCTGGGAGGGTGCCGCCTGCGACAGCGAGATCGAGGGTGCGGTCACGAACCCCGTCTTGCACATCAACAACTGCTCGATCGAGCTGCTCGCCCCGGGTGGCTGGACCGACAATGGCGACGGGACCTACACCACGAACGGATCGGTGGGCTTCAACCTTGGGGACCGCGTGCTCGACATGGTCGGCCCCTCGCTGACCTTCGACACCAACGAACGGACCTTCTCCGGCACGTTGACGCAGTTGCCCTGGCCTGGATTCGACTTCCTGGGTGGCTCCGACTTGCTGTTTGGTCCGTCCGTGGTGAGCGACGCCGGAGTGATGACGGGAGCCGAGGTCCGGCAACTGATTCAGCCCCGCGAGGTGCCCCTTCCCGATGACCTCGAGGTGATCGCCTTCCTGATGAACCTCGACACACCCTCGTTCACCCTGCCGGGTAGCACGACGACGGTCGGTCGCGACGAGACCAACGCCGTCGGTTTCTACTTCGATCCCTGCGACCCCTTGTCCTTCTTCTCGATGGCGGGCGATCTCTCGCCCCCGGCGGGTCCGCTGAAGGTGTACGCGACGGGGGGCTCGATCCATCAGAACCTGTACAACCAGAGTGGGGTCGAGCTCTGGCGTGGTGACACCGACGTGGGCGAGCCCGTCACGTCGACGATGTACGCTACGGGGGGCATGTACGTCGGTGGGGAATTCAGCCTGGATGAATTCGGGGTGCCCATCGCGTTCGACGGCACGTTCCTGATCGACGTCGATCCGGATCGGAACGGGACCATCGATCCTCGCATTCTCGGTGGGCTGCTTGCCGCGGATCCGTTCACTGGGACGGTGCCGGCCAGTGCCACGGACTTCTCGATTCTTGGCAACGGGTCGGTGGTTCCCGCGATCCCCCTGGTCGGAGAGCTTCTGGCTTTCCTCAGTGATGGGGAACTATCGCTGACCCTCGGCGATGGCAGCATGCTGATCGATCGGTCCAACTCGGGAGGTCTCTACTTCCGCGGTACGAACGACCGGAATCCCTTCGAGGGCAGTGCTATCGAGCCCTTCTTCCCGCAAGGGCAGACCTTCGATACGATGGGCTATTATCGCGACATCGACGACTGGGGACTGTACTACGGGTCACGGATCCACTTCTTCGCCGGTCTCGCAGAAGCAGAAGCCGCCGTGTCACTCGTGGTCGACGAGGACCCGGAACTGGCCATTTTGACCGAGGTCGACCTTGGGACTATCGACTTCGTGCCCGGCGTGACCATCCCGCTCGGGTCGGTGCCACTCCGCTTTACGGTCGAGCTGACCACGGGCCGCACTTGTGGCGAGACGGGGTACCAGGGACCCGACTTCGAGTGCACGATCGGTGTCTGCGTAGGTCAGGACGAGTTCGAGTTCTACCCCTCCTGCGCATTCCCGAGCGGCTACCCCTGCGTCGATGATGGCATGTGCACCTCCGACAGCTGCACTGGGTTCGTCCCCGATGCTGCCTGTGACGACGGCTGCAGCCTGACGCGTGACGCTTGCGAGTTCGGTTGCGATACCACTCGTGATGGTTGTTCGGGCGCCTGCACGGTGACCGAGGCGACCTGCACCGGCGTCTGCACGGCAGCCACGTCGGCGTGCAACGCAGGGTGCGACGCTACCGATGCCACCTGTTCGGGAGCCTGCACGGCAACGGGTGAGACCTGTCGCTTCGGGTGCAACACGACCGAGGGCGCCTGCGACACGGCGTGCACGGCGGCGGAGGCCACTTGCACTGGCACCTGCAACACGACCCAGAGCGCTTGCGAGGGGACGTGCGGGGCAACTGGGAACACTTGCCGCGGCGCGTGCAACGCCACCCAGGCGACCTGCTCGACGGGCTGCTCTGCCACGCTGGGCGCGTGCAACACCGCGTGCGACGTGGCCCAGACCACTTGCGACGCGGGCTGCTGGGCGGGGACCGGGACGTGCGACGCCACCCGCAGTACCTGCCGCGCCGGTTGCGCGGTTGCCTGCACCAACCCCTGCTCGGTCTGGGGTGGCAGCTGCTGGACATGCGATCGGGGTGCCTGCTACGACAGCTGCGATGCGGCTCGCGACAATTGCTATGCGGCCATCGTCAATCCCTGTCGCAGTGCCTGCGCCAACACTCGCAACAGCTGTCGCAGCACCTGCACCAACACCTACAACGGCTGCAACTCCACCTGCACCAGCACCGGGAACGGCTGTCGTACGCCGTGCAACAATGCCGAGAGCAGCTGCAACAGTGTCTGCGATTCGGTGGGGGACGGATGCCGCGGCGGGTGTGACGACGTGCTGGCCAACTGTGGCAGTACCTGCGCCGCGACGGGCAACACATGTCGCTCGACCTGCAATTCGGCGCAGTCGAACTGCCAGGGTGGTTGCGACACTGCGACGACGGACTGCAGGAGCACGTGCTCGCAAGCGGAGGTGGATTGCGTGGGCCCATGCCAGACTGCGGGTAGTGCCTGCCACTCCGGTTGCGATACCGCTTTCGGTGACTGCACAACCCCTTGTGGAGCGGCATATGACGGGTGCGTCGGTGGCTGTGAGTTGGTGGGGACCTGCGACTGAGCTCCTCGTACCGATACCGTCGGGGGCCCGCCGCGGGGCGGGCCTCCTGGGCCTGACTCGACTCGTTGCCTAGCAGGCGGAAGGTCGCGGCGAGTCGGTGTGATGGGTCGCCCCCGCGGCATCGGTGGCCGACGGGGGCGCGTTCCCTTCGGGGTTACTGGTTTTGCTGACTCACGAACTCGGTGAAGAGCAGCATCGCGATGCCCGCGCCCACCACGACCGGTGGATCTTCCTTGGCCCCATCGCCGCTCAGGTGGAGAACTCCGAGACCGTTGACGTCCATCGCCGCGACGGGGCCGGACTCCGCGTGCTCGAAGAGGAACCCCGCGGGCTTCCTCTGTGTCTTCCCGTTGCTGAGCTCGTGGAGGGGGGTGATCTTCAGCTCGCCAAGACCCGAGTCGAGCGTTCCCACCGGGTCTCCGTCCTTCTCTGGCGGCTCGATGGTGAGCTTGCCACTGTCGCCAGCCTGACAGCTCATGCTCTGCCACGACCAGCCGAGCGACATGCCGCCGCCCAGAGCACTGCCCTTCTCCTTGCTCTGCGTTTCGCACTCGAAGGCGACCTTGCCGCCCTTGGGTGCGATGACCGTGAACTTGAATCCGCCCTTGGTCTTGCCGGACGAGTACCCGCCAACTCCCGAGCTCTTCTTCTTCGTTCCCTCTCGATCGACGTCCTGGATCTCGTACTCCCCAACCTTCCATTGCTGCTTCCCGAGCGAGGAAGACGAGCGCGGGCGTTCCACCGGCAGGGCTTCAACACCGTCGATGCCGTCCGGTGCCTGTAGTGCCGGTGGTCCTCCACAGCCCGCCAGCGCCAAAGCCGTCGCTCCCCAGATCCATCCAGCATTCTTCATCGCAATCCACCCTTTCAAGTCGAGGCGCGTCCTGCGACCCCGTGGCCCCTGATACTGGCCAAGTGGGCCACCTCTTCCTTTCGCGAGTGCCGTTCTCGAAGTTTGATTCCTGGTTGGTCCCCCATTCTGGAGAACGCTACCGGATCCCGCTCCACGATCGCGCGTCCGCGGTGCTATCTCAGCGGCTGGCGCTCGAACATCCGCCAGGCGACACTGGCGATGTCGAATCCGACCGGATTGTCGTAGGTGCCGTGGTCCGTGTCGGGAAGCGAGCAGAGCGTGGTCTCCACTTCATCTGCGCAGGCGGTGTAGCTCTCGCAGTAGTCCTCGGTCGCGGTGGGGGTTCCGGTACACTGGTTGAGGTCCGCCCAAAGCTGGAGTGAGCCCTGGGCGCCGGGGGAGTCATACTGGCCTCCGGGTGGTCCCACGATTCCACCCTCGTAAGGCTCCAGCGAATCCCTCAGCCCTCGCACCTCCAGCATCGAGATGGGTCGCGCGTTGTTGCAGGGCTGTGTCCGCAGGTCGGTAGCGACCGGGGCGATGGCGGCGATGATGTCGGCCGCATCGCACCCGATTCGGTGGGCCAGCCCTCCGCCATTGGAGAATCCGGAGGCGTAGATGCGTTGTCGATCGATGCAGGTCTGGGCGTTCAGCGTGTCGATCATTGCACGAACGAAGCCGACGTCGTCGATCTGCTCGGTCCCGGCCGTGCCGCAGCAGGTGTCGTCGACATTCCAGAACCCGTCGATGCCGTTCGGGTAGACCACGAGAAATCCTTCTTCGTCCGCGACGGCCTGCCATCCGCTCATCTGCTGCTGCTGCCCCGCGTTGCCATAGGCGCCGTGGAGGTCGAAGACCACGGCGACGGGCTCGGTGCCCGACACGCCTGTCGGGACGTGCACGGTGTACGTGCGGGCCCTCCCCTGGTGGTCCAGAGTCGCGGTGTGGTCTCCAGCGACCAGCGGCGGGAGCCCATCGGGGCAGGTCGTCGAGCCCTGGCCGCCTGCGCCGCTGGTTCCCCCACTTCCCGTCTCGCCTCCGGTGTCGCCGAGCCCCCCGCTGCCTGGTGTGCCCCCTGTGGCGAGCGCGCCTCCGGTCACTCCGCCGGAGCTCGGATTGCCGCCGCTGGGTGGCGTGCCACCGGTGAGGGATGCGCCTCCGGTCGAGCTACCTCCACTGGTGGAGACTCCTCCGCTGATCGAGCCTCCCAGCGGCGGGGCACCGCCGGACTCGGTCAGCCCCCCGGTGCCTGGGCCCCCCCCGGTGGTCGAGCCGCCCATGCTGAGCGCTCCACCGGAGCCCGGCGTTCCGCCGAGTGGTTCGGCGCCGCCGGTGTCGGGGGTGCTGCTCGGCGTCCCCTCCCGATCGTTGGTCGCGGGGCTGCAGGCCCCGAGCGTCGCGCTGAAGAGCACGATCGCAGTGGCATTTCTGGTCATCTACGTCCTCGACGGCCCCACGCTCGACGCGGGGTGAGCCCGACACGCAGACGTCCGTTAGTGAGGTTTTCGGGTCACCTTTCAGAAGGCGGCGGA
Organism: Polyangiaceae bacterium; assembly: GCA_050304295.1. Lineage (GTDB taxonomy): Bacteria > Myxococcota_A > Polyangia > Polyangiales > Polyangiaceae > JAFGBI01. Next base: position 77,716 of record JBNLDK010000035.1, read on the forward strand.
GCCCTGGATCCAGAATCTGGCAGCTCCGTTCGCGCGACGGCGAGCGAATATTGCAGTCGGCTCGAAACCTCGCCAATCCCTTGGGGGACAATTTGGTCCCTCGCTGCGGTGGGTGAGATTGGTAAAGTGTGGGCATGGGGATGAGATCGAGCGCCTCGGGCGCGCTTCTTGCGGCGCTGGCGTTGACCGCTTCCTGCGGGGACTACTCGATGGACCCAACCCAGCAGGCTGTTGGTGGGACGCTTTCCACCGGCGGGACCGAGACGACCACTGGGGGGCTGACGTCGAGTGGCGGCGGTTCGTCGCTGGGTGGGGCTGCACCGACGGGTGGCGCCGTCACTGGCGGCGACGGACCTTCGCTGGGTGGGGCGACTGGTGGCGGTCTGCCGACGGGTGGAAGTGGTGCCTCGGGCGGTCAGACGCTGACGGGTGGCTTCGCGCCCACCGCTGGCTCCTCGCAGGGAGGTCAGACACCGGTGGGTGGTGGGATGCCTGGCGGCGCGGTGAACTTCGGTGGAGCCGCCGGTGAGGGCGGTGCTCCGGGTGCCGCCGGCGAGCCAGCCGAGACTGGGGGGGCTCGGTCCCGTGGTGGCGCGGGTGGTGCAGGTGGCGATCCCGCCATTGGAGGTGTCGCACCAACTGGCGGAGCCACCCCAACTGGCGGAGCCACCCCAACTGGCGGAGCCACACCAACCGGTGGAGCCACCCCAACTGGCGGAGCCACACCAACCGGTGGAGCCACCCCAACTGGCGGAGCCACCCCAACTGGCGGAGCCACCCCAACTGGCGGAGCCACACCAACTGGCGGAGCAACGCCAACTGGCGGCGGAGGGAACGGTGGCGCCGGTGGCAATGGCAACACTTCCGTGGGTTGCGGGTCTGGGAACACCACTTCTCCCTGCGCGATGGCCGGAAGCCCTTGCAGCCTGGACGTCAACGGGACGCCGCGGACCTACTACGTGCAGCTGCCGACGAACTACGATCCGGCCACGCCCTACCCGGTTGTCTTCCAGTTCCATCCGTGGGGTGGATCGGCTGTTCAGGCGATGACCATGTATCGCCTCAACTCACGGTTCCCGGACGCGATCTACGTCTCCCCCCAGGGACTCGACGCTGACGGCTCTCCGGGCTGGCCGAACACGAACGGCCGTGACATCGCCTTCACGGAGGCAATGGTCGCGGACGTCCAGGCGAACTACTGCGTCGACAACGATCGGCTCTTCTCTACTGGATTCAGCTACGGTGGCATGATGTCGTTCGCGGTCGCGTGCGAGCTGAGCGACGTGTTTCGAGCGATCGCTCCGATGGCTGGAGCGAACTACAGTTCGTTCGGCTGCACTGGCACCGGCCCCGCCATCGCGATGTGGGGGACGCACGGGACGAACGACAGCGTGGTGCCGATTACCGCCGGACGCGCGGCGCGTGACCGGGTTCTGCAACAGAGCCACTGTGGCACGACGACGATGCCGGTGGACCCGGCGCCTTGCGTGCAATACCAGGGTTGCGACCCCGGCTACGAGGTGACCTGGTGCGAATGGAATGGGGATCACGCCATGCCGAGTTTCGCCCCTGACGCGATCGCCGCGTTCTTCGCGCAGTTCTGAGCTTTGGAGGCTGATTCACCGACTAACGGCGCGTGAATCGGCGCGCGCAGCCGCCAGGGTCGAGGGGGTGGGCTCCGCTACCGCGATCCCCCGACACTACGCATCGAGCTCCATCATGACCTTCAGCGCCTCGAGGTCGGCGTCGAGGCGCCGGCGAAACACGCGCGTGATCCAGGGGTGCACCAGCTTGACCAGCACGCTTCCGGGGCGAGGCGTCGTCGCCATGTGGATCCGCAGGCGGGTGGCGTTGTCGGGCAGGCGCTCGAACGTCCAGCGCGACGTGAAGTCGAGCGCATCGGACCCGCCGCTGAAGAGGATGACGTCGTCGCGCTCGAACTCCGTGACCTCGGAGTTCGCTTCCACGCGGCGTCCCAGGCCCTCCGACAGGGTCCGCACCCGAGTGCCAGGTCCAAACTCGCCAGCGGTGGTCTGCTCGACCTCGAGGAACCGGAGTTGCCACGCCCGCCACCTCGGCACGTCGATACAGGTATCGAACACCTCACTCACCGGGCGCTCGATCCGAACCTCACAATCAATCTCCGTGGTCGCCATCCCGCCTCCTCGCCCGGCTCGCTCCTCCGCTGGGCACTGCCGCTATCGGCGTTCCAAGGATAGGCACTCGGCACCGCGCGTCCATGGTCAATTCTCTCCTACTGTGTCCCGCCGTTCCCGGTTCGGGGGGCGGATCCTCATGATCTCGGACCATGGCCCGATGCTGGACTCCGAATGGTGCCGTGTGGCTTGACATGCGACGAAGGGCACCGGCTACACTGACGACATGCAACGACTGGTGGCGCTCTCGCTTGCGCTCTGGGTGGTTGCCTGCGCCGGGGACGCGCAGACACCGACGAATTCCGGTGCCGGTGGGTCATTCGCGAATACGGGCGGTGCCAGCACCGGTACCGGTGGAACCAGTGCGGTGCCCGACGAGCTCATCGACGCTTGCCATGGCCGCTGCGAACGCGGCGCGGAGGCGTGCCCCAGCACGAACCTCGAGCAGTGCGCTCGCCGCTGCGAGGACATGGGGATCGACTTCTGTCTCGGGGAGGCGACCGCGATTCTCGCCTGCGAGGCGAGCGCCTCGCTGGACGGGTTCACGTGCCTGGGCGACGAGATGCCCCGCTACGAGGGCGTCGAGTGCATGATGGAAGAGGAGGCGTTCGACCAGTGCTTTGCGCAGTTGCCCCCTACCGACGGTCCCTGCGCCGACTACTGCGCAGCGCTGGTCGGCGCCGGCTGCCCGGACGCCCAGTGCCCCGATGGGTGTCAGTGGGTGACTGCCCTATCCGACGCTTGCCAGGCGATTCAAAACGCGTTCTATGCCTGCGCAGCTGACGCGCCAGACCCGTGCGACGAATCCACATGCGCAGCCGAGCTCCAGGCCGTCGTTGCCTGCGTCCGCCCGTAGATCTCGCCGAACGATCGCTTCTACAGCGGGTAACGCTTGCGTTGACCGCAAGTGTAGAGGAGTGCCCACTGGGGATCTGCGGTTTTCTTCGGAGTTCTTGCCCCTCGCCCCTGGGGGGCAAGAACGGAGAATTCAATCACCGCAAGGCATCGGCACTGTAGTCCGCTTCGTAACTGACTACTATGCGTCCGTGGCAGTGACCATGCGGGCGTATGGGTGGGTCGCGGGGGCCGTGTGGACGCTCGGCTGCTTGGGGCCGGGGCCCGGTCCAGCTCCCTCCGAGAGCACCGGCGGCCAGGGGGGAGGGCACGCGACGGCCCCGGGGGTCGGAGACTGTGTGGGAGAACGCAGTGACGGTCGCTGCGTGCGCGTCATCGCGAACGACCACGCCAGAGAGCTTCGATACCACCGCGGGTATCTCTACTACTTCTCGACGCTCACCGGGGCGCTGGTGCGAGTGCCGCCCGAAGGAGGAGAACCCGAAGTGGTACTTCTGCCAGACGAGGCGGACGGGATGAGGCCCGTGTTTCTTGGCGACGACGTGTTCTGGCTGGATGTCCCGGTCGGGGTCTCCAGTGACGGGGGTATCCGGAGGGCCTCGCTGACCGACCGCGTTCCCCTCGAGGTCTTGGATGGCGTGCACGCTCAGGGGCTCGCCGTGGACGCGCGGGGGCTCTACTTCACCGGCGACGGCCTGTACTTTCTACCGCACGGGCTCGCGGAGCCCCAGCTCCTCGACGAGCTCGGATTCGCGCCGCCGATGGTACTCGCGGGCTACGTCTACTACATCGCACCCACCCATGGCTTGCGCCGGGTCCCCAGCGGAGGCGGCGACCACGAGACGCTGGTTCCCGAGGTCGACCTGGGACCGGTCGCGGCGTGCGGAGACTTCGTGTGCTGGGTCGATGTCCGCTCCGGGGAGCTGGGACGCTGGTCCCCGACGACCCGGCAGGCGGAGACGCTCGCGCGCTGGCCAGCAGACGGTACCCTACCCGCGACGTTTGCGCTCTCGGCTGACGACCGCGCCGTGTACTTCGGCACAGATCACTGGGTCGGGTTCCATGCGTTCGGCGGCGGTGTGCTCGAGGAGCTGTCCTTCGAGGGTGAGTTCCTGGCGGGGATCGAGCACGTCGGAGACACTCTGTTCATGGTCTGGCTCGAGCAGTCGGGCGTCTTCGCGCTGACGCCGGTGCCGTGAAGATCTCACGGGGAACTCGTGCCGGGGCAGTGGCAGGCTGGAGCTTCAGGTTGGAAACTGGACTGACTGGTGCCGCCGCGAACGCAGCCGCGCTGGTTCCTCCTCCCCGCAGTTCGAGATTTCGCTAGACTCTCGCCCGTGCGACGACGAGCGGTGGCGGTTGGGGTGTGCGCGTTCACCCTGGTGGGGTGCGGAGGAACTCAGTCGGGGGTCGGTGGGAGGACCGGTACCGGCGGGACCGAGGAAACGGGGGGATCGGCACCGTCCGCTGGTGCGGCCAGCGGAGGAGCTCCGATCGGGGGCACCGAGCCCTGTCTCGACGGAACCGAGACTTGCCCTTGCTACGGCAACGACACCTGCAACGACGGTCTGACCTGTGCCTCGGGTCTGTGCGTCGATCTTGTCGGAATCCGCGGGCACGGCGGTGTCGATGGCGCTGGGGGTAGCCCAACGGGAGGCGCTGGTGCTGGCGGGGCGACGGGGAGCGGAGGCAACGAGAACGCGGCGGGGAGCCCGGCGGGGGGGGCCGGTGGCGTGGTCACGAGCGGGAGTGGTGGCGGCGGAAACGTTGGCGGGAGCGAGTTGGGGGGAGCGACGGTCGGAGGAAGTGCCGGGGCTGCCGGTGCAGCGGCAGGAGGAAACGGTGGCATCCAAACCATCGCCGAGGGGTGTCTGCGGGTGGCACTGCTGGGGAGGATGGTCAGCGCTGCCAACAACACGGACGTGGCGCCCTTCCTGAACTGGCTCAGCGAACGCGGGGCGGGGACGATCACCGTCGCCCTGGTCGAGACCCAGCCCGAACTCGACGCAGACTTTCTGAACCAGTACGACGTTCTGGTCGTCACCAATGTAAATGGTTGGGCCTTTGACGCGACGGAGCAGGAGGCCGTTCGATCCTGGGTCGAGGACGGCCGAGGTGGTCTCATCACTCTGGCGGGCTTCGAGTCGACGAGCACGGAACCGGGCGACAGCAGCCAGTTGCTCGAGCCCTTCGGCCTGCGCTACACCTCGACCGAGGCAGCGGGATCGAGCGGCCAAACCCTCCCCGTCTACTACCAGGGGGGGACGACCGATCTGAAGATCTGTCTGGCATGGACCGGAAGCACCGAGGCCATGGTCACCACCCCCGTTTCCTTCGCTCCCCAGACAGGCTCGCTCGCGCCCCTGACCCATGGACTCGACTACGTGGGCGCGTTTCTGGGGTTCGGCGTAGAGGGGCCGGCCGACGCCGGCGTGGTAGCACGAGATCCGGTGTCGGGGCAGCACTTGGCCGTGGCCCACGAGGTGGGTGATGGGAGGGTCTTCGCGTTCGGTGACGAGTGGATCCTCTTCGCGAACCAGTGGGATCCTGCGGGGCTGCCCGGCAACACCCAGGAGGACCAGTACAACCAGTGCTGGGTACCGCCTGAAGGCGGACGCGACGCCTTCTTCCACAGCGTCGCGACGCTCTATCAAACGCGACAGTTCTGGTACAACGCCCTCTACTGGGTGACGCCGCGCCGCGACTGCCGTTTCGTCATCGAGGACGAGCTGGTTCGGCTTCAGCAGTAGCGGCGGCGACGGGCCCTTCGAACCTAGGCCTGGGATCAGAACGCTGCTTCGACTCCCAGCGAGGGGACGGTGACCGGGCCGATGGTCTCCCCGGCGCATTGGTCGTTGACGCAGTCGGGAGCAACCTGTTCTTGGTTCACGGTGGCGTTGAGGATCTCCGCGGTGAACGCCCAGAAACCGCCGGTGTCCCCGAGTGGCCATCGCTTCTGCACGCGCCAGTCCAGGCGCCAGTACGGGGCTGTCCGCCCTTCGCGGTCTTCGTCCCACACCGCGGCGCTGGGGAACCCCGTGTAGAGGAGTAGTCGCGTACCCGCGCGCCACCCTCCGCGTTGCGTTTCGAAGAACGCGATCGCCCCAGCGCGTGACCGTGCTACACCCGTCTCGTGCGCTCCCCGAGAGGTCTCCTGCTGGCCGTGATCCTGTGGTCTGGCGTTTTGGGGGCCGAGGAAGAGGCAGTTCGTCATGCGACGCGCCTCAGCTGGGTACGAGGGGTCGACGCGGGCGTGTGCATTTCGGAGGAGCAACTCCAGAGAGGAGTGCAGGAACGCCTCGGGAGGGATCCCTTCTCACCACCGCACGACCAATGGATTGAAGGCCTGGTGCAGAGGGACGGAGAGGGCTGGAGCGCGCGGCTGCTCGAACGCGATGCCGACGGGCGGGTGCTGGGGACTCGCGAGATCCAAACCGTGGGATCGAGCTGTCGTGAGCTCGACGGGGCCCTCACGTTGGCCCTCTCGCTGCTGATCGATCCGGAAGCTGGGCTGGGGGCCACTGGATCGGGGATCCCAGCCGCGATGCCGTCCAGTAGTACAGCACCGGTGTCCGCGTCGGGCGCCGTGCCGATTGGCCCCGACGCGCCGGACGCGGTTTCCGCGGAGCCCGCGTCCGGCGCTCCCATCGGAGCCGCTAGCTCTGCTGACGGCGCCGCCCCGAGCCCGCCCTCAGCGAACTCGCCTCCAGATCCGGCTGTCCACCCGACCACCCCCCAGGGCTCGCTCCCACTCGCACCTCCCACGCCGCGCCGCGGTGTCGAGATTGGGGCGATGCTTGCCGGGATCGCGGCTTCGGAGTGGGTCCCCGGGTTGACCCCGGGCGTCGAGCTTGCCACGCCGATCTGGATCGGTGCTCGTGGTGGGGTCCAGCTGGGGGCGATGCAGCTGTTCGAGCAGCGCACGAGGGGCGCGGCGGCCAGCTTCGGGATCTCGTTGACGACCTTCTCGGCGAGCGGCTGTCTTCGGTCCTCTCCCGGTTTCTGGCGCGCCCTGGGTTGCATCGGGATGTCAGTGGGAAGCATCACTGGCGTTGTGTACGACCCGATCCCCAACGAGCCTGGACCTCGCCCGTGGGTCGGGGGGAGGGGGGAGGCGGGAGGCGAACTGCGCCTGAGCGAGGGACTGAGCCTTCGTGCGATGGGGATCGTGGCGGTGCCAGCAACTCGCTGGGCGTTTCAAGTGGACGGGGAAGAGCCCGCATTCCTACAGCCACCGCTCCTTCTGGCCGGCCAGGTCGCCCTGGTCTTTTCGTCGAAGCGCGCCGTCCCTCCCGGACATCCATCCCCGTGATCCCGTGAGCGCTGCCGCACCCACCACTGAAGCGACCGACGACCGTCTCGACGTGGCGCAGATCTACGAGCGGTATCGCCGGCAGCTATGGCTGAACCTCCACCGGTTGGGGATCCCCGAGGGCGATCTCCCCGATGTGCTCCAGGAGGTGCTGGTGGTCGTTCATCGTCGGCTCGACAGCTACGACGGCACCGCCAGGCTGACCACCTGGCTGTACGGGATTTGCTTGCGGGTCGCGTCCAACCATCGCCGTCGCCTTCGCCGCCGGCGTGAGGAACCGCTGGATCCCCAGACTTCCCCGTCCACCGACACCCACGACCCCGAGCATCTCGTGGGCCAGCACCGCGCTCGAGCCCGACTGCTTCAGGTGCTGGACCAGCTTGACGCCGAGAAGCGTGCGGTGTTCGTCATGTTCGAGCTCGAGGGGCTGGGGTGCGCCGAAATCGGGGACATCGTGGGGGCTCCGGTGGGCACGGTACACTCGCGCCTGCACGCGGCGCGTCGCGCTTTCGCCGCGGCGCTGGCGCGTCTCGAAAGCCGGGAGCGACATGCCAGGCAGGTTGTCTTGCGGAGGGTCGCCACATGAAGGATCCCAAGCGCTGGTTGCTCGACGAGGAGACCCCCAACGCTGTGCGAGAATTGCTCCAGGCAGGGGCTCCCGAACCCGAGCTTTCCTCGACATCGGGGGCCCAGCTTGCAGCATTTGCGCAGGCGCTGTCTCAGGGTGCGGCGACTGGGGCGGCGACTGGGGCGGCGACTGGCGCATCGGCGGCGAGCGTGCTGGGTCTGAAGGTGTTCGTGGGCTCGGTCATCGTGGGCAGCGCGACCGTCGGCGGGATCTATGTCGTGTCGGGTGATGGTGCGCCACACGAACCGGCAGCGATGACCTGGTCAGCGGTTGCGGCGGCGCCGCCTCCCTCGGCGCGGGCCGCCGTCGCGCGCGTCGAGCATTCTCCGGTTGCCTCCGGTCCCTCCGCTGGTGCAGATCGAGCACCCGCGACATCGAGCAATCTCATCGGTTCGGAGCCGAGTCCCCCGAATGCCTTCTCCGCGCCGAGATCGCGCCCGGCCTCGGTCGACGAATCCGCCCCCCCCCGCGCCCAGTTCCAGGATCCGAATCTGTCCGGTGAGGCGGCGCTGCTGGAGCGCGCGCAGGCGGCCCTCGGTAGCGACCCGGAGGCGGCCCTTGCCCTCGCCGAGCAACACCGGCAGCGACACCCCACGGGGATGCTCGGGGCAGAGCGAGAACTGATCGCCATCGACGCCGAGCTCCGTCTTGGGCGGCGCGCGGCGGCCGAGGCGCGCGCGCGGCCGTTTCTGGGCAACCCCAGCGGGCTTTACGCCCGCCGCGTTCGTCAGCTGCTCGGGGGGCCGCGGGCCGAGGCAGAAAAAGACTAGCGAGAGCTCTTCTCGCGAAGCAGAGCCCCGGATCGGGCCATTCACCAGCAGGAGACCGATCATGACCAAGCCCCTTTCTTCCCTGACCTGCTTCTGTCTGGCTCTCTGGCTGCCAAGTTGCGTGCTCGATGCCAATCTAGCTCAGCGCTCCTCCGAAGGGGGAGCGGGTGGTGGCGGGGACACGGGCGGTTCGGCTGGTACCGCGGGTAGGGCCAGCGGCGGCACCGGTGCCGCGTGCAGCGGTCCGGACTGCGACTGCGAGGAGCTAGGCTGCGCGCCCGCTCCGATCTGTGGCGAGTCCTGCTCCTCGCCCTGCGGTTGCTGCGACTGCACGCCTGGAACCTCCAAGCTCATTGGCGGCGTTCGGCACACGTGCCGCGATGGTTGTTTCGAGTCAGTGCGACCGTGCATGATGGCGGCGTCTGACTACAGCTGCTGCACCTCCGCGGTTCCGGTCTCCAGTAGCGAGGTGGTGACCGATCCATGCTTGCGGCCCTTCCCGCGGGTCGCCGCTGCAAGCGAGGAGGTTTGTCCGGATCCTGCCTCGTGCGACATGCTCTGTGGGCCAGAGCCCTACCCGGTGCCGCGTCTCGCTGCCCCGGGCGCCAACGACGAATGCGAAGTCGTTGATGAATGTACGACGGATGCGGATTGTCGAGTGGCGACCAGCTACCTCGACTGCTGTGGGTGTCCCCACGCCTTCCCCGCCGAGATGGTTGCGTCCGAGCCCTGCATTGCGAAGAGCCCCCCCGACCCGGACGCTGGTTGTGCGGACTGTTCGGCAACGAACTGCGCGGCCTGTCCTGGCGACGCTCTGGTCGCCGCCTGCGAGCCGAACGACGCGGGGGTTCGCGTCTGCGTTCCGGTGCCGGTGGTCACTTCGCTGGCTTCACTGCCCGGCGGGACCTTCTTCTTGTTCGGGAGCCGAGCCGACAGCGGCGACGCTGCCTGCAGCGAGCACGATTCCTCCACGGCGTTCTCCCTCGCCTTCTCCGCCGACGGCGAGACGGTGACCGCGGTGTGGTTGGGGCAGCCCAGCGAGAGCGTGCACGAGGGCAGGCGGACCGCGTCGACGGGGACGTCGGTGCGCTATGCGATGGACGAGAACTGGGCAGGCGGAGAGCTGGTGCTGGAGGTCGTCGCCGGCGTCGTTGTCGCCAGGCTCGAGATCAACGGTTCGGGCGTACCGGTCGTCGTCTGTCTTCGCGCTCCACTCGAGTTTCGGCGCTGAGAGTTGGCGGGCTCCGGCTGGGGCAGAGTTCCGGAGGTGACGCGAGTCACTGCAGCCTCCGGGCGCCTCGCCCCTCCCGGGCGCGAGGAGACAGGTGCTTCCCGCTAGCCCTGCTGCTCTGTCGGTGTTCTGGCTCGTTGACTTGGAACAACATGCAACCGGCTTGTTGTTCTAGAGGATCGCGCTCGCTCATCTAGGGGTCTTCGCTCCACAGGCAGGCTTGGACTCCAGGCGGGAGCATCTCGTGTTCCGCGCAGCCGGTCGGCGCTACGCCCCAGTGGTGGGGGCAGTCCGCGACCGTGTCGCAGAGGATCCAGGAAGCGCGGTCGCTCGCGAGGTCGACCCCCAAGCAGCCCAGAACCGGACCTGGTGAGAGGTTGGCGCAGGCGCCGCCGGGGCAGTCCTGGGGTGATGTGCAACCGAATGCGAGGTGACGTTCCAGGTCTTCGGTTGGGCAGTTCGCTCGGCATTCGGCGACGCGGCTTTCACTGTCCCAGCAGCAGGTCTGGTGGCAGGGCTTGCCCGCGCACTGGATGGGTCGAGGCGGAACGCGACAGTGGCCCGCGCCGCTCTTCGCGTCGCAGGTGCGGGGCTGGCTACAGGTGCTCTGGTCGATGCATACCTCGCCGTCTGGGTCGAAGGCACAGCCACCCCGCTCGCAGTCCACCATCATCGGACACCCACCGGTGCAACCCCAGGTCTCGCAGCACACGCTGCCTGCTTTGCAGTCTGCGGTCTCGTCGCAGAGGTGGGCAATCCGTTCATCGGGACAAGCCTGGAAGCCGTCGCGCGGGACACAGTCGCCCTCCGCCCCATCCTCTGTCGCACAACAGATTTCGGTCTGCAGGTCGCAAGCGCTGGTACCACACTGGATCCGGCCCGGAGTGCCGCGGACGTTTGGGATGGGAGCCGTCCTGGTCTGTGGTCCTGCTTCAGGTACGGCGACGGACAGTGCGGGAGGGGGAATTGACGAGCGAGCTGGAGCGGGAGGTGGATGCTGGCACGCCCCGACGATCGCCGCTGCCGTCACGACCCCCCATCCGTGCCTTCCCCACATGGTGCCCATGTCATATCACACCGGGGTGAGTGCGCGATTTCCAGACGCTCACTACAACGTGTCATCGTCGGGGGAGACCGCAGCTCGCAGTCGGTATTTATCGCGATTTGGCTGGCACATCCCTGGTCTACACCGTTCTGCTCGACAACGGCGCCGACTTCCCTACGCTCTGCCGTCCCGACTGGGGTCGAACACGTCTCGAGCCGCGCGGTGCGGTCCGGAGCAGACCGACCGAAGGAGCGACCGTGACGGACGATCGAAGTGAATCCACCCCCGGCGAGTCGGACGAAAAGTCCAGTAGCTCGTCGGAGAAGAAGACCAAGAAACGCAAGCGGCGCCCTGCCGAGGGAGCGGCCCGTGCGGTCAGCGCGGCGAAGCCGGGTCGGACGAGGCCGGGCCACTCCAGCGCCAAGTCGCGCTCGCCTCGTTCTTCGGGGCAGGTGCAGGCCCTGATGGTCGCCGTCGTGGCGCTGGCGATGGGGATCGGCATCGGCTGGCTCGCTTGGGGGACCGCTGCGGCGTCCCCAACGGCTGCCGCCGTCCCCTCGACCTCGTCCAGCGCCGGTGCGAACGGCCCCTGCGAATCCTGGGTCACTGCGCTCTGCGCCGAGGCCGGTGACAAGAGCGAAGCTTGCGAGACGGCGCGCTCCGCGGCCACGTTGCTTCCCGTCACTGCCTGCGAGGCTGCGCGCTCGGAGGTGCCCGCCACGCTGGCCAAAATCCAGACCGCCCGCTCTGCGTGCGATGAGCTGGTGGGCAAGCTATGCGCTGACCTGGGCCAGGACAGCGAGTCTTGTCGCATGGTGAAGGAGCGGACGCCGAGCTTCCCGACCACACAGTGTCGGCAGATGCTCGAGGACTACGACGAAGTGGTCGGCGAGCTGCGACAGATGGAGCGGCAGAATGCCCCGCTGACGCCGGAGGCGGCCACCGCGCAGGCGGCCGGAGACGGCCCCTCGTTCGGCCCAGCGAGCGCCAAGGTGACGGTGGTCGAATACTCGGACTTCGAGTGTCCGTTCTGCAGTCGAGCGGCAGCCGTGGTCCAGAAGCTCAAGAAGAACTACGCCGACCGCGTGCGCTTTGTCTTTCGCCAGTTCCCGCTGCCGATGCACCCCAACGCAGGTCTGGCTTCCGAGGCGGTGCTCGAAGCGCACCAGCAGGGGAAATTCTGGGAACTGCACGACAAGCTGTTCGAGAACCAGCGGGCCCTCGACCGCCAGTCGATCGAGGGATATGCGCAGCAGCTGGGTCTGAACATGCCGCGCTTCAAGAAGGCGCTGGATGACGGCACTCACCGTAGTGCCATCGCCGCCGACCAGGCCCTGGGCGAGCAGATCGGAGTCAACGGTACGCCAACCATGATCGTCAACGCCAAGCGCGTACCCGACCCCACCAACTACGCGGCACTGACGGCCCTGATCGACGCCGAGCTAGCCGCGGCGAAGTGAGCAGCCCCGGCACCCCGACGTGACCGAGACGAGCCCCGGAGGCGCGGAGCGACGCCGGGGCCCTGACCCTCATTCCGACGTCCACGGCCTGGCCTGGCTGTACGTCGATCGAGAAATTTGCGGCCCTGCGCTTGCGCCCCCTTAGTGTCGTGGTAACACTTCAATATAGTGTACATGGTACACTGTATGGAGAAAGGACGTCAGCATGGCAGAGATTCGTCGCCTTCTCTGGTGGGGGCACTTGCGCGCCGAGAGCACGAGCCACGTGCTCGGGTTCCGCGGTGGCAGACTGAAGCGCAGCGGACGCGGGCTCTCGTTCTGGTTCGTACCGCTGACCACGGCGGTCGCCGAGGTGCCAGTCGACGACCGTGACCTGCCGTTCCTGTTCCACGGCCGGACGGCGGACTATCAGGACGTGACGGCACAGGGCGTCATCACCTACCGAGTGGCGGACGCGGCACGTCTCGCCGAGCGCATCGACTTCTCCATCGATCTGGTCCACGGCCGACACCGGAAGGAGCCCCTCGAGCGACTCGCCGCGCTGTTGACCGGGCTGGCACAGCAGATCGGCCTTTCGCAGATCGCACGCGCGAAGGTACTCGAGCTTCTGGAGACCGGCTTCGAGACCATGCAGCAGCGCCTCGCGCAGCTCCTCACCGATCATCCGAGCCTGGCCGATCTGGGTATCACCGTCGTGGACGTGCGTCTCAACGACCTGAGTCCGACGCCCGAGCTGACCAAGGCGTTGCAGACGCCCACGCGGGAGGAGCTCAAGCAGGCGGCCGACGAGGCGACGTTCCAGCGTCGTGCGCTGGCCGTCGACAAGGAGCGCGCCATCGCCGAGAACGAGCTGGCCAATCGGGTCGAGCTGGCACGGCGCGAGCAAGCCCTCATCGCGCAAGAAGGCGCGAACGCACAACAGCGAGTCGAGCGTGATGCCCAGGCCAAGTCCACCGAGGTGACCGCCCGCGTGGCGCGGCAAAGAATCGAGACGACGGCGGAGGTCGAGCGAATGCGCGAGGTCCAGCAGGCGGAGGCAGCTGGTGTACGTGCCCGGGTCGAGTGCTTCCGCGATCTCGAACCGGCGGTCCTCCTTGCGCTGACGGCACAGGATGTGGCGGACAAGCTACAGATCGAGCACCTCAGCGTTTCCCCGGAGATGCTCACCCCGGTGCTGAGACGCCTGCTCGATGCTGGAGCGGCGCGACTGGAAAGGGAGTGACACGATGGGCAACGCTCCGCGGGTCGTCGTGGTCACCCGCGCGACCGAGTACGAGGAGTTGCTCGCGCGACATGGGACCCGCGCCCTGGCGCGCTTCTTCCTCCAAGCTCGCGGCCAGGACATCGAGGCGCTCGAGGGTTGGCACCGCCAGCACCAAGGCGTGCTCCGCGAGGTGCTGGCCCGCGTCCCCCTGGCGTGGCGACGCGTCACCGTTCTGCGGCATGATTTGGACCGCTTTCTCTTCGAGCCCGAGGATACGATCGTGGTCGTTGGACAGGATGGCCTGGTGGCCAACGTGGCCAAGTACCTCGATGGGCAGCTCGTGCTCGGGATCAACCCGAGCCCGGAGCGGAACGCCGGCGTGCTCGTCCGGATGAGCGTCGAGCAGCTGGACGCGGTCCTCGTGCGAGCCGCCCACCGGGATGTCGAGGTCGAGCAGCGGACCATGGTGTCCGCCGAACTCGATGACGGGCAGCGCCTTCACGCCCTGAACGAGATCTTCGTGGGTCACCGCTCTCACCAGACCGCCCGGTACGATCTCGCGTTCGGCGACAGGACCGTCCATCACGCCTCGTCGGGGGTCGTGGTTGCTTCGGGAACGGGCGCCACGGGATGGGCGTGGTCCATACACCGTGAACGGCGGACCGTTGTCGAGCTTCCTTGCCCCACGGAGGCGCGCCTCGCCTTCTTCGTCCGCGAGGCGTTCTCCAGTCGGACGTCCTCGACGGATCTCTCCGAGGGCACTCTCCCCGCGTCAGAGAAGCTCGAGTTGGTATCGAGAATGAACGATGGCGGGGTCGTCTTTGGTGATGGAATCGAGGACGACCAGCTCGACTTCGGCTGGGGAATGCGGCTCACCCTGCGTGCGGCTGCCAGGAGCCTGGCGCTCGTCTGCCCACCTCCCGAGGCGTCCAGCTCGAGCGCGATGGGGTTCGGGTAACCAACCCCCGGCTCAGCCATGTTTGAACCGAGCTGGGGGATCCGTTGTCGGTGGGGACCACCCTCGGTGATGGACCTGGCGCGTCGCCTCGCGCGTCCACCTCGCTACGAGGATTGGGTCCAGAAGTACATCCAGTGGTCTCGATCGATGGGGACGAGACGTCTCCAGACCTCTTCTGGGAGCTCGGTCGTTCCCTGGCAGAAGCGACACGACACGTGTCGTTGGATCGTATCCAGCCTCAGCGGTGCGCCACATGTACTGCACCCGATGGCGGCGCCGTGCCGAATGGGTTGCTTCACGTAGGCCACCGACCAGTCAGGACGTTGCCCGGTCAGGGCGAGGCACTTGGGAAGTGCTGACCGCGCGAAGTCGTTCAATTCTGGAACGTCCAGTGCAACCCCACAGCGACCACATGTGACCGCCCGTTTGCCGGTCGCCAGATCATCGAGGACCGTGTCGTCGAGGGCGATCTCCGCCCCGCACCCACAGCGAGGCCAGGCTCGCCGGACACGACAGGAGAACATGATGTCGCCATTGAAGCCCTGTGTCGTATAGGCCGAGCAGTCTGGACCTTGAGCCAGCGCTTCTTCCACGTGGTCCTGGACGATATCCTTCCACTGCTTCTTGGGAACGACGATGGGCGCGAAGCACGAGACACAGACGTGTTCCTTCGCGACGTGGAAAAGGCGGCTCTGCCGACCGCACTGGCGGCAGGCGACGAAGATCTGAAACGCGACGGTCGGGGGCGGGATCGCCACGGGATAGTCGTCCCACTTCAGCTCACGCCAAGGGGATGGGTCATTCACTAGAAGTGACAGGCAGCGCTTCTCGTCGGACGCGCGGCAACGACCTTCCTCGCGAGCCTGACCCAGCAGGAATGCGTGGCCAAAGGCCGCCCACGAGTCGTAGCGCTGGCGGATCTCCCGCGCGAGGACATGGAGGTCGGGCGTGACGTCGTGCTGCCGCACCCAGCCTGCTCGGCACATGAGCCCCGACAGCAGGACGCACTCGGCGGTGGCCCACGCATCGAGGTCCGCCTTCTTTGCCTGCTTGAGCCGTTGCTTCAGTCGTCGCCGACCAGCCTTCACGTCTGCGACCTCGAAGTGCGAGCCCAGCAACTCGATGGAGCGCTCCTCGAAGTCCATGACGTTGGGCATGCCGCCGAACTCGGTGTCGGAGAGTTGCAGCTTTCTGGCCGGTTGCGCGGCCAGGGCCCAGAGCCAGCGTTCTGCGGGTGTCATGAGGCTGAGTGTATCCTTGCTGGATGTCCTTGCAGGGTGAAGTAGCGACTGGAAGTGTCTCTGTCGGCGAGTCGGTGGGGTTCGGCGTAGGCGCGCGAGCAGAGGAACGTGAGCGGCAATGGGGGCGGGGTGGGGTGCAGTCGCAACCACGATTCGTCGGTCAGCAGGCTCTGCTGATCACAGTACTCGCAGGCCACGATGCGGGAGGCTCCGCTCGCCTCCAGCGCCGCACCGCAGTGGGCACAATTGACGTGCTCGGCGCCCGAACCCGGCACGGGACTGGGCACCAGTGCTCCGACGATTCTCGGCTCCACCCCGGTCAGGGTCTCGTCGGGAGGCCGCACTTCGGTCTGCGCGTGGCACCCAGGGCAGGCGAAGCTCTTGCCCACCGCGTTCAGCGCGAGGCTCATCGGTAGGGCCTGCCCACAACGCAGACAATCCAGGGTCCCCCGGCGATAGCAGAACTCGAAGAAGGTTCGCGGCCAGAAGTCCGTCGTCCGTTCCTCCTCGTTGGGTGGCAAGTGACGGGCCGAGTAGACGATCGGGGCCAGGGCCGCCCCAAGTCCATAGCTCGTCACGTCGTGCAGTGTCCGACAATGGGGGCAGCTCGTGGGCTCCTGCCAGTGAGCCAGATTGAAGGTCTCCAGGCAGGCAGCGCACCTCAACCGCACCTCGACGTAGACGACGTCATGAGTCGCGGCTGGCGCCTGCTCAGCGGGGCCATCGAGCGGAGCTCCGAAGGAGATGGAGGGCCAGAGCGCCTCGGCATCGCGCTGCTCCCGAGCCTTGCTTCTCGCCTCTTCCTCGCCGCTGCGGAGAAGCGCCAGTTCCCAGTCGTCGAAGTCAGCGTAGGTGGACTGCACGAACTCTGCCAGGGGGAGCAGGGTTTCGTCGGCCGTTGCGGCGGAGATGCTGCCCAGGAGTTGGCCGTCGCGGGCCAGGGACAGGGCTGACGAGATTGCTGCGGCGAGCTGCGTCTTGTTGGGGCTGGCGGCCTCGGCGGCCGCCAGCGCATCGTGCAAGGCTGCTGTCACCGATGCCTCGTTCACCTCCTGGTCCAGGCGCTGCGCGAGCCGTTGATGCGCGTCGATGCGTTCGGGGGCGAAGCGAGGAAGGCCGCAGCGTCGCTCCGGATCCGCGCCCGTGCGATACAGGTCGAGCGACGCGAGCCGGTTGACGAACTGCTGGAGGCGGGTCAATGGCGGGTCGGGTGGGGCGGGGTCGTAGCCGCGGGGTGACGGCGCGAACCCGGCGTGCTCCAGGGCGCATCCGGCATGAGCGACGAAGCCATTCCTCAGTTGAAAGTGTGACACTTCGGGATGGTCAATCGGGAGAGTTCGAGGCTCTGGCAGGCAGACGACCGAGAAGCCCCGAATCGGCGCGGGAGTCAGCGTCCGGTACTGTTCCAGCGAGAGTGTGTTGGCTGCCTGGCAGTCGGGACACGAGAGGACCCGCTGGTGGGGGCGAGCCTGGATGGGCGCTGCGCAGAGCGAGCACCGCGTCACCACGCTGCCGACGCCGTCGCCGACCTGTTCCCGCTCGACGACGCACACGGCGTCGGGGGCGACGGCTCGGGTGCGATTGCCTGGCAGCCATGCGGCGTGCTCCCGCTCACACTTCCCGCACCGGATCGTGAACGAGGTTTCCAACTCGCACATGGCGCGCTCGAAGGGATGACGTCCCGGTTCCGAGAGCGCGGCGCGCACGTCGAGCGGCTCGCCGCAGCCGTCGCACGTCAGCGGTTCCCAGGAGCGAGAGTGGATGGCGTGCGGGTCGTCCGAGCGCACCAGTGTCCACCCCGGGGTTCGACGCCGTCGCTCGTGATAGAGGGAGCGGTCGAGGAGCCGTTCCCAGTGTTCATCAGCGAGGGGGATCACCTCACCGCAAACCTCGCACTCGACTTCGGACGCGATGTGGGGGACGCGGACGTCCGCGTAGCACGCCGGACAGAGCATGGCGAGGCGGATGGACATGACGTCGAACTGCTCGGGGAGCTTCAGCGGGATCACCTGGTCCAGGTCCACGTTGAAGGGCTGGTGACAAGGACTCATCGGATCCTCGAGCAAGAGCCGGAGCGAGTCCTCGTCGACCGGGCGCCGTTCTTGACCGTTGACGACGAACTGACCTTCGAGGGCCGAGGACCACGCCTCTTCCCAGGAGTCGAACCAGCGCTGGCAGCGTCTGGCCGCCAGAAACAGCAGGGACCACGCCTCGGATACCGTGAACAGTCGCGCCTGAAACCCCTTCTCGACGAAGAACCCGGCCCAGTACAGGCGGAAGCCGTGCATGGCCTGCTTGAGGCGCTCCCAGCCGTGCGCCATGAAGTAGCCAATCTGCCGGGCTTGCCCCGCGTCCGGGAGCGCCTCTTCCAGAGAACCGACCTGCTCCACTTTCTTCGCGAAGTCCTCGTAGACTTGCCTGAAGCTATCCACGTCGTCGGCGAGCAATCCTTCGATGTTCTTGTGCAGTGCCTGCTTCTCGCGCAGTGACTCGTGGAGGGTGGTCAGCGCTTTCCAGGAAGAGGCATCGACGAAGGGCATTCCCTCGAGCCGATTCAGCGGCTCGTAGTCGAGCACCTTGAAGAGGCTGATCGTAGTCAGCGCGAAGCGCTGGGCTTCGGTCAGGGCCGTGCGTGTCTCGACGACGGTCGAGGTGGAGCTCGTGGCTGGGCCGGCTGGGAAAAGCTTCTCTTCACCGGTGAGGGTCAACGGATGGCTCCACTCGTTGCGGCGCCAGGGAGAGGTCGTCTCGGTGAGCAGGCGCTCCAGGGCCGCGTCCACCTTCGCCTTGAGATCACTGTCTCCGCTCCACAAGGCGTGGCAGTGACCATAGTGCAATCCCAGCTCCTCGAAGGATTCGTAGGTCGACTGGACCCGAAGCGCCGAGGCGAGACCGATCTCGAAGTACTCCACCTCCTTCAACCAACCAGTGCGGTAGCCCCAGCCGGCCACGGCGACGCACCGCACGTGGTTCCAGGCAACGGGTCCCTTCGCGCGGAGGGTAGCGCCGTGTTCTTCGATCACGGGTCGGCGGACAGCTCGCTCGTCCTGGTCGCCACGGAGGGTGAGGAGCCCCTCGATCTGGTCCTCGTCATCGGTCTGGAGATCCTTCAGCGTGGCGAGCAACTGGGTTCGATTCCACACCCCCCAGGAGTCGGTCAGGCTCTCCCGGGCTTCAGGGTCCAGCTTCTTGCTGCGGGGCGCGCCGCCGATGAACTCGTGACCCCAGCGGTTGCGTTCGAACAGCGGCGCGGCCACGGCGATGATCCAGCGTTGGGTAGGCGTCCACAGCATCCGCTGAGCCTAGAACAAACAGCGTGTTGCTGGCTGCTTCAAATGAAGGCGGCTTCGCCATCGGTTCTGGCCCGTCTGGCTCGAGAACCGGCCCCATTTCTCGCCTGGCTGGCGCGACCCGGAAGTGGGGCGACCAACGCTGCGAAGAAGTCTGGGGATGCGCCGGCTGGTGTCGAGGCTAGACTCGGCTTCGACGCATGAGCTTCTCCCCTTCATCCAGCGACCGCCGGTCGCGTGAGTCATCCCCTTCCGGCTCCGTCGCCGAGCCGGAGGAACCGCCCGTCGAGACCGCAACGGATCCGCGTTTCTCGGTGCGGCGGAGGCTAGTGTGGGGGATCGTCGCGCTGGTGTCGGCCGCATCTCTGGGCCTGGCGGGAGCCGTCCGCTCGGGGCTCTTCGATGCCAAGTCGGATGCCGTCGGCGGTGGGTCGAACCGCGAGCCTACCGTGCGCACGGCGACCGCCAGGCGAACGACGATCCGCCTCAGCATGGAGCAGCGTGGTGATCTCGACGCCGAGGTTGCGGAGTTGGCCTCCCAGGTCACGGGGCGGGTGACCGAGATTCGGGTCGATCTCGGAGACCGCTTTCAGCGGGGGGACCTATTGGTGCGCATTGACGCTAGCCTGGCGCAGCACCAGATTGCCGAGGCACGAACCCAGGAGACTGCCGCCGACGCCAGTCTGCAGCGAGCCGAAGCCGAGCTCGCGGCCGCCGAAATCGAGCTGGAGCGCAGCCGGAAACTGCGCGCCCAAGAGCTCATTTCGGACCGAGAGCTGAACGCTCGATCGTCGGCCGTGGCCGTGGCTCGAGCGCAGGTCGCGACCGCGCAAGCGCAGCGGAAGCAAGCCGCGGCGCGAGTTTCGCTCCTCGGCTATGAGGCCAGCGAGGCCCGGCTCGTGGCGCCCTTCGACGGTTCTGTTGCCGCTCGCTACCTCGATCCGGGGTCGCTCGTGCAACCTGGCGCGCGGGTCCTGCGGCTCGTGCAGCAGGGCCCGCTCCGGGTCGAATTTCGGGTGCCCGAGCGCGATCTGGGGCACCTCGAGGTCGGCATGCCCCTCGAGGTGACCACCCAGGCTACAGGTGAGCAGCGCTTCCCTGGGAAGGTCGCCCGGCGCTCGGCGGAGATCTCGCGGGTCGACCGCAGCGTGACGGTCCAGGGAGTGCTCGACACGGCCACCTCGCAGCTGCTTCCGGGGATGTACGCGACGGTTCACCTGGAGCTGGGCCGTCTCGAGAACGTGGTGGTCGTGCCCAACGCAGCCGTCGTCGAGCGCGAGCTGCGCGGAGGTCAGCGCACGGGTGTCTATCGCGTCGATGCGGGGGTCGCGCGGTGGCAGGAAGTGACCGTGCGAGGCAGTGCCGGGGACGTCGCGGCGGTCACGCCTCTCGCGGAGGGAGCCGAGGTCATCACGCTGGGACCCGACACCCTGCGCGACGGCACGAAGGTTCGGGTAGCGAAGGGCGACGAAAAGTGACCGCGCTGCTCCGCCTTGCGGTGTCGAGGCCGATCGGCGTGAGCATCGTCTACCTGGCCGTCGTCCTGTTCGGCATCGTGGCGTTTCGTCAGCTGGCCGTCGATCTCCTCCCGGAGGTGGACGTGCCACGCATCTCGATCACGACGAGATACGAAGGGGTCGCGCCCGAGGAAATCGAGACGCTCCTCACCCGCCCGATCGAGCAGGCCACCTCCACCGTCGAAGGCGTCGATCGCATCGAAGCATCGTCTTCGGAGGGGTTGAGCCGGGTCCAGCTGCAGTTCACCTGGGGTACGAAGCTCGACCAGGCCCTCGACGACGTCCGCGTGGCGCTCGATCGAATTCGCGCGCGGCTGCCCGAGGATGCCGATCCCCCGAACGTCTACAAGTTCGATCTCGCCTCGATCCCGGTCGCGTTCATGGGGGTCACCGGCCGTGGAGATCCGCGCCTGCTCAAGTTCCTCGCCGAGGATGAGCTCAGCCGCGCCCTCGAGCGAGTCCCGGGAGTCGCCTCGGTCACCGCGGACGGTGGGCGTGACCGTGAGATCCACGTCTCCCTCGATCCGGAACGGCTCGCGGCGCTTGGGGTATCGGCGCAGGAAGTTGGTCGGGCCCTGGCACGGGAGAACCGCACCGTGTCTGCGGGAGACATGGAGGACCGGGGGCGCGAGGTCGTGATTCGCACGGTTGGGGAATTCACCAGCCTCGACGAGATCCGGGGCGTGGTGGTAGCGGCGCGCAACGGTGAGCCGATCCAGGTCGCAGATCTGGGGGTCGTCGAGGATGCTGCGCGCAAGGCGCGCAGCGAGCTCTACATCGACGGTGAGCCCGGGATCCGGATGCGCGTCTACAAGCAGTCCGGGGCCAACACGGTGGAGGTGGCCGAAGCGGTCCAGCACGAGATCGACCGACTCAACGCGACCTACGCAGGGCGCGCCCACCTCACGATTCTGTGGGACTCGTCGGACTTCATCAAGTCCGCCGTCACGAACGTGCAGTCGAGCGCTGGGGTTGGTGCCGTCCTGGCCGTCCTGGCGCTCCTCCTCTTCCTTCGCACCGTGCGCGGTACGATGGTCGTTGCGATGGCGATCCCTCTCAGTATCGTTGCCACATTCGGTCTCATGTACGCCCAGCGCATGACGCTCAACGTCATCTCCTTCGGTGGCCTGGCGCTGGGGATCGGAATGCTCGTCGATGGCGCGATCGTCATTCTGGAGAACATCCACCACAAGCGCTCCCAGGGGCTCGCAGCCAGCGAAGCCGCCGTCGAGGGAGCTCGCGAAATGGCCGGACCCGTCATCGCGGGAACGCTGACCACCGTGTCGGTGTTCGTTCCCGTCGTGTTCGTGAGTGGGTTCGCCTCGGTGTTCTTCCGCGAAATGGCCCAGGTCGTCGCGTTCGCGCTGATGTGCTCGCTCGCTGTCGCCCTCACGCTGGTTCCGATGCTGGCCGCCCGCTTCTTTCAGCGCACGGCACCCGGCGAAGAGAGACCGGGACGTCGCCAGTGGGTCGGTGGGCGACTGGTGCGAGCCCTCGGCGCAGCGCTGGGACGCGCCCTGGACCGAGTCGACGATGTCTACGAGCAACTTCTGCGCGGGGTGCTTGCCGCTCCCTGGGGAATCGTGCTGGGCGCGATCGCCCTGCTCGTGTCCAGCGCCCTGCTCGCGTCTCGCATCGGTGTGGAGCTCATGCCCGAAGCTGACGAAGGACGCCTCGCGGTCTCGCTCGAGCTTCCGGTGGGCACCCCGCTGGCGACCACTGACGAGGTGATGAAGGACGTGGAGGCACGCGTCAGGGGCGTGCTCGAGCCTGGCGAGCTGGAGCACACCAGGCGGAGCGTGGGGCCCGAAGCCTGGTGGCGCCCGGGGGGAAGCTACGAGGGGTCCATCGAGGTAACTCTGGTCCCGGTCACCGAGCGCGGAAGAGGAGTGGACGCGATCGAGGAAGCGGTGCGGGGGGCTCTCGACGGCATCCCGGGGGCCAAGATCAGGGTTCGCAAGGAGTCGTCGAACATCCTGACTCGGATCGTGCGCCACGGTGACGATCGGCTCACGGTGGAGATCCGCGGTCACGACCTCCAGGTGGCGGACGAGCTGGGGCGTGAGGTCATGGAGGTGGTGCGCGGCACGCCGGGCGTGACCTACGCGCGCCCCGATCGCGAGATGGGGCAGCTGGAGCGCGTCCTCCACGTCGATCGCGAGCGAGCTGCAGAGCTGGGCCTCGGCAGTGCGGACATTGCCGAAACGGTCGAGAGCTACGTTCTTGGACGGGTGGCGACCCGATATCGAGATCAAGGCGACGAGTTCGACGTGCGGGTCCAGCTCGCGCTGTCCGAGCGCGAGCGGCTCGACCAGTTGCCCCAGCTCCCCATCGTGACGCCGAGCGGCGAGCGGGTTCCGCTCGAGTCGCTGGTGCGCGTGGAGGAGCTCCACGGCCCGTCTTCCATCACGCGGGTGAACCAGGAGCGAACCCTGCGCATCAACGCCGGATCGGCGGGGCGCCCGATCGACGCGATCAACCGAGACCTGCGCCAGCGACTGACCGCGGTGCCCGTGCCCGAGGGGTTCGACATCGACCTCGGTGGAGAGCTCGAGGAGCAGGAGAGGACCTTCGACGATCTCCTTCTCGGGATCCTGCTGGCCATCTTTCTGGTCTACGCCACGATGGCGATCCAGTTCGAATCGCTCGCCGACCCGCTCGTCGTCATGCTGAGCGTTCCCTTCGCCTTCATCGGCGTGGTGGTCACACTGCTCGCGACCGGAACGACGCTCAACATGAACTCACTCCTCGGTGCAATCGTGCTCGTTGGTATCGTCGTCAACAACGCCATCGTGCTCGTCGACTCGATGAACTCGCTGCGTCGGGAGCGTGGCTTCTCGCTCGAACGAGCCATCGTTGCCGCCGCACGGCGCCGCTTGCGCCCCATCCTGATGACCACCCTGACCACCGCCCTCGGTCTGCTTCCGCTCGCCCTCGGCACCGTCGAGGGCAGCGAGATCCAGGGTCCGCTCGCACGGACCGTCGTGGGTGGCCTCGTGTCGTCGACGCTCGTGACGCTGGTCCTCATCCCCAGTGTCTATCTGCTGATGGGGAGCCGTCGTCGGAAATCGTTGGCCGCCGAGGGCGCGGCCGTCGCGCGTTCCGGTCCAGCCTGACCGCCAGACGGAAGATTGCCACGCCTGCGGCATGCCGCTCTTGTCCGGCGCGGGACGGCTCGACGGTGAACACCACGCGGAACCGACCCGGAGGCGTGGCCCAGGTTGCGCCAACCCGCGCCGACAGCTGAAAAGTAACGATGAATTCGCCCTGGCACGACGGTTGCTATCTGACCCGAAGGGAGGCACATGCACAGAGCATTGGCACAGGCCCGGTGGTGGTCGCTCGTGGCGCTGCTGGTGGGTTGCGGTGGGACGACCGCGCGGACGCAAGATGGAGATCCATCCGGGGGCAGCCCTGGGGCCGCCGCGTCGGGAGCTGGTGAACCGGGGAGTGCGATCACGGAGCCGACTGGAGGGGGGGCTTCGTCAGTAGTCGACGGCGCTCCGTCTGGTGCTGGTGCTGGGTCGGCGCCGGACATTGGACCAGCTCCTACCGCGGGTGGCTCCACGGTCGTCGGAGGCTCGCCTGGTGACGGCGGCGTCGGTGGGGATGAAGGGGGAAGCGAAGTCGTTCCCGTCTGGTCCAACACGAGCGTCGAGGTCATCGCGATCCAACACGACGAGTCGCACTGGCCGCAGTACCACTCCAGTACGTCGTGTCAGCGGTTCGCTCGAGAGGACCTGTCGACGGAGCAGCTGGCGGCTCTCGAACAGGCTCACGTTGTCGAACGCCACTATGCACCAACCCTGGATGGCTGCTGGACGATGGGGATCTACGTCGTGGACGCCGATGGGTCCCGGCGGTGGTACCAGATCACTGACACCTGCACGTATTCGGACGACACCTTTCTCGGGGTCGACTCCGACCTCGAGTACTCGTTCTCCTCCGGCGGAGGAACGCCGTGCCGCACGTGCGGGACCGACGAGGACTGCCGCTACGGGACCTGCGAGACTGGTGTGTGTGAGGGAGGTGGGTACTGTGGAGATGGCGAGGTCAACGGACGCTACGAGGTGTGTGACGATGGTGGGACCGAGGCTGGCGACGGTTGCTCTCCCGCATGCCTCAAGGAGCCGGTGTGTGGGGACGGTGAGCGCGACGACGGTGAAGAGTGCGACGACGGGAACCTGGTCGGCAGCGATGGGTGCGCGGCGACCTGCCAGGTCGAGGCCCTGCCTCTCACCTGTGGCAATGGCGTCGTCGATGCGTGGGAACAGTGCGACGCTGCGATCGTCGCCGACGAAGAGTGTACAGACATGTGCGTGTTCGCGGTGGCGCGCTGCGGAGACGGGTTCGTTCAGATGGGCGAATCGTGTGACGACGGCAACGCTGAGGATGGTGATGGGTGTGATGCGAGCTGCCAGCGTGAGGACGCAGGGTGTGGCGACGGCATCGTCGCTGCCGGCGAGGAGTGCGACGACGGCAACCTGAGAAGCCACGACGGCTGTTCCAGTGGTTGCACCGAGGAGGTGCCGACGTGGACGAGCCTGCCGTCGAACGGCGTCCAGGACCGCACCGCGGCGAGCTTCGTCTTCGATCGGGTGCGGGATCGGTCGCTGCTGATCGGCCCCACTGTCGGAGTCCAGTCCTTCCACGCCGGCGCCTGGAGCTTGGCGGGCATCGCCGGCGACCAACCCACCTTGTACGTTGCGGCATACGACTCGCTTCGTGATCGCGTCGTTGCTGTCGGTGATGCGACATACGAGCTGGTCGACGACGCTTGGGTCGAGGTGACGGCGGCTCCTGAAGACTGCGTGGTCATGTCCTATGCGGGAGCGGGGCGGACCATCTGCCACGGTGCCTCATCGGGAGTCCCCGAGGTCGCGACCTACGAGTACGACGGGCAGGTCTGGATGCCGTCGTCGACGACGACCGTTCCTGTGGCGCGGGTCTATCAGTCGGCGGCCTTCGATGCTGCGCGGAACCAAGTGGTTCTCTTTGGGGGTACGGACGAGGGCCGGCTCGACGAGACCTGGGCGTACTCCGGGTCCGAGTGGCGCCAGCTCGATGTCGCGACCGCGCCCCCGGCGCGGGCCAGCGGGGCGCTGAGCTACGACCCCGTGCGCGAGCGGCTCGTGCTCTTCGGCGGGACTGACGGATCTGCCTTGGCGGACACCTGGGAGTTCGACGGTGCGAGTTGGACCGAGACCACCCCCGCCACTGGTCCGACCGCTCGCGACGTGCCCGCCGCCACCTACGACGCCACTCTGCGCGGAATCCTCGTCTTTGGCACTTGCCCCAGCAGCCCCTACTCGGCGCCGTGTTCCGATGTCCTGTGGCTCTATCGGGTGGAGAGTGAGTGGCCTGACGAGGAATGTGGCAACGGCGCGGACGACGACGAGGACGGAGCAGTCGACTGCGCTGACCCCGACTGCGAAGCGCTGCGGTGCGACGGGGGCCGCTGCGCCGGAGGGGTGTGTCGCTGATCCCTCTCTCCGGTCGAGCTCTCGCCCCTCACCAACGAGGGGCAAGACGGGGAATCCGGTCAATGTGATTGGTCGCTACTGGAGGAATCGACGGGAAGGTTGACGATCTCTTCGACCTTCCCATCCCGGGCCTTCACGTCTACCGCCACCGCTGCGCAAAGCACCCGATCCGGTTGCGGAAGCGACGGGGCGATCTGGGTGATGGCGCGCACCGTGGCCCGCGAGGCCAGCGCCGTCGTTCCGGCGGCAGCGATGAGCACAGCGCCGTTCTGGAAACGCCGGGCAAACAGCACACCGTACTTCAGGTCCTCGCTGTCATCGAATGATCTGCCCGGAAGGTAGATGGCTCGGTCGTTGTTGTCCGAGGGTTTGACGAACTCGATCCCCGTGTCCTTGCCGAGCAGGGTGACCAGCAGGGGTCGAGGCAGCTTGAACCAGATCTGGCGGTTGGGTCCTCCGAACAACTTGGTGAGCGCCAGCGTGGTGGCATAGGTAACGACTGGTGTGGCCACAGCCAGGTACATCGCGTCGTCGGGTGGATCTCGCCAGGCCTTGTTCCAGTCCGCTCTGGCCTTGTCGGGACTTGCGGCCTGGTGCACGTGAATGTTGAACTGCGGGGGCGGCAATCCCCGCGCCAGTCGGGCCCTGGTCAGATCCGACTGAAGCCCGGTAGCGCTCTGCAAGTCGAACACTGACACGGCGCCAATGCTCCTGACGTCCGTCCTGCGCTCTCCCAGAAAGAGGTGCACTCGCCCGCAGCTGACCAGGTCGTCGAACAGACCGCGTTTCGGCAACACTCCATGCAGTCCTCCCCGAGGAGACAGCAGCGAATCCAGCGCCGAGAGGTCGTTCATGTTGAGGCTGGCGTTTCTGCCTGCGAGGATCGCCTCGATCGTCGCGCGATCGATCTCCTGGCCAGGAGGGCCGTTGAGCCTCAGTTCTCGCACCAGAAAGTCGACCGACTCGTACCCGGTAACCAGCTCGGCGAAGAGGCGGCGAATGTCCTCCTTGAAGCGATCGCCGCCCGTCGCCGTCGTTCCCCCTCCTTCTGTGTGTTGCAGCACACGCCGCGCAGCGTCCTGTACCTCCTCGAAGACCCCGGACTGTGCGATGATCTCCTTGCTGATGCGCAGGAGGTCGTCGCGTTGGTCCCCGGAAGCCAGCTGTCTCGTGAGCGCCAGAAAGAGCTCCGCGCCGTGCTGGGGGAAGTGGCCCCTCCCGTTCGGATAGACCTTCCGCAGCGACTCCCAGAGGATGCCCCATTGTTCCTGCAGCGGACTCTGCTCGATGATGGAGACGGCCATCCGTCGTAGCGGCTGGTGGTGGCTCGCGGCGTAGAGTTTGGCGACCTCGACGCACGCCTCACGCTCGCCCTCGAAGCAGGTGCGGTCCGCGGCCGCCACGAGCGCACCGAGCGCCACCTCCAGCATCCGGAGTACCTGCGCTGTGCCTCGCTGTCCCGTCCGTGCCGCGCCTGACCCTGACGGGGAGGCGATCGACTCCAGCACCCTTGGCGAGCGGAGAAAGCGGAGAATGTCGCGGAGGACGTGTCCGGTCTCGTCGGCCAAGAGCACCTGCGTCAACGCTTCCTGATCGCTGGTGGCGGCCTCGTAGATCCTCGCTTGCGAGGGAAGGAATCGCGACACGTCCTCGGAGGCTGCCAGTGCGAGGTACTTCCCAGCAGCCAGGCGCCAGACGAACCGGTCGAAGCGCGCGCCGCTGGGACGGGTGGTGTCGTCCTCCTCCGTGTTCGCCCAGCTCAAGAACGCTTCCGGCTTCACGCCTGATCGATTCGTTTCCCGCGCCATGACCGCGCACCCAGGATTGACAACGAACCGGTTCAGATCGACGCCCCAGGGACGCAGCTCGAGCGTCTCTGCGAGGTGCATCGAGTCAATGGCAACGTTCGAGCTTTCCGACGGGATGGGAGCTGCTGCGGTGACGGCTTCCAACCAGGTCTGAAAGAGGATGTCGAAGGCCTCGCGCAGTGAGCTCACCGGGAAGATGTCGATGCCGTCAGCCCGAGGGATGGGCATCTCGTCGTCACGCGGTACCAGCATGACGCACTTGGCAGCCGTGGATTCGGTCTCGTCACTCAGGTAGCGCTCGAGCTCTTCTACCTTCCTCGCGAAGTCTTCTACCTGGCTCACGTTGCCGTCGTCGTCGACACACCCCGTGGCGAAGATGCGAAAATTTGCTGGGATCTCCTCCGCGACGTTCTCGACCACCTGCTGCATCGCACCCAGCGCAAAGGCGAGTGCCGTGGCCAGTCCCTTCGAGGGGCCATTGAGCCCCAGCTTCGACTCGTGATAGCTCAGCGCCAAGTGCTGGCAGGGCGTCACGACGACCGACCGGCATCCGACTTCGGTTCCGGGTCGGGGCAGACCCGCGTCGACATAGGCGGCCACGGTAGCTGAACCACCCTCACGCGGGTCTTCGAGCGTGCGTGCTGCCGCCACCACGAACTCAACCAGATCCGCATTGCAGTCCCACAGCGAGCCTCCTTTGAATGATACGTGAATTTCGACGGGACCGCGCGAAGTGAGGGTGAAGATTGACATGACCACGTGTCACTGTTTCGGAGAAGTATCTACAAGCACTACGTACCTGGCGATGCGCAGCAAGTTCCCTCGCCACGACACCGAGTATGCGCCGTCCGGTTCGAATGTCCCGCATCGGTGCAGCAACCGATCGAGCAATGCGCGGAAGTCGGCGTCGCCTTCGCAGAACAGCAATCGCGCGGTTCCCATCAACGTGCGGTCGAGGCCCATCTCGAGCAGCCTCTGGGCCTCGTCTTCGGGGGCGAAAGTGAACCGCCAGCTGACCCGCGGCTTTGCGCCTGCGCTCATCCGGAAGCTGACCTGCGTTATCTGGTCGCCGTCCGCGCCAGTGGACGTGTCGACGACCAGTCTGTACCTCCGCTTCTCGGGAGTTGGATGCGTTGGACGAAACTCGGTTCTTCCACCCGCAGCCGCCGCGTTCTCCCACTCTTCACCCTCGAGACCCACCACCTGGTGCCGCTCGGTCCGCCACCTTGCCAGATCGAGGTACGGTGTGAGGCGTTCTTCCACGCATTTCCTCTCGCGAGCTCCGAGGAGCTCGCGTAGCCGGTCCATGGCGGACGAGAGAGCTTCCTGCTCCCACCCCAGTTGACTGGCGATCGTCACCACGTCCTCCTCGTGGCCCAGATGCCAGAGCAGGCGCTGGTCCTTGTCGTTCGGCGAGGATGAGGTCACCTCGGGGTCGACGTCGGGTCCATCCTCGAGAATCCCGATCGCTCGCAGGTCTCCCTCGTGAGCGAGCAGCTCGAGCAGGACGCGCCAGTCGCGACTCGCCAGGCGCTCCATCACGCGCTCCTGTATTTCGGAGAACGCGGGATCATCGGGAGATACCCACCACTCGGGCAGAGGCTTGGCGCCTTCTTCCCTCAGCGCGGCATCATCGAGTCGGAAGCACTCGGCCGCGCGTGCTTCCAGTAGCGTATCGACCACTGTCTCTCCTTGGTCTTCGTTCGTTGCCATTGCCTATCCCCCCAGCGCAGTGTGGCTCGTCGCGTCGGCGACCCAGAGTGCATCGACCTCCGTGGCGGGACGATTGATGACGAAGCCGACGTGGACGACCAGCGAGAGGAGCTCCCTGCGCGAGAGCTCCGAAAGGTAACGGGGGCGTGGGTGCCCTCCCAGCAAGGCAAATATCCGCTCTCTACGCGTTGCTGCTGGAGTGCGCCGCTTTCCCGAGTCAGGAGGAACGGCCCGGAGACAGTTCCGAAGGAGACGACACGGGCGACGTGGGTCGTCGAGCTCCCTGAGGGACGCCACTTCTTTCGCCGTTGCGGGTCGAAATCCCTCCCCCCACCCCCACTCGAAGACCTGGAGGGCGCGAATTCGCTCTGCCAGATCGCCGGGCGGTGGACTCTTCAGTGCACGCCGCCGGCGCGCGTCCGCTCTGCGCGCGTGTTCCTGGTCGATGGAGACGACTTCCCTCGCGTAGTGCTCGTCGATGGTGTCTCTCTCCTCCTGCTCATCGACGGAGTCGAGGTCCCGCGCGTAGTGCCCATCGATGATGTCGACACAGCTCGGAACGAGCATGCGGGCGTACTGTGCGACTGACTTTCCCTCCAGCAGTCGCAGCAGAATCTGGAGCTCGGGGACGAGCTCCGGCTCATCGCTGCTCCATCGTCGCTTGAGGTCCTCTCCCGTGATTCGACTGGATTGCACCTTGCCGGAGCCCCGGGACGCCTTCCCTGGCCAGTCAGCTGCAGGCCAGCTGCTCGGGAACTTTCCGCCAAACATGGCCTCGAGAACGACGAGCCTGGAGATGGCGGCGAGCGCACCTTGCGCCTCGAGATTGACCTCGAGACACCTGAACCGCTTGTAGTACTGGATCTGCAGTCGATCGACGAAGTAGCAGTAAAGATGTGGCTTGGCGTTCTCGAGCGCATCGAGGTCGACATTCGCGACCTGCCTGAGGTGGACGCGCATCTTGTGCTTCAAGCTCACTTCGCGGTCGTTCTCGAGAAAGAGGAGGGTGAATGTCAGCCGCTGCTCACCGACGGGGCGCTCTGCTTCGGTCGAGCCGGGGTCCGTGCCTGGACGGATGAGGAGCATGTTCAACAGGTAGCGGGCGGTACCCTCGGCTGAGTCGAGATCGATGCACGCTGTCTTCGCGTTGTCGCGAGCAGGTTGATTGGCACCGAGATGGGGGAGTCCCCTCCGGCTGCTGCCGCGAGCCATCTCGAGCAGCTCTCGGCAACGTCTCACCAGTGCATCGGCTTCCGTGCTTGCTTGGCCGTCCACTCCCATGTCCCGCAGTACGGCGCGCAACCGCTGAGGCGTCATCCAGGGGGACGCCGAGCTCGCTTCACCCACCGGTCTTCTCCCCTCGGGCGGGAGCTCCGCCGGGGAGACTTCCGGTGCGCGGGACGCTCTTCGCTCCCCCTGAACGACCTGGAGCCTGATCCTGGCGCAGACGGTGCTCTCGGGACTCGTGGCGAGCTGGCTGGCGGCTTCACCGAGCAGCTCGGCGAGACAGCGTCGTTCCTCCGGCTCGATCGAGTGAGCAGCCCGGACATAGATGGCCATTTCGTCTGCGGCCCATTCCACTGTCGCGGCAACGCTTCGCAGGCTCAGGGAAAGCGACCGGTCGGAATCGGCGAGTGGCAGCTCGAGCTCCAGATTCGCGTTGTTGCTCTTGACGCTGCTCGTCGCCCCTCCCATCTTGCGCATGTCCTCGGGAAGTGTGGAGATCACCGCGCCGAGCAAATTGGCGAGCTTGAGCAGCTGCGCGGGTGGCGGATACAGCCAGATGCTCGCCCTGTGTCGCAGGAAATCCAGCGCCCTCGCGACGTCTTTGGCGTTCGCACCCGCCCTTTCGCATTGGCACACGAACTCGATCCACTGCCAGCGTGGAACCCACTGCAGTCGGGGGCTGTAGGGCATCATCGGTCGAGACCTTCCAATGGGCGCATTCGGAAGATTCTCGCGTGCCATGCGCCGAGATCCACCATCGGTGGAGCACTCAGCGCAGGCGTGACGCGGCGTGTCGAAGATCGACCACGCAGTGGCTGGCCAACTCCGAAAGACTCAGCTCCGAGGATGCGGACGCTTGCCCCGGACTGGCCCCCCCCGGGTCCTCGCCGACCTCTCTGGGCGAATCCTCCGAAGCCGAGCTTCGAACCAGGAGGATCTCGATGGACCAAGAGAGCAAGGGTCAGAAGACACGACTGAGCGCGCGCATTGCCGGGCGCAACACCGGTCGTCTCCTCGATGTCGATCAAGCGCTTCGCGGGCAGACCGTTCGCGATGTTCTCAATCGACTGTTGCCCGAAGCAGCTTCGCTCGGGCTCACCGATCGGCGCAGCTTCATCATCAATGGCGGTGGCGAGACGCGACAGGTGCTGGCTGACGCCACCGTGGCGGAGCTGGAGGCCATGTTCCGCGAGGGACAGGAATTGCTCGTCGACCTCAACGTTGCGGCGCGGGGCGGAATCCCCTCCGGAGGGCGCCATGAATGAGTCCAGCGCGTCGATGGCTGACGTCGAGACGGTACCTCCACTCGAGCTCACCGCAGGAGCTTACGACGAGCTTCGCGTGATCGCCACGCAGGTCAACCGGATCCACGGCTCGAAGGAGGTGGCCGTGCTGTTGCTGGGTCCGAACGACCAGCGGCGCCGCTGCACGAAGGTGTTCTTGCTGCGCAACCAGCGCGTCACGTCCGCCTCGTTCGACTGCGACGCGACGAGCCTGCAGCAGACGGTCACCGAGGCGCTGGACTCCACGGGGCTCGAGCTGCTCGGGATTGCTCACCTTCATCCGCCCATGGCGATGCTTGGTCACAGCAGCCGCGACAACGCCTGGATTTCTGAGCGGTTGGCGCCCCACCTGGCCGCCCTCCCTCGCTTTCGACGTTGCTGGAGCCGACCTGCCACCGTGGCCCGCGAGGATGGAGCCTCGGTGATCTCCCTCGACCACGCCGGTCGCATCCAGGTGCGTTGTGCGGCCACCGTTGGCGAGGCGACGATCGCCGTCACCGAAACCTTCGACCAAGTCTACAGTGTCGTGTTCCAGGTTGCGGAGGGGGAGCTGCGCTTCTACGTCTGCGAGCTGTCCTTCTCCTACAGCCCCGTTCCCGACGAGGAAGGTGGCATCCGGCTGACGAGCACCGTGGCGGTCAGCGAGCCGGAACTCGTCGTGGTCGACGAGCCATACGAACCCATCGACGAGGAGCTCATCGGTGAGGAGGTCCGCCAGTGGGTCAGACCGTCCTGGGGCTGGGGGGGCGACTGGGATGAAGACGACGAGGACCGCTGGAGCACCCTGGCCGAGCCCCGTCGAGCGCTGGTAGCGGTCAACTCCTCGTCGGGGCCATGCGGCGCTTCGACGACGACGCTGACGCGCCGAGCTGCACACGACGTTGACCGGGCCTTGCGGAACGACGAACCAACCGCGGTCACCGAGCGACTGGTGTCCGTGGCCAAGCTCCTCGCCGAGGTCGAGGACCTCGTTCGTGAAGGAAGCGACTGCACGACTCACTGAGGGGATCCCATGAGCAGCGAACGCTACCACCGCCACCTGATCGCTGACGGTTTCCAACAGCGGGCACTGAACCGCGGTCTGGTGTGCATTAGCAACCGACGTCCAGATCCCGTGCTGTCGCACTTCATGCTGACGGCCGGAGCGATGGGCGCCGTGGACCAGGTGCTCGGTTGTCCCGATCCGACGGGCGGGGATCTGAGCGGCCCGACTCGGCTGCTTCGCCTCAACTCGGAGGTGCGAATGCGGATCGCCACGCCGGAGCTGGCGATCGCGCTGACCCGGTCCTTCCGCCGGGTCGAGCCGTTCGTTGTCATCGACGTCGGCGCACCGGCCACCGGGATCCATGGTTACCTGCCTCGGGTCCAGCGGCTGGGTAGTCAGTCGCGCGACAGGGTACGCTACCTCGCCCGCGGGACACGCTCCATCGTGGTGGGCAATGACCCGTTCGTGGTTCGCGAGCTCGCCGGACCCGCAGATCCGGCGACATCGCTGGGTCTCCATGGTGTCGCGGCGGCTGGAGTCCTGCTGGGCGACTTCCTCGCCGCCTCGGGTGCCTACACGGATCCCCTGCTCGAGGAGGCGATGCCGCGGGCGCCAGAAACGGTCGAACTGCCGAGAGCCGACCTCGCCCCTCGCTGCCGGCACTCGATCCTGCTTCAGGGAGGCGGGGGGGCGTTGGCTCACGCTTTCCTCGAGGCCATTCTCGCCGAACCGAACCTGTGTCGAGCCGTGGGGCAGCTGGCGATCGTCGATCCCGATACGGTCGAGCTCACGAATCTGACCCGGCAACTGCTCTACGATGGTGCCCAGCTCGGACAGCGCAAGGCGGTGGCGACGGCTCGCGAATTCGCGCGACGTTGCGCGATCGAAACCGGACAGGATCCGCCTACCGTGTTCCCGGTGAGCAGGCCATTCGATGCCGAACACATCGACCGTTTCCGACCGACTGTGGTGGGCCTATTTCCCGACCGGTTCGGCCCGCGCTCGGATGCGTTTCAGAGCCTCAGGAACAGCGAACGACGATGTCTGGTGCTCAACGGTGGCACGGACTTCACCTATGGCTCCTTGCGGAGCCTGGTCCCGGGGCCCGGTGCACCCTGCTGCTTCGACTGCGGACCTGAGGAGTTGGCTCTCTCTGCCGCACGTGAGCGTCGCCAGCAGGCCATCGCGCGAGGCTGCGGACACGAGCACACACCGTCGAACGTCCTCACGAACCTGATGGTGGGAGCGCTCGCCGCGCGGGCGCTGGCGGCGTTCGTGTCCGATGCGGAGGTCCCCCGTGGTCAGCAGGTCGTCAACTGGATGCTTCCCGAGCGGGTTCACGAGGGCGCTGGCCTCCCCGCGTGTCGCTGCTGGAACCAGGCTCGGAGGTCGGCATGACGTCCATCGTCGGTTGGGTAGGGGAGGGGGCTGACCGCGTTGCCCTCCGTGAGGACGGGAGTGTCCGACTTCCCCTGGGGGCGGAGGGATTCGCGGTGAGGCGCTCGGGAGGGCACTTCGATCTCGTCGTCGTGCTGCCACCGGACACCCGTCTGTCGGGGGTCGCCGGAGAAGGTGTCGCTGGGGCCGCCGTCGTCCGAGCTGGATCCCCATTCATCCTGGCAGGGCCTGCCGGATCCCACCGACTGACCTACTGCGAGCAACCGGCATCCCTCCCGGCGGCGACCCTGGGAATCGAGCGCTGCGACGTGTGCCGCACTCCGCTGGCGCCCGCGACTCTGGCTTCCCGGTGTGGTGAGTGCGGCACTGCCTCCTGCCAGCACTGCTCGAGCACCGGCCAGTGCACCCGGTGTGGCGAAACTCTTCCGAAGAGCTAGGTCGATGGCCTCCAGCCCCTTTCAGCGATCCCGTTTCGTCGTGACCACGGAACCCGAGCCAGCGCACCTCGGGCGCTCCCGCCAGCGGCACGTCGCCCCTCACGCGATGCCGGTCCTGGGCGGAGTCTTTCCCGTGGTCCTGCGCAGCGTCTCTCCGCTTGGCACTGCGGTTGCGGTCGCGGGAAGGCCCCCGACCGTCCTTGCGGATCCTCGCTTCGAGCCGGCGCACCGCATTCCACTGAGTCGGTTCACGGGGCGCTTCACGGTGGCCGCCGACGGGGAGCCGGACCCTACCGGATTCTTCGTGCTGGGATTTCTCGAGAGCGAGTGTGACGCCGAGGTTGCCATTCGGACCGATCCCGTCGAGTTCCAGGCGTTGCCGTGGATCCCCGGTGACGAGGTCCACGAGTACCTCGCCGAGCAGACGCGACGGTTCCTTCGCCAACTGCCCTTCCCGATGAACGACCGGACAGCGCAGGTGGCGGGACGGTTGCCGCTGGCCGACACGCAGCGCTTCCGGGTCGCGAGCGAGGAGGTCGAGGAGGTCCTGCTCCGCTCCGACAGTCGCGTCGTGCTGCTCCACGGTGCGAGCGGTGTTGGCAAGTCCATGTTCCTGTCCTACTTCGCCCAGCGACTCCGCAAGGGACTGGTGTCGGGCCCGCTGCAGGGGTTCTCGCTGGTCACCATCGACCCCTCGGTCTTCGATGGTGGGCGCCAGCCCGACGCCGACGCTGCCCGCAACGTCGCGCTCCAGCAGCTCAGCGAGAAGGACGTCATCCTGTCCGTCGACGAGGCGCACCGACTGTTCCGGTCGTCCAGTGGGCGCGATGACTCGGTCGACCTGCTCAAGCTACTGACCAGTGAATTCGGGCTTCGGCTGATCCTCTCCACCAACGAGACCTCGCGGATGGTCGGAGACGAGGCCTGGAACCGGCGTCAGTCTCTCGTTCACCTGCCGGAGGCGACCGCCGAGGAGGTGCTCGAACACATTCTTCCCGCCCGCGCCCGAGGTGCCGCCAGACGAGGTGTGGAGGCAGATGCAGAGGCGCTCCGCGAGGTGGTGGCTTGCTCGTCGCTCACGAGCGACCACGCTCAGCCCCACGCTGCAGTAGCTCTCTTCGAGCAAGCCGTCGCGCACACGTTGCGCCGGGGCGGTGCCCGCGTGTCGTCCGCAGTCGTGCGCGACCTCGCGCGGAAGGCACAGGGGAGGGTCGAGAGCGACGTGGAAGCATGCTCGACGGCGCTGCGCGAGCGGGTGGTGGGTCACGACGAGGAGGTGGGTCAACTGGCGCGCTGGTACGTCGCCGACCAGCGGCGACGCCTGCGCCTTCGTGGACAGCCGGAGCCGCGCCCCTTTGCCGTGATCGCCGTCGGACCCAGTGGGGTGGGCAAGACCGAGATGACTCGGGCGCTGCACCGGGTCATGGGGGGGGCCACGAGCGCGGAACCGTTTTCGATTCGCGGGGGTGACTTCGCGAGCGAGCACAACGTTGCCCGGCTCGTCGGCGCCCCCCCCAGCTACGTGGGCTACGGTCGAGGAGGGGAGTTGATCCGCTGGATCAAGAAGAACCGCGGCAGGGGCGTGGTCGAGTTGGCCGAGCCCGAACGCGGCTGCGTCCAGCTCATCGAGCGAGTGGTGCTGCCCCTGCTCGACGGTAGTCTCACTTCCAACGAAGGCGACACGGTGCTCACGCGAGGGTTGTGCCTGGCGATCACCAGCAACGTCGGGGTCAATCGCCGCGGCATCGGCTTCGCCGCGAACGAGCGTCGGCGCGCCATCGACGACGTCATGCAGGAGCTTGGTCGCTTGCTGCCCCGGCCCGTGCTGAGTCGCTGCAGTGGTCGCGTCTTACCCCTCCGCCCGCTTCGCGCCGAAGACCTGCGCGAGATCGTTCGGCGCTGGTGTCGTGATCTGGCTGACCGGGAGGGATTGGTCCTCGATGTGTCCGAGGCCGTCGTGACGGACCTGGTGGACCGCACTGGCGGGCTCGACCAGCTGGGTGCCCGGGCCCTCCGCTTCGCCTTCGATGATCGCATCGCCGGGCCCATCGAGGAACTTCTGGTCTCCGCATCGCTCCCCCGTGGACTGCGCCTCGTGGTCGACGCCGAAGGCGACATCGCTTGTGAGGTGGCGTCATGAAGAGTGCATTGGTTTGCGGTCTGGGGACGGCCGGACTCCCATTTGCCATGACGCTGGGGCGTCTGGGGTTCGAACACCTGACGCTGGTCGACTTTGACCGGGTCGAGACGAAGAACCTCGCGGCCCAACCCTACCTCCCGGAGCATGTGGGTCGGTACAAGGTGCATGCGGCGCGAGAACTCCTGCGTGCTCGAGCGGAGGTGTCAGTGAGCGTGGTGCCGGACGACGTCCGCACGCTGGGTGTCGGCGCCTTCGCGCGCGTCGATCTGCTGGCCGCCTGTCCCGACAACCGGGCAGCAGAGCTGGCATTGAGTCGCGCCGCGACGGTTCTCGGCAAGCCCTTCCTGCGCCTCGCCACGGCTCGCCGGGGTCTGGCCGTGACCTTGGTGCCCCCCCTCACCAGTGACAACGACCCCTGCTCGGGGTGTCTGCTCACGGCCGACGATGTTCGCCTCGCTCACCAGCGAGAATCGTGCCTCTCTCACCTCGAACACAATCCGGACGCCGGCGTCCCGACCCTGCCCCAGATGGGAGCGCTGGTGGCGGCGCTTGCCTGCGATGCCCTGACCCACCAGGAGCTGGGTCCTGCCCGCATCATCGCGCTCCGCGGTGGGGTCGAGCCGCTGGTGACCACCACGCGCATCGTGGCCTCACCGGGTTGCCGGCTGCACCCGTTCCCGTTTTGTCACGGGACCGAGGACTGGCACGAAGTCCCGGTGAGCGCCCCCGTGGGCGAGGTGTTGGCGCTGGCCTGTGCCATGCTGGGCGCGACGGCAGGGGAGCTGATCGTCCAGGCCGATGTGCCCTTCTGTCCGCTGCGCTTGTGCCAGGGAGGGTGCGAGGCGGACCTCGGACCCGGCTTCCTGTCGTACTCCCGCGCTGGGGTCGCTTGCCCGCGGTGCGGGAGCGCCATGATCCAAGAGCCCGCGCTGACCGTCTTCGATGCGACCCGCCTCGACGTGCTACGGCATGTTCCCCTGGCCTCCCTCCACCCACCGCTCGGACTGGGCCTCCGTTTCGCCACCGCCGAGGGTCGGTCCTGCGCGGTGCGAACCAAAGTCTCCGAAGTCATCCACTAGACGACAGCTGGAGATCCCGGATGAAGCCCTTGACCAACGAGACCCGGCGGGTGGCGGCTGAAGCGGCGCGCCGTCGCCTCACCCACGAGCTGGACGAAGTAGAGCAGCTGGCCGCGCTGAACCCGGGACGACTCGCCGTGCTCGGCGTGCACGAAGCGGGTGGACAGATCCTAGCCCTGGCTGTCGGGTTCCGGATCCGCACCAGCGTGGCGCCGGACCGCGGCACCGCGGCCCCCGGGCGGCGGGTCGAGGAAGTGAGGGCGGAGGTGCTACTGGCAGGCTATCCCGACGCGACGCCGCGGGTGTGCCTGAGTTGTGGGAGCCCGCTGTTCCTGCCCGGAGTGGCGGTGGTCGGCTCTCCAGACGGGCGCTTCGCTGGGTTCCCCTGCCTGTACCGCGGCGAGTGGGATGCGACCACGATGCACGTGCCGTTCCTGGTTCGGCAGATCCACGCTGCGCTGATCGGTGATCCCGCCGTGCTGAACGCACCGGCGGACTGCCTCAATCGAAGGGCCGCGACCTACTTCCTCGACCATCGCGACGAGTTGCCGCTGGACACCCCACTCGCTGACGTCCCGAACCGTCAGCCCCCTGCGCCTCGACGGCGCTTCGAGGTGGAGGTCCGATGAGCACCGGATTCGAGCTCTCCTTTGCCCGCTGTGCAGCCGCCGTGGGGGCGACCGTCGAATCACGGCGACTGGTGCTCGACGGGCACCACCTGAGCTTTGCGGTGGCCCCCAACGGTATCGCCGAGGTGCGCGCTGCCGTCACGCCGGCCACCGCCACAGCGGTGGTGGAGGCGCTGGTGAACAACCCCGAGCGTGGCTGGGCGATGGTACTGGACGCGGGGGGCACGCTCGTTCGGCGCGTCCGGGTTCCGCCGACAGTCTGGATCGATCGCCAGCGCCTGCAGATGGCTCTTCGCGAGGTGGTGCGTGGTGCCGCCAGCACCGAGCGGGAAACCTCGCGCGACCTCGTGCTGCGAGTGGTCGAGAGCTTCGCTCTCACGCCCGCGCTTCGCGTTGCTGGAGCCGCGTACCTGTTGCGGAGCGACGACGCGGCGAGCGATGGCGCTCGCCATGTGCTTCGCGGCGAGTCGATCGCTGCGGTCGAGCTGGTTGGCGGGCGCGCGAGAGAACGTCGGGCCCGCACGCGTCGAGAGGCGACTGTGCTTCGCGCCCTGGCGCTGCGCCCGGACGCGGCCCTCGCGCTCACCACGAACCTGGGGGTGGCGCTCCTCGGACCTGCCACCCCGAGCTACCAAGTTGAAGAGGTAAGAAGATGACCGAAAATGCCGCAAGTACGCATCGCAAAGACAGTGGTCTCTCCGTCAGGGTCGTCGGACCCGCGGGGGGAAACGCGACCAACCTGACGATTCGCCCCGACCCGCGCGGGGAGGGCACGGGAGAGGAGGTGATGGACCTCCTGCTCGACGTACTGGAGCTCGAAGAAGGGGGTGAGGGCGAAAAGGACGCGGTGGCCCCGCGTCGCAACCGGAGCCGCAGCTGGAAGCTGCGCAACGTCACCAAGAATCGCTTCGTGGACCCGAGCCAGGTACTGACCCGGGACGATGTTGACCACGAGGACACGCTCGAGGTGGTGGGGACGATGGTGGCCGGATCGAGGGGACGATGAACGCCGTCCTCGACGTCATCTACTATCGCCGTGCGCAGGGCGATCCGCAGAAGCGCGAGCGTCTCTTCGTCCTGCAGTCTCGCGCCAGCTTCCAGCTGGCGTACGCCCAGCGCGATTTCGGTTTTCACGTCGCTCGGGCCTACCCGGACACGCCTCCCGGCGAGTACCCGGTCACGCTCACGTGGTCGGAGTTGATTCCGGAACTGTCGCTACGGCTACCAGACGGTTCGGTGGTTCGACGCCGCTACCCCCAGTCGGCACTGCGCGGCGACGAGTTGCTCGCGCAGAGGTCTCCCGAGCGGGCAGCCGAGGCCGACTTCTACCTCGCGACGCCCAGCAAGGCGGAAGGGGATAGGGCGAACGGACGTCGGCGTTTCTCCGTCGACCGGAGCGACTCCGATCTGAAGGTGGTCGTGCCCGACTTCCCAACCGCGGCGGCGCCGGTTCCCCTCGAAGACTACCTGCAGGTCGGTGGCGCTTTCTCCTACGCCACCGATCTGCCCGTCGTCTGTTCGCCCGACCTGCTCCGCGCGATTGCCGAAGAGGAGCGCGAGTGGTCGGGGGAGACGTGGACCGAACGGGGGATGTTTCTTGTCGGTCGGGTGGTTCGCGACCCTGTGTCGAGGGGGTTGGTGACCCTCGTCGACGACGTTGTGCGGCCGGCAGCGCGGGGCACCGTTGGGTCGCTCACCTGGGAGCCCGAGGCTCGCGCCGAGCTCAGCAACGAGCTGGAGCGCCGACGGCGCGACGGTGAGTGCTGGCTGCGGAGTGTGGGTTGGGTTCACACCCACCACCTGGGCGAGCTCGCGCGCACGGGCGAGCTCGCCGACAGTGTTGGCGACGATCGTCAGGACCCCAGCAGTGTCACTGACGGTCGGTTCTTCTCTGCGGCGGACAAGAAGGCTCACAAAACCTTCCACGACCCCGCCTCGGTTGGCATCGTGCTGGACGCGCCGACCGCCCTGACAAGGCCCGACGATCTCGCTCGCTGCTTTGCTGTCTTCGGCACCCTGCAGGCGGCCATCGTCCGCCGCGGCATCTACCTGGGAGAACCCTCCGAAGTCACGCTTCAGGAGGCAGTAGATGACCGCGAATCGCAGCAACGGCGCCAGCATTCAACTGAACCAACTGGACCACATCCATGAGGAGATGGTTTCACTGATCCCGGAGCCGCAGGACACTCCGGAAACGATCCAGACGCGGGGCAAGTTGCTCCGCCGTTCGTGCAAGACTCTCATCAGTCACGTCAAGGAGATCGTCAAGCATCAGGCCGTGGCCACCCAGTGCGCCACCTATGTTCGCCCGGCAGATCCGGTGGACGGTGTGGAGCGCGCCACCGTGATGGTGGGGGACGGTATGCTCCAGCTGGCGCTTGGCGGCGGGTTGCACCTCGATGACTTGGTTCCCGGCCAGGCCGTCGAGGTCAGCGCCGATAGCTCGAGCGTGACGGCTGCCGACAGGTGGGTTCCCCTCGAAGGGGACATCATGGATGTCGTCTCGGTTCCGGTCACCGAGAACGGTGAGCGGCTGGTGGAGGTCGAGTCGGGGAGCGCCGAGCAGCGCCACCGGGTCCGGGTCTCGGGGTTCGTCCGCGGCGAGATCGAGGAGGGGATGAAGGTCCGCGTTCACCGTGGATTCCTCTACGAGATCGTCAAGACCAAGGCGGCCCGTGACACGGACTACATCGAGGAGTGCCGGTTGCATGTCGACCCTCACGACCCGAGCGCCATCACCTTCGAGCAGATCAAGGGTCAGGCGGACGCTGTGCGCCGCGTCCAGCTGGCGCTCGACCGCACCCTGAACCCCGACGCCTACCCGGGCAGTGGTACGCTGGGTAGCAACGCCTACCTGCTGGTAGGTCCGCCTGGACAGGGTAAGACTCTGACCGTGCGGGCGGCGGCCTACGAGCTCGTGCGGCGCGCCGGGAAGCAAGGCAAGGTCCTCTACATCCGCTCGGCCAGCATCCTCAACAAGTGGGTCGGTCAGTCCGAGCA
This sequence comes from Polyangiaceae bacterium, assembly GCA_050304295.1. GTDB lineage: Bacteria > Myxococcota_A > Polyangia > Polyangiales > Polyangiaceae > JAFGBI01. The sequence goes on from JBNLDK010000035.1 coordinate 119,565, forward strand.
GCGAGTGCGATCCATCTTCGACCAGGCCACCCGCGACTTCCAGGAGCACGGGATCTACACACTGGTGGCATTCGAGGAGGCCGACTCGCTGCTCGCGGGTCGCGAACACTACGACGGGTCGGGAGGAGTGCGCGGGTCCATCACCACGACCCTGCTCACCTATCTGGACGGAGCCATGCCGCTGCCTCCGGGCATCATGGTGCTCGCTCTCACCAACTTCGAAGGGCGCCTCGACAAGGCGCTCCTGCGCGCCCAGCGCCTCGGCGGTGGCCGCCGCATCACACTGCGGAAGATCCCGGAGTCGGCCGTTCTCGAGATCGTCGAGTCGGAGTTGCGAGACAATCCCGCGTTGCTGGACGGTACACCGGTGGAGGAGTTCGTCGCGGCGGTGAGAGCGGCCAACGACCTCGTCATCGGTTCCTGCGTCATCGGGAAGGAGAAGGTGGACCTGCACGGGCGAGACGTTCAGGGCGGAAGCAGCGCGCGCGGGGGGATTGACGCGGCACTCGATCTGCTGCACGAGCACCTCTTCGTCATCCGCCAGCGAGGACTGGTGTCGCCCGTCGAGCGGCTGACCCCTGCTCTGCTCTTCGAGGGCACGCGCCGGACCCTCCACGCAGTCCTGGCCTCCAACGCGGGCGACCACAACCTGGAGCGGGCCCGTGAGGTTCTCGGCGGTACCCTGGTCCACCCCGACGAGGTGCAGACGCTCGTCGACGTCCGCTGCCGTCCACTGTCCGAGGTTCCGGTTCCGCCGGAGTACGATCTGGGCCCGATGCGCGCTCTGGAGGTGGAGGCGGCATCATGAGTCGGTTCACGGTGGAAATCACCGAGACGGATCCGACCATCGAGCTGCTGGTCTCGAGCCTGCCAGTCGGTGCGGCGTTCAATCGCGCTGGCTACCAGCCGCTGTCGGACGTGCCGCCGACCTTCTTCGACCTGGGGGCGCGCGAGCGCAGTGCGATGCTCCGCGACCAGGGCGCCAGCCCGGCGCTCCCGGGCTGGCGCCCGTTCGCGGAGTGGTTGCGGTCCCGGCTCATCGAGCGCGCCTTCGCCCGCGCAACTGGGCAGAGTGGCAACCAGGAAGTCCGGGTCGAGGACGCCCTCGCTCGCCTCGCTCACGTCATCGACGGTGGCGACCCGCTGCCAGTGGCGGCTGTCGGTGACGCGGTCGGGCTGTGGGAGCGCTGTCAGCGCGAGTTGCCGGCGGTCACGATCCCCGAGGAGATACTGGCGCTGACGAGGAGCCGCGGGGCTCGTGGCTGCTGGCTGGGGCGGAGGCTTCTGCTGGAACAGGTGCTGGGCTTCCGCGTGAAGGACGTGCCGTCGCTGCGCGAAGCGGTCCAGCGCCAGCTCGAGTTGGCCGACTGGCGGCCGCTACGTGAACTGGCCGAGGTGCAGACCCAAACGTCGGTGGGCACGGGCCCCGACGCCAGGGTGCTCGAGGCGCGACTTCTCGAGAAACTCATCCGTGGCCGCACTCGAGGTTCGGTAGCGCCCTTCGAGAAGATCACCATCACGCTGTGCAGCCGAAACCGCGTGCGCACCGCGGTTGCCCTCCCCGAGCATATCGCCGAGACGGTCGTTCCTCACCCCTCGGGGGGGCGCTGCCACGTGCACTGGCCATGCTCCGAGGCGGGGTTCGAGTTCGAGCTCGGCGGCTCCACGACGCTCGTTCTCAGGCCACTCGTCTGGGACCGTCACTACGAGTACCACCCCACCGTCAAGTGGGAGGGGCACGTGGGGCGGGTGTGCATCGACAACTCTGCGAGCGTCATCGGCGGCGCGCTGGAATCCCGGGGAGTTACCGATGCCGGTGTGCGCATCGCCGAGACGTTGCTGACGCTGCGCAACGCGATGGTGTACGGAGTTGTCGCCAACCAGCGCTATCACCACTCGTATGATGGCTCCGATCTCAACATGATGTCGGTGCTTGCAGCTCACGAGGCACACGACTTGGCTCAGCTGCGCAAGATCGAGATCGTTCGCTGGCAGGGGTGAGGTGGCGCCCGACGGCTGACGTCCCGCGCGCGAACTCGCCAGGAGGCGGGCCGCTGCGGTGTCCGCGCTTCGTGGGGTCGCGTGGCTCGCGTCAGAGTGCCGCTTCGGCGAGTGCCTGCGTGTGCGTCAGCAGCGCGCGGTCACCCGGGTGACCGTGACCTGGCACGACGACGACGGAGTTCGGGTAGCGCTGGGCGACGGCAGCCACCGAGCCTGCCCAGCGGGGCACATCCGCATCTGCGGTGTTTCCCAGTGACGTGGCCTCCTCCCCCTTGATGAGGCAACCGCCGAACAGGGTGGCCCACTCGGGTAGATAGACGACGATGTTGTCCGTGGAGTGGCCCGGGCCAGGGAAGAAGAGTTCCACGGAGGTTCCCGCGGCCTCGAGTGTTGACTCCCTGCGGAAGCTCACCCGAGGCAGAACCTTCCCGGTGGTTGCCGCCAGCTCCGCGGTCAGGACGTTCGCGTAGGAAACCGCACCTAGACGATGCGCTGCCCCCAGTCCGCCGAGGTTGTCGTCGTGGGCGTGGGTGACGATCACCTGGGTGATGGGAACGCCGAACGCTTGCTGCACCTGCTCGAATACCCTCTCCGTCTGTACATCATTCCAGGGGGTGTCGATCATCAGTGCCTCGGACTCTCCCACGATGAGGAGCCCGTTGCCTGAGACTCGTCCCCAGGGCTGCACCACTGCCCACGAGGTGTGCAGCCAGATGGGGCCCTCGAGCTGTGCGAACTCGACCTCGTCGGTGGATTCCAGGCTCGGGGTTTCCGGAGTCCGCGCCTCCACCTCCGGAGCGGGGCCCGGCGCTGTCGCTCCCTCCCCATCGCTCGGCGGCCCTGGTGCTCGTGCGGATGGAGGCACTGGGCTGGCGCAGCTCAGCGCAACTGCCATCATGCTGGATAGAACAGGAGGGGAGGGGCCACGTTTCTGGTGCACGACCGTCTCCTCCTCCGCGAGTCGCCGATACTGGCGAGCGTGACGAATCAACGCGGTGCCCTCTGCGTCAATTCCGCCGATCCGGAGCGCGCAGTGTGCGCACGACTGCTCAAAGGAACTCGCAGAGATAGGCGCTCGGAGCCAGAACCTGGAGATCGAAGCCACTCTGTTCCGGAACCTCGAACGCGGTTCCGGACGGGTACGTCTGGAAGCTCGTCTCACCAGGGAGCTTCACCCGGAGCTCGCCACTGATGACGGTCATGCGCTCGGCGGCGCCCGTGTTGAAATGGTACTCGCCCTGGTCCATCACGCCCACGGTGGCCCGCCGTCCGTGCCGCGCGAAGCCGACGCTCTGTACGTTCCCATCGAAGTAGCTGTTGTGTTCGAGCATGGTCCTGTCTCCAGTGTTGGTGGCGGGGGGTTTTTGCACGGAGTGGTTCCCGGCGCCAGGGCCGCGTGTCCCCGGTGCCAGTGGGCGCTCGCCCCGGTACCTCGACGCTGGCTCCGTACTTGCTTCCCCTTTGGGTGCGGGGCAAATACTCCGAACAAATCCACCGATTTCACCTGGGCGCCACTTCACATTGGCGATCAACGCATGCGTTGCTCGCTGGAGCTGGCATGATGATCCTCATGCTCAGGATCTGGGTGGGGGTGGGCGTTCTGGCGATGGTCGTCGGTGGTTGTGGCCCGAAGGCAACGCGGGTCGAGTATGCCTATCGACTGCCCGCCGGGAGTACTCCGTCCGTGCGAGAATGCGCCCTGCGGTGCGAAGGGTACACCGTGGTGCCAACGGGCGTGAACGAGCCCGGGGGCAGCCTTCGCGGCTGGAAGGCCAGGCAGTTCGTGCACTGTCTCGAGCAGTGCCCGGGCGTGGGCGTGGTGCGGGCATCGTGCTCCGAGCTCGAGCTCGATCCAGGAACGTGGTGCTACCCAGTGGCGAAGATGGAAAAGGACAATGGTATGGAGACCGAGGAGCTCATCGAAACATGGGGCTCCTTCGGCGCGACCATCCTGGGGGAGGCTGCGGACGAAGGCGACTCCGAGGACGCGAACGGTCCTGGCGGCCCGGTCCAGGATCCTGCCTCGCTGGAGTGAGAGCGCGCGCCAAACGGCCGGTGGCTCGAGGGCCACGGAGATGCTCGAGACCAGAGCTGGCGGATTCGGGTGTTTGTTTCCGGACGATTCGGTCCGCCAGGCGATGCCGCGAGCAGAACCGAACGTGAGGCCGCGGCGCTTTCGCCGCTGGACGCAACGACTGGCTCCCGGAGAGCGGCGGAGCGATTGACGCAAGGAATTCACCCCGCAATCCTGCCGGGGAGGGGAGGATTCGACGAAGTGCTACAGGACTCCGACCACGGCGCGCGGCCGGATACACGCAACTATGCGGAGCTCCTCGATCGACTCGCGCGGTTGATCCCTGGGGTCATCTACCAGTACCGGCTCTACCCCGACGGTCGCTCGGCGTTTCCCTGGTCGAGCCCGGGAATGAGCCTCATCTACGAGGTCACTCCCGAAGAGGTTCGTGAGGACGCCACTCCGGTTTTCGGGCGCCTCCATCCCGAGGACTACGACCAGGTCGCTGCGGACATCTTCGAGTCAGCGCGCACGCTCGAGATGTTCCAAGCCGAGTTTCGCGTGTTGCTGCCGAAGCAGGGACTGAAGTGGCGGTGGAGCCAGGCGCAGCCGGAGCGGATGCCGGACGGCGGCACACTCTGGCACGGGATCATCATCGACGTGACGGAGCGCAAGCTCGCAGAGGAGCGCGCCGTGGAGCTGCAGAGCCAGCTGCAGCAGGCGATGAAGATGGAAGCCGTCGGTCGCCTCGCGGGCGGCGTGGCCCACGACTTCAACAATCTGCTGACCGCGATCATCGGGAACGTCGCCATCGCATTGGGTAAACCCGACTCGGTCGAGCTGGTCACTGAATCGCTCACCGAGATCGAGCGCGCGGTGAGGAGCGCCGCTTCCCTCACCCGGCAGTTGCTCGCGTTTTCGCGGAAGCACGTGGTCGAGCCCCGGGTGATGAACCCCAACGATCTCGTTGACTCGATGCAGAAGTTGCTCCGACGCCTGTTGGGCGAGGACGTTCGTCTCGAGATCCAGCTCGCGGATGGCCTCGGCGCGATCTGCATCGACCCGGTGCAGTTGGAGCAGGTGATCGTCAACCTTGCAGTCAACTCACGTGACGCGATGCCAGAGGGCGGCACGTTGACCGTGGCCACGACGAAGGTCGACCTCGATGCCGAGTTCTGTGCCCGGCATGAGCCCCTCGCGCCCGGCGAGCACGTGCGCCTCTCGGTCACGGACACTGGAGTTGGGATCGATGAGTCGCAGAAGCCGTATCTGTTCGAGCCGTTCTTCACGACGAAGGCCGAGGGCCAGGGCACGGGGCTCGGCCTGGCAACGACCTTCGGCGTGGTGCGACAGGCGGGCGGAGCTATCGATGTGGACTCCGAGCCGGGTCGCGGAACGACCTTCGCGCTCTACTTCCCTTGCGTCGCAAGCATCTCTCCCGTCCTCGACTTTGCCGCGGACCAGCCAGTCCGGGGTGGCACCGAGACCATCCTGCTGGTCGAGGACCAGGAGGTCGTCAGGCGCGTCGTGACCAAGGTGCTGACTCGGCTCGGCTACGCCGTTCTCGCGGCCGAGGACGGCCCATCGGCGCTGGCGCTGGTCGAAGGGAGCACCCGTCCGATCCATCTTCTGCTGACCGACATCATCATGCCCGGGATCAGCGGGCGCGCGCTGGCGGAGCAGTTCCTGCAGCGGCGACCGGGCGTTCCGGTGCTGTTCACTTCTGGCTACAGCGAGAACGAGATCAGTCGCCACGGCGTTCTCATCGCGGGTCTGAACTTCATCGCCAAGCCCTACGAGCCCGTCGCGCTGGCACGCAAGGTGCGAGGCCTTCTCGACGACTCGCGCCAGGGTCTGGCGAGAAGCGAGGCCTGCTAGATGAGCGAGCGCAATTGTCGATCACTTCTCACCGAGCCCCCATTTGGGTGAGGGCTCGGTGAGAAGCTCCGTTCGTCAAGTTCGCTCGACACATTCAATGTCTGTTTCTGAGGGGTCTGTCCCAGCTGACCATTGATCGGAAATCGATCTGAGCGGGGAATTACTACGGTGGGGCACGCGTTCGGTCGGCATGGAGACCCTTCGGGCCGAAGAGTGGGCGCACCAAACCTTTGCTGGAGCAGCGCTGGGTGATCCGCGCCGCG
>JBNLDK010000036.1:0-10273 GCA_050304295.1 Polyangiaceae bacterium
TGCGACGACGGCAACACCAAGGGCGGTGACGGCTGCGCGGCGGACTGCCTCAGCATCAGAATCGGGTTCACCTGCATCGAGGGGCTGCCCTGTGACTCGGTGTGCGGTGACGCCGTCATCGCTGGCAACGAGGTCTGCGACGACGGCAACACCAAGGGCGGTGACGGCTGCGCGGCGGACTGCCTGAGTCTGGACTGATTGGCCCTTCGGCGACTGACAGCCCCGCAGCATGAGCTTCTCGCCATCCCCTTGCTGCTGACCCGCCAGTTCTTGCTGCCCCCCCCTGCGGGCTTCCTCCTCCTCCCAACCTGTTGTCTTCACAGAGCTTATCGCCCCCGCTCTGACAGCCGGCAGGCAGAAAAATGACTATGGTCAGTCATTCATCGATCTCCCAAGGTCCGGGTCGGCACATTTGCATCAGCCTCGATGCAACGCGAAGCGGGAAGGACGAAGTACGGCCATGGCGACATGGGCACAGTCGCTGGGGGGGACCCAGGGGGGCGCGCGGGACCAGATGGTGGCGGTCGGCTCATGGTTGGGAGCGACCTTGGTCGCGGCGAGTCTCCTGGTCGCTCCCGGGTGTCGCCACCACTCGGGCACCGTGGAGGCAAGGGCCGGCGCGGGCGGAGCACCAGCGACCGGTGGGGCTGCGGGGAGGTCCTCGGGGGGACACGGCGAGTTCGTCGGTGCTGCCGGCACGATGGGCGGGGCGGAGCGCGCCAGCGGAGGCGCATCACCGGTCGCGGGGACCGGATCCGACGCCGTCGGGGGAAGTGCCAACGATGGCGGTAGCGCGGGACGAGCGACGACCGCAGGGGGCGCCGGCGCGGAGCAGTCGCACCCAAAGGGAGGAGCCACAGCTCAGAGCGGCGCAGGTGGAGTGGCGACCCAGGGGGGCGAGGGAGGAGTCCCACTCGGTGTCGGAGGTACGAACTCGATCGCCGGGAGCGCCGGGGAAACTGGCTCCGCGGGAACGCTAGTTCCGACCGGACCCTCGCGATGTGCGAGTGGTAGCCTGAACCCAGATCCCCCCCTCGTGGACGACCGTCCCCCGTCCGCCCCAGCGATCGAGCTCATCTCGCCTGCGGACGACTTTCTCATCAACGCGGAATCGCTACGAGTCACGTTCGCCGTCGCCGGCGTCGCGGGCGGATCCGAGCGATTCACGCTGGGCGAACAGCAGGTGACGGGGAGCCCGGCTCTGAACGTGACCGGTGTGCGGATCGCTCTCGACGGGACCGATGTCTATTCCACCGGGACACCACCCTGCGCGATTGCCGTTTTCCAACACGATGTCGACCTGTCTGCCGCGGATCCCAGCGTCGAGCACACACTCGTCCTCATCGTCGAGGCAGGGCCTCTCCAGACCGCGAGGGAAATCAGGTTCTGGATCGAGCCCGCGCTGGCCCCCACCCAGCATAGTCCCGTTGACGCGCTCGCCGTGCCCGAACTGTTCGAGTGCGTGGAGGGCACCGTCGAGACCACCGCCACCGGGTATCACGTGCATGCAGAGTTGAGCGTGCGCGCAGGGAGCGTCGTCGACCTGGCGGCTCATGGGTTCGCGCTGACCTTCGGCTTCAGCTCCTACTGGGTTCCGCCCGAGAACATCGCGATCGAACCGGAGCTCGACAACTGTACCGTCGAGTTCTCGGATCCAACCGTGGACGGAGCTCGCCTGCAGTTCGTCCGGGGTCGCTGGCACCTCGACGTCGACTTGAACTCCACCCTGCCGAGAATCCCTGGCTACGCGCGAATCTACTCCCTGGGCGGCGTGGGCGACGCCCTGCTGCTGACACCCGGGCGGGCGCTCGAGGCAGTCCACATGAAGGACCCTCACCAGGCGCGACGCGCGCTCATCGGCCCGGAGGGCGGAGAGCTCACCGCGGAGAACTCGCTGGGAACACGCTACGTACTAACGGTTCCCGAAGGCGCGCTACCCTCGGAGACCCTGATCGTGATGACCCCAACTATCTTTCCAGGGGTCGACCAGTGGGCAGACCTGGAGCGCTCGGTCGTCCTGGCCCCGGAAGGCCTGACCTTTTCCATCCCGGCAACGCTCAGCCAGGAGCCTTCAGAGCCCTTCCCGGAAGACGAGTTCCCCTACTTGGTCACCTCGATGATGAGTCGACAGCTGACGGGGACCCGCACTGAGCCGGGAAGCTTCGTCACCGAGCTCTGGCACTTCAGCGAGTATGGCGACGGCGCCACCAATGCGGCGGCCCAGCAGGAGATCCAGCAGGCGCGAGCGATGGTCCAGCATCTGCTCTCCCTGGGTCGTCCGCTCCGGTACCCGATCGAGGTCAATTTCCTGAACCTCGCGGTCGCCACGCTCCAGCGCTATGGCGAGGAGAACTTCGACCTGGCAACCATCGTCGCGCGCGTCGAGAGGGCTCTGCGTGCTCACCTCGACTCGATCTGTCCCCCAGCCCTCGAGCATCCCAGCCAAGACGCCCTGCGGGCACTGGGGAGACTGGAGGTGCAAGCTCAGAGATGGGACGTCGCGATCCCGGAGATCCTCGAGTGCCACCGAGAAGTCCTGCGGAGGGGTGGGCCCTGCCTCGCTTGCAGACGCGAGCAAGTGTGCGTTGACCACACCCGCTGCTGCATTCCCGTTGGCTGTCGGGCCGGCAACTGTGGCTACATCAGCAACGGCTGCGGTCGCAAGAACTGGTGTGGAACCTGCCGAGGCGAGCCCAACCCGGACTGCGCGGAAGGGACATTGGCTTGCGGCGACGGCGAGCGGTGCAACCTGGGCACGGGTCAGTGCGAGCCGAAGCGGTGCACCGACGGGAGCCTGACCTGCGCCGACACCCAGTATTGCGATCCGTTCACGGGCCAGTGTCTGGAGTGCGAACGACCCGACTGCGCCTTCAAGCACTGCGGCGATTTCACGACTGACTGTGGCGAGACCTACAACTGCGGCGGGTGCCCGGATGGATGGGTGTGCGGTACGCCCCCTCGTCCGTCAACTCAGGTGACGGAGTGCCTGTGCATCGACCCCGCGGCGTGCCCCTAGGACTGCAGTTGGTCAATTCCTCGAGGGCGCCCACGAATCTCCGGATCCTTGGGCACTGGGCCAGGGTGGGAGGCGGGCCACCGTCGAAGCTCCAGTGGCGCTTCGACGGCGCGCGCCCCCGAGGCTAGAATTGGTGAGCGTGGCCAGGACCAACCCCGTCGAATCGCAACACGGAGTGGACGTCCTCGAGGCCATCCACAGCGAAGACCGCTCGGTCACGGACTGGCTGACGCGCATCAACGAAAGCTTCGCGAAACTCGTGCCGAGCGAATACGGAGCCACCGCCGTCCTGCTGGAGCGGGGTCGCCACCGCTACTACTTGCGCGCCAGCGTCACCACCGGAGTCTACTCGACTGCCATGCTGGACGGCGCCATACGCTCCGCACCACGGCGCTACTGGGACGCCTTCTTCTGGGACCCGCAGTTCGTGGGGACAATCGAAAGTACCGAGCGCCGGTTGTCTGGAGCAGATGGCAATCTGCACGGCCCCACCCTCCAATCCATGGGAGCCACCGATGGCATCGCCCTCTTGGGCAAGGCCTCCCGAAAGTGGTGCGTCGCGGCAACAACGAACACGCGCGATACCATTCGACTCCAACCGGCAGAGCGACTGCTACTGGCGCGAGTGGCCCTCCATCTCGAGATGGGGCTCGCGCTCCGCCTCACCCCCGAGTCGATGGTCGCGGTCGTCCACCCGAGTGGCAAGCTGGAGGCCATCGAGCAACCACCCGTTGGAGCGGCGGAGCGCTGGGCAGCCCACGCTCGCGCGGTGGAAACCGTCCGCGTCCACCGGCAAGCGGTCGAGACCTGGACCGCCCTCTGCTCGGGTCGCTATGGGTTCGTGGAGCGCATCGACACCGATGGCAAGCGCTACTACGTGGTGCTCGACTGTCCGCCCCATCACTGGCGCGACCGGAAACTCTCACCGCGACAGGCGCAGGTACTGGAACTGTCAGCGCGAGGATTGACGGGGAAGCTCGTCGCCTACGCCCTGGGAATCGCCCCACGGGAGGTCTCGGCGGCGCTATCGGGGGCAGCGCTGCGGCTCGGGGTCGGCACTCGTCTCGACGCCATCCGCCTGGCTGCGTTGTCGCTTGGCTTGCACCAAGAAGCGGACACCTCGCAACTGACCGAGACGGAGCGCCTCGTGCTGACCTGCATCCAGCGGGGCTGGTCCAATGCCGCGATCGCTCGGCACCGCGACTGCTCCCCCCGCACCGTCGCCAACCAGGTCGCCTCCATCCTACGCAAGACACATGCCGTGTCCCGACGTGAGCTTGTCGTCCTGCCCCTCGATCGTTCACACCAGTGAACGGACTGGGAGGGCTCTGCGAGCCCAGTCGGCGCCGCTCGGTATCTCGCGTTCACTTGGCGGCAACCACCTGCCGAATCACGTCCACCAGGACACGCTGAACCTCGCACCGGCCATGCTCGAAGCTCTCCAGCGCCATCGCGAAATCTCGAGAGGGAACGCTGGAGAGCCGCTGCCGGAAGCGGAGATGAGCCTCCGAGGTGACCCGGGCCAACTCGCGGTAGTAGCTCACACGGTCATCGTGCTGGCGAGCAGTACGCAAGCTGTCCTGGCTCAGAGCATCCCAGAACGACCAGTGGTCGGTCACGTCGCCCACCAACCTCATCCACGCGCTGTCCGCCTGGGGGCTCAGCAGTCCCAGTGCGCGCGCATCCTTCAGCGGCCAGGTAGCCCAGGAGATGTCCAGCTCTTCCAGAAGTCGGAGGAACTGCCCAAGCACGGCAGCGCTCTCCGGATGATGCAGGGGATGTCCGGTCTCCCCACACCAAAGCGGGCGCTGCAACCGATCCTGCAAGTGGGCCAGCGAAACGTCCCCGTACAGACTCTCGCGGAGTCGGTCGGTGATCTGCGCGGACTGGAGCTGGTCCGGGATCTGTAGGAACGGATAGTAGTGGAACGAGTAGGCAACCTGGTCGTCCAGGTTGCGCTCGAACATCGTGAAGTCTCGCGCGTAGGTGTTGCCCTCGATGAAGATCACGTGACGCGGATCCGACTCGCGGATGGCGGCGATGCACTCCTCGTAGAAGGCGACCAGGACGGCATCCAGGCTTCGATCGAAGTAGCAGGGTTCGTTGATGAGATCGTATCCCGCGATGATAGAGTCGTCGCGGTAGCGCCGGGCCAGCGCTCGCCACAGCTCCACCACCGCCGTCCGGTGCTCCTGGTGCTTCCAGAAGCCGTAGTCGCCATCGACGTTGTCGCAGTGCCAGTCTGGGTTCTGGCCACCGGGAGCGGCGTGGAGATCGAGCACCACGAGCAGGTCGAGACGTCGCGCGATCGCCAGCACCCGGTCCAGCTCGCGAACCGCAGTACTGGTCGCGAGTTCGCCGCGTCCGTCGCCAAAGAGCCGAAAGTTGATCGGGATGCGGATCGAGTTCAGGCCCAAGTCGCGCACGAAGCGAAGATCCGCCTCGCTGGTGTAGACGGAGTAGTACGCTGCCCAGAAGCGCTCTGCCGCATCGCGGCCGTGAGTCGCCTCGATGGCACTTCGTATCTCGCTCTCGGTCCCGGGCAGTCCGAGCATGAAGTGCTCCAGGTTCAGCCAGTTGCCCAGCCCCACCCCCCGCAAGCGAATGGGCTGCCCTCCCATGACGAACTGTCGACCGCTCACTTGCAGAACCATGACCAACGCTCTACCAGATCCGTGAGTCAACCACCCCAGCCAAGCGGCGCCCTCTGCGGCGGGCCCAGCTCGCCGCAGAGGGGCAGGACCTCCGGGAAGCCGTCGCCAGACACACCGAACGAATGCTGAGGTAGACTGGCAACGCCAGACTGCACCCAGCTCCGCTGTTGCGATCGACCCGTGATCTTCCCCCGCACCACAATCGACTCCGCGGCCCATCCCGGACTGGCGGTGACCATCGCCCTGCTCGTGCTCGCGTGCGGAGGCGATGCTGGCTCCGCGGCCTCGAGGGACGACGCCGGCGGAGCACCCACGAGCGACGCCGGCGGACGGTCTGGAAGCTCCCTCGCCGGGGCGGACCACGCAGGCACAAGCGGCGGGGGCGCCGGTGGGACGACCGGGGTAGGCACTCGGACGAACAGCGCCGGCTGGGCGGGCATAGCCGACGACTGCCGGGACGAGCTGGCGCGGGGGATCACCATCCACGAGGTTGCACTCTTCCAGGCAGGCAAGATCCCCGTGATGCAAGACGGCACCGCCGTGCCTGCCCGGACCGCTGAGGGTGCCGAGATCATCCAGGGCAAGGATGCCCTGTTCCGCGTGGCTGTCAGAGTGGATCGGGGTTTCCGGCCGCGCGAACTCTCAGCCCGCCTCTGGCTGAACCAGGGTAGCCTCGGCTACCACGCGCGGACCCGGATTGCGGCGTCCAGCCGCGAGCTGGACGCGAGCAATGCGTTCCACCTCACCGTTCCTGGCAGCGCCATCACGTCCAGCCTCGACTACCGGATCGAGATCGTGGAGTGCGACACCGGATCGGGGACAGCCCACCAACCCCGTTTCCCCGTCAGGGGCACAGCCCCTCTCAACACGCGCCGCACGGGTCTCGTTAAGATCACGATGCTCCCGGTTACCTCGGGAGGGGTCACACCAGTCATCGACGAGGCGTTCGCCGATGAACTCAAGGCGGTGGCGGAGGCCATGTATCCCACCACCGGGATCGAGGTCACCCTCGATGACACACCGGTGGGCGACTGCAACATCACCGCCGAGAACGCACGGGACGGCGACGCCTGGGGAAACTGCGGCGACATCCTGCGGTCGCGACGCGCCAGCGACCAGCCTCCCGCCGACGTGTACTACGTGGGGATCCTGAGGCCCGAGCCCACCTACGAGGAGTACTGCCGCGACGACTGCTACAACGGCTACAGCTTGATCGGCAGCGTGGACGCACCCGAGTTCCGCGTCGCCGTGCTCACGGCGTATCTGCCGCACGTGGCGGAAGTCACGTTCCCGCACGAGCTGGGACACAGCCACGGCCTCTACCACGCAGCTGGCTGTGACGCTGGCACCCCGGACCCCAGCTACCCCTACATCTCGGAGGGGACCTCGCACATCGGCTGGGTCGGGTGGAATCGGCTACGTCCCGGCATCGAGTTCCTCGAGCCAGAGCAGTACCCCGAGTTCATGAGCTATTGCAGCTCGACCTGGATCAGCGACTACACCTTTCGACGTATCGCTGACCGCATCGCCGGGATCGCCAACGCGCGCATCATGCCGGGACCTCCCCGCACCTGGCGGGTGCTGCTCGAGAGCGCGCGCTCGCTCCGGTGGGGCATCCCCATCACCTCGCCCACGTCCGCCGCGGGCGAGCCTGCCCCAGCAGCCGCGCTGCGCGCCAACGGAGAGGTGGTTTGCCCAGTCACCGTGTATCGAATTCCCACGTCACTGGGCGGAGCAGTTTACCTCGTTCCCGACCCAGAGGACGGGTGGTCGGCCATCTCTGTCAACGGGCACACGCTGGCGTTCTGAAGCACGGCCGCATCCTGGGGAACTTGGACCGCCTCCAGACCTGTCGCGACCACGGTCGGCACCGTTCCTCCCCGGCCACCGGCCCCAAGACCATGCATCAGCGCTCCCGTGGCGCGCCTCCAACGAACTCCGTGAGCAGCTCGGGGTGGTGATACTGCGCGGCCAGGTCATTTCCGGTCAGCGCCTTTGCCTCCCGCAGCGAGCGTCCCCGAGCGAAACGGACGAGATCGAAGGCCGACTCGTCGCCGTGGAACTGCCCATTGCCGCCCACGCAGACCGTTTCGGTGGCTTGCCTGCCGGTCAGCAAGCAACCCAGAACTTCCCCGTCACGCAAGCGGTGCAAGCGGAGGGCACCCCGGGTGCCGAGTCCCAGCTCTCCGGACGGCGAGAGCCAGCGCAGATCGGGCCCCGCCACGCCCACCCGCCGCCCCAGTAGTCGCGACCAGGTTTCGTGCAGAGCGCTACGAGAGAACTTGCCGTGCGACCAGAGCTGAACCACGTCTCCATCGATCGCCCCGGGTGCGCGGTCGACGAGCAGCGTGCGCCCAGACTTGCCCAGGATGGTGACGGGTCCACCGCGCGGAGCGACAAAGATGGTGGCCTCGTCATCGCTGAAGAAGACGAACCCCGCTTCGGCCCCCGGATGATCTCCGACGACCGTGAGCTGGTCACCATTCAGCTCGGCCACGACGAGTCGCGAGTTTCCACTGGCTACCAGGCGCTGCCCACTCGGGCTCCACCCAACTCGGTATTCGTCCAGGTCCAGCCGGACTGTGGAACGAACATCGAGCGTTTCCGGATCCAGGATTCGGATCTCCGTCGGCTGATCGTCGGCGAACCAATACCGGAGAGCCAGCGTCCCCCGTGCCGACAGCAAGACCTGCGTGGACCGGCTGAGGGACAGGTGGCGCACGCGGCCGTCGGACCCGGTGTAGAGCCGCAGTGTCCCGTGCTGGCGCGCCTCGTCCCACTGCAAACAAGTCGCGACCGACCCCTGCGCGCTCAGGTCCTCGCCGACATCGCAGAAGGGCTGGGACCCCGCCTGAGATCCGATGGTGCTAGCGCTCACGACGTGCGCGCGCGTCGGGTTGAAGAGCCACTTCCGCGCCCCCCTCTCGTCCTCACGAACCAGTCGCGCGAGGTCCGCCGAGTACACCGCACAGGAGTCGAAGCCACTGGGGGGAACCGCGAACTGACGCTCCTTCCCGCTCAAGTCGTGGAACGTGCACGGGGACTCGGGAGTCCGCGGGCGGATGGCCACGAGCCCCTCGTCCTCCGTGAGCTCGACCGTGCTCGTCAGATAGGAGAATGTCTCGTGGAGCAGCCGCTGTCCCGATTCGATCGAGTGGATATCACACCCCCCGGCGCCCCGCCGGAAGTCGTCGGTGGGCACGATCCAGCGCCGCCCGCGGCTCGAGGCCCGACCGTTGCAGTTCGCCACCGGGAAACTGCTGAACGGGCTGGCCTCGCCCGGGTAGTAGAAGCGCTGGTTTCCGTCAACGCACTCCGACAAAAACCCGCCGAAGCGGTGGGAAAATTCCGACTGCCGCTGGTGGAAGACGATCTGCCCCTGCTCGAGGTCGACCCCATACACCTGTCCCGGTTCCTCGATCTGAAGGAGGCGCTCGCCATGCCGCCACCGGACCTGCCGCACGAGGGGTGCGCGGATGCTCCGGACCGCGATGCGTTCGGACGCGGACCAGATCTCCAGCTGGTTCGCCTCCCCTTCCACCAGGGTCCGTCGTCCCGAAACGAACGCACCTGTCGCCAGCTTCTCGCCCGTGGCTACGTCGAACAGCGTGCGGTCAGGACCCGGCGGAATGCAGTCGCGGCACTGCTGGCTCTCCCCCCCGCGCCCCCACACGAAATGGGCCAGGTACTCGCCGCTCTCGTCCCAAACCGCTGCGCTCTTCCGCCGCGTCGGTTCCCGCGCTGGAAGCAGATCACGGTACCGCCCCGCGTTCCAGAGCGCGAGCTGCTGTGTCCGTTCGCAGTAGACCGCAAGGCGGCTTCCCCGAGGTGCCCAGGTCGCCGTGAGGAATCCCGCACACCCGGGCCACACCCGTTCGTCCACAGCCTCCCCGGTCACCACGTCGTACACGATGACCGTGCGCGAATCAGAGTCCTCGCTCGATAGCACTGCCAGAAGCGGAGCGTCGGGGGAAAGGCTGACCTGTGCTCGGAACCGAGGAACGCCGAAAGTGCGCAACGTGGCCCCTGTGGCGGCATCGGCGAGCACGAGTTCGTCCGCGCGGGCTCGCTCGAAGACAAGCTCGTCGCGGTGCGGCACCCATCCCAGAAGCGAGCCGGGAGCCGCGAGCGCGCGGGAGCAGGTGCCCGCCAACGGATCGAGGATCCGCACCTCGTCCTTGAAGCCGATGGCGAGATGGCTGGCGTCCGAGCTCCACGCGAAGACCTGCGGGGATCTGGGGTAGGTTTCGCAATCCACGCGAGCCAGTGGCGCGCCACCACGATCGAGCACCACGATCCGCGCCTCAGAATCGGTCGTAGCGACGAGCAGCCCGTCCCCCGTCCATCCCCCGCCACCTCGAAGCGGCGCGTCCTGAGGAACGAACCAGGTCGGCGGGGGGGCGGGCACGCGCGTGGAAGTCGTCGCAGCGGAAGGCAACGGAGTCGACGGGGGCCGCGCACAGGCGCTCGCAACCAGTCCCGCGATCCCCGCCACTGCACCCGCGCACATCCGACACATCGCGCGGACACTTCGTTCGCTCCCCCTGAACCCGGAACCTGGCATCGGCTGGACGGTACAGAACACAGCGAGGCACGTCGACAC
>JBNLDK010000037.1:0-11723 GCA_050304295.1 Polyangiaceae bacterium
TGGGGCTACTCAAGGAAGGAGCAAAGTCAAAACACCAGCTGATCAAGAACCTTCCCAGCACATGATGACAACCCGGCTCCACGCCCGAACTGTCACCCATGTTGCCGGATAGAAGTGTCACCTATCTCCCCGGTTGCTCACTCGCTCAATTAGTGCAGCGTGTGGCCAACCGCCGCGACGAGCACGAGCGCAACCATCGTGGTTGCCCAGAGAGCCTCTCGCTTTCTGGATAGCCTGCGTGCGCCGACTCCGACGTGGCGCGCCAGCACCTTCCAGTTCAGAACGATGTGCCAGATCGCGAAGACCACGACGACCGCTGCCAGAGCGTTGTGGGCCGCCATCCACCCATGACGGGTCGTGATCGGCGCCGACTGGTAGAGGTGGTTCATGATGCCGGTGGCTGGCAGCCCGATCCCGCTCAGGACCAGGGACAGCGCGACGAAGGCACGAGCGTCGAATGGGTTGGTGGGCTTGGGCGTCGGTGCAGGCATCCGTTCCTCCGGGATCGTCGAACCTGGACAGCATACTCCGCGGGCGTCGCGGGACCCACGTCCGCAGGAAGTACGACGGGGAGCGGCTCTGGAACCGCGACCCGCACCCGGACTCTCGAGTGGGTGTATCCTCCCGCGGAGATCTGATGACGTTCACGAACGATGCGGCGCACGGCGGCGCGTGGGTCCTGGCCGCCTTGATCGCTCTGGAGGGGTGCCACCCCAGCCCACGCCCACTGCCGCCGCCACCCAGGGTGGCCGGCGCTCCCAAACACCACGCATCGCCCGAACGCTGTCCGCGAACCGCGCTCCGGACGGCCACCGTGCACCTCGAGCAGGGCAGACCCTGGTCCGCGAGACGAAGCTTGGAGCGATGTACGGAGCTGGACGACGCCCAGCTCCTGCTGGCGGAAACCGAGGCCGCGCTGGGAGACTGGCGGGCGGCGCAGGGTCGCGTGGCGAGGCTGGGCGCCGTCAATGTGGAGCGGGTGAAGAAGCTGCGAGCCAGCATCGCGGCGCAGCGGGCAAGGACGAGCAAGGATTCAGGTGATCGAGCCACGGAGATCGGCATCGACCAGAAGCTCAAGGAGGCGAAGCATCTGCTCCAGCTCGACGATCCGGAGCAAGGAGGTGCCTGGGCCCAGGAGGTCTACTTCGCCGTTGCCCCGCAGCCGGAGGCTGCGCTCCTCGCGGCTCGGGCAGCCAGTCTTCAGGGCGACACCCCGCAAGCAAACCTGTGGTTCGCTCGGGCAGCGTTCGACCTCCGCGAGCGGTACGGTGAGCTCTCCTGGCTCCCACTGAGGGTCAACGACTACGAGCGGAGCGCCCGCTTCGACACCGGCGGTACGCTGACCATTTCACTGGAACGGGACCCCAGGATGGTGCGGGAGCTTCGCGCCTCGGAGGTCGGGGAGGACTGGGCCTACCACTTGAGAAGCGTGGAACGGCCACAGACTCATCGCGCTGGTCAGTGGTGGGAGTTTGGAGGGTACGACCTCGAGCACGTGGACGAGGAGCTCGTTGCCAGTCGATTGGGAACTGGGGACGTGGCCTGGCGACTTCGGGTCGACGAGCGGGCACGACAGATGGAGCTCGTTCCGGCGTTGGGAAGCCGAGGGCTGCTGGAGCTGGCCACACTGAACGACACCTGCGTTCTGCGCTGGCGGCGCATCGATCTCGATACCGGGGAGGCGACTCCCTACCGTTTCGTGCCGAAGGTTTGCCAGCCGATGTTGCAGTTCGCTGAGCCGGGCGCCGATTGGTTCGCCTTCGAGACGCCCTCGGCAGACTGGCAAGACACGGTCCGCTTCGTCGTCGACCGAAGCGGACGGACGAAGTCCTGGCCCACGAACCGATGGCCAGAGGGAACCCTCCTGACCCGGTGGAGCGAGCAGGAGCTGCTGGTCGGTGGGGCCACGGATCTCTGGGCCGTGAACGTGTGGACACTGCAGCGGAGCTTGGTCGCCAGCGTCCCGACGGGGGTGGGACGCGTGACCGAAGCCGCTCGCGACGACGACGGGGTCGTGTTTCTGAGTGGCAGCCGTGGCAACGGCTTCGTGGAGCAACGCGCCGGGTCGGAAGGCAGCGCCCAGGTCGTTCCCTTGGAGCCCACAGCACTCCAGCAGCTGCGCATCGACGACTGGTCACCGGGGGCCGAGCGAGTCGTGGGGCGCTCGCGAACCGAACCCTGGCGCGTTCAGATCTGGCATCTGAAGCAGCGGCGGTGCGAGCTCTCGCTGACCACGCTGGCGGATGGCGCTCGCGCATCCGTGGACACCGAGGGCAGGCATCTCGCCCTCACCTTTCATGCGAGCGCGCTGCGGCTCGATCTGGCGACCAGCGACTGGGAGTTCACTCGCGTTCCAGGAGCGCGACGCCAGCACCAGCCGGTGTTCGTCGACGGTGGAGTAGCGTTGGCGCCCGCCATGTGGTGGTGGTCCAGTGACGGGCCCATCCTCGAGCGCCACGAGCTGGGGGTCAACATTCACGGTCGCTGGCTGGGGGCTGGACCCTGGTTGGGGCGCGCCGCAGAACGCACGCTGTGGCTCGCCCGCAATCCCGAGCTGGCCCTCTCGGTCGATGTGGAGGTGACGAGATACGTGGCGCTGTCCCCGCACGGTCGGTACGCGGCGGTCGCATTCTTGGATGATCAGCGCCGATTGCATGCTGGCATCCTGGCACTCACGCCCACTCCTCCTCGCGCCCAGGTGATCTGGAGTCGCGCGGCGAAGCAGGTCGACGCCGTGTTCTCCCGCGATGGTCGCCACGCCCAGATCGCGACCGAGGACGGGTGGTTCGACATTTCCCTGCCTGATGGACGAGCCAGGAGGACCGACGCACGGTGGCCCGCCGTTCCGCTACAGCTTGCCCAGAGCGGCCGAAGGGCCCTCTTGCCGACGGGGGTCGTGTCTGGACCGGATGGTACCCTCGTGACACTGGAAGACCCTCCTGGGCTCCCCGAGGGCGAGTCATCCAGTTTGCTTGGGTTTGCGCTCGACGACGAGGTCGTCGTCGGTGCCTCGAAGCGCGAGATCACCCTGTGGCAGAGTCGAAGCGGAGCCGTGCTCGGCCGACTACTTCCGATCGGTCGAGGATGGGCGTTCGCTCCCGCCGGGGTCGGCGCGGCGGGGACGGAGCCGCTTGAACTGCTGGGGGACACCTCGGATCCCGCACTGCTCTGCGTTGCCGACGATCACGTCCTTCCCTGGGAGGTGTGCGACGACTACTTCACGCGTCCGGGGCTGCTCGCCCAGACGCTCGCTCGAGCCGCTCACTGACACCAGACGAGGAGACGCTGATCGCTCCTTCCGGGCCGGGACTGGTGGCCTCTCGAGGAGTTGGTCCATCCTCGGTTGCCACGCGACGCGGATCGAAGGGGGCCCGTGGCTCCACGGCGACGCCGCAGCGGTCCTGGCCGCGTCGCTCGTGCTCGCGCCGACGAGCGCGGCGGAAGAATTGACCATGGACCGACCTCCGGCGCCGCTGGTACCACTCGGTCGTCCGCGCCTGGTTCGACGGGAAGGGCTGGTGACGCCCGACGAGGCCGGACCCTGGCAGTTCGGTCCCGTCGGGAAAGGAACAACGCGATGGAGGCCCATTCATTTCTCGTTCGCACTGCTCTCTGCTCCCTGCTGCTCGCCGGAGCTAGTTGCAGTCCCGATGCCGAGCCCACCGTTGGCTCCAGCCCGGACGCGATGGACACGGTCGCGTTCGCGCTCACGCTGGCAGAGCTACCGAACTGTACGAACGGAAAGCGCGGCGCGGTGTACTACATCGTGGACGACCGGGACTTTTACTACTGCGACGGGACGAGCTACGTCTCGATCGACCTGGCTGGTCTGCCGCTCGTCACGCCGTGGATCGTCACACTGACCGACGCAGCGCCGTGCACCATCATCACGGCCGGACCAGACAACGACGGCGACGGGCAGCCCGATGCGGCAGAGGCCACCACCGCGGTCGTGTGCGATGGGGAGCGAGGCCCCCAGGGCGAGCAGGGCCCCCAGGGCGAGCAGGGTCTCCAGGGCGAGCAGGGCCCCCAGGGGAACGTGGGGGGCGCGTGCAGCGTCTCGCGGGACGCGACCACCGGCGTCATCCGGATCACTTGCCCCGATGGCAGCTCCGCGGCCATCAACGATGCCGATGACGACGACGTCGTGGACGACGACGACAATTGCCCGGATGACGCGAACCCAGCCCAGTCGGATCAGGATGGCGACGGTGCTGGCGACGCATGCGACCCCTGTGGGAACGGAACGTCCGAGATCGATGAGGAGTGTGATCCCACGCTCGATCCGTCGGGACATTGCAGTGGTGCGTGTGTCTGCGTGGGCGACGACGCTGGCCCCGACGGCACCGGAGGCTGCGTGCTGGACTGCACCATGGGAACCATCTGGGACGGCACCGAGTGCGTGCCGGATTGCACGTTCGACCGCGACCACGACGGCTTCGCCCAGTGCAACGACTGCGACGATACGGACTCGCGGGCCTTCCCGGGCCAGACCGAATTCTTCGATACCCCGGCGAACGGAGGTGGCTTCGATTTCGACTGCGACGGGGTCGAGAGTCGGTCCAACACGTCGGCTGGAACGTGCGAGTTCAATGAGCTCGGGCTGGTGAGCGAGTGCCGGCTCGGATGGGCGGCCCGCAGCGCCATTCCCCCCTGCGGCGCCTCCGCCCCGTACATCGTGAGCTGCTCTCTGCTCGAATGTCCGAGAGAGCAGGCAACGCAGACCTGCCGGTAGGGTCCGGTCGGTCACCAATGGAGGGTTCCCCGGAAAGACCTGGTGACGCGAGCCACGCGCCATTCGCTGTCCATGGTAGACTTCGGCTCCGGGGGGAGGACCAGCGATGGAGGCCACCACGCGCGCACCATCCGAGACCGAAGAACGACTCGCCAAACTCGAGGCAGCCGCGGCTGACGCCAGGCTCGGGTTCTGGGAATACGATGTGAACACCGGCAGGTTCACTCCCACACCCACGACGCTTGGGATCCTCGGTCTGGACGCCCATGAGCCACCCGATCTCGAAACGATCGCCGGGCGCTACGGACCCGAATCCGACACCCTGCTGCGAGCGCTCGAGCTGAGTCACGCCCAGGACAAGCCCTTTGTCCTGACCTGCGAGATCGTGACTCCCGCCGGGAACCCAAAATGGGTTCGCACTCAGGGGCGAATCGCTGACCGGTCGGATTCCGACTCTCGCCAGGTGGTGGGCACAATCCAGGATATCTCCGACATCAGGCTACTGGACCGCGTCACGAGAGAGAGCGCGATGACGCTGCACCAGGTCGAGCAGATCACCCACATCGGCCACTGGTCCGTCAGTCTCGCGGATGGCTCGTTCTTTCACTCGGACGAGGTCAAGCGGATCTTTGGGTACGAGCCGTCCGAGTACGCCCTGTCGGTCGAGGAGGCGATCAACGCCTACCATCCCGACGACCGCGAGGCAGTTATCCAGCTCTTCAACCGCGCGGTCGAGACCGGCGAGGGCTACGAGTTCAACCTGCGCATCGTCCAACCCAGCGGCGACGTTCGGCACGTCCACTCGAAGGGGTACACCGAACTAGACGCCAACCATCAGGTCTCCCGAGTGTACGGGGTATTTCAGGACATCACCGATCAGGTCGCGGGGGAAGCGGCCCTTCGCGAGAGTGAAGCCTGGATGAAGTCGCTCATCGACGCGGTCGGCACGGCCATCGTGGTGCACGACAGGAACGGTGAGATCGTGCTCAGCAATCGGAGGGCCAACACCCTGCTCGGGCCCCTGACGACGGACATCGTGGGCAGGAAGCTCGACGACCCAGTCTGGCAATTCGAGTTCGAGGACGGCCGTCGCGTCAGCGTCGACGAACTGCCGGTCAGCGTCGTCCTCGCCACCCTCGAGCCGGTCGAGAACATGGTCCTGGGCTGGCGTCAGGGGGAAACGATCGGCTGGCTACTGGTCAATGGGGTACCGGTCTTCGCCGAGGATGGAGCGCTGTCGCGAATCATCGTTTCGTTCGTGGACATCAGCGACCGCAGGGAGATGGAGGAACGCCTGCACCAGTCCGAGAAGATGCGAGCCATCGGTCAGCTGGCGGGTGGCGTGGCGCACGACTTCAACAACCAGTTGATGGTCATCTCCAACTTCGCCGAGATCCTGAGGGAGTCGGTCCCGAAACACTCCGAGGAGTACGAGTGCGCTGGGGGCATCCTGGCCGGCGTTGCCCACTCCGCAAAGCTGACGGGGCAGCTTCTGGCCTACGCGCGCAAGGGCAAGTACATGATCGCCACCGTGGACATCAACGCGCTGGTGTCCGAGGTCGCTTCGATCGCGAGCCGCAGCTTCGACAAGAAGATTGGCGTCACCCACCGCACGAACGCCAACCCAGCGACAGTTCTGGGAGACGCCTCGCAATTGCAGAACGCGCTTCTGAACGCGGCGCTGAACGCTCGTGACGCCATGCCCGATGGGGGCAAGCTGGTGTTCACGACGGACACGGTGACGATTGCTGAAGGAGATCTGGAAACGACGGACCGGGACGCCAGGCCCGGCGAGTACGTCCGGGTCACGGTTCACGATACCGGTACCGGCATGAGCGCGGCGACGCGGAAGCACATCTTCGAGCCGTTCTTCACCACCAAGGAGCGGGGCAAGGGTACCGGGATGGGGATGGCCTCCGTGTACGGCACCGTGAAGAGCCACCACGGAGCGATCGACGTGGCGAGCGCGGTAGGACAAGGAACCACCGTGACGATTCTGCTGCCGCTGACGCGAGGCGAAGGCGCGGACGCCAGGAGTCCCGTCCCCCTGGCGGGAAGATCGCGCGGCAGAATCCTGGTCATCGACGACGAGGAAGACGTCACCCGCTCCTTGGGGATGATCCTGCGCAGGAAGGGCTACGAGATCACCACGTCCTCCAATGGTCGCGAGGGACTCGAGGAGTTCAGAAGCTCGTGGCAAAATACGGACCTCGTACTGCTCGACATGATCATGCCGGAGATGAACGGGATGGAGACGTTCTACGCGATGAAGGCTCTCGACCCGGCAGTGAAAGTCCTTTTGCTGTCCGGCTACAGCTTCACGGACGAGGCCAAGCGGTTCATCGAGGATGGTGGCGTGGGGTTTCTGGTGAAGCCAATTGGGATCGGTGAGCTGATGCAAGCGATCACTCGGGCACTGGGCACCGAGACCCCGAACTGACTGACGGGCGGTTCTGGCGATTGGCGTCCCGTTCTGGCGACAGGCGGACGGCCGACGGCCCGCCCCGTCGAATGACCCCGGCGCGGTCGCGCGAAGGAGTGGTAGACTCATCCGCTAGACGATCCCGATGCCCCCGCATCACCACCATCCAGAAGTCGCCTCGTCCCGCGGCAACTCATCGCGCCCAGCGCTGGCCTCCCAGTGACGGTCGAGAGAGGAGCAAGGCGTGCGGAGAACTCTCATGTCCGTCTCGGTGGAGCCTCTGTGGGAGAGCGTTCGCGACATCCGCCAGCGAGTCGGAGAACTGCTGAAGGATCACCCCGAAGAACTGCGGGCGGCAACGATGATGGCAGCGTCAGAGCTGCTCGAGAACGCAGTCAAGTACGCCGAGTGTTCCGCACGAGTACCGCGCGTCGCCTTCGATCTCGGCCTGGAGGACGGGGCCCTGCAGATCACCACCACCAATCCGATGGCGGACCGCGCCAAGCTCCAGCACTTGAGCTCTGTGCTCGACAAGCTGGCCACCACGCCAGATCCCGAGCGACTCTACCTGGACCGCATCCAGCAGCGCTCCGGGAATGCCGCTGACCTCCCGAACAGCGGCCTGGGACTTTACCGCGTAGCGGCCGAAGGTCACTTCCGCCTCGCCCATCGTTTCCGGGACGACATGCTGAGCGTCATCGCATCGAGGAGCATCACCGTGAGTGACCACGTCTGTGAGCAGGATGGTCTGACCTGGGCCGTCGCGGTCTCGCCGGAGCAAGCGACGATCTACTGGCGCGGGGTCGCGGACAGTCGCCACCCCGGCACCTTCCTGAACCCCCTGATCGATGAGTGGGCGTCCAAGTTGAAGAACGTCGAGGTGACGGTCGACCTCAGCCAACTCGAGTTCATGAACTCGGCGACCGTGACGCCCCTGGTCAACCTGGTGAAGGCCCTGGACGCCAACGGCAAGCCCGTTCGGGTCATGTTCCTCGATGTCGAGTGGCAACGAATCCACGGGAACTGCATGCGTGCCATCGCTCGCACCCTGAAGCACGTGCGGGTCGAGCGTCAGACGGGCTAGATGAGCGAGCGCGCTCCTCGATCACTGCGTGCCCAGCACCCACGAAATGGGGGCAGGGCCGTACCATGAGACGTGGGTAGCGACATGGGATCCTACACGCTGAACACCAAACTCTACGAGACGCCGTGGACCCAGCTCCTGCGTGGCTACCGCAACGATGACGGTGCGCCCGTGGTGGTCAAGAGTCTGCGGCCGGAGCACCCCAACCCCATCGACTTGACGAGACTGCGTCACGAGTACGCTCTCTTGAAGTCGCTGAACCTGCCTGGCGTCGCCCGACCGCTGGAGCTGCGTCCGGCGGGTCACGGTCTGGAGCTAGTGCTGGAGGATGCCGGCGAGACCTCGCTTCACTCGCTCATCCACTCCGGAAGACTGAACCTCCGGCGTTCACTCGAGCTCGCGATCTCGGTGACCGCGGTGGTGGCAGCGGTGCACCGCCAGGGAGTCGTGCACAAGGATCTCAAGCCACACCACTTCTTGCTCCGTGCAGAGATCCCGGACTCCCTCGTCCTGGTGGACTTCGCCCTCGCCACTCGTCTCTCGCGGCATGCGCAGGTCGCAGCCACGGCCACGCAGATCGAGGGTTCCCTCCCCTACATCGCCCCCGAACAGACCGGCCGCATGAACCGGGTCGTCGATCATCGCTCCGACCTCTACTCCCTCTGGGTGGTCCTCTACGAGCTCTTCACCAAGTGTCTGCCGTTTCAGTCCAGCGACCCGATGGAGCTGGTGCACAGCCACATTGCGCGGCGACCGCGACCTCCAACCGAGGTCGCACCGTCGATCCCCGAGGTCCTCTCCAGCATCATCCTCAAGCTACTGAGCAAGGCGGCAGAGGATCGCTACCAGAGCGCCAGCGGCCTGCTGGTTGACCTGGAGCGCTGTCTCCATGGCCTCAGCGGCACGGGTCGAGTCCGCCCATTCCCGCTGGCAGAGCGCGATACGCCAACCGAACTCACCATCCCGCAGAGGATGTACGGGAGGCAGATAGAACTCCAGGCAGCGGTCGCGTCGTATGAACGCTCGAGACACGGGGCGACAGAACTCCTCCTTCTGTCGGGCGAGTCCGGAATCGGCAAGTCCACCCTCGCCGCCGAGCTGAAACCGCACTTGGCAGCCGCCAGCTATTTTGCGGCCGGCAAGTTCGATCACCTGCATCGCGGCATCCCCTATGGCCCGCTCGTGCGCATCTTCCGCGAACTCGTCCGCTCCCTGCTGGTCGAGCCGTCGGCGGTTCTGTCACGCCGCGCCCAGTCGCTGCGCAAGGCGCTGGGGCCCAACGGGCGGCTGGTCGTCGATCTGGTCCCCGACCTCGAGACCGTGATCGGCAGCCAGCCCGACGTACCCACACTTGGTCCCGCCGAGAGTCAATCGCGCCTCGAGCTCGTGCTGCAACGCTTTGTTCTGGCGTTCGCGTCTGCTGAGCACCCCCTCGTTCTCTTTCTGGACGATCTGCAATGGGCAGACCCTGCTTCACTCCGACTCATCCAGGTAGTGCTCACGGCACCGAGCCGCGAGCACCTGCTCGTCGTCGGCGCATTCCGCAGCAACGAGGTCGACGCGTCCCATCCGCTCACCCTCGCCCTGGAGCGCTTGCGCGCCGAGCAGGTCGCCGTCACGGAGCTGGAGCTGGCACCACTCGCGGCGGAGCACGTGGCCGAACTCATCGCCGACACGTTCCGCTCGAGCGTGACAGAGATCGCCCCCCTGGCCGAGGTGCTGCTGGGAAAGACGCAGGGGAACCCGTTCCTCCTCCTGCAAATGCTGGTGTCCCTCAACCGGGACGGCTTGATCCGATTCGACGAGGTCCGCGGCACCTGGGAGTGGGACCTCGAGCCAATTCGTGGCGCACTGGCGACGGACAGCGTGGTCGAGTTCATGCTCGGTCGCCTGCGTCGGTTGTCGCCCGCAACGCAGGCAGTCTTGCGGGTGGCGGCGTGCATCGGCCACCGCTTCGACGACGCGACGGTGGCCGTCGTGTCGAGCCAGTCCGTGGACGAGCTCCGCTCGCACCTCTGGGAGGCCCTGCAGATGGGTCTCATCGTCCCCCTGGACGACGCCTATCGCTACACCACGGAGGATCTGCCCGAAGAGGGCCAAGCGTCCACGCCGACGGCCCACTATCGCTTCTTGCACGACCGGGTCCAGCAGGCCGCTGCGGCGCTGATGGATGACGCGGATCAGGCACGACTGCACCACGAGATCGGACGACTGCTGCTGGACCGCTGCGAGGGCTCCCCTCGAGACGACGATCTCTTCACGGTGGTCGACCATCTGAACCAGGCGCTCGAGTGGATCGCCGACGAAGAGGAGCGCGAGCAACTGGCTCGACTGAACCTGGCCGCCGGCGAGAAGGCTCGCGATGCGGCAGCGGCGAACGCCGGAGTCCACTATCTGGCGACCGCCCAACAGCTACTGGGAGATGCCCCGTGGGGGAGCGCCTACGACTCGGCGTTCCGTTCGCACCTCCTCCGGGCCGAATGCGAGTACCTGGCCGGCAATCTCGAGGAGGCATTGCGGCTCGTCGACGCAATCGAGCAGCACGCGGCTTCGACGCTGGACCGCTGCCAGGGAAGGCATCTCCGGATGGTGCTCCTCGTCAAGACGGGGCAGATGGCGACCGCCTGCTCCTTGACCGTGGAAACGGCGGCCCTCCTCGGGATGCCGCTCCCCTCCCCGGAGGATCAGACCGCGATGCAGGCCGCCACGGGCGCCGAGTTCGCGGCGTTCCAGGCGGCACTGGCGGGACGGAGCATCGAGTCGCTGGCGACCCTGCCTCTCGCTAGTGAGCCCGAGCCCCTGGCGCTGATGCGCACTATCGTCGGCGGCTTCCCCGCCGCGTTCCAGTCCAACCCCACTCAGTTCGCCCTGCTGGTTCTCAAGGCCGCGACGCTCACCCTGAGCCACGGGAGGGCTCCCAGCGCACCACTCGTCTTCGCCCAGTACGGCCTCGTGCACCAAATTGCCACGGGCGACGCCGCAACGGCCTATCGCTTCGGTGAGGTGGGAATCGAGCTCTGCGACCGTCCCGAACATGCGACGGCTGCCGGGCCCACCCACTTCATCGTCGGGGGGTTCCTCGCGCACTGGCGCGAGGACCTCACCGTCGCCCTCCACCACCTGAGCGAGGGGCTGCGTCTCAGTCTGGAGGCAGGAGACCTGGAGTACGCCGCGTACTGCGCCGCGTCGTCGCTGTACAGCCGTGTGTACCGAGGCGATCACCTGGCGGAGGTCAAGCAGACGATCCCCGACATGGTGGAGTTCGCGCGGCGCACCGGTGACGTCGTGAACATCGGAGGCTGCCTGGTACTCCAGCAGCTCATCGCCGCACTGGAAGGTCGCACCGAGGCTCGGGGCAGCCTGTTCGATACCGACTTCGACCGCGCGAGGCTCCAGTCGCTGCCCTACCCAGTACAGACCTTCGCCGCCACCGCGATGACCACCGCCTGGTACCTGGGCGGCCGCTACCGCGAGGCGCTGGA
>JBNLDK010000038.1:0-8257 GCA_050304295.1 Polyangiaceae bacterium
ATGTCGCAGGGTCGCTGTGTCGTCGGCGCTCCGCCCGTCGGCGCTCCGCCCGTCGGCGCTCCGCCCGTCGGCGCTCCGCCCGTCGGCGCTCCGCCCGTCGGAGCTCCGCCCGTCGGCGCTCCACCCGTCGGCGCTCCGCCCGTCGGCGCTCCGCCCGTCGGCGCTCCGCCGGTCAGCGCCCCGCCCGTCGGCGCCCCACCCGTCAGCGCGCCGCCGGTGTTGTCCGCACCCCCGGTGGTGTCCGCGCCACCGGTTTGGCCGCCTCCGCCAGGATTGTCGCCACCGGTGTTTCCGCGACCACCAGTGTTGTCCGCGCCACCGGTGTTGTCGCGGCCGCCGGGACTGTCGCCGCCAGCGTTGTCGCGGCCGCCGGCTGCGTCGCCGCCAGCGTTGTCGCGGCCGCCACCGGGGTCGTCTCCGCCAGCGTTGCCGCGGCCACCAGCAGCGTCACCGCCGGCCGCGTCCCCACCAGCGTTGCCACGGCCGCCCGCTGCGTCGCCGCCGCCAGTGGTGACACCGCCACCACTGAGACCGCCAGTCGTGGCAGCGCCCGTACCGAGACTGCCGGCTGCGCTGGCGCCCGTGCCCCCCGTCGAGTCGTTCGCGGCTCGAATCGTCGTCTCGCTGCCACAGGCCCAGAGGCCCATTCCGGTTCCAAGCACCAGCATTCCGACGACCTGTCTACGCATCTCAATCTCCCGAATAGCGCTCTCTCCGCGAGGGCCTGCAACGGTACCCCGCGCACCCTACCGCGGAGCTTTCCTCGATGCCACCTGCCTCCTTGCACGGGAAAAGGTGTGGACCCCGGGATCTGCCTAGATGCCCGGAACGCCAACGGGATCTCGGACGGGCGGGGCATCTCTCCACGTACCACCATCCCCGAAGACTACGAGAGGCTGACCAAGATCACAGCCACCCGCCCGCACACGATTGGCACCTAGATGAGGGAGCGCGATTGTCGAGCACTTCGACAATCGCGCGGACCCAGACGAGCACACCGCTAAACACGATCCCAGAGCTCGCTACCAAGGCACGTTCACCACCCGAGATCGCGACCACAACTCCGGAGCTGCTTTCGACCGGGTCGCCACGGCAAAGCATTCCGGTTTCAAGTGGAGCGGCAGTATTCGTCGAAGGTGGAAAGAAGTCGCCTTGCCGGCTGGGTCCGGAGGAATGTTCAACAACTCCTCGGACCAGCGACAATTACACACGTGCCCCGAAGCATACCCAGAGGACCGAGCCAATGAGGCTCGATCCAGGTGAACCTGGCGATCCTCGGCGGATTCGCTGCCTGTCGTAGACGATCTCTCAGGTTGCACAGGGGCAGATAGGGCAAGATCAATGGTCACCAGACACATCGGCTACAACTCCACGACGCAGACTTCCTTCGCCACGTGCATCCTCGGGCGCTGGATCTGGGTGCCACTGGTCCTGGGCGTGGGTCTGACCGCATGCAGTGATCCAGAGGGCGGTGACACTGCGGAATCAGGTGGGGCCGGAGCTGATGCATCCACCGGAGGCAACACCGATAGCGGCGGCGTCCCAGGAAGCGGAGGGGTCGTGTCGGGCGGCAGTAGCAGCGGAGGAGCGATCGGGAGCACCGGCGGACAGTTCGCAGCCAGTGGTGGAACCGGTGGCATCGGCGCCGCGCCGGGCACCGGAGGCCTCAGCACTGGTGGCGCCGATGCTACGGGTGGCGCGGGCGGTGGCGATACAGGCGGCGTCGATGCCACGGGCGGCGTCGATGCTACGGGCGGCGCCGATGCTACGGGCGGCGCCGATGCCACGGGTGGCGCGGGCACGGGTGGCGCGGGCACGGGTGGCGTGAGCGACACCGGCGGAGCGAGTGCTACGGGCGGCGCGGGCACGGGCGGAGGTGGCACAGGAGGTGTGCCGGTCACGAGCGCCGGGTGCGGCAAAGCCCCAACGCTGACGAGTGGACCGCATTCGATTCAGAGTAGCGGCCAGAACCGAAACTTCATCCTGAGCATTCCAGACAGCTACGACAGCAATCACCCGTACCGGTTGGTCTTCGCCTTCCACTGGAACGGCGGGACGGCAAACGACGTCGACTCTGGCGGAAGTGACGCAGATCTCTGGTCGTACTACGGGCTTCGACACCAGTCGGAAGACAGCACCATCTTCGTGGCGCCACAGGGCCTCAACAACGGTTGGGCCAACTCAGGCGGCCAAGACCTCACGTTCGTCGACGACATGATCAGTCAGATCGAGGAAGATCTTTGCGTCGACAAGACGCGGCTGTTCTCGGTTGGGTTCAGCTACGGCGGCGGCATGACGTACGCGCTCGCGTGTGATCGTGCGACGATCTTCCGCGCGGTCGCGGTCTACTCCGGCTGGGAGCTCAGCGGGTGTAGTGACGGTACTGAGCCGGTGGCGTACCTCGGAATCCATGGCATTGGCGACAACGTCTGCACCATCCCTGGTGGGCGCACGCTGCGCGACACGTTCGTCACGAACAACGGCTGCACTCCACAGGATGCACCCGAACCGAACTCGGGCAGTCTGACACATGTCTGCACGTCGTACGACGGGTGCTCTGCCGGGCACCCCGTCCGTTGGTGCGCGTTCGACGGGGGGCACACTCCCGGTCCCGTGGAGGGCGGAGGTGATAGCGGCGCCAATACCTGGACGAAGGGCGAGGTCTGGAACTTCTTCACCCAGTTCTGATCTCGAGCCACAAGTCCGATCTCTGGAATCTCCCCGAGGGGTTGGGACCCACTCCATCGACATCGTCACATCGGCGGCCTCGGCACTTCGATAACCTTAGTACCAGGCGGAGGTGGACCTTCCTGTATGGGCAGGTCGATCAGGGCGGAGGAAGACGCCCTGATTCAGTGAGCCGAGAAGCAGCAATCGCATCGGAGCAACTGCTGAATTTGCGAGGCCGTCGGGTTTCGAGCCTTGGTGCCGGTGGGGTGCGCGCCTCGGTCGATCGCTCTTCGTCGCGCCGTCGGTCGCGATCAGTTGAGAGCGCCGATGTGTCCGAAGACCAGTCCCCGGCCGGCAGTGCTCATGTACACGCGGCCGAACACGTTCATGTCACCTTGTACGAACGCGGCGTTACCCGGGCCACCATACTGGTGCTCGTCGTCGTTCATGCGCGCCCAGGACGTGCCATGGTCCGTGGAGTAGTAGATGCCAACCGGATTCGTCGCTTCGCCAGCGATTCCCCAGATGAACAGGGTTTCGTAGGCGGCGCCCTCCGCGGCCTTTCCAACGCCCACGGCTTGCGCCGAGAACACGGCGGGGAAACGCGTCCAGGTTGAGCCTCCGTCCTCGGAGAAGGCAAGGCCGTTTTCGCTGAAGCTCCCATTTTCGGCCCACTCTTGGGGCTGATCCAGAGGCGCCAAGAGGTGTCCTTCGCGACCTGGGACGGTACGGATCAGGCCACCACTCGATTGATACAGGCCTGCGGCCTCGTCTTGCACGCTCCCGACAACTTCGAAGGAAACGCCCTTGTCGCTCGACTTCTTCAGGGCACCGAGTTGGTCGAGCACGTAGAACACGTTGCTGTTGACCGGGTCACACACGATGCGTGCGTTCTGCGCCTGGCCGTCGAGACCGGTGACCTCCGTCCAGGTCACGCCCATGTCCTCCGAACGGTGCACGGTGGGGGAGTTTTCCGGTCGATGCAGGATGACCGCGCCATCGGCGGAGAGGACGACGAGGCCGTGGGTGCCGAGCGGAGTGGGCAACTGGGTCCACGTCGCAGCGGAGTTGCTCGAATAGTACATGACGTCGCTCTCCGTGGCGGGGCTGGTCGAGTAGTCCGTCACGTGACCCGCACGAGCGAACGCACCGGTGAGGGGAGCGTAGCCCAGTGAATAGGTGGTTCCGATAGGGGGGTTGTGGCGCGGGGAAGTTTCGGTGATGTCCGAGTAGACGGCGCCGTCGTAGTCTCCAATCGCAGTGACGAGGGGACCGTCGACGATGCTGACGATGTCGAGCGGGACCGTCTCCTCGATCCCTCTGGACTCGAAGTTCCAGATCGGGAGCTCCGTGTCCAACGTCTCCGTGTGGAACACGCCATTTCCGGAGACGACCCAAGCTTGAGTGCTGTCGAACGGATCGAACACGATGTCTCCGGCCCAGTGGATGGCTTGACCGCTGATCCAGGCGTTGCCTTGGGCCGAAGCATTGGCATTTGCGGGCTGCGAGGTGTCCTTCCAAGAGAACGTGGTGGTCCAGGTCGCTCCCCCATCCGTGCTGGAGTAGATGCGATCGCCCCATCCCTCCTTGCCGTCGGCATAGCGAGTCTGACCGCCGTAAAAGTTGATCGTGGTCAGCAGTAAATGATTGGGATCGTTCGGGTCGACACTCACACCGCCGAAACCATGGGCAAAGTCGGGTCCACCGTTGCCCATGACGTCCGTTCCGTCGTCGGTCGGAGGGGTCAGATTGGTGAAGGTCTCCGTCGCAATCTCGTACCGATAGAAGGCTCCGCTGTTGACGCTGTGCGGGCCGGGTGAACTGGAATAGGTGATGTAGAGGTTTCCTCCACTGAGTTCGGCGCGGTTCGGCATCAAGCCTGCCGGGCCTCCGGCAATCGGGTCGAATGTCGCGCCCCCATCGTGGCTGACGTACAGGTTGTCCGTCGTCTGCGAGACCCCGAGATAGAGGGTGCTGGTCGCGCCCTCGGCCGTCACTGCCGAGCTCGGGTCGAACAGCACGAAGCTGATTCCGTTGTCGTTCACCAGATTGGCGTTCTCCTTGGCGCCAATCGCGCTCACGTTGGTCCAGGTCGTACCGGCGTCGGGGCTGCGGAACAGTCCGGCAGCTCGGGTTCCGCAGAACAACACGCTCGGATCGTTGGGATCGACTGCCAGCTTTTCACCGGTCTGGCGGCCCATGCCGTTTCCGTGTGCGCGAAACTGGTCGGTGACCTCGATCGTTTCGAAGGTCTCCCCGTAGTCGTCCGAGCGCAGCACCGCGGTACGCCCCCCGCTGAAGTACTCGATGCCA
The DNA here is from genome assembly GCA_050304295.1 of Polyangiaceae bacterium. Lineage (GTDB taxonomy): Bacteria > Myxococcota_A > Polyangia > Polyangiales > Polyangiaceae > JAFGBI01. Next base: position 4,984 of record JBNLDK010000038.1, read on the forward strand.
GCAAGGACGTACAGGCGTCCTGGATTGGAAGGATCGAGTGCGAAGCTCTCGGAGCCCAGCAAGCCAACGTCGTCTTGAGACAACCAATCCATGAGCGGAACCCAATGCAGTGCCTCGGCGTCCCAGCGATACACCCCCCCCACGTCGGTCCGCGCGTAGATCAAACCAGGAGTCGTGGTCGAGACCAGCAGTCCGGCCACGAAACCTCCTCCGTCGAATCGTACGTTGCCCCAGCCCACATCGATTTCGGTGGTCGGCCCCGCGGGCTCCACGGTTCCACCGAGGCCAGCCAATCCGCCGCTGTTGGTGACGCCGCCGGTCGTCGCGGCGCCGCCCGTGGGTATCGTGATACCGCCAGTCCCACCCGAACCCGAACCTCCGCTTGGACTCGTTCCACTCGTTCCACTCGTTCCGCTCGTTCCGCTCGTGCCACCCGGGGCACCCGGGCCGGGTGGGTCGTCGGAAGAGCAGGCGACGGTGAAGGCCGCTGCAAGGGGGAGTAGGAGCGAACAAGACCGGGTGGCTTTGCGAGAGGCAGGAGTCATGACGATGAATGCTTGGGGGAACGTGTTTGCGACCACATCCTGGGAAAGGACGCGGCAATTCAAGCATCGCGTTCTCGGTAGGTCCACCCGCGCGGAAAATCCTGCATGTAGTGCCGAAAGGCCTGCAGAAACTACCACTTGGCCTGTGTCGTTCTCCGACCGGGACGTCCCGCCGGTCTCGGTCGAGACCGGAAGTGTTGCCGCTCTCGACCGTCCCCGGTTGCTCGCCACCTCGCGCGATTCGTGAGCTTGGGGATCAGAACCTCGCCAGGAAGCTCCAGCGTCGCACCCAAGCCAGCCGTGAAGCTCCAGCGTCGCACCCGAGCCAGCGGTGGTGCCCACCGCGGCGTGATGTCCCCGCCCGTTGCTTCGATCCCACCGGTCGGGGGAGCTCCACCAGTGGTTCCCGTTCCGCCTGTGATCCAGGAACTCGCGCCGGTGCCGTTCACCCCACCCATCGACGGCACGCCTCCCAATTGGGCGAGCGCAATGGTCGAACAGTTCTCACCGCATTTGGGTGAGGGCTCGGTGAGAAGCTCCGTTCGCCAAGAGCTTGCTCGTTCCACTCAATGTCAGTTTCCGGTGCGCTTCCATGCGCGCCCCAGCCCCAATCACAAGAGGGCCTCACCATGAGGTGCTCGAGAATGTTGCTCTTTGCGAGTATGCTTCCGGCGTGGGGTACGCGAAGCTTGGGATCTTGTTGGGGGTGATGGCCGGGGTTGGAGCGAGCGCGGGGTGCGGCGGGGGCACCCGCGAGGCGCGTGACGACGCGGATGCAACCGGCGGCTCGTCCGCGAACGCTGGCACCGGGGGCAACGGCGCGGATCCTTCGACGGGGGGCGAAGGCGGGACCACAGGCGGCAGCAGCCAGGGGGGAACGACCTCCGGGGGCACCACTGGCACCGGCGCGAGCGACACCGGGGGCACCACGACAGCGGGCGGCAGCGACACCGGGGGCACCACGACAGCGGGCGGCAGCGATTCCGGGGGTCAGGGGCAGACCGGCGGTGCGAGCGCCGGCGCCGCCGGTGAGACGAACAGCGGCGGGACACCCACCGGGGGCATCTCCAGCACCGGAGGCGTCACCGCGGGGACCGGTGCGAGCGCCGGTGCCGCGGGCATGGGTACCGGGGGCACCCCGACGGGCGCCTGGCTCGACGTCGATCCGGCCTTCATGGACTTCGGCACCGTCATCCTGGGCTCGAGGGCCATCAGTACCTTCACCTTGACCAACCTGGGCTCCGAGGTGTCGGGAGCCCCGAGCCTCACCACAGACTACGGCGGGCACACCGTGCCAACGCCGGATCCGGTCGCGCTCGCGGGGTGCACCGAACCGCTGCCCGCCGGGGACTCCTGCGAGTTCACGATCACCGTGACGCCTCCCGAGCTGGGGCTGTTCCAGACGTTCGTGCGCATCACCGCCGAGCCGGGCACGGAGCGGTTCGGTGCGTCGCGGCTGTCTCTGCACGTGGTGGGTCGCGCGAGCGGCTTCGAGGTCTCGCCTCCTGCTCACCTCGATCTCGGAGACGTCGCTCCGAACGTCGCCGTCCCGCACACCTTCACCATCACTGCGACGACCGCGATCTCGGACCTCGAGCTTTGGACCGTCGGCGACGAGCTGAGCATCGACGAAAGCGTGACCACGTGCACCAGCTCACTCGCGGCAGGCGCCTCGTGCACGGTGGGGGTGCAGTTCATGGCGTCCACCCTGGGCTGGAAGGAGGGCATGATCGGGGTCCGGGCGGGCGGCTCCTCGGGCGAGATGTCGGCGGTGACGTTCACCGCCAACGTCACCAGCGCGAGCTATCTCGTCGTCGAGCCCGCCGTGCCACCGACGTTCGTCGCCTTCTTCGAGGAGACCACCGACCCAATCGATTTCACGGTGACGAATACCGGAGACGGCGCTTCGGGCGCGATCACGGCAACGCTCGTCGGCGAGGCGAGTGCGGACTTCGCCATCCTCGACTCCGACTGCGAGAGCCTCGCGTCACAGGTGAGCTGCACCGTGTCCGTCGTCTGCAGCCCACCGATGAGCGCGTCGGCGGCATTGCGAGAGGCCGTCCTCTCGATCTCCGACGGCACGTCGCACGTCGCGGTCCCACTCACCGCCGAGGTGACCTTCCGGATGTGAGTCCCGGCAACCAACGCGATGGTCTCTCCCGAGCCGCCTCCGTTCGCAGCTCTCGTTCGCTACGCCGCTCTCGGCTTGCTGACGACAACGCCCCTGCTGGGATGCGGAGGCAAGCTCGGCAGAACGGACGGCGGTGGAGCGCCACCCCCGAACGCCGGAGCACCCACCGGCACGGGGGGCGGCGGGGACGGAGCCGGCAGGACGACCCAAGGCGGCAGCGCCGGCGCTGCTAGCCTCCCCGACCTCTGCGAGCCCAATCCCTGTCTGAACGATGGCACCTGCGTCGTCGTCCAAGACCACACCGCCTGCGACTGCCCCCCCGGATTCTTCGGCGCATGGTGCGAGCGGGCGCCGCGCGCCGTCACCGCGGCGGGGGACTACACCTGTGTCCTGCTCTCCGACGATTCCATCGAGTGCTGGGGCAATGTCTACGGGTCGTATGTAGTGAACCAGCAGTACACGCGACCGGTCGGATCATTCACCCAGATCTCGGCCGGTGAGGACCACCTGTGCGCCGTTGCTGGCGACGATACGGTGGAGTGCTGGGGACCGGACGAGATCGCGTCGACGCCACCTCCCGAGGAGTTCTTGCAGGTCG
>JBNLDK010000039.1:0-4864 GCA_050304295.1 Polyangiaceae bacterium
CAGGCCGACGGGGGCACTCTCTTTCTCGACGAGATCGGCGAGCTTCCGCTCACCATGCAGCCAAAGCTGCTGCGAGTACTGCAGCAGAAGATCGTTCGACCCGTGGGCGCCACTGCCGTGGAGGAAGTGGATGTGAGGATCATCGCCGCGACGAACAAGGACCTGGAGGGGGAGGTTGCCGAGCGGCGGTTCCGCGAGGACCTGTTCTATCGGATCAACGTCGTCCACATCGACGTTCCCCCGCTCCGCACCCGTGGCAACGACGTCATGCTGCTGGCCCAGTTCTTCCTGAAGCAGGCCGCGGAAAGATCCGGAAAGAGGGTGACTGGCATCCACCCGAAAGTTGCGGAAAAGCTCCTCGCCTACGATTGGCCGGGGAACGTCAGGGAGCTACAAAACTCCATGGAACGCGCGGTGGCGTTGACTTCCTACGACGAGATTACCGTGGACGATCTCCCCAAACGGATCCGAGCGTTCCGGTCGAGCGAGATCGTTCTGGGCGGTTCGAACCCCGAAGAATTCATCAGTATGCCGGAGCTCGAGCAACGCTACATGACGCGCGTTCTGTCAGCGGTCGGTGGGAACAAGACCCAGGCGGCGAAGATCCTCGGGTTCGATCGGCGAACCCTGTACCGCAAGCTGGAGCGCTACGGAATGAGTGCGTAGCCATAGCCGGCGATGCCGCCCGACGCTACTCGGGTCGCGCATAGTCTTGCTGCAATTGCTCCGGTGTGGTGCTGCGGGGGGCGTGGGAGAAGCCGACCTGGACGACGTCGACGCGTCGATCGTACCCGTAGGAGTAGGCTTCTTCGTCCCCCTTTGCCTGGCGCTCGCCAGCAGTGGAGACGACGATTCTCTCCTCGTCGACGCCGTTCTTCACCAGCAGGTCCTTGACTTGAACGGCTCGACGCTTGCCCAACTCGAGGTTGTACTCGTTCGAACCTCGGGGGTCGGCGCGCCCGACGAGTAGCACCGTCAGATCCGAGTACGGTTCGGTGTTGAGACAGCGGGCCAGCTTCTTCACTTCCGGATGTGCCTGAGGGCGGGGCTCGGATTCGTCATAGAAGAAGTGCGGCTCCTTCAAGTCGCACGTCTTGTCGACCTCTTCGCCCACCGCGAGCTGGATCAGGCGGGTCTCCGGCTTCGCCGGTGCGGGGAGCTGCACCTCGTAGTCGTTGTGCGGAACGGAGATCTCTGGTGGAGCCGTCTGAGCTGGCGGTGGGGCTGGATGACATCCGATCGCGGGCGCAACGAATGCAAGACTCGACAGAGTGAGCGTGAGATGGCGCATGAGAACTGACCTGCTGCTTGGGGTGGGAATCTGTGAAGGATCCGTGCAGAACCCGTGCCAGCGATCGTTGGAGTACGAGCGTGGTGGTGCACGGCTTGCATCCGAACCGTTCCGACGGCGACCGCAAAGGAATCGGTCGCGACAGCGCAGCAGCTGGGAGTCGCTCAGCCGCACGCCGCGGCATGATGCCACGGAACCCGAAGGAGAGGTTAGATGACGGAGCGAGATGGCAGTCTAGAAGAGACCGTGAACGAAGAGGAGACTGCTTGGGAACCGGAACCCGACATCACCGCCGACGCGGTTGCCGAACAGCTCGGCGAAGCGTTCATCGAAGCGGCGACTGCGGGCACCGACCCGCATCAGCGGCGAGACCCAGCAGGCCTTGCCGACCTGGAACCGGAGGAGACGGCCATCAAGACGATCGTCGACGAGGTCTTGCTGACCGCCGCCTTCGACGAATTCCCAGACCCTGACTGAGGCTCACTAGCAACGGGCTACCGTTTGCTCCCTGTCCAGAGAGCCCCCCGTCCCAACGTCGTGCCGCATCATGCGCCAGCGTGGTCATGCCGCCGAGAGGAAGCTGATCTCCACCCTTCGCCGTTTTCGGACTGGACGCGCACGATCCGTGATCCCACCCCACACCGATCGACCGCACGCCCCCGTGGCACATTGTCACGCTGTGACAGCTGTGGCGCGGACGGGGGAGGGATGTCACGCGCAGTCGCCGATACCCCGCAAATCGGTCGAGTACCGGAGCGAGTGCGAGCGAGCGTCGAGGCCGGCACGCATCTTGAACTCGACTGCACCGAGCGCTCGCGCGCGTCATGCGCGAAAGCAGCGATTGTCCCAACGTAGTACCGCGAGCCTGGCGCGCTACGCGCTCCACGATTCGAGCAATGCACGACTCCACATCCCACGCTGCCACCACGATTCCTGACTACTTTCCGTCCCCTCAGGTGCCGTGGGCAGTGCATCGAGGCGATGGGCAGAACACCGGAAGGTTTCCGGGGAACCTCCGGCGGACCGCCCCCGTTGGCAGAAGACCTTGGCGGTTCGACACCGGCGGCATCGTCTGGGCGACGCCGCTGGTCGGTCACGATGGCGAGCTGTACGTCGGCTCGGCCAGCAAGCGTTTCTACTGCATCAACGCCGAAGGTACGGAGCGATGGCGCTTCGAGCTGCCTGATGCACCGGAGGCGTTGATTGACGGTACTGCCGCGCTATTGCGAGATCTCGTCGTCGTTCCGGGCGGCGATGGCGTGCTGTACGCCCTCGAGCGGGCAACCGGAGGCTGTCGATGGCGATTCCGAGCCTACCACGCGGCTCACCACGCCAGCGGTCGCGTCGTCGACTCGTTGGAGGCGGGGGTCGGGGTCGGTCCCGACGGTCGAGTGTACGTCGGCTCCGACAACGGGCACCTGTACTGCCTGACGACCGAGGGGGACGAGGTTTGGAACTTCCGGACCAACATGATGCTGTGGTCGACGCCAGCATTCGCTCCCAACGGGACCTGGCTAGCGGTGGGATCCCTGGATCGTCGCCTCTACGTGATCGATCGGAGAACCGGCGAGAAGATCGTCAGCGCCAAGCTGGCCGGTGAACTGAAGGGCTCCCCTGCGATCGGCGCGAACGGAGACATCTACGTTGGGTGCTCCGATGGGTCCATTCGGTGCTATCGACTGGTCGACAACGGGTGGACGCGCCACCTGGAGCAACGCTGGCGGCACAACACCCAGGGAGAGGTCTACGCATCTCCGGCTCTTGCCGAGGGTTGTTGTGTGGTGGGTAGCCACGACGGCCACGTGTACTGCTTCGACCAGAGGACGGGCGCCCGCAAGTGGAGCCACGACCTTCGTTCGCGCGTGTCCGCCAGCGCCGTCATCAGCAAGGATGGACTCGTCATCGTGGGTGCTCGGTGTGGGGGCCTCTACATCCTGTCGCTGGGGGACGGGCAATGCATCGGGTCGTTTCAGACTGCTGCCGGGCGCCACGTCAATCTTGACGCCTCCCCGTCGGTGGACGCCATCGGCCGAATCTTCGTTGGCTCCTACGATGGGAGCGTGTACTGCGTTCCGACGGAGCTCCCGCTCAGCGGGTTGGACCGGATGGACACCGAGTCGACGACGCGCGTGTCGGGCGGGATCGAGGCACATCCGATGGCGTTTGTGGCAAGTCCAATCACCGCGAGGGGCATCCAGTCGACAAGTCGGGAATGATTCCGTTCAGACCGCATGCATGAGCGAGTCTTGCAGGTCTCGTACCGGTCGATTTGGTACGGCGAGTGCAAGGAAGTGAGACAAATGTCTCGAAGCACTCTCTGGCTGGCGGCGGCGGTCGCAGTGCTCGGGTGTGATGTGAGCAGGCTCGGCACCTACCACCCACGGCGCCGCCTGCCGCCCATGGAAGCGAACGCGTGGTTCCCTATCCGCCACCGGTGGCGTGGGGCACGGTGCACCAACTGGTGCGTTGCGCCTCACTCGGCTTCCAAACCGCCGGGACGTGGCTGCAGTCTGCTTGGCATTTCGGCTCAGCGCATTGCGATCAGAATCGCCGAGCCGAGGTACAGCACGAGGACCGAGAAACTCTCGAAGCCGATGTTCGCGATACCATGTTTCTCGCGGTGAAGTAGCCCCAGCATCAGGATGGCGGTCAGCAGGATGCAGGTCGCAACGAGGTATGTTGGGGGGGAAGCGGCGTGCAAGATCGAGCCCGACCGGTAGCCCACATCGGCTGCCGAGACGAACAGCACGTCGAAACAGTTGCCACCGAGGATGTCCCCCACGGCCAAACGTAGCGCGCCGCTACGGACGGCCGCGATGGCGGTGACGAGCTCCGGTAGGGATGTCGCGATGGCCGTGAGCAGCGCCCCAGCCGCGGTCTCCGAGATGCCTCCCTGATCGACCAGCGCGATGCCGGCTCGCGCAACGAAGTGTCCGGCGGCGGCGACCACCACGGCGAGCCGAACGGCAAATCTCCGGCAGTGCGGCCGAAGCCGCGTAGGCCATGTCGGCGCCGCCCTCCCACCTACGCTGCTCGCGATTGCCCAGTTTGGCTAGTGGGAGAGGCCCGTGATCCTCGCTGCCGGCTTCCTTGTCATCGAGTTCGTCATCGGCCCCAAGGGGGGCTGGGGACAGCATCGAAATCGGGAGGATGAATCGTTCTCTCCTCGATGTTTTTAATCCCCGGCCGAGCCGCCGTGCTCAGGAGTGGTCCGCGGCTTGCAGGCTTCATGGTCATGAGTGAGGGATCAACGGACAGAATTCTCGCTGCGGTGAGCTTCTCCAACGCTTCGCTGGCGGCGCTGAGCGCAGCCAGACGTCTCGCAGTCAAGCTCGGCGCCGCGCTGGACGTACTGCACGTCTGGCAGTTGCCGGACTTCCCAGTGGACCTCGTCGATACTGACGGAGACTACGCCAACCTGCCTCATCCGCGCATGGCGCGGGCCTATCTCGGCACCGCCGCCGCCCAGATTCTCGGTGCGGTCGAAGGCATGCAAGAGGGTCCAACGGTCGCCAAGACGTTGGTCGTCCGAGGGCGCCCGCACCGAGAGATCGCCCGCGTCGCGCGGGACGG
>JBNLDK010000040.1:0-24728 GCA_050304295.1 Polyangiaceae bacterium
GCCACGGCCTTCTTTGCCACGGCCTTCTTTGCCACGGCCTTCTTTGCCACGGCCTTCTTTGCCACGGCCTTCTTTGCCACGGCCTTCTTTGCCACGGCCTTCTTTGCCACGGCCTTCTTCGCCGGAACCTTTTTCCTGGTACTCATGGCAGCGAACGTACCACTCGGCGCCGGCCACTGTCATGCCGCAGGCACCATGCGCGCGGATTGAAGAACAGTGACTGACCTCGACGGAACGCGAACGCGAACGCGCATTCGCAGGACGCTTGGACCCGCCGACCACACCTCCGCCTCCCAACGTCCGCAGGCGCGGGGCTACCGACGAATCATGAACCGCGTCCCAGCAGGACGTCCCAGGACCCGTAACCTTCGGCCAAAGTGGTCTCGATGAGCGCCGAAACCATGCCGTCAATTCGGTGGCGGCGGCTGGCTCACGGCACCCACAGCCGCGGGCAACGTGACCTGCACCACGGTCCCAGCTCCGGGCTCGCTGCGCAGCGTCAGCGTGCCCCCGAGCTCCTCGACGGCACGTTTGCTGGCAGGCAGACCGAGCCCCAGCCCGATCCGGTTGCCCGTCTTGGTCGTGAACGAGAAGTCGAACAGCTCGTCGAGGCGGTCCGGGGGGATGCCACAGCCGTCGTCCTCGATCTCGATCTCCACACGGTCGGCGCAGCGTGCGGCCGCCACGCGCAGAGTGCCCCCACCCTCGAGCGCCGTCACCGCGTTCTGGAGCAGGTTCAGGAACACCTGGTTGAGCTTGGCCACGTTGCCGCGCACCAGCACCGGTTCACTCGACATCGCCGCCTCGACCCGCACTCCGTCACCGAGCTGGGGCTCGAGCAGGGTCAACGCGCTCCGGATGCCTTGCCGCACGTCGAAGGTGCGGTACTCCGCCTGATCGAGGCTGACGAAGCTGGACAGGCTGGTCATCAGCGACCCGATCCGAGAGCTTCCCGATCGGATCAGCTCCGCCAGCTCCTCGCCCGTGTCGATCGCCCTCAGCACCCGGCCCGCCTCCGCGGACTGCGGTTGCTCCACGAACTGCTTTGCTCGCGCCAGGCTGCGGCGAATGGTGTCAGCGGACGAGGTGAGCGCCCCCAGCGGCGAGTTCACCTCGTGCACGATCCCGGCGACGAGACGCCCCAGCATCGCCTGCTTCTGCGACTCCACGAGCTGGCCCTGCGCGGCCTGCAGCGTCTCCAGCGCATCGCGCAGCTCGCGGGTACGTTCCTCCACCTGGGCTTCCAGCCCGCTCTTGAGCTGCTCGATCACCTCGAAGGCATGCGCGTTCTCGAGAGCGACGGCGAGCTGGTTGGCCAGCGTGGTCAGCAACTGCTGGTCTTCCGGGTCCAGCTGCTGCTCGCTGAGCTTGGGCCCGAGGACGAGCAGTCCCACCACCTGCGCCGCCTCACCCTGCTGCTCCCGCGTCAGCGGCACCACCGCCTCGATCCCAAAATGCTGCCAGAACGTGGCCTCCCCGAACTCCCCGGCGGGGGGGGGAACGGCCCCCTTCCCGAGCGCGGCGGTCTGCGCCGAAGCGGCGCTGCTGTCGTAGGCGGTGGCGACCCGTCCCGTCGCCAGGGCGCGCGCGACCGGAACGAGCAGCGAGGGACGCAGCTCCAGCGGCAGCTCCGGCGGCAGCAACCCGTCGCGGGGGTCGGGCTGGTTACCCAGAACGAAGCACCTGAACTGATCTTCGTGGCCCTGCCGAACCGCGAAGTACGCGCGCGACAGGCGCATCGAGTCGATCAACGCCGATCGGACGCTGTCGGTGATCGCCGCGATCGAACGGGCGCGACTGAGCTGCTCGCTCGCCGTCGCGATCGCATCCGCGTAGACGTAGCGAGCCCGGAACACGAGTCGGTCGACCGCCTGCTGCACCTGCAGCTTGAGGAAGCTGGCCAGCAGGATCAGCACCACCGCGGCCACACCGATCACCCAGGGCGACTCGGCGTGGCGCCCCAGCACCCGCACCGCCAGAAAGACCAGCCCCAGATAGCTGAGAGTGACGAGCAGCGACAGTCCGCCGTAGACCACGCCCTGGCGGAGGACGACACGGAGGTCGAACATCTGGTGGCGGACGATCGCGTAGACCAGCATCACCGGGAACGTGGCCATCAGCACCAGGACCACCGTGCTGATCGGCCCATGCGCCTCGTTGGGGAGGAAGGCGGACACGGCGAGGTAGAGACTGGGCAGCGCGAACGCGACGAGGACCCCCTTCGCCATCACGGTCGCGCGACGCCGCAGCCCGAGAGGGTTCGGGGGCCGAGCCGCCGCCCAGCAGAAGCCCACCATCAGCAGCACGGATGCGAGCAGGTGCACCCCGGTCGCCACGTTGCCCATTCCGACCCACCACTCGTAGACCACGTGGGCCCGGAACAGCATGATGATGGCGATGGCCAGCACGACCGTCAGCAGCAGGGAGATCACCAGCACGACGCGACTCGCCAGACGTGCCGCGGGCCGCGTGTGGTAGCCGGTGAATGCCACGGTGAGCTGAAGCCCGGCGGCTCCGTAGAGCGGGAGGACGACATACCGCAGGACCTCGTGTGGCGCTCCCACCGTGACGTGCCCCGTCGGCACCATCATCTGCACCGAGGCGACCGCAGTGAAGAGCAGCAGTGGCAGCGCGGCGCGGTCCGCGTGACGACGCCACCAGACGAGCGCCCCGCAGGCCAGGTAGAGCAGGCCCAGCAGCTGGTAGTAGGCGTTGGGGTTCGCGTACCAGACCGACAGGCGCGGCACCTCCACCGGCAGGGTGACCTCGACGAGGCGGTCCCCCTGCACGATCAGGTAGGTGTTCGTCCCGCCTGGCGTCAGGTCGAACCAGCCAGCAATGTACCGCGAATACGGAACGCCCTGGGGGACCTCGAGCAGGGAGTGCCCGTTGATGCGGCGGATCGGCGTCAAGCCCGTACGCGACGTGCGCACCGCGCCCGCCGCCTCCGTCGCTGGCGCAGCCATCATCACGTTCTGGCCGGGCTGAACCCCCAGAATCGTGAACCCGGCGCTCGGCTCCGTGAAGAAGCGCACGTACCCGATCAGCAGGATGACCTGCAGCAGCACTGCCAGCAGCAGCACCAGGTGGCCCCAGAAAGATCGACGCTGGCACTCCACTGAGTGGTGGCACGGTTTCCAGTTCGCCATGGGGAGCGCGGCTCGCCAGTTTGCCGGAGCGACGGCAAGTGTGAAACGAGAACCTGGGGACGCCAGCAACAAGCACGTGAAATCGCCGCCAGCGTTTCCGTCGCCGGTTACGCGGCCGGGGTGGCGGCGCCCCATTCACGGCCCCACAATGTCGCCCATGCTGACCGCGATGTGGAACGTCCTCTTGGAGCTCGCGCCCTGGCTCCTGCTCGGTTCGACCGTGGCCGGCTTGCTGCACGTTCTTCTCCCCCGGGATTTCGTGCGGCGCCAGCTGGATGGCAGGTGGGCGGTGCTCAAGGCGGTCGCCCTGGGCGTTCCGCTCCCGCTCTGCTCGTGTGGGGTCATCCCCGCGGGGCTGGGCCTGCGCAAGGACGGCGCCAGCAACGGCGCCACCGTCGGATTCCTGATCAGCACGCCCCAGACCGGAGTGGACTCGATCCTGGTCAGCGCATCGTTTCTGGGGTGGCCCTTTGCACTCTTCAAGGTCGCCAGCGCCGCTCTCACCGGCATCGTGGGCGGGTACCTGGCTGACGCGGTCGCCCCGCCCGCCCCGCCGCCACCAGCCGCTAGCACCGCAGACCTCGATGCCGCTCACGGCCGAGGGTGGCGCGGCTTCGTCACGCACTCGCTCGAGATCCTCGAGACCATCTGGCACTGGCTGGTCTTCGGGGTCGTGGTCTCGGCGGCGATCCAGACCTATTTGCCCCCGGGACTGCTCGCCGGACTGGCGGGTCATGGAGGATTGCTGGCCATGCTCGCGATGCTCGCCATCGCGCTGCCGCTGTATGTCTGCGCGACTGCGTCGGTCCCGATCGCGGCCGCGCTCGTGGCCGGCGGACTGCCACCCGGCGCCGCACTCGTGTTCCTGATGGCCGGCCCCGCCACCAACGTGGCCACCATCGGCGCGATCTATCGAACCCTCGGTGGCCGCGCGCTGCTCGTCTATCTGGGCACCATCGTGGGTGGGAGCATCGGCCTCGGCCTGGCCTTCGACTTCGTCCTCCAGGCGTCCGCGATCTCTGCCGTTGGCCACCACCATGGAGCTGCCTGGTGGTCGGTGGCCTCAGCGGTGGTCCTGCTCCTGCTGGTGAGCTGGTTCGCCCTGCGCAGCCTCGCTGGATTCATCCGTCGCCACGGCTCGCAGGGATCGAGTGACGCTGCGATCGAGCTCGGCGTCGACGGCATGACGTGCAACGCCTGCGTCGCCCGCCTCGAGCGCGCCCTGCTCAAGGACGACGAGATCGAAGCCGTGCGGGTCGAGCTCGAACCGGGCCTCGCACGCATCACGGGCACGGCGTCCGAGGACCGCATCCGCGAGCTGGTCGAGCGCGCGGGCTTCAGCGCACGCTCTCGACCGAGCTGACGCAACGTCACGTTGCTGATCGAGGTCGCCTGTCGCACAATCGCGGCTTGGCGATCGGTCGGCAGGGCGGCGCGACACAGTAGAGGTGCGTGATGACCAAGCAGGGTCCACCAGAGATCTCCCGACGCGGTTTCCTCGGAGTGGGAGTCGGCGTCGTGGCAACCGTGGGCTGCTCCGACGGCAGCAAGTCGACCGAGTCGGCGGGAACCGGCGGGGCGGGCACCGAGACCGGGGGCGCGGGAACGGGAGGCGCCGGGGGCGTGGGAAACCCGGGTAGTGGGGGCGCGGGAACCGGCGGTGGCCCGACCGGCGGTGTGACAACGGGCGGCGCGCCCGTCGGGGGAGGACCGCTGGGCGGCGCTCCCACGGGCGGCGTCGCGACCGGTGGCGTGGTGACCGGCGGCGCCCCGAGCGGCGGCGCTCCCGCTGGCGGCGCGACACAGGGAGGCGCCTCCAACGGCGGCGCGGGAGGAGCCTCCAATCCAGGCTCCGGACTGGTTTCCATCGTGCGCGCAGCCAGCATCGAGGAGGCGACCCGCACCGCAGTCAGTATGGCCGGCGGCGTGGGCTTCGTGGCAGGCGGCACGGTGCTGCTCAAGCCGAACCTCAACTCGAGTGACCCGGCGCCTTGCTCACCCAGCGTCGAGGTGATGAACGCCATGGTGCAGCTCTGCGCCGACGCCGGTGCGCAGCGCATCATCGTCGCCGATCGAGCCAACCCCTCGTACACGACGATCGGCAACATGCAGGCAGCGGGCTGGTACGAGAGCGTGCAGGCGCTGGGTGCCGAGACGATGGATCTGGACGGAATGCCCACGCGTCACATCGGCGCCCCCGAATACGACGTCCCCAGCTGGCCCAACGGCTTCGACATGTACGAGCTGTTCTTCGACGGGACCGTGGACCACGTGATCAACGTGTGCTGCTGCAAGGATCACGGACTCGCCAACTACACGATGGCGATGAAGGCCTGGATGGGGATCATCACCCAGCCTAGCCGCAACACCGCGCACGACAACCTCGGCCAGCGGCTCCCCGAGCTGCACGTCGCGCTGCGCGAGACGCTCACGGTGCTCGACGCCAGCAAGTGCAACCTCACCAACGGTCCTTTCCCCGGTGAGCAGGCGGACTCCAACGTCATCGTGGCTTCCCCCGATCCGGTCGCCGTCGACGCCACGGGAGTGGCAATCCTGAAGTACTGGCTCGAGCAGCGGGGCGTCAACAACCAGCGCCTCAACGGCGGCGTGTGGGAGCAACCGCAGCTCGTCCGCGCCATGGAGCTCGGGCTCGGGATCACCGATCGCTCCCAGTACAGCTACCGGGCCCAGGGCGTCGACGAGATCGACAGCATCATGGCGTTCCTGAACGCGTAGCCCCAAGCCCGAGCCCGATCACCCCAAGGGGTGATCCGTGTCTGCTTGACACGACGCGAGCGGCGCGTACTCTTGCCGCAAGTCATCATGATCCATTGCTGCCCCACCACTGTCTGCATGTCCCTCCGCGTAATCCGCGGCTGGTGCAAGCAGTCGTTCGATAGCTGGCTGGAGCAGCGCCCCTAGGTCACCAAGCAGACCCGATTTCGAGGCCCTCTCCAGCCAGCTGGAGGGGGCCTTTTCTTTTGCGTCTCACCCACCACCCCGGAGGAAGAAAGCGAGTCTCGAAATGTCACCGAAGGCCTGTATCCACGTGGGGATCATCGGGCATCCCCGCCACGGCAAGACGACCCTCACCCGCGCCTTGACCGCGGTCTCCCACGCCATCTATGGCGCGGGTTGCACCAAGGTGCTGGAGGAGTCACCACCCACGTCCACCGACGGCGTTCGCGTCAGTGGTACCGAGGTGATGTACGAGTCGCTCACGCGCCGGTACGTGCACCTGGATTTCGCCAGTGTGGCGGACTTCCTCAAGGCCTTGGTGCTCAGCCCCCACGTCCTCGACGGCGTCATCCTGGTCGTCGACGCAGCGGCCGGGGTCGAGGCCGGCACGGTCGAGCAGCTGGCGCTGGCGCGTGCCGCGGGGCTGCACTGCGCAACTGCCTACGTCTCGAAGGTCGAGGTGACGGATCCGGTGCTCGTCGAGGCCACGGTGGTCGAGCTGCGCGAGCTGCTCGCCGAACGCGGCAGCGCAGCGACCCCGGTGCTCCGCGGCTCGGCCCGAGAGGCGCTCGCCGCGGCCGCCCAAGGGCAGCTGAGGCATCCCGACGTGCGCGGCATCCGCCGCCTGGTCCAGTCACTGGACGACCATCTCGCTGGTGACGCCAGGCCGCACGAGCACGACGAGAGTCCCAGCTCGATCCTGCAAACTCGGGTCGCGGCGGCGTGAGCGACCGCGGAGCGCCGATCTGGGGTTCATCGTCGGGTGGGGGGCGACTGCCGTCGCCCCTCGTCCGTTTCCCGCGGCTTCCGAGACGAGGGCGCCAGCCCCGAGCCGAGAGGCTCCTGCCAGGGCCGGTCGGTCGAAAAGAGATCGCTAAGGTGTCGGACATCCGTCTGACATCAACAACGTCTCAACTGTGTCGAGGTCTGGGCGTACCAGCCGCACCGCAACGGTGCGCCTGCCGCGTCGCCCGGGGCCGCGCTGGCGCCGCACGCTCCCGCACCTTTCTTGCTGGTTCCGGCACCGTCCCCCGATCGCTCCATGCCTCGGAAGCTGCGCGTGCGCGCCGTGTTTGCACGGCACGTTCATTCGCCTGCGCGCCTGCGCCGTGTTTGCACGGCACGTTCATTCGCCTACGCGCCTGCGCCGTGTTTGCACGGCACGTTCACCGTCCGCCCTCGCCAGGCTCGGCGCGCTACCTCACTGAGCCGACGCCTGCCCAGGGACGGACAGTACCTCGATGTGAATGACAACGTGTCGCCCCGACGCGAACGCGAACTGCGCGCGCCCCGACCGGTCGGGCTCCGGGGGCTCGAAGCCGCGGCGCATGATGTGCCCCGGCTCGACGAACAGCTCGTCGCTGGCCGGGCCGTCGCTGACCTCGATCCGGAGCGCATAGGTCTCACTCCCGGCTCCCACCTCGTCGCCGATCGCGAAGCGCCCGCGCTCGAGCAGCAGGTGGGCGCGGCGCAGCAGGCGCTGCAGCGGTCGCGGGACAGGCGCATCACCGAACTCGAACGGTTGGAGCCGCCCCGACGGATCGAGAGTGAGCGTCACTCGGCTGGTGGCCCCTCCCCCGATCGGCAACTTCAGCCATCCATCCCCGGGCAGGGCCGCCGCGGGCAGGGCACGCGCAAAGGCGCGACCCAGCTGGCGCACCCCTGCCGTCCCCGCCGCTCCAAACCCGGTCCCCGCCGCGACGGAGCGGCCCGCCGTCCCGGCGGACGGCGCCGCGCTGGCCGCCGCGACGGGAACCGCGGCCGCCAGCGTGGCACGCGCGCCCGTTCAAGTGTCGGGTTGGGGAAGGGGCGCCGAATGGGACCGTCGAGGAGGAGGCGGAGCCGGCGGCGACTCCGGAATGGCAGGCGCCACCAGGTCCGGCGCGGCAGGTTCGGGCGCGGCCTCGCGGGGGTCGGCGATCGGGGCGGGCGACGGTTCGGGGGCCGGCGCCGGGGCAGCGGCGGGTGGCGGGGCTGGCGCCGGGGCGGCGGCGAGTGGCGGAGGCGCGGCGGGGGCGACCGGGGATCGGGAGGGCGCTCGCTCGGTACCGGCAAGCAGCTCGACATCGAAGGTGTCGCCGGCCCAGCTGTCGGCCGGCGGGGCCGAGGCGACCCGCGCCCGGGCACTCTCGGGAGCCATGGTGGCTGCCAGCAGCGCCGCGTGCAGCACCACGGAGAGCACAAAGGCCCAGGGAAACGGCGACCGAATCACGCGCACGAGGGGTACGACACCGGGTCCCGCTACGGGTTCCCGGACCTCAGCGACAGTCGCTCGCGCTCCCCCCACCCACTGCTCCGAAGGCCTGCGCGAAGTAGAGCTGGCCGTTGGGGGCCGGCGCGACGCCAGCGCCAAGATGCTCGTAGTCGGGGTCCATGACGTTGGCGCAGTGCGGATCGCTGGCGAGCCACAGGGCCATGGCCTCGGCGGCGGTGTCGGAACCCTGGGCGATGTTCTCGCCCACCACCGCCCAGGAGTATCCCGCACCAGCGATGCGATCGCACGGTGTCCCGTCGGCGCAGGGCGACGGCCCCGTCGTGTCATGGGAAAAGCAACCCGTTGCCGCCATGTGCTCTGCGTGTAGCTGCGCCGCTTCCGTCAGGGGTGGAGCCAGCTCGAGCGGGGGCGCCGCGGCAAACTCCCCGTAGCTGCCGCAACTCCGACCCGTGGCGCGCGCTTCGTTCACCAGATCGAGCATCTCCCGCCACTGGCACTGCTCCCAGATGCACTCGAACCCCGGGGGACAGTCGTCGGAGCAGACCTCGGGTGGCCCCCACAGAACCGGCTCCTGCTCCTCGGGCGCCTCGAACAGCTCGGCGAGACAGCCCGGCGTCAGCAGCGCCCAGCAACCAAGCGCCAGACTCGACCACCACGCCGAGCGCTCGTGCTGCCGGGAGGGGGGCTGGCCACGAGCTCCCCGATGACCTCCGCCCACGAGCCAGGACCGTTCCCACATGGTGAAGAAACGTGGGGGATGACCGCGCGCCGCGCAAGTGACCAGGCCGCCGGGCTCGGCGGAGCGGGATCGACACTTGCGGCCACCCGCGGATCGGGACTCAATCAGCACCGTGGGAGGAGTCATGACCAGCGAGCTGCGCATTCCGATCAACATCAGTGCCCGACACCTGCACCTGTCACCAGAGCACGTCGAAGCCCTGTTTGGAGCGGGACACCAACTGACACCGATGAAGGATCTGACCCAACCCGGGCAGTTCGCCTGCGAGGAACGCGTGACCCTCGTGGGCCCGCGCGGCACGATCGAGGGTGTGCGGGTACTCGGGCCGGTACGTCCGGAAACGCAGGTGGAGATCTCCCGGACAGACGAGCGGCAGCTCGGGATCGACGCACCGATTCGCGCCTCGGGCGAGCTCGACGACAGCATCGGGCTCGAGCTGAGGGGTCCGGCGGGGCGTGTGAGCATCGGCCGCGGCGTCATCCAGGCCAAGCGCCACATTCACATGAGTCCGGACGACGCGAAGCGCTTTGGCGTGCAGGACAAGGACTGGGTCATGGTTCGGGTTGGTGGCGAGCGCGGCGTCATCTTCGACGACGTGCTGGTGCGGGTCAGTCCGAAGTACGTCCTCGACATGCACATCGACACCGACGAGGCCAACGCCGCCGACCTGCAACCCGGAGACACGGGGTTGATGCTCAAGGGACCGACGACGGTCCAGGCCGAGCCCGACGACGTGAAATAGGGCACGCCGGCCCCCGACCGGCGGACAAGTCAGGCACCGCCACCTCCATCTCCGGCGGAATATTACTCACCCTCGCCCCGGTACCATTGGTCTTTCCCGGTTGAACCAGGCGGGTTCGAGCCGCGTCAAACGAGCAAGAAACCTCCTCGCCCATTCACCAGGTGCAAAGTAGGCTACGCGGGTCGGCGCGAGCCGGGGACAGACAGTGAGCGAGAGCGAGACGTACGACGCGATTCGTCCACAGGTGCTCGTCGTGGCGAACGACGCCAACGGTGGAACCGAGCTTGCCCTCGCCCTCGGCGAGTTTGGCGTGAAGGCGCCCGTGACCTCCTATCGGGAGGCGCGCGTGGCCCTGACTGCGGTGGACCCCTGTCTGGTCGTGTGGACCGCCAAGAAGCTCACCCCGGCGATGCTCGCCGCGCTGCGCCAGCTCGATGGTGGCGTTCCCCTGGTGGTCGCCACCGCCAAGCCGACGGACACGAGCCAGCTGCCACCCAAGACCCAGGTGGTGCTCGGCTCCGGCACGAACGCCGCCCGCCGGGTCGCCGCCCTCGCCCGCCAGTACGCGCAACCCAGCGGCGCGGAAGGACCGCTCGCCACCGGTCCGCTCCCCCCACCAACCCGGCCCACCTCGGAGCCGCCCCCACCCACGGCTCACCGGTTGCCTTCCGCTCCGCCGCCGCCGCTGTCGAGCATGCGGCAACCCGGTCGCTCCGCTCCCCCCACCCGGCGGCTCTCGTCGCGCCCACCGCCCCGATCTGGCCGCCCGCCGGCATCTCCCGCCTCGACCCCGCCCCCCACACAACGGAGCCCTCTCCCGGCCCTCCCGTCCACGCCACCATCCGCGCGTCACCCGACGTCACGTCCCCCGCCACCGTCCGCGCGATCCGACTTCCAGGCACCGCGAGCGCCGCGCGTGCCCTCGGGACTGCGAGCCAGCGAGGTGGATCTGGACTCGGCGCTCGCGCTCGGCGCGGTTTCCCCTGTCACACCGAGGCCATCCAGCATCCCAGCTCCGGCCCCGCCGCGTCCTTCCAGCCTCCCTCCCCCAGTGCTGCGCCCTCCGGCGACGACACCACCGCCCACCATCCCGGCGCCACCCACCACCCCGCCGCCTCCGCCACGGTCAGCGCCACCCCCACCCTCGCGCGCTGCGCCCCTCGCAACCGGGCCCGGCATCGCGGCTGCGGGCCCGGCCCTCGTGAACCCCGGCAGCGCTCCGCTGGGGCTCCTGGACGCGGTGGAGGAAGGCGGCGACACGGAGCGAAGCCAACCCGGTCCCGCGTTCCCAGAGAGCGTGGTGCCCGTGATCAGCAGTCCACCCCCGCCCCGCCGGCGGGGACGGATCTGGCTCTTCGCCGCTGCCATCTTGCTGCTCGCGGGGGGCGGTGGAGCCGCGTGGAAAGCCAACGAGCTGGAGGCGTGGATCAACGGGGACGGGAATGCGGCGCAGGCGACTGCCAGCGTCGGGCCAGCCCCCGCGCCGTCCGCGTCCGAACCACCCCCACCGCCCGCGGACGCCAAGCCCCCGCGCGAGAAGCCCAGCGGACCGTTCGCCGACGCCCTCCGCGAGGCGCCCGAGCTCGAGAGCGTCAAGCCGGATCGAGGCCTCTTGCCAGGTCTGGCCCAGGCGAGCGAGCTGCAGTTGCTGGCCATGGCGGACGCGGCGGACCGGAGGCAGGAGTTCGAGACGGCACTTCATTTCGTCGCCCACGCGGTCGACCGCTATGCCGACTCGGCCGAAACCCGACAGACCCACGTCCGCGTCCTGCTCCACTACGGGGACGCGAGCGAAGCTCTGCACCAGGCCGACGCCTACCTGAAGGAGAAGCGCGATCCAGAGCTGGTGCTCCTGCGCGGCGACGCGCTCGCCTCGCTGGGGCTGATCGAGGAGGCGGTGGAGGTCTGGACGAACGGGTTCGACCGGAAGACGATCGCCCAGCTGGCAATCAATCAGGGGCGCAGTCAGGCACGGCGCGCCCACACCGCGGACACCAAGCGCATGATGCGCCGAGCCGCCCTGCTGATGCCGGACAACCTCGAAGCCGCGACCGGCGTGGTGGAGATGCTGCTCCAGCAGAAGGACGCGAAGCCGGCGGTGGAGTGGGCGCGCCGGGTCGTGAAGGAGGCACCGCAGGCAGGTTTCTCCCACGCCTTGCTCGGTCGCGCGCTGCTGGCGGCAGGAGACCGGGACGCGGCGCTCGCGTCGCTGGAACGATCGGTGGAGCTCAACCCTGGAGACCGCCCGACGGTGCAGCTGCTGCTCAAGCTCCGCAGTCGGTAGCTGCCGCGCGATCGCTGGCGCCAGCACCTCGCGCTCGATGCGCCGCAGCGCATGTCTTCCGTCAGACGCGCGCGATGGGACCGCGCGACAGTCGCACGAAGCGCAGCACCAGCGCGGCCGCAACACTCGTCAGCCCCGCGGTCAGCCCCCACCAGAGCCCCACCGCTCCCCACTCGAGTCCGAAGGCGAGCAGCAACCCCAGCGGCAGCCCCACGACGTAGTGCCCCACCAGGTTGGCGAGCAGCGCGAAACGGGTGTCTCCAGCACCACGCAGCGCCCCGGCAGCCACCGCCTGCACCCCGTCCGAGAGCTGGAAGAAAGCGGCCACCCAGAGCAGGGGCGCGGTCGCGCGAACCACATCCGGTCGATCGGTCACCACCCGGGCCAGCTCCGCCGGAATGGTCCAGAACAGGAGCGCTGGCGCGACCATCAGCGCGGCGCCAGCCAGTATCGCGAGTCCGCCGGCGAACCGGGTTCCTGCGCGATCACCGGCGCCCACGGCGCGTCCGACGCGCACCGCTGCCGCGGCGCCCACCCCGAGCGAGATGGTGAAGGTCGCCGCGGCGAACGTGATGGCCACCTGGTGCGCGGCAAAGGCGTCCGCGTCGAGGTTCCCCATCGCGAGGTTCACGACCGTGAACACGCCGTACTCGGCCAGCAGGGTCAGCGCGATCGGCACCCCAAGGCCAACGGCTCGCCAGGTCACCCGGCGCGGAAGAGGGAACGACGGCTGGGGGCGGCCGCGCGCAATGGTACGCCACAGGACACAGAGCTGAACCACCGTCGCCACCACGCTCGCCGCGGCCGCCCCCCCCACCCCGAACGCCGGCAGCCCGATGGCCCCCAGTCCGACGCGAACCAGGCCTCCATCCCCCAGCGCCAGCAGCCAGCTCGCGGGCAAGTTCACCAGGTTCGCCACCATGACCGCAGTGAGCACGGGCTGTATCTCGATCCGCGCCTGGAGATAGGAGCGGGCCACGACGAACAGCAGATACGGAGCCAGCCCGAGCAGCCGCACGTACAGGTAGGCGCGCGTCAATCGCGCGGTGTCGGACGCGATCCCGAGTGGCTCGAGCCCCCATCCCACACCGATCCCGATCCCGACGAGCACCGCCGCGAGGCCGAGCGCGATCCGCATCGACCGCCCGAGCAGTGACCGCGCGCGACGTCCCTCGTCAGCTCCCAGCGCCTGCGCCAACAGCGGCTCGAAGCCGAGCAGCATCCCCGTGCCGAGCACGGCAACCGTGAAGAACAGCGTGCTACCCAGCCCGCCGGCGCCCAGCGACGCCGCCCCAAGCCGCCCCACGACCGCGGTGTCGACCACCCCGAGCAGCACCTGACCGAGGTTCGCGATGATCAGGGGGAACGCCAGACGGCCGAGTTGCTCGAGCTCACGAACGGCCACCGGGGTCTCGCGCAGCTCGGATACTAGGGGAGGCACGGGGATGGTCATGAGGAAGCTGCGCGAGGACCGCGCGTCACCATCCCAACGCCGCTCGCCGCGGTCCGCTTCCGGACGCGGCGCGAAGCGCTACGATTCCCGCATGCCGAAACCCGTCTTCGTCTTCGCTCACGGTGCCGGAGCCCCATCGACGCATCCCTGGATGGAACGCTGGAGCCACCGCCTGGCCCGGCTGGGCGAGGTTCACCGGTTCGACTACCCGTACATGCTGGCCGGTCGCAGGAGTCCCGACCGGCAGGACCGCCTGATCGCTGCCCACCGCGAGGCGCTCGCGTCCGCCCGCCGCCCACGACGCCCGATGGTGCTGGCCGGCAAGAGCATGGGCTCGCGCATCGGCTGCCACGTGGCCCTCGAGGAACCGGTCGCCGGTCTGGTCTGTCTCGGCTACCCGCTGCGCGGCATGGGCAAGACCGGCGCGATCCGAGACGCCGTGCTCAAGCAGCTGGAAACACCGATCCTTTTCGTCCAGGGCACCCGCGACAACCTGTGCCCTCTCGATCTGCTGGAGCAGGTCCGCGAGCAGCTGCGAGCCCCCCACGAGCTCTTCGTCGTCGAGGCTGGAAATCACTCACTCGAGGTCACGAAAACCCACCTCAAGGCGAAGAACCAGACACAGGACGACATCGACGACCAAATCCTGGGCGCCATCGCGGACTTTTTGCAGCGTCACCTTTGATCTCGCCACTGGCCGGGGAGATCCTGGGCCCCCGTGCGCCGTATAACGGCAGGACAAGGTTCCGCCCGGTCCCGAGGAGACGCCCGCGCCATGAAGATCCCCACCTTGCTCGCGCTCACCCTGGTCGGCATGACGCTGACGAGCATCGGCGTGTGGCTCGTCACGTCGCCCCGCGACACGGAGGTCGCGGAGGTGAGCCCCGAGGCCCCGCCACCCGATTCTCCCGGCTCCCAGTTCCGCGTCGCCGGACCGGTGAACCTCGAGGCTCACCTCGGGCACGCGGTGCTGGCCGCCGAGCAGATGGGGACGACCTACCTCTACACCGAGATGACCGCGGCGACCGGCAAGGTGGCCAAGACCCCTGCCCCGCTCGCCCTCGCCATCGTCGTCGATCGCTCCGGATCGATGCGGGGTCAGCGCCTGCAGAACGCGATCGACGCGGCCCAGAGCGCAGTGCGACGACTGCGAGACGGCGACCAGGTCAGCGTGCTCGCCTACAACACGGCAGTCGAGGACGTGGTGCCGACCGCCACCGTCGACGCCAGCACCCGCGACCGTATCGTCGGCGCCATCGGCGGCATCACAGCGGCAGGCGACACGTGTATCTCCTGCGGTCTGGAGACGGGGCTGAGCCGAGTCCAGGGACGAACAGGCATGGTTCGGCGGCTGTTGCTGCTAAGCGACGGCGAGGCGACCGCCGGCGTGCGGGACGAGGCGGGTTTCCGAGCGCTCGCGGCTCGCTGCCGCGAGGCCGGTGTCTCGATCACCTCCATCGGCGTGGACCTCCAGTACAACGAGCGCGTGATGGCCGCCCTCGCCCTGGAGTCGAACGGACGCCACTACTTCGTCGAGAACGCCGCCGGCCTGCCCGCCGTATTCGACCAGGAGCTGACCGCCCTCAGCAAGACGCTGGCGATGGACGCCCAGCTCGTGGTGACGCCCGCCCCCGGGATCCAGGTCGAGCACGTCTACGACCGCACCCACCGGATCGAGGGCAACCAGCTGATCGTTCCGCTGGGCACGTTCGCCGAGTCCGAAACGAAGACGCTCCTGGTCGCGCTCCGCGTCCCCCCGAACCGCGCCGGGACCCTCGACGTGGCACGCGTCGAGCTGCGCTACCGCGACCTGACCGCGAACGAGCAGCAGCGCGCCAGTGGCGAGCTGGCTGCGCGCCTGTCCGCGGATCCCGACGAGGTGTCGGACCTCGACGTGGTGGTAGAGAACCGGGTGAACCGTAGTCACGCCAGCGACGCCCTCGAGGAGGCCAACGCCCTGTACCGCGCCGGCAAGCGCGACGAGGCCCGACGCAAGCTGCAGGAGCAGCTCGACACGGTCAAGCAGGCGGAGTCGCGGTCGACCGCAAAGCCCAAGGCCGCAGCCAAGGTAGGCGCCGACTACGAGCGCCAGCGACGCGCGCTGGAGGACGCCGACGACGCCTTCTCGGAAGCCCCCGCGAGCCCCGCGGCGCCCGCCCCGAAGCCCGCGGCCCAGGTGCGCGCGAACCAGGACTACGCCGTCGACTCGCGGTGGTAGCGATCAGCGCCCGCTCTCGAACAGCCACATCCACACCGGAGTGTGCTACTGGCTGTCATCGGAGGTAGTGATGCTGGGTAAGTCCATGTGGGGTATTCTGCTGCTCGGTGCAGCTGCGTGTGGCGATGGCGGCAACGGTTCCGAACAGGAATCGGGCAACGCGCAAGCTGCCATCGGCGCTTGCGAGGACTACTGCGAAGCGAACCTCGCGTCCGATTGCCCCCTGTACGACACGAGGAAGGAGTGCAACCAGGGGGAGTGCTCCGATATCGCGCAGGCGCCGGCTGCCTGCCAGGACGCGAACGAGGCCTGGTACGACTGCCTGAACGCGATGGATGACGCCTGCGTGGACCTGGGCTGCGAGGCGGAGGAAAATGCCCTGGAAGAGGACTGCTACTAGCAAGCTCCGCACTCGTCACCCGGCGCGCAGGCCTCGCTCCACCGGAGCGGCCCCCGTGCCACGCGGGCACGGGGGCTGACGGGTCGCCGCGCTGGGGGTCAGAGATTCCCGTTGGCCAGCAGCTTGACGGAGAAGACGTCCTCACCCGCGGTCGTCAGGGGCCCCACGAGGAACCAACCAAGGTCGTCCGTCCGCAGTCCCGCGTAGATCCCAACGTCGCCCGCGACACCGCTCACGTCCCGCCAGTCGGTGACGTCGCCCGCGGCATCCACCGTGAAGACGCGGGGCAAGAAGCCGTAGTAGCGCACGTAGCCAACGGCCGAGTAGCCTCCGTTGACCGCCTGGAGGTTTAGGATGTGGGAGTCGTAGGTGCGGCTCCAGGTACGAGTCCCGGCCGCATCGAACTTGGAGATCACCCCACCCGCAGCAACCCAGAGCCCAACGACGAACCCGCCGTCGGACGTCAGCTCCATGGCATATGGATAGCCACGATCATCGAAGGTCTCTTGATATCCAGTCGGGTCACCGTTGGCATCCCGCGCCGAAACCAGCCACCCCGCCGCGTGGTCGATGTCTCCGGCATACAGGATGTCACCATTGGGACGCACCGCGGTCGATTTGACGTTCAGCCACATCAGCTCTTCGAGCTGGACCAACCACTGGGGTTCGCCGGCGGCGTTCAGCTTCCACAGGTGGGGAACTGGATCCTGCCACAGGAGCGGGTCGGTCCTGGGAATATCGATGGGGCCCAGCACGTAGATGCCACCATCCGGGGTCAGCTCCACGTTGATGTTGGTGGCGGTGGTGTATCCGCCAGCGGGGTGTGTCGTGGTCCACTCGGTGTTGCCGTCTGCGTCGAGCGCGACCACCAACCATTCGGCCGCACGCGGTTCGAGCTGAACTCGATAGCCCGCGATCACGTAGCCGCCGTCGGGTCGCTCCACGATATCGTGAAAGAACGACCAGCTCCCGGCGCCTTCCTCGAAGCGCCTGCTCCACGACACGCCGCCGGCTGCATCCAGCTTCACGACGAGCCCAGCCGGGCGAGGGTCGGGGTCGTAGATCGACTGAGTGCCCACCATCAGGAACCCCCCATCGGAGGCTTGAATGGCTTCCTTGATGCGCTCGAGGTGCCCCAGATCGTGCTCGTTGTAGAAGGTCGGGCTGGGCGCGCAGGTCCCGTTGTCGCACGTGCCGCTATCGCAGTCCGCGTCGACTGCGCACTGCGATCCACCAGGGGTCCCAACGAGTCGAATGTAGTCGAACTGGAAGGCGGTTCCAGGCGTGCCCGGGTTGACGATGAGGCGCACGTCCAGCTGTTCACACTCCGCTCCGAACAGCTGGTCCTGCTGGTTCTGGGAGAGCGGGAAGCTCGCCTCGAACCACTCTTCCACCGGCTGGTTGGCGAGCTGCACCTGCCCGATCCACTGCCAGTTCAGGTTCCGCGAGGGGCACATCAGCTCGAGCTCGAGATTGCCCTTCCAGCTCGACGGCTGGGCGCTCTGATAGAAGTCGAGCTTCACCTCGGTGATCGCCCCCGAGGTCGGGAAGGGGTCGCTGAAGTAGCGCGTGTAGGAGTTGGGCTGCACGACGATCGACCCCATCCCCTGGGTCCGGTCGATGCTACTGGTAGGCGCGGGCCCCGATTCGGCGGTCCACAAACTCGGGTCCTCGGCCATGAGAACCGCCAGTGCCTCGGCGGGCAACTCCACCGCCTGGGCCACGCTCGACACCCCTTCGTCCACGTCCCGGCTGTTGCACGCCGCAGCAGCAAGCAGACAGAGACCCACGATGCTCGTTCGCTTCATTGAATCGACTCCCCTCTGTTTGGTTCGGTCAACAGCACCCCCGGGCAGGCTCATGCTCGAAGACGGAAATCCACGGATTCCTTCGCCCCCCCGACGAGGCGCTCGCGGCACTACTGAGGGTGTTGCGACAGGGAGTCAACCCCAGACTGGATCGGTCTGCTCGGCCGCTGTCATTGATGGCGGAGGGCGGAGTCGTCCGCCCCCGCGGGTCCTCGGTCGCTCCGTGCGCGCAACGGGGAGCCGCAGGACTCTCGTACAGGCGAGGGTCCCGAAAGCGCGACGTACGTGGAAAGTGCTCTCGGCGCAGGACTTGCTCGATTCCTGCATTCACCGCCAGATCTCGATCACCGACGCCGACGGAACGCGCAGCTCCCACGATGTCGAGAATGGCTGCTCTCCACGGGGGAGCTCCCTCGCCGTCGACGCCCTGCCGAGCGACGCGCTGAGGGCAAGCGTGCACGAGCCGTGCACCCCCTGCTCCGGTGACGAGGTGTGCGACGGCGGGATGTGTGAGTCGGGCATCTGCGAGAGCGCCGAGCTCCCCGAGCCGTAGCCGGGCTGCGCGCGGAAGCGTGACTGCGACGGCACGCTCTCTCGTTACGAAACGGCCGCCTTCTGGCACACGGATCCAGGGTGAGTCTTGCCGAGCGGGGGTGGGGGCTCGACTGCGTGACTGTGGTGACAATCCCTGGCAAATCCAAGGATTTGTCCCGATTCGCTGTGGATGCGTCTTCCGGTTTCGTTTATGACCCGGCGTTTATGAGAGGAAGTGTATTCCGGGTTGTCCAAATCGGGATGGGCTGCTTGCTGGTGGGGCTCGCGGCAGGCGCCTGCGGTGGCAACGAGGATACGCCGCGCGTCGAGCTCGGTGCGGGCTGCAAGGTGAACACGGACTGCACCGGTGGGTTGGTGTGCACGGCGGGGATCTGCCACGAGCCGTGCACCACCTCTCGCGACTGTCCGGATGGCGTGCGCTGCGTGGTAATGGAGAACCAGGCGCGAGCCTGCCTGCTCGAGGAAGAAGCGCAGTGCGCCTACGACTCGGAGTGCCCCAGCGGGCTGGTGTGCGGCGTCGACGGGGAATGTCGCAACGAATGCCTCGAGGACCGCGATTGCCCCGACGATCAGGTGTGCGCCAACCAGGAGGTTTGCGCGGAACCCTCGGAGGTCGATGCGAGCGGGGATCTGAGGGTTGCAGGTGGTGCCGGTGGCGCCGGTGGCGCCCCCGGCTCGTCGGGAGGCAGCGCCACTGGAGGAGAAAGCACGGGCGGCAAGGCGACGGGCGGTGCCGCAACCGGGGGTGCCCACACGGTCGCTGGCGTAGCGGGTAGTGCCGGCAATCTCGTCGGAGGCAACGGTGGAGCGGCGGGCCACTCCGTGGGCGCCGCGGGTCACGCGGGCAACGGTGGTGCTGGCGGAGCACCCACGGGCGGCGCCCAATCGGGGGGGACCGCGACGGGGGGGGTACCCACAGGCGGTGCTCCCACAGGCGGTGCTCCCACGGGCGGTGTTCCCACGGGCGGTGTCCCCACGGGCGGTGTTCCCACCGGCGGTGCTCCCACGGGCGGTGTCGCCACGGGCGGTGTCGCCACGGGCGGTGTCCCCACGGGCGGTGTCCCCACGGGCGGTGTTCCCACCGGCGGTGCTCCGACGGGCGGAGCACCCACAGGTGGCAGCGGAGGCACCGGAGGCGCCCCGCCAGTCGAGTGCGTCGTCTTCGTCGACGGCGACATGCCCGACGACTGGGGCGACGGCGAATCCTGGGTGACGGCGATGAAGACGGTCCAGTCGGGCATCGACCGCGCCAACTCGCTGGGCGGCTGCGAAGTGTGGGTCAAGGCGACGACGAACCCTTACCTGACCACCGCCAGCACAGTGCGTACGGTCAGCATCCTGCTTCGCCCGGGCATCGCCGTCTACGGAGGTTTTGCGGGCACCGAGACCGCTCGCGAGCAGCGCGACTGGACGGTGAACGAGACCGTGCTCAGCGGTGAGATCGGCGACCTTCTGGAAACGAACGACAACTCGTACAACGTGGTGACGGGTGCGGCCGGAGCCCGGCTCGATGGGTTCACGGTGACTGGGGGCTATGCCATAGGTTCCAACGACGATGGCGGAGGAGTCTTCAACGATGCGGACGACTTCACCATCGAGAACTGCTTGTTCCAGAACAACTACGCCAACCGCGCCGGAGGCGCGATCTTCAACCAGGGCGCCAGGCTATCCCTGGTGAATTCGACACTCGTCGACAACGCAGCGCGGCTCTGGGGCGGGGCGCTCGAGAGCATGGGTGCGCAGGCGCAGATCGAGGATTGTCTCTTCACGGGCAATCGGCAAACCAGCACGAGCTCTGCCTACGGCGGCGCTGCAGTCAGGGTCAGCGGCACCGAAACAACGATCGAGAACAGCACCTTCGCCGAGAATTCCGCCTACATGGGTGGAGCCGTGCAGGTGGAGAGTGCCGTTGCCACAATCTCGGGTTCCGTATTCACCGCCAACCAGGCAAGCCAATATGGGGGCGGGCTCTACGCTCGCTCCTTCGGGCAGGTCTGGGTGGCGGATTCCAGCTTCCAGGGCAACACCGCGGCCAGCGGTGCCGGGGTACGGGCTGACGGCGAGCTGCATGCCGATCGGATTCTCTTCCGCAACAATGTTGCCACCGCCACCGCTGGAGGCCTCTACAACGCTGGCGATGCCCATCTCACCAACTGTGTGCTGCACGGCAACGAGTCGGGTGTCGAAGGTGGTGGTGCGATCTTCAACGACGGAATCCTCACCCTGACCAACACCACGGTCGCACGGAACCGCTCCACCGTGGGTGGAGCGATCTTCAACGTGAACGTCACCTCCGAACTCATTCTCCAGAACTCGATCCTCTGGCAGAACTCCCCCGACGAGGTGAGCGGCGGTACGGTCATCGCCGACCACACCATCAACCGGGGCGACTTCTTCCCCGGGACGGGCAACTCGGACAGCGACCCCATGTTCGTCGACGTTGCCGGCGGTGATCTGCGCCTCTCCAGCGGCTCCCCGGCGCTCGACGCGGCCGATCCAACGACTGCCCCGGACGACGACATCCTGGGCCTCCCGCGCGACGCGACGCCGGATATCGGGGCGTACGAGGGCGCGTACTGATCGAAAGAGCTTCCGCGGGCGGTGATCGCCGCCCCGCAGCTCCAGCCGCGACCCGGCGCTGGCCGGTCCGACGTTCCGGGGGTTTTGCGCGCTCGTTCCAGTCCCGTCCGCATTCCGTGTCAATAAACACATCGCCTCGACCGGGTCTGGCGACGAACCCGAAGTGAGCCGCAATGCGGACGCAGGAGATCGGCGCGGGGCCCGTCGGAGAAGGCAAGGCAAGATGAGCTCGCATGGTGGTCGGCTGAAGGTGCCTGTGGTGATGGGCTTCCTGCTGGGGTTGGGCAGTGGGTGCGGCAGCGAGAGCGGCAGCGGAGAGCCTTGCGCCAGCGGAGCTTGCCAG
Organism: Polyangiaceae bacterium; assembly: GCA_050304295.1. Lineage (GTDB taxonomy): Bacteria > Myxococcota_A > Polyangia > Polyangiales > Polyangiaceae > JAFGBI01. The sequence goes on from JBNLDK010000040.1 coordinate 21,445, forward strand.
ACGCCCGGCGAAGGCACGGGCGGACTGCCCGGGACCGGCGGCGCACCCGGAGCCGGGGGTGCTGCCGGGGGTGCTCCAGGAACGGGAGCCACGCCGGGAACCGGTGGGCTCGCCACGGGCGGGCGCGCTGACACCGGCGGCGACGGGGGGACCGGCGGGGGCGACGTCGGCACGGGCGGCGACGTCGGCACGGGGGGGGCGGCCGGCGGCGGCACGGGCGGCACACCAGGCAATTGCGATCCTGGAACGACGGACACCGTCTGGGCCAGCAGTTGTCCGACATCTCCCCCGGAAACCTGCACGGCGGGGAGCTGGGTCGCGGGTGGGCCCGATCCGGACCACAGCAACTTCTCGCTCTGCTCCGAGTCCGAACACTTCGTCGTCTACTCGGACGAAGGCTGCTCCGGATCGGCGCAGTCGGCAGTCGACCACCTGGAGACGGTCTGGGACACCTACTTCGGTAGTCCAATGTACATGCGGGAGCCGCTCTGCAACTCGAGCACCAAGTACAAGGCTACCGTCCACGTGCACTCGGACTGGGGCCTCACCGGCGGCGCCTGGACCACGAACCGCATGGGGATGTGGATCGGCACCGGCGGGCTGAACGACCACTGGGGCCTGGCGCACGAGTTCATGCACGGCGTCCAGTCGGTCCAGGGTGGACAGAGTTGCGGTGGGGGAGCCAACACTTGCGGTTGGGTTTACGAGAGCCACGCCAACTGGGCGGCACAGCAGCAGGCCGAGTACCACGCCTCCGACGTGCACTGCTCCGAGATGCTGGTCAACGCACCGCACCTCTATCTCGGCTCCACACGCGATCGGTACTGCAACTGGCAGTTCATGGAGTTCTTGAAGGACAAGCACTGCTTTGACGCGGTCAACGCCATGTGGACCGGCTCCCCGGCGCCCGATCCCTTCACCGCGATCCGCAATGGCATGGGTTGGAGCGTGAGTGAGCTCAACGACTTCATGGGCGAGTGGGCGATGCACAACGTCACCTGGGACTACCAGGATCCCGAGCCCCAGAGCACGGCTGGTCAGAACCAAGGGTCGCTATTCCGCTCTTCCTACGGGCTGGTCACCGACACGTCGCAAGCGGTCCGGATGGTCCGCCTGACCCAGGTCGAGCCGCTGGACGCCAGCTACGCCACCAACCGACGCTTCGTCTCACCGCTTCACTGGGCACCACAGCGCTATGGGTACAACGTGATTCGGCTCTACCCGGAAGCAGGAGCGACCGAGGTCACGGTCACGTTCCGTGGTGTCACGTCGGCGCCATCGAGCCCGGACTGGCGCTGGGGCCTCGTCGCCACGGACAGCGGAATCACCGCCGCGCGCTACAGCGGGCTGCAGGCAGGGTCGGACGGTGCGCTCACGTTCTGCATCGACTCGGGAGAAGAGCTCTTCCTCGTCGTCACGGCCACCCCCTCCGAGTGGTACGAGATCGTGTGGGACCAGGCGTACAACACGGTGCCGCGCTACCCGTACATGTTCCAGGTGGACGGTGCCTGGCCGCAGGGGTTCCGCGGCGGAACCCAAGACGATTGCCCCTCCGGTCTGACCCGCGCCAGCAGTGGTGGCGGCTGCGCCCCCGCCGGAACGACCGCCTACGTGGGACCGTACGCCACGGTCCTGAGCGGCGCGAGCGCCACCGGTGACGCGCGCATCGAGGACCACGCGATCGTGGCCAACGGAACAGTGTCGGGCGGCACGGTGGGCGCCATGACGATCGTAGGCACAACCGGGGGCTGGGGAGCGAACGCCTTCGACATCACCAGCGGGACGGCGATGACCACCTTCTATCCGCTCGGGCACTTCGCGAGCGGACAGGGCCTGAGCGGGGGCACCCTGGTCGGCGACGTCGAGCTCCAGGGCGGCGGCGTGAATCGCAGCAGCGGAACCTGCTCCGGCTTCGTTGACGGAAGCACCTGCACCGATCCGGGCACGGACTCCACGCCGGCGCCACCGTACTCCTGGCGCTAACAGCGATTCCCCCGCACTCGCGGAACGCCCTGCTCGGCCGCCGTCATTCATGCGTGTCGGCGAAGTCGTCGACCCACCCCTGGTCCTCGGTCGCTTCGCGACCTGCGGTGTCGGTCCAGAAGGGCTGCCCAGCTCGCGCACACCGGGCACGACGCACGTGCAGTCGTCCACCCCAAGCGCCCCGCAGGAAGGAATGGCGGGGAGATCCGGCCAGACCCACCGATCGGGCTCGGCGGGAACCGGAGTGGTATCCTGGTCGCCATGCGCTGGCCTTTCTTCCTCGCAATCGGCACGATCGTCGGCTGCCAGGACACCGACCTGATCGAGAATCCCCCCGACGCGGTCTACTGCCAGGTGCCGGTGCAGGCGCCGGAGGCCACCCGCCCCGTCGAGCGACTCGTCACCGACGACTCCTGCTTGCCCCGGGCGCTACAGATCGAGGCGAGCGGAGCGCTCTGTGGCACCCTCGTCTTCGAGGTGGTCCCCGCCAGCCGCTGCGCCTGTGACCAGCCGGGCCGCGCCTTCGCGAACTACGAATTCGTGGTACCGATCCGGAACGAGGAGCGTGTGCATGGAGCCTGCGATGCCGAGGGAACGCCGCGATGTGACGAAGTGGCGATCTGCGAGATCCTCCGGGTCGACGATGCAGATCTTGAGTCCTGCTCGAACGACCTCGAACCGAGCGGCGCTGGGTACTGCTACATCGACGCCTTATCAGACCTGGATGGCGATGGTTCTTTGGATTGCGCGGCGGGCAATGCCGACGACTGCCTCGGCAACCCCGAGATCCTCACCCATCTCGGTTGTGACGTGGACCACCAACGCACCCTGCGTCTGCTCGACGTCGATCCCGCCGCCACGATCTACCTGGCCGCTAGCCACGCCTTCTGCACGGGTTCGCGGTGAGGGCCAATACCACTGTTTCGGGTCGATTGAGAAACAGGTAGTCGGAGAAGCTCCAGCACCCCCCTCCGCGCTCGGGGAGCCGGAGCAGGTCGTGAGGCAAACCATGTCTCGATTCGGCGACTGGCAGTCTGCTACTCGGTAGCCTCGGCATGCGGAGCTGCATGACACCGCCGGCGCGGCCGCTCCCTTAGCGCACGAACTTGGACAGCAAACGGATGTAGGCGACCTGATAGCCGTCACTCGGCTCCGAAATGCTCCAGGAGCCCTCTGGCCAAACCGCGTTGAAGTCCTTGTAGGATTTCTGCGGAGGTTGATTCAGTGGAGGAGAGACCAACTCGGGGCTGCAGGCGGGATCCGCGGTATCGCCACACTCGTAGTAGGGATTGGGTCCGCCA
>JBNLDK010000041.1:0-7040 GCA_050304295.1 Polyangiaceae bacterium
GATCGACACGCTATCGGGGACGCAGCTCGTCATGGTTCACGACCTCTGTCCGGTCGAAGGCAATCCCGTTTGTGCAGGCAGCCATTTTCACTTCGATGTGTCCACCGAGACGGCAGTGGCGCTCGGTGACGAGTGGCTCGGGGAAGGCGCCGTTCGCCAGGTGCCCTGTCCGGTCAGTGGCAATGTCCAGGTGCGAGTGGCCAGTCGAAACCAGTATGGCTACGTTCAGCTGGTCTTCTTCAATCATCGTCTGCCGATTCGCACCGTCGAGTTTCGCGCCGCCAATGATGATGTGTGGCAGGGTCTCGAGCGCTGCAATGCGCGCTGGTGCGGCGATTCTGCCGCCTTCGACGCCGATGGTCCCGGTGCGGTGTTTCGGCTGACCAGCGCCGAGGCGGCTGTGAGCCCGATCGAGACGGAGACCTTTACCTACGCAGTGGCCGACGATGCTGTGTTCGACACTGGCGTGCAATTCGCGGAGGTCGAGGTAGCCGGTGGGGCCTGTGTGTTCACGCCGCCCGGTGCGGTCTACGACGAGGAATTGGGCGGTATTGACGGTGTCCGGTGGGAGGCGAACACCTGGGGAGGGACGACGCTCACAGAGGTGGGTACCGGGTGCGCCGAGGGAAGCGCGTCGTGCTTGCAGTTGGCGGATTTTTCCGACAGCGGGTTGCATCTGACGTATCGGAGCTCGTTTCCAGTTGCCACCTTCGCGACCCTGTCGCTGATGCTCCGCACCGCTTCGGGATCGGGGACGGTGAACGTCGCGCCTCGCACCGAAGACGGTCGCTGCGCCAATACTACCGACATCGAGGTGGGACCTGAGTGGGCCGAGGCGCAGATTGACGTTCCCGCGAGCTGTCCTGGCGCGACCAGGATTCACGGCTTGACGGTGAGCTGGCCCAGCGGACCCATGGACCTGTTTCTCGACGAGATTCGGTTCGAGTGACCCTGCCCGTGGGCGACTCGAGGTGCGACGCCCATTCGGGACCGGAGAACCGTGATGCTCGCCGGGTCGGTGGCTCCCCGGTACCCGGCGCGCGACTGCTCCCACAAGGCCTGGGCGCCGTGGTCCCGTTTTTCAGCGATGGACTGCTCTGCCCTTGACGGGAGGTGGCTGGTGTCGGATCGACTTCACCCATCATGACTCAGTCCCATTCGTTGATCCTGATGGCTCCGCTGACGCTGGCCCTCGGTTGCGGGGCGGCAGTGCCGCCCGCCTCGCCCGCGACTCCAGTGGCCGACGCTGAGACGCCGGCCCCGGTAGTTGGCCCCGATCCCGCCGATTCGCGGGATGTGTCGGAGTTGGAGGATGCGCCCTGGTGGAACACTCCGTATCCGGAGCCGTTCGACACCGCGCGCCTCGCGAAGCGGCCGTCGACGGTCCGGGTGGAGGGAAATCATTTCGTCGACGCAGCGGGAGAGACCTTGATCTTTCAGGGAGTCAGCATCGCTGACCCCGACAAGCTTTCTCGCGACGGGAACTGGTCACGCGAGCTGTTCGAGGTCGTTGCTAGTTGGGGGGCGAACGTGGTGCGGGTTCCCGTTCACCCCGCCGCTTGGCGGGGTCGGGGTAGGGTGGGCTATCTCGAGCTGCTCGATCAGGCGGTGACCTGGTCCAACGAGCTCGACCTCTACGTCATCATCGACTGGCACTCGATCGGCAACTTGCGCACGGAGTTGTTCCAGCACCCGATGTACGACACGACGCAGCGCGAGACATTCGAGTTCTGGCGCACTATCGCGTTTCGCTACCGCGGCGTTGCCACGACCGCCTTCTACGAGCTCTTCAACGAGCCCACGCGCTACAACGGGACGCTCGGTGCGATCTCCTGGACCGAGTGGAAGGCGATCAACGAGGAACTGATTGACGTGATCCGGGCGCACGACGATCAGGTGATCCCGCTCGTGGCAGGTTTCAACTGGGGCTACGAGCTGCGGAGCGTTGCGGAGCACCCGATCGAACGCGATGGCATCGCCTACGTGGCCCACCCGTACCCGACGAAGACGACGGCCCCCTTCACCCAGAACTGGGACGAGGCGTTCGGCCACGTGGCAGAGCGGTACCCACTCTTCGCAACCGAGATCGGGTACATGCGTGCCGGGCAGAAGGGTGCCCACGATCCAGTCATCGACGACGGCAGCTACGGGCCGCGCATCACGGACTATCTGGCCGCGCGGGGTGCCTCATGGGTGGCCTGGTGTTTCCACCCAGAATGGTCCCCGATGCTGATCTCCGACTGGGACTTCACTCCCACCGAGTCGGGTGAGCATTTTCGGAAGGTGATGCTTGGGCGCCAGGGTGCGGGGCAGTAGTCGGAGACGTCAGTCGGGCAGGCTCGTCAACTCCCGCCTACTGTTCGCCGGGCTGGATCAAGTCAGGTGAGCGCGGACCGTGCGAGCCAGCATCGGACCGGCTAGCTCCGCCGGGAGGCCGAGTGTCTGGGCGACGTGCCGTGTGAGGGTCGGGAGGTCGTTGGTCTCGGTGCCGGTCTCCTCCACGCAGCGAGCGACCGTGTCGACCATGGCGACGCCAAGGTGAATGGCTTCGTGGGCGGCGGCCCCGTGTTTCGGAGAGTCCCAGGCGGACAGGAGCACCGCAACATCCAGCTTCAGCAGTCGCTCGAGCGATGCTCGCGTCGCAGGTCCGTTGTCGTAGATGGGCATCTCGCCCGGGACGGGGATCGCGTCGCCGGCAAACAGCACGCGAGCGTCCGCGTCCCAGAAGGCCTGGTGCCCTGGGGAGTGTCCCGGGGTTGCTACCACCTGGAGTGCGGAGTCTCCGGGGCAAGCGTCGCCATCCGTCAGCGTGACGTCGATGGAGACCCCACCCTCGACGAGGTTCCAGAAGCCCGGGACGGGGCGCGCGGAAAGCTGTTTCTCGGGGGTCTCGATCCAGTCGCGTTCGGTGAGTGGCGCGGCGACGTTGCACCCAGTCTGTCGGACGAGCGAGGCCGCTCCGCCGAGGTGGTCCGGGTGGCCATGGGTCAGCAGTAGCGTTCCGAGTGTGCCACTTGTCGCTTCCAGGATCGCCCCGGCTGAGCCACTGACCCCGGCGTCAATCGCGGTCCACTGGCGACGCAACAGGACGTAGCTGTTGACCCAGCGTGGCAAGGCCTTACCGGGGGCGAGTGGGATGGAGAACTCGTGGCGGAGGGCGCAGATCCCGGCCGGCAGCAGCGTGTCAGACATGTCGTTTTCCGGTTGGTTGACGCATGCAGCGGCCTTGGAATGTGGCAGCCGGGACCAACTGCGCGAGCTGCCCGAGTCGTTGCAGACGACTCACTCCTCTTCCATGAGCCGCGCGTGGGTCGTCTCCAGGAACTCGACGAGGCGTCGATACCGGTCGCTGTCGGCGGCTTCGTTGACCAGGCGGTAGAGCATGTTGTCTTCGCGCCGTCCGTGGTCGCGCAGCTGTGTTGCCAGTTGGGCGAGCGCGCTGGCATCGATCTCTTGCGCTCCGAGGCTGACGGCTCCGAGGCGGCGTCGCAGTAGCTCGTGTTCTTCGCGCAATGCGCGGATCTCTTCCGGAAATTCCCCTTCGAGTACGGGGAACAGGTGTAGCTCCTCGGCTTCGAAGTGGGCGACGAGTGCACTCTCGAATTCGGCGAACAAGCTCTCCGCGCCGGCCTCGTGTTCTGCTCGGGCGGCGGTGTAGCTGTCGAACAGGTTGTCCAGCTGGCGGTGGTGCTCGACCAGCGTCTGGTGGATGTCCATGCCCCACACGTATCAGAGCCGTGACTTCGGGTCGTCCTGTTTCATCGGGTCGGGCGGCGTGGACGGGATGTTCCGTTGCGTCAGGATTGATGCTGGAGGGGATCGCTCTTGCGCCACCCCGTCAGGTGACGGAGGCCTCCCGAGTCAACGTTCCAGCCGCCGCGTTCCTGGTGTCTGCGACACTGCGACTTCTCTCCGCTGGAGAGGTTGGAGTAGCTCGGGGACGTCGAGTGCGGGTGCCACGCAGAGACCGGACGACCTCCGCTGTCAACCGGCGAAGTGGGACAATGTCAGGCAAGCGGTCAGGTCTCTGCTGTCCCAGATCGAGAAGCGACGAGGTTTGCCGGGTCAACCGGCGGGTTCACTGGAGCTTGAGCGTGCATCGACAGTGCGACGACCCGCGGGGGAGCGGGCGCAGCGCTGCCTCGCCGTGAGGTGATTCGGATTTGCCCCCCCCCGCGACAGCAAGTGGCCCGATGAAAGCACAGCAAGCATCAGTCCATCATGTTGAGCGGGACCGCCATCGCGGTCTCGACAGGTCGCGAAATGGCTTCACCCGGAAGCGTCCGACATCTCGCGTACAGCGAGCAGTGGTCGCCACAGGTGGCGAAATGCGCACCTCGCCGTCTTCTTCCGTGTCGGACAAATCCACAGCGAGGGCGGAAGCTGTGCAGAACCCGATAGGTGCGTGGTGAGATCCGTCGCTGTCCGACGGATCACTCCAAGATGACTCAGTGTTCACGGGTGTCGTCGCGAAATTTCTGGTTGGGTGTGAAGGCACCGGGCGTGCGCAAACCGTTTCCGCGTCACGACGACGGCCAGGACTCCCAGAAGCAGTAGCGTTAGCCGCTGCCGGGTTGGCGCTCGCGAAGTGGGGGTTCGGCACCCACAACCCGAGTCGTCCGCACTCGAGGAGGTGGGACGAGCCAGGGCGCCATCGGCTCCGGTCGCGTTCCCGACCCCGATGTCTCCTCCAGCTTCGGTGGGCGGTGCGCTGCCAGATGCCGATGCCGCGCCACCTGACCCGGTCGTCTCGAAGCCACCGTGCTCGGTGCCGCCGGTGGGCGTCGCTCCTCCGGTGGCACTGCCCCCGCCGCCGAGGGATTCGCCTCCCGCACCCGCCGTTCCCCCGAGCTGGAGCCCGCCGGTGCCGACCCCGCCGGGACCGCCTCCGCCAAGGTCGCTACCACCAGTGTTGATGCCACCGCCACTGGTGCCGCCCGCCGGGACACCCCCGGAGCCCGGGTCACCCCCAGAGGAGGGGGCGCCACCAGTGGCTTCTCCGCCGCTGCCACCCGTGTTTCCCGTCCCTCCCGTTCCAGTCAGCAGTGCCTCGGGGGGATACTCTCCACCCCAGTAGCGCGTGAAGTTGTACTGCATCTTCGCCTGGGGGCGCGGCAGGCCTGTCTTGGCCGCCACCAGATCGATGGGGTCGTGAGAGTAGAGGATGGCGCTCTGCTCGGTGAAGATGATGACCTCCTGCGTACCGTCGCCATCGACGTCGGCGTTCATCAGGTACCCCTCTTCGAAGGAGGCTGCTTCGTTGCCGCGGCCATCGAAGAGGGTAGGGGCGCTGGGACCGCGCCAGATGGAGATGTAGTCGGACCCGGCACCATCCCAGTTGTGCACCATGTTGGCGATGCTGCCCCAGCCCGGGCGGATCTCGTAGAAGAGCATCTCTGCGGACATGGGGGACCAGCAGAAGATGGCTTCCTCCCCCGGAGTTCCACGGTCGCGTCGATCCTGACCGGCGATCTCGAGTCCCGGTAGATCGGGTCGGAAGTCGCCGATTGCAATGTTCTGGGGCTCGACGGGCATGTCTTCCCGCGCGAGCAGCTGCCCGTTGCTGCTGTAGACGGCGATGTCCTCGCCCCCCAGCGCAATCTCGCGTCCATTGTCAGGATTCTGATCGACGTCGCCCACCCAAATACAGTCGGCGTGGCCCCCTTGGCTGACCTGCCACACTCGCGTGCCATCACTCTCCAGGTAGTCATACCCGGCCATCAGCTCGTCGCGACCGTCGAAGTCGTAATCGGCAGGCCACGGATAGTGGCCAATGTTGCCTGTGTGCTCGAACAGGACGTTCCAGTTGCGGTCCATGGCCCACAGGTTCTCGTAGCGGTCCTTGAGCACGATATCGGTGGGATGCTCGGTGCCGGAGAAATTCGCGATGACGATCGTGTCATGGGCGTCCGGTGAGGGGTAGTCGTAGGTCGCCTCCACAGTCCCTGTCCTGCCGTCCAGGACGGCTAGCTGCTGGGAGATGACCCCGTTGTTCATGCATGCCAGGACCTCGTTCTCACCATCTTGATCGATGTCGTAGATCTGGGCGGGAATGTCACTTCCCGTTGCCTCGCCCGCGGCGGGGTTGCCGACCTGCCAAAGCAGGTGCCCTTCGAAGTCGTAGGCGGTCAGTGCGTTCACCTGGTGGCCGATGTAGCGATCGTCCGCCATCTGGTCGCCCTGCATCATCACGAAGTCCAGTCGACCATCCCCCGTGATGTCTCCGAGTAACATCCGCGCTCCAGCCCCGGAGGCGGAGATGTCGACCCGTGCGATCTCCACCTGTGCGCGAGCTTCGGGGACGGTCGCGACGATCGCCAGGTACAGTCCCATCGGGAGCAGCCTGGGCATCCTTGGGAACCGCGCGGGTGCGGGACGAGATGCACGCCGAAAGCTGGACAGTAGGGACGTTCGCGCTCGGGGGTGCAGCATTTCTCTTCTCCTCCGAATCACCACTCTCGACTGCGCATGTTGCTCGAAGCGGGAACTTTCGGTCAGCAAATCGCCCTGGCGCGGTGCGCTTCGGGCGGGGAGGGCGGTCCAAGCCGGGCGGCAGGTGCCCGGCCCGCCTTCGAAATGGACGGCGAGCCGGCGAGCAACTTGCCCTCCGGCTCTTGGCCGGTCGCTTGCCGCGACTGTCTCGCGGGCTTGAGCGCAGGAGCCGTTCTGCGTCGTTCGGATGTCTCAGGATTGCCGACAGGAGGTTCGGCCGTGCGACGACTCGCACCGAACCGCGAAAGGGCGCCTACGGACAGAGGGGCGTCCCGCCCGCCTCGCGGTAGGCGGTGGTTCGCGCGATCAGGTTGCCGCCGTCGGTTTCCGGAGTCGTTTGCCCGCTGGCGCCAGCGCCGAACAGCAGGGCGGCAACGTGCGCGTCAGCGACGGCGGGGAGATGAGCGAAGAGCCAGTCGAGGCGCGTGTCCTGCCAGTGGTCGGGGGTATTGTCGAGCGCCATGTTGCCGACGGGGATCTGCCAGATGACTGCAGGCCGACAGAGCTCCTCGGAGACGTCCTGAACCCAGCCGAGATACTGCTCTGCG
>JBNLDK010000042.1:0-9516 GCA_050304295.1 Polyangiaceae bacterium
CGCGGCCATCGTGGCAACGATGGCCGCGCCGGTGGGCGTGACCAACTCGGCCTCGATCCCGGCCTCGTAGGTCGGAACTCCGCGCAAACACAGAACCGTCGCCGGCGCGGGCAGTGGCAGCACCCCGTGCCGACAGCTCACCCTCCCGTGTCCCAGGGGCAATGGCGCGACGACCACTTCGGCGCCCACGTACTCGAGACAGGCCGCCGCCCCGACAATGTCGACGATCGCGTCCACGGCCCCCACCTCATGAAAGTGCACCTGCTCGAGCGGGATCCGGTGCACCTCCGATTCTGCCTCCCCCAACCGTCGAAAGATCCGGCGAGCGGGGTCGATGATCTCGGGTGCCAGCGCGCTTTGGGCGAGCAGCTCGTCGATCGCGGAGAAGCTGCGCTCGGGTTGGGGCGATACCACACGCACCTCGAACCGACGTGCACCGATGGCGCCACACATCGTCGGCTCGGACAGCACCTCGACACCGGGAATTCCCAGCGCTGCCACCGCCCCTGCCACCACCTCGTCGGGTACCCCGAGATCGAGCAGCGCCGCCACCGTCATGTCTCCCGCCACCCCCGCAAAGGCGTCGAAAAACAGCACCTGGTCGCGGCCGGCGTGGCGACCCATTGGCCCCCGAACGGGACCCACTACCGGGCCGCGTTCGTCACGCCCATGCCCATGCCCATGCCCGTGCCCATGCCCATGCCCGTGCCCATGCCCATGCCCATGCCCATGTCCGTGCCCGTGCCCGCCACCGCGTGCCCTGTCGTCAGCTGGAGCCTGGTCATGGTCAGGCCCCTGGCCTCGTCCGTGTTTCTCGAGAAGCGTCGGCTCGGGACCCGCCAGGACTCTGCGCTCATCCATCGGAAGACTCCTCGGGCAACAGCGCGCGCACCAGGCGGGCCACCGCCATCGCGGCCCCGAACCCATTGTCGATGTTGACCACCGTGACACCCGCCGCACACCCGGTCAGCATGCCAAAGAGCGGGGTGAAGCCCGCGAGCGCTGTACCGTAGCCCACCGAGGTGGGAACGGCGATGACAGGGCCAGGAACGAGTCCCCCGACCACGCTGGCCAGCGCCCCTTCCATTCCTGCAACGACAATCAGCGCCGGTGCCCTCGCGAGGGTGGGAAGCTCCGCCGTCAAGCGGTGGATCCCTGCCACCCCCACATCGAAGACCCGAGTCGCGGGGATCCGGTTCATGTGCAAGGTAACCAGCGCTTCCTCGGCTACCGGTAGGTCGCTGGTGCCAGCGGTGACCACGACGACCGGAGTCATCTCCCGGGGCCGCAGCGGCTCGTGCTCGTAGGTCGCCACCCGTGCTTCCGCCACGAATGTCAGCTCGGGAACCTGGTCGACCAACGCACCCGCCTTCTGCTCGTCGAGGCGCGTGACAAGAACGTTGTGCCCGACGCGGATCTGCTCGCGCGCAATACCAACGAGCTGGGGGACGGTCTTGCTCTCACCCAGGATGACCTCCGGGACCCCCTGACGCAGGGCACGGTGATGGTCGACTCGCGCGTAGCCGAGATCCCCATAGGGGAAATGCCGCAGCTGCTCGACGGCGCTTCCCACGTCCAGTTCGCGGGTGCGGACCAGCTCGAGCAATTCCCGCAGGCGATCAGCATTCATGGGTGGGTGCTCTAGCACAATCACGGAGGTCGGAAACGACCGGTCGGTCTCTCTTCAACCCGCGATTATTCGGGCCCAGGGTCCGTCCAACCTTGCATGGCCCGGACCGCCGCCCCACCCTTAGCAGTGTCGGCGCGTTTGTTGGCAGCCCTGAGGAGACTTGACTATCGAAAATCCATGATGGGTCAGCATGCCCGCCGCCTCATGCTGGTCGGAACCGTCGCCAGCGCCTGCTTGCTGGTATTCTGGTTCGCGATCCATCGTGTCCCGTGGCTCGGCCCCCTGCTCGCCGACACCGGGCGAGCAGTTCTGGGACCCCGCGCCGTCGGGGCCGCTGAGGACCTCGCATACGGGCTCGACGACCGTTGGCAGCGCTTCTGGCGCCGCGGCGAAGAGCCCGCCGCCTACTGGGAGGTCCCGACGGTGAAGACCACCGTCGACGCCAGCCGTCCCCTGATCGCGACCGGTGCAATGGCCTACCAGCCCGCATTCCCCCCCCGCAGTGTGGGTCCGGTGCACGCCACGATGCGCGCCGCCGGCGATGGCACCTGGCTGCCAATGGTCCCCAAAGGTTCCCCCGACGGCCCACCAGTCCTGGCCAAAACGCTGCTGCACCCGGACGCACGCCGCCCCTGGTCCGCGGTTGCGGTCGTTGCCCTCGATCTGAGCCGGGTTGACCTGCACCTCAAGGCCGGACGCTACGTCCCGCAAGCCACCGAACCCGAAGCCCAAGGGGTGGAGCGCCCTGGACTGATCCCACCCGAGGATCACGAGCGCCTGCTCGCCGCGTTCAACGGTGGATTCAAGACGGTGCACGGCAGGCTCGGCATGCGCGCCGACGGCGTCACGCTGGTCCGCCCCCGCGCCGACGCCTGCACCGTCGCGCGCTTCGCTGATGGGTCGCTGGACGTGGCGTCGTGGCGTCAGCTTGTCCCGCGCATCACCGAGATGCAGTGGTACCGCCAAGCGCCCCGCTGCCTGGTCGCCGACGGGACCCGCGCCGAGGGACTGGACAACCCCCATCTCGCCGACTGGGGTTCGGGCGTCTCAGGAACGACCATCATCCGCCGCTCCGCGATCGGCATCTCGGCCGATCGCTCCACGCTGTTCTACGGCCTCGGCGAGTCGATCTCAGCGGCCAACATTGCCCTCGCGCTCACTCACGCAGGCGCAGCGAATGTCGCCCAGCTGGACGTCAACGGCACGCTGCCGAAGTTCCTCACCTACGAACGCGCTTCTCCCCAGGGAGCCCCCCAACCTCGAGGTTTGATCGACACGGTCACGTTCACCCGCGACGAATACGTCCGAGAACCATCATCGCGAGACTTCTTCTACGTCACCCTCCGGAAAGCGACGACGACGTAGCATTCCCCCTTGTCGCGGGGCACCCAGACGCGAGACAACAGCCACCCCATGCCAGTCGTCATCGCTCCCCTCGTCGGTCTGGTGTCGGGCATTGGCTTCGCGTGGGCGAGCAGGGCCGAGCTGCATCGCACCGGGGGCGGCGCGGCCACCAGTCGTGCGTTCTTCCTCGTGACGCTCTTCGGGCTCGTGATCTACGGTCCGCTGACGGCCTATTTCGTCGCCTTCAACCCCGACTGGGCCTACGGTTTCGTCGTCAACACCGCACGACTTCCAGGAGTCGCGGACTCGGCCGTCGTGCTAGCCGCAATGGCCTCGCCCGCTGCCGGGTTCACCGCGGCGGCCCGCCGAGCGGCCGAGCAGCGGTTCGGTTCGCTGCTCCAGCTGGCCGCAGTCCCCGCGGGCCTGGCCATCGTGACCCTGGCAGTCGGCTTCCCCCGGCTGGCGGTACAGGCCACGTACACCCAGTTTCACGGGGACTTTGGCATCGAGCCCATCGCTGGAAGCCGACTGGGACTGGCTCTGCTTTGGATGTCAGCGGTGCTGGCGGGAGCCATCGCGTGGACCGCATGGTGCCTGAGGCGATTCAGCACCCAGCGACGACGTGGCGAGTGATCTGCAACGCGGGTTTCGCGTGCCTTGACGGATGCGCGGAGGAACGACACCGTACCGCCCATGTCGGAAGTCCAGACCGAGCGCCTGGCTGCCCTGGCAGCGGAAGTCGTCGAGCGCGCGCTGCAAGCTGGTGCCGACGTCGCGGAGTCCGTCGCCCGAGCGGGTTGGGAACTGAACGCGCAGATCCGTCTCGGCGAGCCCGAACTCGTCGAGGAAGCCGGCCAGCGCGGGGTGGAGCTACGAGTCATCAAGGACCAGCGCGTGGCCATGACGACGACTAGCGATCTGACACCCGATGGTCTCGCCCGGTGCGTCGCGGATGCCCTGATGCTCGCGGAGCTCGCCCAACCAGACGAGGCCGCAGGCCCAGCCCCACAGGAGCAGCTGGGATCTGGACCGTTCCTCGATCTGGAACTGTACGATCCGGCCGTGGCCGAGGTGGACGCCGCCCGGGCCCTGGAACTGGCCCGCCAAGCCGAGGCCGCCGCCCTGGCCACTGACCCACGGCTGACCCTGAGCGAGGGCGCCGCCTTCTCGCGGATCACTTCGGAGAGCGCGATGGTGCTGTCGGGAGGATTCAGCGGAAACCTTCGTGGATCCTACGCATCGCTGGTAGTGACACCCGTCGCCGAAGATGCCGAGGGGAAGCGCCGCCGTGGCTTTCACTGGAGCGCCCGTCGCCACCTCGACGCCCTGGACGACCCGGACGCGGTCGGGCGCGAGGCCGCTCGCCGCACCCTGGCCAAGCTGGGCGCTCGCCAGGTCGACACCTGCGAGGCACCGGTCATCTTCGACCCGGACGCGGCACGGGGCATCCTCGGCACCTTTGCCAGCTGCATCCTCGGCGGAGCAATCTGGCGCCAGTCGAGCTACCTGGTGGGGCGCGAGGGCTCCGTGATCGCGAGCCCTCTGGTCACGATCGTCGATGACCCACTTCTGCCCCGTGCCCCCGGCTCACGCCCGTTCGACGGCGAGGGGCTCGCCGCGCGGCGCAACGTGGTCGTCGCCGATGGCACACTCCAAACCTACCTGCTCGATTGCTACGCCGCACGCAAGCTGGGCCGCAGCTCAACCGCCAACGCCACGCGGGGAGGCGGCGCCTTGTCACCAGCGACGACCAACTTCGTCATGTCACCGGGAACGGTCACCCCGGAGGACCTAATCCGCTCGACCCGACGTGGCTTGTACGTCACGGAGATGATGGGATTCGGGTTCAAAGCAGTCACCGGCGATTTCTCCCGCGGCGCGTCGGGCTTCTGGATCGAGAACGGTGAAGTCGCTTTCCCCGTTGGCGAGGTGACCATCTCATCGAATCTCGACACGATGCTGAAAGGCATCGATGCCATCGCCAACGATCTCGATCTCAAGACCTCGACAGCCGCCCCAACCTTCCGTATCGCCTCCATGACGATTGGTGGGAGCTGAAAGGAACCCCCGTCCGTGACTTCCCTCCGGGACCAAATCCTGACCCCCCCCGCCCCCTTCGTCGACCGCCACATTGGTCCCCGCTCGGGGGACCTCGACGAGATGCTCAAGGTGGTCGGCTTTCGCTCGCTCGATGACTTGGCGGCCGCGACGGTGCCCAGCACCATCCGACTCGACCGCCCCCTGGCCCTCCCCGATCCGGTGAGCGAACCGGATGCGCTCCACCGACTCGGGCAGATAGCGCGCCAGAACCAGCGATTTCGGTCCTACATTGGTCTGGGGTACTACGCCTGCACCACGCCGGCCGTGATCCTGCGCAACGTGCTCGAGAATCCTGGCTGGTACACCCAGTACACTCCCTATCAGGCGGAGATCGCTCAGGGGCGCTTGGAAGCGCTGCTCAACTACCAGACGATGGTGGCGGACCTGACCGGTCTGCCACTTGCGAACGCCTCACTGCTCGACGAGGCCACGGCCGCCGCCGAAGCGATGACGATGGCGCACGCGATCACGCGAGGCAAGCGCCGCGGATTCTTCGTCGCCGCCAGCTGCCACCCGCAGACGATCGCGGTCGTCCGCGCACGAGCCGAGCCGCTCGGCATCGAGGTCCGCGTTGGCGACCCGTCGAGCGCCGATCCGGCGCGCCACGACCTGTTCGGGGTCCTGCTGCAATATCCGGCCACCGACGGCAACATCGAGCTGCTGACCGACCGCATCTCCGCACTGCACACGGCCGGCGCGCTGGTCGTGGTCGCCACCGACCTTCTGGCGCTCACCCTCCTGACGCCACCCGGCGAAATGGGGGCAGACATTGCCGTCGGCTCCACCCAGAGGCTGGGCGTCCCACTCGGGTTCGGCGGGCCGCATGCTGCCTTCATGGCTGCCCGCGAGGAGTACAAGCGACAGATGCCCGGGCGCATCGTGGGCGTTTCTCGCGATGCCCACGGTCGCCCCGCGTACCGTCTCGCGCTGCAGACGCGTGAGCAACACATCCGCCGCGATCGGGCAACCAGCAACATTTGCACTGCCCAGGTCCTCCTCGCGATCATCGCGAGCTTCTTCGCGGTCTACCACGGTCGCGAGGGGCTGGAGGCGATCGCGCGACGCATTCGCTTGCTCACGGCAACCCTTCGCGCCGGGCTGAGAAGCGCGGGGTTCCACGTCGCCGATGGTCCCTGCTTCGACACGCTCCGAATTCCGGTGGGGTCTACTGCGCGCGAACGCATCCTCGCGGCCGCGGAGGCCCAGCAGATCAACCTGCGGGAGGACGACCCCGATGCGCTCGGTGTCTCGCTGGACGAGACCGTCACGGTGCGCGACGTCCAGACTCTGCTCGAGGTCTTCGCCCCCCCCGGTTCGGCGCCGAGCGCCGCCGCCATCGCCGCCGAGGTGCTCGACGAGTACCCGCCGGAGCTGGTTCGCAGGAGCGACTTTCTCACCCACCCCGTCTTCGCGAACCACCGCTCGGAACACGAGATGCTGCGCTACATCCAGCGCCTGCAGGGACGAGACCTTTCGCTGACGACGAGCATGATCCCGCTTGGCTCCTGCACGATGAAGCTGAACGGCACGAGCGAGATGCTCCCGATCACCTGGCCCGAGTTCGGGGATCTGCACCCCTTCGCGCCGGCGACGCAGACGACCGGCTACCGGGAACTCTTCAACCAACTCGAGCAGTGGCTGGCAGAGATCACAGGGATGGCCGCAGTATCGTTCCAGCCAAACTCAGGAGCGCAGGGCGAATACGCGGGACTGCTGGTCATTCGTGCGCATCACCACGCGCGGGGCGAACCGCACCGAGATGTATGCCTCATCCCCACCTCAGCCCACGGCACGAATCCGGCCAGCGCCGTGATGGCAGGCATGCGGGTGGTGGCGATCGCCTGCGATACCGAGGGGAACATCGACCTTGGCGATCTGCACGCAAAGATCGCCAAGCACAGGTCCGAACTCGCCGCCGTCATGATCACCTACCCGTCCACCCACGGCGTCTTCGAGGACACGGTCCGCGAAGTCTGCGATGAGGTGCACCGTGCCGGCGGACAGGTGTACCTGGATGGGGCAAACATGAACGCCCAGGTCGGGCTGTGCCGACCGGGGGACTTCGGCGCCGACGTGTGCCACCTGAACCTGCACAAGACCTTCTGCATTCCCCATGGTGGTGGTGGACCTGGCATGGGACCGATCGCGGTCCAGAGCCATCTCGCACCATTCCTCCCTGGACACCCCTTCGAGCCGCGCGGGGAGCAGGGTATCGGCCCCGTCGCAGCAGCTCCCTTTGGGAGCCCTAGCATCCTGCCCATCTCCTGGATGTACATCGCAATGATGGGCGCGGCAGGCCTGAAGCGAGCCACCCAGGTTGCCATCCTCAGCGCGAACTACATGGCGAAGCGGCTCGAGTCACACTATCCGATCCTGTTTCGTGGACGACACGGCACCGTCGCCCACGAGTTTGTCCTCGACGCGCGCGCACTCAAGAAAGAGGCAGGCATCGAAGTCGACGACATCGCCAAACGACTGATGGACTTCGGCTTCCATGCACCCACGATGTCCTGGCCGGTGCCTGGCACTCTGATGATCGAGCCCACGGAGAGCGAATCTCGCGCCGAACTAGACCGCTTCTGCGAAGCGATGATCGCGATTCGTGCGGAGATTTCGGCCATTGCTGCTGGCGAGTTCGACGCGCAGCGCAATCCCCTGAAGAATGCTCCCCACACGGCCGCCGACCTCACCTCGGACGCCTGGGATCACCCGTACTCGCGCGACCGTGGCGCGTTCCCCGCTCCGGGCCTGAAGGAACACAAGTACTGGCCCCCTGTCAGCCGGATCGACAACGCGGCAGGGGATCGCCACCTCGTCTGCACCTGCCCGTCCGTGGCAGAGCTCGACGCGGCGGACTGACCACAACCGGTGGAATCGGTCGTGTCCGCGCCCCGTGACGTCTGGCTCAGCGTCGCCCTCACTCTGACCGTGGGAGGAGTGTTGTTGCTGGTCCTGCTGCTTCCGTATCCGGAACCATCACCACCGCCCCCACCCAGCGCGTCAGCAGTGGTCGGCGTTGGGCGGCAGGTGACCACCGCACCTGGCGCTCCGTCACTCCGCTCAGCACCTTTGCCCTCGGCCCTCGGCAGCGCTGCGCCGACACGTCCCCGGCAGGCCTACTACATCGCGGCCATCGGCGACTCACTCACCGACCCCAAGTCCCACGGAGGCAAGTACCTGGACCTCGTTCGACAACGCTGCCCGGAGACCCGCATCGACAACTTTGGGCGAGGAGCCGACATGGTCAACCAGATGCGCCGCCGCTTCCTCCAGGACATCCTGCCCAGCCCAAAGCGGTACACCCATCTCGTCGTGTTCGGCGGCGTCAACGATCTGTACAGCGACCAGACCGCCGGACGCACGCCGGAGAAAGTCGCCCGGGATCTGCTGGACATGTACGCAAAGGCAAGTGCTCGCGGCATGTACATCGTGGCGATCACCGTCGCTCCCTGGGGCGGATTCACCCGGTACTACAATGCGACCCGCGGGGAGAACACCCGCAAGCTAAACCAGTGGATCCGCGACCAGTTCGACGCCGGCACGGTCCAACACGTCGTCGACGCCTACGCACTTCTGTCATGCGGTCGGCCCGAATACCTGTGCCAGGACTACTCGCGCGATGGAATCCACTTCAACGACGAAGGTCACCGCGTACTGGGGGAGGCCCTCTTCACCGAGGCGTTTGCCGACTGCCGATAGCCAGGGTAGCTTGGAGTGGTGACCGGCAAGGAGCTCCAAGCACTTAGGAAGTCGCTGCAGTGCACCGCACGAGAACTCGCCGACACCCTCCAGCTGGACGTTGCTACGGTGCGGGCCTGGGAGCAGGAGGAGGAGTTTCCCACTAGAAAGTGGGTGCTAGCCCTGGAGCGCCTACGCGAACAGGGACCCGTCGCCATCCCACGGCGCCGAAGGAAGCCCCAGCCTCGGAAGGGGCTGGCGGCCCTCGCCGAACCGACGCTGTGGGAGATCGTCGCCAAGCTGGCCGCGCACCCGAACCTTCGCGAGCAAGTGGCCCGCCTCGTCGCCGACTACGACCTACCCGACGACGAATGATCTGCGTTGCCACGACGCGCAAGCGTCACGGGCGGCTAGCCCGACCTTCGAGGGCGGCGCCAATCGCAAGACCGTTGCAACGAAGCAATCCCAGGCCCGTCCGCTTCGCTGCCCTCACCAGCGCGCGAGACCCGTGAGCATCCGCTCCCGCGAACTCCCGCGATCTTCCACCAGTCTGACCAGAATCCCGAGTGGCACCCCTGCTGCGGGACTGGGGCACGCGGCACCCTCGCGGCACTCCAAGCTCGGGCTGTCGCGCAGCGCAAGTTAGTCGTCGTCGTCGTCGTCGTCGTCGTCGTCGTCGTCGTCGTCGTCGTCGTCGTCGTCGTCGTCGTCGTCGTCGTCGTCGTCGTCGTCGCCGTCGCCGTCGTCCGTATCGTCGTCCGTGT